>DATKDP010000018.1:0-19790 GCA_035546335.1 Thermoanaerobaculia bacterium | reverse complement strand
GAGATACTCAACTCCGACCAGGTTCAGTCCCGAAGCAGGCAACCGGCGCGTTTCCCGAGCCCGAGCCCGGACCCGAGCCCGGCCTTTGACTCTCAAATTTCAAATATTTTCGGGTAGGCTTAGGCTACCTCGTCCACCCGTCCCTCACCGGTCCCACGGAATCTCGCCGCCCGGCCGTCTCGCCTCGGTGTCGATGACATAGCGACCCGGTGGGGGTGGTGGCACCCGATGCGGAACGAATCCGAGAAGCAGGCCCATGGCGAATCCACCGAGATGGGCCGCGTTGTCGATGCCGGGAACGGTGAAGCCGACGACGACATTGAGAGCCGCCCATCCGATGAGCTGGCGCGTGAAATTCTTCGTCCACGGCTCGTGCCTCCAGACGGGTGAGCGGCGGATGGCGAAGATCAGCGCTCCGAGAATCCCGAAGATCGCGCCGCTCGCTCCCGCGGAGACGCCGCCTGCGTTCCATGCGCTGGCGATCGAAGCGGAGAGTCCTGCAACGAAGTAGGTCGCGACGAAGCGCGGCGTGCCGAACATCGTCTCGAAGACCCCGCCGAGCTGAAACAGAGCCCAGAGGTTCAGAAGGAGGTGGAGGATCCCGATGTGGAGAAACATCGCCGCGACGAGTCGCCAGTAATCACCACGAGCGAAGATGCCCGGGACGATGGCACCCATCTCGATGAGTCGTGGAATGTCGGCGTCGGAGACGCCGACAAGAGGGATTCCCTTGACGATCTCCGCGGTGAAGACGGCGACGATGATGGCGATGAGTGCAGTAGTGGCCGGAGTACGCGAAGGTCTCAACGCTCCCTTCTCCTTTCGAGCAGCGACGAGGTGACTCGCATCATCAGATGAGCGGTGCGAGGAAAGATTTCCTTGAATCTCATGTAGAGAAGTGCAGAGAACGGCACGATGATCCGGTATCGTCCCGTTTCGATTGCACGGATGACGGCGGCCGCTACGCGCTCCGGAGGCATTGCAAGAATCAGTCTCGAAGCCTCCGGCTGCTTCCCGCGCTCGGCTTTTTCGAAGAATTCTGTCGCCGTCGTGTTCGGACAGACCATCGAGACGGTGATCCCCATGGGAAGAAGCTCGTTCCTCAACGATTCGGTCAGCCCGTTGAGTGCGAATTTCGTCGCACAGTATCCCCCCATCCGCGCGAAGCCCATGATCCCGCAGACGGAGGAGATGCTGACGATCGCCCCGAGTCTTCGTTCGAGCATTTGTGGCAGCACCGCCTGGATCACGTGCAGGGCGCCGAAGTAGTTCACGTTCATCATCGCGCGCATCTCGTCCCGATTCGCTTCGGCGACCGAATCGTAGAGTGCGAAGCCTGCGGAGCACACGAGGATGTCGACGCCTCCCAGGAGCGCGGTCGCCCGGGCGATCAGCGCCGCGCATTCATCGGCGTTTTCGACGTCGGCCGGCACGGAATGGCAGACCGCCCCGATCTCACGGCAGGAGGATGCGACCTCCTCGAGACGTTCCACCCTTCGTGCGGCGATGACCAGATGTGCCCCCTGCCGCGCGAGCGCGAGCGCGGTTGCACGGCCGATTCCGCTCGAGGCTCCGGTGACGACAGCGCGCCTGCCTTTCGGCTTCATCGGCTCATCCTCCCGAATCGAGAGGGGAAATACAAGGCTTCTCTTCGGTCGCGCGCGGTCCTTGCAGGAGCCATTTCGACAGAGATTGCCAGCATTCCCGTGCCAAATGAGATCGCCATCGAAACGGGTGAGCCGATGTGTCACCAGAGGGTGCGTCGCGGCATTTGACTTTGAAAAAGTGTGGAACCTATACTCGATTCTTCCGCACCAGCCCCCTCGGGCCAACCCAGAAGGAGGTGTATCGATGCCGTTTGAGGAAGTCAAAAAAATCTGGATGAACGGCCGGCTGGTCGACTTCGCTGACGCAAAGATTCACGTTCTCAGCCATGCCATGCACTACGGTTCCGGCGTGTTCGAAGGAACGCGGTGTTACAACACCGAGCGAGGTCCGGAGGTCTTCCGGCTCACCGATCATACCCGCCGCCTCTTCGACAGTTGCAAGATCTATCGCATGCAGATTTCGATGACCATGGAGGAGTTCAATCAGGCTTGTCTCGATGTGATCATCGCCAACGAGTTCGAGGACTGTTATCTGCGCCCGCTCGTGTATCGCGGATTCCACTCCCTCGGCGTCTATCCCGGCTCCTGCCCGGTGGACATCGTCATCGCAGCCTGGAAATGGGGGAAATATCTCGGCGCAGAGGGAATCGAACAGGGCGTCGACGTTCGCGTCTCATCCTGGACGAGGATGGCTGCCAACACCTTCCCCGCGATGGCCAAGGCAACAGCCAACTACATGAATTCGATTCTGATCCGAACCGAAGCGGCCATCGACGGCTATCAGGAGGGCATCGCGCTCAACCAGAACGGCTTCGTGAGCGAGGGGTCGGGTGAGAACATTTTCATCGTTCGAGACGGAAGGATTCTCACTCCACACCTCGGGTCGTCGATTCTCCCCGGGATCACCCGCCATTCGGTGATTCGGATCGCCAAGGATCTCGGCTACGAGGTCACCGAGTCGTTCATTCCGCGCGAAGCTCTCTACATCGCCGACGAGGTCTTCTTCACCGGAACGGCCGCCGAGGTGACACCGATCCGTTCGGTCGATCGGATTCCGATCGGCAACGGCAAACGGGGGCCGATCACCGAGCAGATTCAGACCGAGTACTTCGCCTACATCAACGGCGAGATTCCCGATCGCTACGGTTGGTTCACGCCGGTCTATCCCGAGGTCGGCTCGAAAAAGGAGCCACGCGCCGCGGTGGCGGGAGGATAGGCGGCGTCAGGCGCCGAATCGCCCGTGCATCGCAGGGGCGCACTCTGCTCCTCGTAGGGACGAAGCATTTGCGCGAGGGACAGAGCTGAGGGCTTGCCACGCCGCGACGCAGCGCAATAGCTTCGTCCGGGTGCTTGCCATGATCTACCCAACCCCCGCAGGGGAGAGCGGGCGTCCCGCGCCCGCCAGTCGTCCCTGCGTGTCATTCTCTGCCGTCATCCTTCTCACGCCCACCCATCCGCCTCGCTTTCAATGACACTGGCCGTGCCGTCATCCTGAACGAGGGAGGGGTGCGGGTGTGAGTGAAGGATCTGTGTTCTTAGACAGTTGCCGATCGCAGATCCTTCGCTCACGCCCACCCACCCGCCTCGCTCAGGATGACGGGAGTTGTCATTACTCTCAGGTTCAGCGCGCACGCTGTGAAAAGGCTCAGGATGACGCGAGATGTTGTCTTCACCGGCGCGCGCCTACCCATTGCATCTCTCACATCATTCCTCTCCTCTTGAGCGAGACCCAGCGATTCGTGCCGAGGATCAGATGATCGAGAATGTCGACGCTCATCAGGCGTCCGGCATCGACGAGACGGCGGGTGAAGAGCAGGTCCTCGCCGGATGGCGAGGGGTCCCCCGAGGGGTGGTTGTGAAAGACGATCACCGAGGCGGCGTGCTCCTCGAGCGCGATGCGAATGATGTCGCGGGTCGAGACCGTGGTGGCATTGAGTGTGCCGACATAGATCTCCCGCTCGCGGATCAGCCGGTGCTTGGAATCGAGGAAAAGAGCTCCCAGCCGCTCCTGGACGTAATGGGAATAGCGGGCGATCAGAGCACGCGCCATCGAGTCCGGATCGTTCATCGGCTCCCTCCCGGTGTCGAGGCGCGATGCGAGGCGGCGACCGAGCTCGAGAGCCGCTTCGATCCTGGCCGCCTTCGCCGCGCCGACTCCTGCAATGCCGACGGTGGCCTGCCAGTTTCTTCGCGACAGCGTCTGCAGGCCGTCGCCCAGAAGCTCACGCGCCACGGTGATCGCACTGCGTCCACGCGATCCAGAGCCGAGAAGGATCGCGAGCAGCTCGGCGTCGGAGAGGCTCTGCGAGCCCTGATTCATCAGGCGCTCTCGCGGGCGCTCGTCGAGAGGAAGGTCGCCGATCAGAGTGTCGCTCACGACGACCTCCCGGGGAGGATGTACAGCTTCTTGAGATTGTTCATTGCCTTCTGCGGAGATCGAGAAGCAGAAGAGGGGGCGGGCGGCCAGCGGGAGAATGGTACCACGGGGGGAGGCGGAGGGCGGAGGGCAGAGGGCAGAGGGCAGAAGGCAGAAGGCAGAAGGCAGATGGGCAAATGGCAGAAGGCGGAAAGCACCCCGGAGGGGTGAGTGGAACACAGCCGGTGGTGAGCGCGAAGCGCCACCACCGGTCAGGGCGTCACGTTATGTCTCCGCTCACCCGCGCCACGCTCTACCCCGTCGTCGGAAGCCGATCTTCGTGGATCTGGACGAAGGCGTCCTTGCGGAGGCTCTCGAGGTAGGCTTTCAAATCGCGCTGGAAGGTCTCCTCGGTCGCTTCGCGCCGCAGTCGATCCTTGATGGCGTCGAACGGCGGTACTTCAGAAGGAAGGCGCTCCTCGACCTTCACGATGTGATAGCCGGCTCGCGTGCGCACGGGACCGACGACCGTCGAGGCCGGCGTGTCGAACACGGCGCGATCGAGCTCCGGAAGGAGCTCGCCTCGAGCGACGATTCCGAGGGTTCCACCATCGGACTTGCTCGGCGCATCCGAGTACTCCGTGACGACCTTCGCGAAATCGGGCTCGCGTCGGGCTGCCGCCAGGGCCTCATCGGCTCGCGCTCGAAGCTCCTCGAACATCATCGTGGTCGCTCCTTCGGGAGCGAGAACCACGATCTCGCGAAGTCTCGCTCGCTCGGGTAGACGATAGTGCTCCTTCTCCCGCTCGTAGCGCTCGCGCAGCTCGCGGTCGCCGAGAGCATCCCGAGAGCGCAGCTCGCGCGCGAAGAGCTTCTCGGTGAGAAGGGTGTCGCGCAGTCGCACTTCCATGTCGGCCCTCGTCAGGCCGGATCGCTGCAGCGACTCGATGAACTGTTCGTCCGTTTCGATCCCGAACTGTCGCCTCAGCCTCGCGACGGCTGCCTCGATCTCGGCCGGTGACACGGTGACGTTGATTCGGTCGGCCCGGTCCTTCAACAGCAGCTCGTTGATCATGTCGTCGAGCAGAGCTTTCCGGAATTCGGTCTGCCGTGCAGGCAGCTCTTCGGGTGGCAACCTCGCTTCCATCTCGGCGAGGCCTTCTGTCAACCGCTTCATGTACAGCGATCGGGTGACCACACGGTCCCCGACGCGTGCCACGACCTCTTCGACGATCTCGCCGGCGGCCAGCGTGCCGCAGAGTGCGGTGAGTGCGAGGATCAGCAGGGTTTTCTTCATCGTCACATCCTTCGAGATTCGAGATGGTGATGCTTCGGCGGGGTTCTGCCGGGAGACCGCAGATGCCTCCGTGAGAACAACGGCGAGATAAATTTATTCGTTCGGACTGGTGGGGAGGGAACCGGAATAGTCGAACGGAAGCCGCTTTGCCAGCACTCTCGTCGGAATCTGCTTGCGAGCCCGCGCGATGAGCTTCATCAGCTCCGAATCGACTGCGGTCTCGATCAGCTTCGTGCGGATCGTCGCACTCGCTTCCTCGAAGGGGAGCGGACCTGCAGGGGCCCGGTTCTCGACTCTGAAGATGTGGAAGGTGTCGTCGGTTCTGATGATGCGACTGTGGCTGCCCGGATCGAGACCGAAGAGCTCGTTCTCGAAGATCGGCGGCAGCTGGCCGCGGCCGACGTACCCGATGTCGCCTCCATTCCTGGCATTGGGGGCGTCGGAGTATTCCTGAGCGACGTCTTCGAATCTCGCCCCCTTTTTCAATTGATCGATCACCTCCCGGGCCCGCCGCTCGTCGTGGAGAAGAATCTGGCGGGCGTGAACCCGTTCGGGGAGGCGGAACTCCTCCAGATGCTGATCGTAGTAGGCGCGCACGTCGGCAGGTTGCGGAGGAGTGATGCGACCGCGGACGTCGCGAAGCAGATCGGTTCTGCGCATCTCGTCCCGCTTTTCGATGACGGTCGAGCCAGGATCCTTGCGCACGGCGGCTGCGATCTTGTCGGCGCCGGCATCGACGCCGCTCGCCGCCGCGAACTCCGCCAGGAGGATCTCCTCGAGGAACTGGTCGAGAAGGGCGCTCGAAGCCGCAGGGGCGACCTGCGCCATCTCGACCCCCGCGTTTCTCTGCAGGTATTTCTTGTAGTCCTCGAGCGTGACGGTGCGTTCTCCGACCTGAGCGATGACGTCAGGTGGCAAAGATGGCTTGTTCCAGCAGGACGATGTGAGCGCCAGGATCACGAGTGCCGGGAGAAGCGTACGGGATGAAATGGCGAGGAGACGCATCGGGCTATTACACGAGGACGGAGTCTATCACGCGGCCAGGGTGAGACTGGAGAGGAGCTCGCTCAGCGACTCGATCAGCGCTCCTCCGCGCTGGCTCAGGGGAAGAGACAGAGCTCCGGACGGAGCGAATTTCGCCGCGCTGTTCGCGGCCAGGAGCTGAACGAGAAGTGACGGATCGATGCGAGCCCCCTGTCGAAACTTCACGGCGATGGTGTCCATCTCCCTGACGATCGAAGTCACGCCGATCGCCTGTGCCAGCAGTTTGAGGCGCATCAGCCCGAGCAGATTCTCGACGCCTTCGGGGAGAGCACCGAAACGGTCCCGCATCTCGTCACGAATCTCGGCGAGGCGGCCGTCGTCGCGCGCGGAGGCGATTCGCTTGTAGAACATGATTCGGAGATTTTCGTCTTCGATGTAATGCGATGGGATGTAGATGTCCACCGCGATGTTGATCGAAGTCTCGACGATCTCTTCGACCGGCTCCCCCTTCATCTCGCTGACTGCCTCCTCCAGGAGCTTGCAGTACATCTCGAATCCGACCGCGGCAATCTGTCCCGACTGCTCGCCGCCGAGAATGTTGCCGGAGCCGCGGATCTCGAGATCTCTCGCCGCGATCCGGAAGCCGGCGCCGAGATCGGAGAACTCCTGAATGGCAGCGAGGCGCTTGCGAGCGTCGGAGGAGAGAAGGCGATCGGCAGGGACGAGGAGGTAGCAGAAGGCGAGGCGGTCGCTGCGGCCGACGCGGCCTCGGAGCTGGTAGAGCTGCGACAGACCAAACCGTTCGGAGTGATCGATCAGAATCGTGTTGCATGCCGGGATGTCGATTCCATTCTCGATGATCGTCGTGGCGAGCAGTACATCGTATTCCTTCGCGATGAATGCCATCATCGCGCGCTCCAGCTCCCTCTCGTCCATCTGACCATGCCCGACGATGACCCGAAGTCCTGGCACCAGCTTCTCGAGATGCTCCTTCATGCTGTGGATCGAGTCGACGCGGTTGTGAACGAAGAACACCTGTCCTCCGCGCGCCACCTCGAATTCGATCGCCTCGGCGATGAAGTCGTCGTCGAACGGCACCACCGCGGTCTGGATCGCCAGCCTGTCCTTCGGCGGCGTCTCGATCACCGAGATGTCCCGAATCCCGACCAGCGACATGTGAAGGGTCCGAGGAATCGGCGTCGCCGACATGGCGAGAACGTCCACCGCCTTCCTCAGCTGCTTGAGCCGCTCTTTCTGTGCGACGCCGAAGCGCTGCTCCTCGTCGATCACCAGGAGTCCCAGATCCTTGAATGCGATGTCCTTCGAGAGGATCCTGTGCGTGCCGATGACGATGTCGATCTCTCCCGACTCGAGCTTTCTGACGATCTGTTTCTGTTCCTTCGCCGAGTAGTAACGGGTCAGCAATTCGATGGTCACCGGAAAGGAAGCGAAGCGCCGGAGGAGCGTGCGGTAGTGCTGATAGGCGAGAATCGTCGTCGGTGCCAGCACGGCGACCTGCTTGCCGTCCATCACCGCCTTGAAGGCCGCGCGCATCGCGACCTCGGTCTTCCCGTACCCGACGTCGCCGCAGAGCAGCCGGTCCATCGGCCGGCGTGATTCCATGTCGTTCTTGACGTCGTCGATCGCGGCGCTCTGATCGTCGGTCTCTTCGAACTCGAACGATTCTTCGAAGTCGAACTGCCAGGGGGAGTCCTTGCTGAAGGGGTGGCCGGACACCATCTGCCGCGTTGCGTACAGCTTGAGCAGCTCGTCGGCCATGTCGCGCATGGCCTTCCTGACCGATGCCTTGGCCCGCGCCCAGCTCGTTCCGCCGAGGCGGTCGAGGCGCGGATGTGCGTCTTCCCCGCCGGAGTACTTCTGAATCAGGTGCAGGCTCTCCATCGGAAGCAGCAGCTTGCCTCCGCCGGAGTATTCGAGCTCCATGACCTCCCGCTCTCCCGCGCCGAACGCGATGCGCTGCAGTCCTCGGAAACGTCCGATGCCGTGATCGACGTGGACGATGTAGTCGCCCGTTCGGAGGTCTCGAAGATCCGTCAGGAAGGTCTCGCGCGGCTTCCTGCGCCCCACGCGCGTGCTGGAGGGAGGCTCGAACAGATCCCATTCGGACAGGACGGAGAGCCGAATCGCGTCGAGATCGAACCCGCGCGCGAGCGTGCCGTTGCTCACGGCGATCTCCGTTCCGAGCGTGTCCCCTTCATCGACGAACGGAACGGAGAATTCGTCGAACAGTCGCTCGACCTTTTCCCGGCCTCCCTTCGACGCGACGAAGAGGATCTGAGTGCGTCCTTCTTCGCGCTTCGCGGCCAGGCGCGCCGGCAGCTCGCCGAGCCGGTTGATGAAGCGCTCGGCCGCCGGCGTCGAGAGGCGAATCTGACGGCGCCCGCGATCGGCCAGCTGCAACGACGTCAGGACGATCGCTGCCTGATCGATGGTCGCGCGGATCGCCGGTGCCGGGACGAGAATCCGATCGGGAGCGTACGCCGCACGCCCTTTTGCGATCGAGCTCTCCCATTCCGTCCGAAGCAGCGTCTCGTAACGGTCGATCGTCGCCAGGGCATCGTCGGGATCGACGACGGCGATGATCCATCGCTGCCCGCCGACGGCGAGAAAATCGAGCAGCGGGACGATGGGAACGGCGGCGGGAAGGTAGCTCTCGACGCCGGGAAACGAGGAGTGCTCGGTCAGGCGTTCGATCTTTTCCGCGAGATCACGCCGGTAGATCGGGTCGTTGAAATCGATCGACAACTGCCTGGCCAGGGCCGTCCGGACGGCGGGCGTGATCGGAAACTGTGTAGCCGGCTCGATCGTGAACGCCGGGACGGGCTCGGCCGACCGCTGGGTCTCCGGATCGAAGAGGCGAATCGAATCGACTGTGTCACCGAACAGCTCGATTCGGATCGGGCGATCGGAGCCGGGCGGAAAGATGTCGAGAATGCCTCCGCGAAAAGCGAGCTCTCCGACCTCACCGACCAGATCCGTTCTGACGAAACCGTTCTCGAGCAGTGTCTGCAGCGTTCGAGGAAGGTCGAGATCCGCTCCCTGCTGCAACTCGATGAAGCTCGCGGTGATCGATTGCGGGGGCGGCAGCAGGCGGAAAAGCGCTTTGGCCGGTACGGTGAGAATGTCGACCGCGCCGCGAACGAGAAGTCCGATGGTTCGAATCTCACCGCGGATGACCGCCAGCGACGGAGCCACCTCCTGATAGGGAGAGAGCGACGGCACCGGATAGGAAGCGACCGCGCCGGGCCCTGCGTGAAAGAGCGCGAGAGCTTGTTCGAAGTCGTCGAGTGCCGACTCCCCCGGGACCACGACCAGGATCTTCGATCCCAGCTTCTCGGCGAGCGCTGCCACGAGCAGGGCTCTCGCTTCGAGCGACGATGCGCTGATCTCGACGATTCCGCTGCGAAGGGCGGCGAGCGCCTCGGTGAAGGGCTCGGAGGCGGCGACCCGTCGGCGGAGATCGGCGAGGAGTTCTGTGTTCATGCTCGGAGGGTCGAGGCTCGAGGTTCGAGGCTCGAGGTTCGAGGCTCGTCCCGAGTCTATGGTCTCGGGCGTTCTGATGAACCCGGGCAGGACATCGGCGATTCCGTCATTCGAGGAGAGAGCGGAAGTGGCCGAACTTTGTCGCGGATGCGGCGCGGAGCATGTGAGGGCTTGCGAGGGTCTGACACAGCATCCGCGACAAGTTCGGTCCGTGACCGATCGCGTGGACAGGCAAGTCTTGCGACGATCGTTCCCCTCTCCCCATCAGCCAACCTTACCAGAGGCAGCGACCTGACCATGGGGAGAGGGGTCAGGGGTGAGGGGTCGCGTCTCACATACTTGCGAGCTCCATCGTCCGCGTTGCCGGACGATCTTTCTGTCTTGTCCTCTCGGTCCAGCTCGTCGCCCGCGATTCGGGCCAGGACCGAAGTTGTCCGCTTCGGCGCGGCATCCGGTCGGGACTGGCCGAAGCGGACAAACTACTTCGGCCACAGGCTTCGCCTACATTGCCTACAGTTCGCCGGGGCCGGACGAAGCTGTTCGCCTTCCGAGAGGTCGAGCGAGCCTGATGCGGCATCTCGCGGCTCACTGCTTCGTCCCTACGAGAGCCGGGGCGGGCGGGCGGAAAGTGGCCGAACTTTGTCGCGGATGCGGCGCGGAGCATGTGAGGGCTTGCGATGGTCTGACACCGCATCCGCGACAAGTTCGGTCCGTAGCCGATCGCGTGGACCGGCGATTGGGGCCAGGGCCGAAGTTGTCCGCTTCGGCGAGCGAGAGGTCATGCCGTCCGGCTGCGCCTGGCCGAAGCGGACAAACTTCGCTCACTACCCTCACGGAGAGAAGTAGCCGCTGATGGTGCGCGCCGTCATCGTCGGCGATACGAGCAGAACGCGAACCTTCCGCCACTCGTTCGGCTTCGACATGCCGGCGATCTGGTACTTGATGGCGTACTGCTCGCGAAGCTCCCGCTCGATATCGGCGTATCGCTGATCGAGAGTCCGGCTCGTCGCCATGGTGAGAAAGCCTCCGGTCTGACCGGCGAGATAGCGCAGGCGGTCGATGTGAGCCTGCGGTTGTTCCTCCTCGGCGAACGCGATCACGTAGATCGTCACTCCTGCGGCGACCGCCTTTTTGAGGATCTCGTCATAGCTGGAGAACGACGAAGTGTCCTCTCCATCGGAGAGGATCACGATCGCCCGACGATTCCGTTCTCCCTCGAGCTCGCGCAGCGCGCTTTCGATCGCATCGTACAGCGCCGTCTCTCCGTGCGCATGAAGGTTGGCGAGCGCACCGTCGAGCGCTGCCGGAGTATTGGTGAGAGCCAGCTGACGACGTGGAACGCTTTGAATTGCGAAGAGAGCATAGCGGTCGGCCGGCCGGACGATTTTCTGTACAAAGCTGTTCGCCGCGGCTCGCGCCCGCTTCATCCATGGGGTCATGCTCGCGGAGGCATCGACGAGGATGGCGATGGATACCGGCTCCTCGAGAGCTTTGCCGACATCGAGGATCTTTCCCTTCACCCCGTTGTCGAGCACCTTGAACGTCGAAGCCGGGATGTCGGTTTTGATCGACCCGGTGCGGTCGGTCACCGAGACGAAGAGCTTCATGGTTCTGACGTCGTACGATTCGACGTGAATTTCCCCTGCGTCACCGAAGAAATCAGAGACCTCGATGCCCGATTTCGCCGTCGCGGTCACCTGGAGAAGGCCGCCCCGGCTCTTGTCGGGCACTTCGATGCGGTAGGCGCCTCGCGCCATCTCGCGGAGAAGGCCATCCTGATCGTAGAAGGCGACTTTGACGATCGGATCGCTCGCCGGAGCCGTGACCATCGCCTCGAAGAGGGCTCCGCCAGGTTCCACCTCTTCGATCTTCACCGAGAGCGAACGTTCTCCTTGGTTGACCGTTCTGCTGAAGTGGATCTTTTTTCTTCCGTCGGACGAGGCCGCCGTGACCGCGATCTTGTGCTCGATGGCGGCAGGACCGAAGTCGACCTGAATCTGATATGGCGAGCGCAGACCTGCAGCGACCAGCTGGCCGTCGATCGATACGGTCAGCCGTGCTCCTTCGAAGGGGGGAACGACGGTGATCTCGGCCGACCCGGTGAATTGAGTCGAGGGTACCGAGCTGATGTTCTGATCGAGGATCAGCCGCTGCATGGCGGCGACAGGATTCGGGATGAAGAGAAGAAGAGCGAGCAGAGTGGAGATGATGTTCCTGGATGCGACTCTGGTGATCTTTTCAAGGACTGCCATAGATCCGCCGATACTCGTTATAGTTTCTCATGACGTTCTTCACGTAGAGTCGCGTTTCGTCGTATGGAATCGATTCCACGAACAGGTCCACGTCATGCAAAGGCGTTTTTGCAATCCAACGGCCAACTGCTGCTTCGCCCGCATTGTACGAAGCGATCGCGAGAAGGCGATTGCCATTCATGCGGTCGAGTTTCTGCCTCAGCTCCGCTGCCCCCACTGCGATATTGCGGCTCGGATCGAACAGATCTTCGCGGCTGATCGCTCCGAGCCCCGCAGCGGCCGCGATCGATGACGCTTCGTGCGGCATGATCTGCATCAGCCCGACCGCGCCGGCACTCGAGACCGTCGACGGCTCCCAGGCGCTTTCCTGGCGGATCATCGCGGCGATCAGAAACGGATCGACGCCGTTCTTCCCGGCCGATTCGACGATGGTCTCCCAATGGTCGCGAGGATAGAGGATCTCCCAGAATCGCCGCGGGACATCTGCTGCCCCATGGCGGATCACGTTCCGGAAGCTGCGTTGAAGGACGACAATCGCCCGAAGCGGCTGACCTGCCGATGCGTAGGTGTCCGCCAGCGTGAAGGCGATCACGCGATCGTCACTGCTCGCGGCAGCAAGACGCTGCATCTCGCGTGCAGCCTCCCGCTCGAGGCCGGCGTCCATGAGGAAACGGACCATCTCGACCCGCGCATCGGGCGCGGTGACCCCGGCCGCCGCGAACGGGACCGCGCTTTCGAGGCCGGCTGGGGGAGGAGGATGCGCCAGACCGAGAATCTCGCGGGCGCGATAACTGTAGTAGCTGGTCGGATAGCGATCGATGAGCCGCTGCATCCGCTGGTCGCGCCGGCCGAGATCTCCGTTCCTTTCGTGGATCTTCGCTCCCCAGAACAGCGCGTTGGTCGTGTAGTCGGCGTCGGGATGACGCAGCAGGTACTGATCGAATGTGGCCAATGCCCTCTGGTCCTGGCGGGCAAGGGTATGGATCCAGCCGAGATTCCAGATATTCACGCCGTCGGTGCCCGTCAGGCCGGCGGCGATGGCCTGTCCCAGGTGAGCGACGGCTTTCGCATGATCGATCTCGTCGATGGTGTGATACCTCGAGAGGAGCAGCCGGGCATTGGCCGCCTCCCGCGAGGCCGGATGGTTTCCGAGGATGCTGTCGAGCAGGCTCAGAAACTCTCGATTGCGATCCGTTCGCCAGAACGCTCGCGCACGGAGCAGCTGAATGGCGAGGTAGTGAGGCTCCGATTGCTTCGGCGCGAGCTCGATCACGCGCTCGTACCGGCGCGAGTTGAAGAGGGACGTCGCGAGGACGTGCGTGAACGAGGCGTCGCTCGCTGCGACCGGGAAACGGGCTCGGATCCGCTCGAGCAGATCGAGCGCCTGATCGTACCGGTTCACACGGCCGAGCCGGTCTGCGAGCTCGAGAGCCTGCGCATAGGGAAGAGCCGCCAGCGGCGAGTCGTCGAGCTGCACCAGTTTCCGGTAGAGCTGTTCCGTATGACGTCCCTGGGGGTAGCGGTCGAGAACGCGAAACCGGATCCGACCCGCCTCACGCGGAAGGCCGAGACGCTCGAGCTCGTCGGCTGCGGCAGCCAGCTCGTCTTCGGTGAATGCGCCGACCTCGATTCGGAGCGCCGCGTCGACGGCCCGGGTGACTTCGTCCCCCCGCTCCGCTGTCGCGTAGAGTACCGGGAGCTGAATGCGCGCGAGATCCGCGGCAGAGCTGTCCGGATGGCGGACGAGGATCTCCAGCGCCGCCTCGACAGCCTCCGGCGTTTTTCCTCCGTCTTGGAGGACACCGGCGAGCCTGGCCTGCAGAAAAGGAGCGATCGAGGGGTTCGCCGCAATCGCCTCGCGAAACAATCGCTCCGCCTCGTCAAAGCGCTTCGCCTCCTCATAGAGGAGAGCGAGCTGCACGAGCGCCCTCCCCCTCGTGCGCCCATCGTCCGATTGTGCCATTCGCACGAGCGCGGCTTCGACGGCATGATCGCGTCCCGCTTCATCCGCTCTCGCCACTTCCTCGAAGGTTTCCGGAATCGACTCCTGGGGCGGGATCGATTCGAGCCGTGGGACCTCGACATTGCCGGGAGCCGGACCGCATGCGACGACGATCCAGACGAATCCGATGATCAGTGCCGCGAGTTTCGACATCACGCCCCGTTTCCCTTCCCGACTCTCTTGTGCAACGTTTCACCGGCGGGGATGAATCCGAGCTGCCGGAACAGTCCTGCCAGAGCACACTCAGCGACGACTCCGAGCTCCTCGACACCCTCGGCCTTGGCGATGCGCTCCAGCTCGATGAGCATACCGCGCGCCACGCGTTTGCGCCGGTACTCGCGGTCGACATGAACGTGCAGAATCTCGAGGGTCGCCCGCTCGCGGCGAAAGGCGAGATGGGCGACGACCCTGCCGGCGATCTTCCCGATCATCCCGCTTGCCGGCTCGATCGGGTCGGGCGGCGCCTGGTCGCGCAGGTAGAGCTCGCGGAGGGGGGCAGCGTCCGAGGGAACGGTCAGTCGCGTGTGAAGTCGTTGTCCTCGCATCACTTATCGGTCCCGTAGGCCGGCCGCCGGCCCGGAAACAGGCTCCGGAAACCGAGCGTACTCCGGAGCGCGAGTATTTCAAAATAAGACATTTCTTGACAAACAGTTCGAGAGCCGTAAAACTGCGACTCTGGCTCCCCAAAATCGGAGATGTGAGTTGTCGATGAATGTGCGAGAAGCGATCGAGAGTTTTCTGACTCACGGGCAGACTGTGCGCAATCTGTCCGACCGGACTCTGCGTGCCTACCAGTCGGATCTGCAGCAGTTCACCCGTCATGTGAATGCCGCGGAGATGGTGAACATCACTCATGCCGACCTCGAGACCTACATCGACGAGCTGGGCACCGGGCCTTACCGCGACACGTCGATCCGGCGCAAGGTCGCGGCGATCAAGGTGTTCTTCCGCTATCTCGAGGATCATGGCGTCGTTCCCGAATCGCCGGCCCGGATGCTGAAGATCAAGCGGCCGGTGGAGAGCCGCGTCCCGGTCGTCCTCTCGCGACGTGAGGTCACGATGCTGCTCACGGCCCCGAAGAAGCAGATCGAGCGGCTCGAGTCGCATCGCGAGCGCTCGCAGGGGGGTCGCAACCGTTACTTCTGCGCCGTTCGCGACAACGTGATCATCGAGCTTCTCTTCTCGACTGGGATCCGCATCGGCGAGCTCGTCGCACTCGACGTTCACGATGTCGACCTGTCGGGTCGTTTTCTCCGGATCACCGGAAGAACGACGCGCGCTCGCATGATTCCGATCTCCTCCGACGAGCTGCTCGCGACCCTCGAGGCCTACATTCATCACCGGAGCGAGCGCGATCTCGAGACATCCGCGCTTTTCGTCGGCCGTTCGGGGACGCGTCTCACGATCTACTCGATCGAGAACATCTTCAAGAAGCATGTGCGGATCGCCGAGATCAAGAGGCACATCACGCCCCATGCTCTGAGGCACACGATGGCCGCGATGCTGATCGACAGCGGTGCGGATATTCGTGACGTGCAGGAGATGCTCGGTCATGCGTCGATTCTCTCGACGCAGGTGTACACCAGACTTCCGTCGATCAAAAAGCGCATCGCGCGAGACCGCAATGCCTCCACGCGGATCGCCGCCGCCCAGGCGGAGCTCTCGCGCCTCCCGATCAAGCGGCGCTGACGGCTGACGCCTGTCATTCAGAGCCCGGAAACGGCGCTCCGCGCGCATCGCCGTTTCCTGGCTTCGGAAGACACGGCCGTGCCGTCATCCTGAACGAGGGCGGTGTGCGCGTGTGAGTGAAGGATCTGCGTTCTTAGACAGTTGCCGATCGCAGATCCTTCGCTCACGCCACCCAGCCGCCTCGCTCAGGATGACGGCAAGGTTTGCATGCATGAGCCCGAGCGTCATGCCGCAGAATCTGTTATAGAATTGCATCGTCGAGCGGGCGTAGCTCAGCTGGTAGAGTACAAGCTTCCCAAGCTTGGTGTCGCGGGTTCGATTCCCGTCGCCCGCTCCAGACGACTTCCCGCGGCAGTCTCTCCGACCGCAACTCGAAGGGACGCTCATCGGCGACGTCTCCGCCGACCGGAAGGTCGAGCTGGTTGCGCGACGGCCCGGCGACCTGCCGGGCCGCTTTCATTTCAGGGTGTCTAAGCGGCCGTCTAAAGCGCCCTTTTCGATACTCGTTGACGGCCGTGGACCGAGAGCACCGTGGTAAACTGGTGTGCACACATTCTGCGATGCCCTGCATCATTCGGAATACCTGGCGAATCGTCCCTCTTTCAGTACACTGATACTTTGATGCGTCGATCGACGGTTCGAATCGTTGCTGTGATCACCCTCGTGCTCTTGGGCGCGCCAGTGACGCTGCATGTTGTTCTTCACGATCTGCACGGTCATGACGACAAAAGGATGCCCGCGGGCGTGACACAGGCCGACCATGGGGGCCACGAACATCCAATCGTGAATTCGTCCCCCCCGGTGGCAGAGACCCCTAGCGTTTCCGCCGTGCGCATCGTGGTTGCTCAATGTCCTGCGACATCGATCCGAACAGTCCGCGCCGAACGCAACGTCATGGCGCACGGCGCCATCCGCATCGATGACGACGTCGGTCTCCAGCCTCTCCTCTCAACCTTCCTGATCTAATCCACTCCCCGCAAGCGCCCCGTAAGCGTTTCTGCGACAGGAGTGGACTTTGCGTTTTCTATGCTTCCTTTCTAGCTTCGTGCTCGTCACCGTTACGACGGCGAGCGCACAGACGGTCCCGAACGAGCTCACCGAAGATGATGCCGTGCGCATCGCGCAAGCCTCGCAGAGCGTCGTCGCGCTCAGCGCGGCGCAGCTCGATCTCGCGCGTAGCTATGTCGAGCGCGAGCGCCGCTGGCCCAACCCGACCCTCGATTACACGCGCGAAAGCACTAGTGAAAGCAGCGCCGAGACCGAGCAGTTCCTGACGCTCTCGCAGTCGTTCGACTTCTCGGGCCGGCGAACGTTGCGACGAAGAGCCGCCGAGCTGCGCGTGGAAGCGACTCAGCAAGAGGTCGCGGGCCAGCAACTCGACCTCGCGCGCATCGTCCGATCGGAGTTCAGTCGCGCAGCGAATCAGCAGGAGCTGGTACGCGCGCTGACGGAATGGTCGAAGAAGATCGGCGCTGCGGCTGAAACGGCGGCGCGACTGCAAGCCGGCGGTGAGGTCTCCGGGTATGACCGCCGGCGGCTGGAACGCGAGCGTATCGGCGCGGAAGCGCGACTCGCGGCCGAACGCGGCGCGCTCGTCGCGGCACAACGACGCCTCGCATCCTTCCTCGGCGCCCAGAACCTCGACGGAGTCTCGTTGCAGCGGCCGACGCCGCCGGAGATCCCGGCCGACGCGGAGCTGACCGCGCGGGTCGAGCAGCGGCCCGACGTCGCGGCGATCGCCAGGCGCATGGAAGCGGCAACGCTCGATCAGCAGGCCGCGCAACGTTGGCGCGTGCCGCTCTTCGACCTCACCGCCGGCATGAAGAATACCGACGCGGCGAGCGGCGCAATCCTCGGTGCAGGCGTCAGCCTGCCGATCTTCAACCGCAACCAGGACGAGCTGCTGCGCGCGAACGCCGAGCTGGCGATCCTCAACGCGCAGCGCACGCTCCTGGTCACGCGCGCACGCGGTGAAGTCGGCGGCCTCGCGGCGGAAGCGCGCGAGCTGCGCACTGCGGCGCGCCTCTTCCGCGAGCAGGCGTTGCCGACATCCGAGCGTCTCACTGCAACGGCGGAAGCCGCGTATCGCGCGGGCGAGGTCGGCATCCTCGAACTGCTGGACGCCTATCGCACCGCGCTCGATGCGGAAGTTGAAGCCGCAGAGCTGGAGCAACGCGCACGCGAAGCCGAGATCGAGCTGACGCGCGCCCTTGGAGGAATTGTCCGATGAAGAACATGAAACGAGCCGGCGTCCTGCTGCTCGTCGTGGCGGCACTCGCCTGCAACAAGCACGAGCACGAGGAAGCGAAAGCGCCGGAGCGCGAGGCGCTGTCGTTCACGCACTTCACCGGTCGCACGGAGCTGTTCGTCGAATTCGACGCGCTCGCCAAAGGCGCCGAGTCGGCGTTCGCCGCGCATGTCACGCGGCTCTCCGACTTCAAGCCGCTCGCGTCGGGAACGGTGACGGCGATCCTCAGCGAAGGCGGCGCACCGGTAGAGCGCTTCAGCGCGACCGCGCCGAGCGTCCCCGGCATCTTCCGCCCCATCGCCAAGCCGCAGCATGCGGGACAGCGGCGGCTCGTCTTCGAGATCGTCTTCGACGGCGAGGTCTCGCGCCACGACCTCGGCCTCATGACCGTCTTCGAGTCGGAGCAGGCGGCGATCGCAGCCGCGCCGAAGGAAGAGGAAGAGGGCGGCGGCATCGTCTATCTCAAGGAACAGCAGTGGAAGACGGAGTTCGCGACCGCGCCCGTTGCGGAAGGCGAAGTGCGCGGGTCCGTCCCCGCGAATGGCGTCCTCCGTCCTCGCCCCGATGGCGAAGCGCGCATCGGCGCACCTGCGGGCGGACGCTTCCTCGCGCGCGGCACGTATCCGCAGATCGGCATGACCGTCGCGCGCAATCAGGTACTCGGCGCCATCGCCCAGCGCGTGCCGACTGACGTCGATCCGTCGTCGCTCAACCTCGACGTGCAGCGCGCACAGATCGCGCTCCAGCAGGCGAAGGCCGAACGCGCACGACTCGAAGCGCTGCTCGCGCAGGAAGCGATCCCCGAGCGCCGCGTCACCGATGCGCGGCGCGCGGAACAGACCTCGCGCGCCGATCTGCAGGCCGCGCAAGGCCGTCTCGCACAGTATCGCGGTACGCAGAGCGCCACCGGCGGCGAGTCGGGCGGACGCTTTGAAGTGCGCTCGCCGGTCGCCGGAACGATCGTCGCAGTGACGGTCGCGCCGGGCGAGTTCATCGAGCAGGGACGCGAGCTGTTCCACGTCGTCGACCTCTCGCGGCTCTGGCTCGAGCTGCAGATTCCCGAAGGACAGATCGGCCACGTGCAGATGTCGAACAGCGTTTGGTTCCAGCCGGAAGGATTTCCGAGCGCTTTCGAGGTCAGCCCCACAACCGGCGGCCGTGTCGTCGCATCCGGCGGCGTCGTGAACGAGAAGACGCGCACGCTGCCGCTCATCTTCGAGGTGCCGAACCCGAACGGACAACTGAAGTCCGGCATGTTCGTACGCGCGCAGGTCTTCACCGCCACGACGCAACGCGGAATCGTCATCCCGCTCTCCTCCGTCGTCGATGAAGACGGCCAGCCGGTGGCGTACGTCGAGCTCGAAGGCGAGTTGTTCGAGCGCCGGCCGCTCAAAGTCGGCACGCGTCAGGGCGATCTCGTGCAGATCCTCGAAGGACTCAAGCCCGGCGATCGCGTCGTCACGCGCGGCGCGTACAACATCCGGCTGCAGGCCGCATCGGGAGCCGTGCCCGCGCACGGTCACGCGCATTGAAAAGCAGAAGGCAGAAAGCAGAAGGCAGAAATGGACTTGCGCGATCGGACTCGTGAATTCTCATTGCGGATCATCAGGCTTTGTTCTGCACTTCCATCGCAGCGCGACGCCGACGTCATCGCAAACTCGATCTACTCAGAAACGAAACATCGCAGCTCATCGCAATTGTCGTATCCCCCATCAAGAAATGGAGGAAGCAGTAGCCGCTTGGCGAAAGGCACTTCTGCCTTCTGCCTTCTGCTTTCTGCCTTCAAATGATCGATCGCATCATTCAGTGGTCTCTCCGCAATCGGCTCATCGTCATCGTCACGGCGGCGCT
>DATKDP010000017.1:0-9013 GCA_035546335.1 Thermoanaerobaculia bacterium | reverse complement strand
CCTACGTACCCGGGCGGCGAGCCGATCAGCTTCGACACGGCGTGCTTCTCCATGTACTCCGACATGTCGAACCGCACCAGGTGCTTGTTCGATCCGAAGAGAAACTCCGCGAGCCGCCTGGCCACTTCGGTCTTTCCGACCCCCGAGGATCCGAGGAAGATGAACGAGCCCATCGGCCGGTTGGGAGAGGCGACGCCGAGGCGCGAGCGGCGGATGGCGCGCGAGATGGCGCGGATCGCCTTGTCCTGTCCGACGATGCGGCGCATCAGAATCTCTTCCATCTGGATCAGCTTCGCCGCTTCATCGGCCTCGATCGAGGTCACCGGAATGTCGGTCCAGGAGGAGATGATCTCCTCGACGTCCTTTTTGGTGACTTCCATCAGCTCGTCGCCCGAGGTGTCGCGCTCCTGCTTGAGCCGCTCGATCTCCTCCTTCAGCTCGATCTCGCGCTCGCGAAGGAAGACCGCCTTCTCGAAATCCTTGTCGGAGATCGCCTTCTTCATCTCCTTGACGATCGAGCGGATCTCCGACTCGAGGCGGCGGAGATTCTGCGTGTCTGCGACGCGTCGCAGCTTCACCTTCGCTCCCGCCTCGTCGAGGATGTCGATCGCCTTGTCGGGAAAGAAGCGATCGGTGATGTAGCGGTTCGACTGATAGACCGCGGAGCGGATCGCCTGATCGGAGTACTTCACCTTGTGGAATGCCTCGTAGCGCTCCTTGACGCCTTCGAGGATCTGGAAGGTCTCGTCCTCGTTGGGGGGCGCGACGTTGATCGCCTGGAAGCGGCGGAGCAGCGAACGGTCCTTCTCGATGTAGCGACGGTACTCGCGAATGGTCGTGGCGCCGATGCAGGAGATCTCGCCGCGTGAAAGCGCCGGCTTGAGGATGTTCGCCGCATCGAGCGAGCCCTCGGCCGATCCGGCGCCGATGAGCGAGTGGATCTCGTCGATGAAGATGATGATGTCGTTGTTCTCTTTGAGCTCTTTGATGATTCCCTTGAGCCGCTCTTCGAACTGTCCGCGATATTTCGTTCCGGCGACGATGAGCGAGAGGTCGAGCGAGAGGATCCTCTTGTTGGCGATGAACAGGGGGACGTTCCCGTCGACGATCCGCTGCGAGAGCCCTTCGACGATGGCCGTTTTTCCGACGCCGGGCTCGCCGAGGAGGATCGGATTGTTCTTCGTCCGGCGTGAGAGGATCTGAATGATCCGCTCGACTTCCTTCTCGCGGCCGATGAGAGGATCGAACAGACCCTGGTGCGCCATCTGCGTCAGATCGCGCGCGTACTCGGCGAGAAAAGGCAGCTCCTTTTTCTGCTTGTCGGCTTCCCGTTCCTTCAGCACCGAGATCGTCTCTTCGCGGACGCCGTAGACGTTGAGTCCCTTGGCTGTGAGGATGCGCGCGGCGGTCGACGACTCGACCCGGAGAATGCCGATGAGCAGGTGCTCGGTGCCGACGTACTGGTGGAGCATCGACTCCGCTTCGTGAGCCGCGTAGGCGAGGATCTTTTTCGCCTCTTCGGACAGCGGCAGCTCGGCGGACGAGGAGATTCGATCGACGAAGAGGCGATCGCCTTCGACCTCCCTCCGGATCTGTTCGGGCTTGACGTTGAAGCGGGAGAAGATCTCCTTGATGATCTCCTCTCCCTCGCGGAGAACGCCGAGAAGAATGTGCTCGGACTCGATCACGCGGGAGCCGAGCTTCGAGGCCTCGTAGCGGGCGAAGAAGAGTGCTCGTCGCGCTTTCTCGTTATATTTCTCGAACATTCTCGAACACGCTCCGGTGCTTCATCTCGAACATCCGATCACATCGCGCGGCCAGCTCCTGGTTATGAGTGACTATAATCGAGGTCAGATTGCGCTTCAAATGACATTCCCGCATCAGCTCGAACACGCGCTCACTCGTTTTCAAATCGAGATTCCCGGTCGGCTCATCGGCCAGAAACAGCATTGGACTCGTGAGCAGCGCCCGCCCGATCGCAACCCTCTGCTGCTCGCCCCCGGACAGTTGGCTCGGGAAGTGATGTTCGCGACCTGAGAGTCCAAGCTCGTCGAGAAGCTCAGCCGCCTTTCTCAACGCCTCCTCCCGAGGAATTCTTCCAATCCATCCAGGCATCGCCACGTTCTCCACCGCATCGAACTCCGGAAGGAGATGATGGAATTGAAACACGAATCCGACGTTCCGGTTCCTGAATCTCGCCAGCTCGTCCCCCGACATCCGAGTCAGATCGTATTCGCCCACGCGAATCGTCCCTTCATCGGGCCGGTCGAGACCTCCGAGAAGATGCAGCAGCGTCGACTTGCCGATGCCCGAAGGACCGACGACCGCCAGCATCTCTCCGCGCTCGACCGACAGATCGAGCGCGTCGAAAACCGGAACGGGAACCTCGACGTTGCGATACGTCTTCGACAGCCCCGATGCCGTGAGCAGCGCCATGCACCGATTATAGGGACATCGAGGCCGTCAGAAGTTCTCCGTGTGCACCATCACCGTGCTCTGTGCTCGAAGCTCCTGAGAAAGCAGGTTGACAGCCGAGAGAATATTCTGCGCCTTTTCCGCCAGCAGCTCTTCCCGGATCGCCCCCCGCACGTCGTCATACGGTGCGATTCCGCCGTCGCGACGGTCCTCGACCCAGATCAGATGGTAACCGTGCTGGGTCTCGACCAGCCCGCTCAGCTCTCCCTTGCGAAGCGCGAAGGCCGCGCGCTCGAACTCGGGAACCATCCGTCCCGGCTCGACCCATCCGAGATCGCCGCCCGACATCGCAACGCCGTCCTCCGAATATTGCTGGGCGAGATCGGCAAACTTCGCTCCCGTCTGCAGCGCCGCTGCGAGGCTCTTGATCTTCTCCATCGCCTCGTCGGGAGTCTTCGCCTTGCTCCCAGTCGAGTTCGTGACCGGCCCGTCCTGCGGCGTGGCGATGATGTGCCTCACCTTGATCATCGGAGGGCGGCTGAAATCGACCTTGTTGTCCTCGTAGTATTTCCGGATGTCTGCTTCCGTCACGATCGATGCGGCGACGACGTCGCGGATGTAGCGATCGAAGAGAACCGACTCCCGCGCCGTGCGCAACGACTCCTGCACGTCGGGCCGCCGGTCGAATCCTGCCTTGATCGCTTCCTGCAGCACGAGCTTCTTCCGGATCAGATAGTCGAGAAACTGCGCCTTGCCACCGGCGCGATCGTAGTTCTCGCGCATCTCGGGGCTCAGTCCATCGTAGAGCCGGTCGAGCTCCGCCACCGTGATCACTTCGCCATTTACGTTGGCGGCGATCTTCGCCGGCGGCGTGGCCGCCGAGGCCGGCTGCTGGGCGCGAGCCGCCAGCGGCAACATCATCAGAATTGCGAGTAGCGTCGAGACTGCGGCGTGCTTCATCGTTCCTCCGGAAATCCGTTCGTATTTCGAGTGTGACCCTGGCGAGGGCGCGAATGGGAACAGCCCGAGGCGACCCGCGATTTCGCGCGCCGTCCGATCCCTTTTGACCGAACGCCGCGGCGCGAGGTATTGGTCACGAAATCAAGTCCTGTCAATCATTGATGATAACCAGTATGAATCCGCTCTGGCGCCCATTGCGGAGACCGATCGTCAACTGCCTGCAGAATCGATCACATCACTTCCCTGAACCTTGTGGAAAAGTTGTAGAATTGCTGTGGAAAAAAGAAGTGTAATCCGGCGGCCGTGATTCCAGTGAGGGTAGCGATCCTGTCGCGACGGCGACGGCACGGAATGCCCGGCAGCCAAGGGAAGCGACGAGGAATCGATGGAACCGGAGGTGATTCGAGACCGCTTCGCGGCCGCGCGGTGTTTTTCGCCGGCTGCGGAGCGCGACTGCACGCGCGCGAAAGCGTGTCAAGCTTTTTTTGAACGAAATCGTGTGCTGTGGAAAAGTTTTTTGCGGCGAGGCGAACGAACCCGAAAAGGGCGCACCGCGCGTGCGCAAGCGGCGAGAAGAGCTGATGAAAAGTTGTGAAGGGGCTGTGAGCGCGATGTGCGAAACCCCCCTTCGGACGAAACGTCGTTTACGATCCGCGAATCCAAAATGTCGGTAGCAGTCTCCGAACTGTCCCTCGATAAACCGCTGCCTCAGAACCCGGAGGCGGAGCGATCGGTTCTCGGATCGGTTCTGATCGACAACGGGTCCCTCTATCGCGTTCTGGGAACGATCGACGCGGATGACTTCTTCAAGGATGCCCACCGGACGATCTTCCGCGCAATGACCAATCTCGCGGAAGGAAACCGCGAGATCGACATCCTGACGATCAAGGACGAGCTGGCCAAGCGCGGTGCTCTCGACGCCATCGGAGGCTCGGCCTACATCTCGTCGCTGGTCGATGGCATTCCCGACATCGCCAACGTCGAGCGGTATGCGCGGATCGTGAGAGAGAAGTCGACGCTGCGGCGTTTGATTCTGATGGGCAGCAGCGTGATGCGGGCGGCACTCGATGCTCCGAGCGAGCCCTCCGACGTTCTCAACATCGCCGAAAAAAGCATCTACGACATCGCCGAGCGCAACCTTGACACCGGCTTCATCGCCATCGACCGGATCACCAAGAGCAACATGACGGCGATCGAACAGCTCCATCATTCCAGCGGGATGCTCACCGGGATTCCAACCGGCTACGACCGCTTCAACGAGTTCACGTCGGGGTTCCAGAAGCAGGACCTCATCATTCTCGCGGCGCGCCCCTCGATGGGCAAGACCTCCTTCATGCTCAACATGGCCGAGGCGATGGCCATCCCCGACAAAGCGGGGGCGAAGGAGAAACTCTACTCGGTCGGCATCTTCTCGCTGGAGATGTCGAAGGAGCAGCTCGGTCTCCGCCTCCTCTCCTCCGAAGCGGGCGTACCGAATCATCTGATCCGCGCCGGCATTCTCTCCGAGAAGAACTGGCGCGATCTCGCCGAGGCCTCGGCCCGCGTGGCACGAGCGAAACTCTGGATCGATGACACGGCGGCGATCGACATCATGGAAATGCGAGCGAAGGCGCGACGCCTCCGGATGGAGCATTCGCTCGACATCGTGATGGTCGACTATCTGCAGCTCATCCAGGGCAAAGGGAAGATCGAATCACGCAATCAGGAGATCTCCCAGATCTCGCGCGGCCTCAAAGCGATCGCCAAGGAGCTCAACGTCCCTCTGCTCTCGCTCTCGCAGCTCTCACGCCGTCCCGAACAGCGGACCGGCGACCACCGCCCGCAGCTCGCCGACCTTCGCGAATCGGGCTCGATCGAGCAGGACGCCGACCTGGTCGCGTTCATCTACCGCGACGAAGTCTACAACCGCGAGACCGAGGAGAAAGGGATCGCCGAGATCATCATCGGCAAACAGCGCAACGGTCCGATCGGCGATTTCAAGCTCGTCTTCCGCAACGACATCACCAGGTTCCTCAACTACGCACCGGAGCCGGAGTACGTGCCGTAGTACGAGGCTCGAGGCTCGAGGCTCTGGGAGAGCGGGCGTCCCGCGCCCGCCCCTGTTCCAATCCGCAATTTGAGGTCAACTACCCCACGCCACCGAGAGGCCTGAGCGACTCAGACCACTCCCTCCCTCCGCAGCCTGCCGATCTCCCGCTTCGAAAAACCCAGCTCCCCGAGCAGCCGGTCGGTGTGCTCGCCGAGTCGAGGCGGCGGACTGCCGATCGACGCGAGCTCCCCTTCGCGACGGATCGGACTTCGAGTCGCGCGGTACGCTCCCGCCGCCGGATGAACGATCTCGCCGGTCAGGCGGCGCCCGGCATCACTTTGCAATGCTTCCTTCACCCCGTCGACGCGGGCTGCCGGAATGTCGCGCGCCCTGCAGAGGCGCAGCCAGGTGCGCACCGGTTTCTGTCGGAACACACTCTCGAGGATGGCGATGAGGAATTCCCGGTTCCTCACCCTCGCTTCGTTCGTGGCGAAGCGCCGATCGGCGCCGAGCTCCGGCTGCCCGATCACGTGCGTGCAGAGATCGGCGAAGTGACGCGACGTTCCGACGCCCAGAACGAACGGACGATCGGAAGCATGAAACAGCTGATACGGCACGATCGACTGATGCGCGTTTCCGTAGCGTTTCGCTTCCCTCCCTGTGACCAGAACGCTCTGCCCGACGTTCACCAGAGACGCGAGCATGGAACCGAAGAGCGAAATCTCGATCGACGCCCCTCCCCCATGCCGCTCGCGCGCGAAGAGCGCCGCGTTGATCGCTCCGTGCGCGTAATGTGCCGTGAGGACGTCCGCCAGGGCGACGCCGGCCTTCATCGGCTCTCCTTCCGGCTCGCCGGTGATGGCCATCAGGCCGGAACGAGCCTGGGCGAGAAGATCGTAACCAGGAAGCGTCGCATCCTCGCTGCCGGACTCGAACCCGACGATCGAGCAGTGGATGAGGCGCGGATTGCTCTCGCGTGTGGCTCCGAGCCCGAGGCGCGAACGCTGGGAGGGGCGGAAGTTGTCGACTACGACGTCGGCGCGCTCGATGAGCGTTGCCGCGATGCTGCGGCCGGCCTCCGACTTCAGATCGAGAGTGAGCGATTCCTTGCTGCGGTTGACCGACAGAAAGTAGGCGCTCTCTCCCTCGAGAAAAGGGGGGCCCCATCGGCGCGTCTCGTCGCCCCCTCCCGGCGCTTCGACTTTGATCACCCGGGCGCCGGCATCGGCGAGCATCATCGTGCAGAGAGGGCCGGCGAGCACGCGGGAGAAGTCGGCGACGACGATTCCGGAAAGGGGGGCGGCGGGAGGTGTTGATCGAGAGCGCGGCATCCTGCGTACGGAAGAGGAATCTACTCGTAGGAGTGCTTGAGCGCGTCGAGCTCGCGAACGGCCCTTCGCAGAATATCGACGACCTTGTGGACCTCGGTGCCGTAGACGCGAAGCTCCGCATCGCAGTCGGTCAATGTGTAGAGCGCCTCGTCCTTTTCCAGGCGATCGCGCTCGAACGACAATCGTTCCATCAGCTCCTCGATCTCCGTCACCAGGATGAAGTTGACGTCTTTCTCACCCAGATAGCGCTTGCACTGCGGGCAATGGATGGAGCGATTCTCCACCCCTTCGACCAGCTCGAAGACGAACTGTCGCTGGCACTGCGGGCACTCGAATACCTCGGGTAGCACGTTGATCTTCGCTCCTCTTCCTTACCTCTCGCAGGGCAGCTGCAACATCTCGCGGACATCCGAATTCCAGACTGCGCGATTCGGTTCCCTCCGTCACCAGCAGGATACGCCCACTCGGGACATTTTGGGCAGTTGGGTTCAGCGCGCACGCCGGCATGGAACAAGAGACGCCAGGGGAAGAGACGGAGCCGCGCTCCTCCGGCGTGCTGGCAACTCGACTTGTCAGACCGGCCGGCTACCGCCCATCGAACAACCAGCGCAGACCGCGCGAGAAGGCCGATGGAAAAACGGAATTGTGCGTCTCGTCCGGGAGCACTTCATGACGAACGCGCATCGTGCCGGCGCAGGGCGGACGCGAAGCGTTCCAGATCGGCCACCATGTCTCTCTCCGCATTCCCTTCGCGCGAGCCGACGGCGAGATAGACGCGCCCCGACAGCTTCCGCTCGAGCTTTTTCTCCAGTGAGAAGATCATCCGCTCGTCGTACCAGAGTGACGGACTGACGATGAGAAAGCGGTCGAATAGCCCATTGGTCTCCGTGAGAAGAGTCCAGGCGGTGAAGAGGCCTACGTAGGAGTGACCCATCAGCGACCTGCGGCGGGGAATCGTCCTGTAGCTCCGGTCGATCAACGGGATCAGCTCCTCGCTGAGAAACCGGCTGAACTTCGCCCCACCCCCCGAGTGCTTCTGCATCCTGGCGCCGTATCCCCCTTCGAGCGTGTGCGTCGGTGTGTAGTCGCGCGTCCGATTCAGACGGTACCGGGGTGGGCCGTCATAGGCGATTCGACGACGATCAGCGGCTCGAGATGGTCCCGATCGCTCAGATGCTCGACCACGTTCCTCGCGATGGCGAAGGAATAGTCGGCATCGAGCGCATAGACGACGCCGTAACGCCGCCCTTCCTGAGCGTAACGCGGCGGAAGCGCGACGTAGATCTTGTACTCGATCCCGTTCGCCTCCGCGCGCAGGTGGCGCACTTCCGTATTCGGAAGCGTCACCGGCTCGGCCGCGACGGGTGATGCTGAAACCATGAGCGCGAGAAGTGCAGCGATGGCGCAACGCCGATCGAATCGCAACGCCGTCTCCCTCCCCGGCAGACGAGAACCCACCGAATCACACGCCGAACCTCTCATGCGGGCATTCTACCGAACGCGCTCCCTCAGGCAACCCGCGCTTCAATGGGGCCGCTCACTCTCGTGAGCCGAAAACTCTGCGTGTCGGCGAGCGAGGCGTGGCTGTGGCCGAAGATTCCGATCTTCGGCCCGGTGACGGGCGATGGTGTGAGTGACTCGGGTCGGTTGAATCATCGCGGATGGAACAGAGGCGGGCGCGGGACGCCCGCTCTCCCTTGCATTGGACCCGGGGGGAGATCCCTCGCTTTCCCGCCCACCACCCGCTCGGGATGGCAGGCGTGGTCAGAGTTTCCTGTTCGTGAAGAGGGCTGATGGGGAGAAGGTCAGTCAGGGTCGTCCTCCCGGGCTGGCTGCGCACCAGGCTTTCGTTCCTCGCATGCAGGCGATTCCCTGATCTGGTCGCCTGTTCTTTTCAGCGCCTGCCCGAGCCGAACCAATTCGGATACTTCGCGGAGCCGCCGTTCGATCGCCTCCGGAGAGTAATCAGTCTTCATCGGCTCCCTCGAGTCGTTCGATGTCAGCCAGGTCCTGCGCGCTAGGTTTCCGTGAGTGAGCAAGGTAGCACAGGTCGGTGGGGCGATCACCGTTGGCTGGTCTGTGCAACCCCTCACCCCTGACCCCTCTCCCCATGGTCACATCGTCCCGCTCGTGAAGATCGTCGTGGGGAGAGGGGCACCGCCGCCCGGAGACCCTCACTCACGCGTGACTCACTTCTGACGCCGGATGTCAGCGCGCCGTCATCCAGAAGTCGCGTGGGTAAAGGCGGTGCAGGCGCGTCGCGTCCCCTTCGACGGTG
>DATKDP010000016.1:0-199970 GCA_035546335.1 Thermoanaerobaculia bacterium | reverse complement strand
GAAAACGCTGCAGAATGGTCGCATCGTCGGGTGTCTCCCTTCCTGTTTTGTGTCGCACACATACAGTTTACGGGAGCCCCGGCGACTTTCTTCGTGACCCTAATTTGGACAGGCCTGATCTGCCATCTGCTATTCACCCATCCCCCCTTCACCCATCCCACCTCACCTGCGGAAACTTCCAACGGGCTTCGCGAAGCTCTCGCTCGATGAGCTGGCGCTCGGGCGCCTCGGCGAGCTGCGGCACGTCCCAGTTCGCCAACCACATCGGATTCTGGTACGGGAGAACATCGATCTGTTCGATCCGGTACGGAAGCCCGAGGATCTCGAAGCGCTCGTTGAGATAGCGGACGACCTCGATCGAGGTGGGAATCGGATCGTCAAGGCTCATCGAGAGTCTCGGTCGGCTCCTCATCGAGCCCGTACTCGCGGATCTTTCCCAGCAGCGTGCGATAGCCGATCCCGAGGTGTTCGGCCGTTTCGGCGCGCGAGGAGGTCACCCGCATGACTTCCCGGATCTTTGCCCTCTCCACGCGGCGCACTGTTCGATCGACTACGTCCGACAGGGAGCCGGAAAGATCGAGATCATCACGATCTTCCGCTTCGAGTCCGAGCGAAAGGTTGAGATCCTCCGGCGTGATCATGTCGCGATCGCAAAGGATCACGGCACGCTCGAGGCAATTCTCGAGCTCACGGATGTTCCCAGGCCAGGGATATCTCC
Source organism: Thermoanaerobaculia bacterium (assembly GCA_035546335.1). Classification (GTDB taxonomy): domain Bacteria; phylum Acidobacteriota; class Thermoanaerobaculia; order Gp7-AA8; family Gp7-AA8; genus DATKDP01. The sequence goes on along the minus strand of DATKDP010000016.1, from coordinate 199,252 downwards.
GGATGGCGCTTCGTGCATCATCGCTCAGGCGCGCCGGCTTCTTACCGAGCTCCCGCGAGAACTTCTGAAGGAAGAAGTCGATGAGCGGATCGAAATCAGCCGGGCGCTCGCGAAGCGGTGGAATGGTGATCGGAAAGACGTGGACTCTGAAGAAGAGATCTTCGCGGAAGCGGCCCATCTTCACCTCGTCCTTCAGCTCACGATTCGTGGCGCAGATCACGCGAACGTCGACATCGATCGTCGCCGTCCCGCCGATGCGCTCGAACCTGCGCTCCTGAAGGACGCGCAACAGTTTCGACTGCACACCGAAGCCGAGCTCGCCGATCTCGTCGAGAAAGAGCGTGCCGCTGTCGGCCAGCTCGAACTTTCCCATCTGCCGGCTGGAAGCTCCCGTATAGGCACCGCGCTCGTGTCCGAAGAGCTCGTTCTCGATCAGAGTCTCCGGCATGGCGGCACAGTTGATGGCCACGAACGCTCGATCACGCCGGGGGGAGAGCTGGTGAATCGCACGTGCGAACAACTCCTTTCCCGTTCCTGACTCGCCCTGCAGCAGGACAGTGGCATCGGTCCCGGCGACCTTCTGAATCTCGGTCGAAAGGCGCTTCATCTGCACATCCTCACCGACGATCGCCGGCATGGCGTGCCGCTTCTGGAACTCCTCCTTCAGCAGGAGATTTTCGAACCGGAGCCGCGTGTGCTCACGGCAGCGCTCGATGAGGAAGAGCAGATGATCGGTATCGATCGGCTTCTGAATGAAGTCCCACGCGCCGAGCTTCATCGCCTCGACCGCTTCGTCGATCGTGCCGTATCCGGTCATGATGATGACCGGACACTCCGGTGCGATCTCTTTGACCTGTCGCAGAACGTCGATTCCGCCACGTCCAGGGAGGCGAAGGTCGGTCAGGACGACGGAATAGCGCTGACCCGAGGTGAGCCGGCGCTCCGCCTGCTCTGCAGAGTGGGCGATATCGGCTTCGATCTTCTCCGCCGAGAGCGTCTCCTGAAGCATCTTCGCCAGCGATTCCTTGTCCTCGACGATGAGGATTCGATCCATGCACGCTCCCGCGCCGGAACGGCGCTGGACAGAAGGATAACGCAGGAATGCGCATCCATCAGCACGCCACGCCGATCTCCCGGCTGTTTCTCAAGTCTCCTCGGCGCATCCCGCTCTCAGGACATGTGCCGCGCCGTCATCCTGAGCGGTGTCCTTTCCTCTACACCGTCTATACCGTGAGTAGCACCGTTACTCAGGCCGCTTCTAATCCCGCTGCTAAAGCGCAGCGATCTCGCGCACGATCTCCGAGAGCGGCTCGTCCTCCATGAAGAGGGTGATCCCGGCGAGTCCGGCAATCGGCAATCCTCGGAAGAACTCGAGATTGTCGCGCGCGATTCCGCCGATCGCGAACACCTCGAGCTCACTCCCGGTGGCGGCGCGCGCCAGCAGATCGCGGTCGACTCGCGCCTCTCCTTCCTTCGACCGCGGCGCGAACACGGAACCGAACAAAACGTAATCCGCCCCGGCACGGGAAGCCGCCTGGCACTCGACGAGCGTATGACACGATCGACCGATGATCAGCGACGGGCCGGCGCGGCGCACTGCGTCTTCCGGCAACTCGTCGGCAGGAAGGTGTACACCGTCGGCGCCGGCGGCGATCGCGACGTCCGCCCGGCCATTCACCACGAACTTCGTCGTCGCTCGATCGATCGTGCGACGGCAGGTCAGCGCCATCTCGAAGACAAAGCGCGGCGGAGCACTCTTCGCTCTGAGCTGGATGTAGTCGACGCCGAGCTCGGAGAGAAGGGCGATGCGCTCGACGAATCGAGGCGAGACCTCTTGCCCGGCATTGGCGATGGCGTAGCTCTTCACCGCGATCTGCCGGAGTTGCGCGCGGCGAGAACGCGGGCGAGCTCGTGGGCTCCGATGACGATGTGGATGACTCCGAAGCCGGAGACAAAGCCGCGGAAAAACCCGTTGTCGACCAGGAGATTGAGAATCGGCGCCGTGTGCAGGATCGGATTCAGCGCCCAGAACCTCGTCCACGGAATCATGACGAAAAAAATACCTGCCTCGAGGCAGTAGATGATGAAGAGAACACGGACGGCCATGCCTGCCGCCATTGTAGGAGTGAATCCGAATCGAGATCAATGAAAGTGGTGATTGACCTGCAAATGCGGCTTGGGTCGGCGACGCAGTGAGCCGCGCGGCGCACTGTCCTGAGCGAGGCGGTTGGGTGGGCGTGAGCGAAGAATCTGCGATCGGCAGCTGTCTAAGAACGCAGATCCTTCACTCACACCCGCCCCCCGCGCTCGTTCAGGATGACCGCACGGCCAGTGTCATTGGAAGCGAGGGTGGGCGTCGGGTGTGAGCCCCGCAGCCAGCCTAATCCCTCTTGATCGAGCGCCGCTCGCTTCCCTGAGACGGCTTCGATTCCTGTTTCGGTGCTTCGCGCTGCTTCGGAGCCTCCTGACGTGGCCGGCTCTCGATACGGGGCTGCGCGCTCCGGGAGCTCGGTGGCGCCTCCTTCGTGCTCGGCTTCGCACCCGGACTCGCCGGCGAGACTCGGGGACCCCCGATCTGATCGATGATACGTCGGGAAACGTCGCGCGGAGTCACGCGCTCCTCGCCCGAGCTGCGTGGCGCCGCGATCCTCGAGGACCCTCCAGCCGCCGCCGGCGCGGGCGCGGCGGAATCGCGCGGCACGGTGCCACGCCGCCATTCGCGATCTCCTGAAGACTGCTGCCGCGGCACAGTGCGCGGCGCAGACACCTCTCCTTCCGTCCGCGGGCGCTCGAGTCTCCTCCAGTCGCCCTCGTCCGACCTCTGCACTGACCCGGGTGTTCTCGGCGTGGCGCCGGAAGTGGACGAGCCTTCCCGCTCGCGACCGATCGCCCTTCCCGGAGTCTGTGTCGCCGGCGAGTCGGAACCGCTCGCAGGCCTGCGGCCGATCGTGCCCGACGGAGACGCGGTGCCCCCTTCGGTTCCGCCGGTTCCGGCTCGCGGAACGACCCGCGAAGCATCGCGTCCGCTGCCGTCGGCTCCTCGAATGATCCGGCCGCTCTCGCCGCCTCCTGTCGTGATCCGTGTCCGCACACCATCGCCCCCGTCGGCAGGACGACTCAGGCGAGCAACATGGTCTCGCACGGCCGGCGAAAGCTCGGGGTCACGCCGGAAAAAAGGAGTCAAATCCGACGTGGTCCCCGAGCCCTCTTTGCCGGTACCGCCTCCGATGCCGCGGCGGGAGATCTCCCGAACCGCAGCATGCGGATCTCTCAATTCATCGCGACCGAAACGGACGGATCCCTTGGCGATCGCAGCACCATCACCATCGCGCACGAGTCTCCGTTTGATGTCGTCGGTGGTCAGCGCCGCGCGATCGACACGCCGCGACACGAGCACGCCCGGCGTGACGAAAGTCCAGGGCTGAAGATCGACGTTGCCCAGCCGGACACGCCCGTAAAACCCGAATCCGATGCTGATTCCTCCGCGCACGTGCGGACGGTAGAGCCAGGGGTAGTACGGCCGATAGCAGTCGAACCATCCTGCCGGCACCCACCCGACGTACGTGGGACCGAAGGCCCAGTAGACCCACGCAGGAGCGTAGCCCCCACCCGGAATCCAGACCCACCCGTAGCGGCTCGACCACGCCCACCGCCCGTAGTGATACGGCGCCCAGCCCCATGGCTCGTCAGAAACCCAGACGAGAGCCCCGGAAGGGCTCGAGATCCACGAACCGTAGTAGTAGGGACGCCAGCCGTAGGACACTCGCGGCCGCCAGACATGGCTGCCATAGTCGCTGGCGTAAACCCACGAGCCGTACGATGCGAGGTCATCCTCGGCGTAGGCAAGACGAGCGTCGAGATAGCGACTGCTTCGCCCCATGTAACGATCGGCTCGGCGCATAGACCAATCCTCGAAGTCACCCATCGCGCCACCAGCCTGCGTCGTTCCGTGCACCCCATCGCCGTCGATCGTGCCCCGCTCGCCGGCGCGCAATCGTGCAACTCGCGACGGCGTTCGCACTTCGACCGATCCGCGATACACAGTGATCACGTCCTGCCCGCGATTCAGCGTCTCGACCGAATAGCTCGCATCACGTGTACTGGCATAGCTGGCCGTCTCGGTGTCGAGTCGCAACGGTGTGTTGCTCGAGGAGAGACGATGAACCATCACTTGTCCGCCGAGCAGCTGCGCGACCGTCGATTCGCCTTCCCCCTCGTAACTGTCGAGAATCGACTGGAAACGGACCGCCGTGTCGCGGCTGAGCGCCATCACGTTGCCATCAGCCAGACGCACTTCGGCTCGTCCCCGACGCGTCGTGCGAAATTCGTCTCCCGGGAAAATCGGCAGGTTCGCGCGCGCTTCGACTTCACGTCCATCGAACTGCTGGACGACGATGCTCCCACCCGAGTCATAGGTCACATACGACTGGTGCTTGTCATCGGCTGCGAGCGGAAGCGCAACGGCCAGAATCGATGCTGTGATGAGAATTGTCGATCTTCGCATTGGACTCGTCTCCTCGGGGCGGCTGAACCGTCCCTCCTGCGTTCCGCGTGCCAGTAGACTTACACCAATAAGTTCCACACTTCCAGTAACTTGCCTCTTGACGAGCTCGGATCGTTGGCGGGACGACTCCACGAAAGTGGACAGTGTGTCTCCGGACGTGGTCACAAGCCCACAAGTTATTTATATCAACGTGAGTTGCCGGCAGATCCTTCCCCCTCCTACCGCGACCAACGTGACTGCAACCTCTCTCGCAGGGGCGAGGCATTTGCGCGAGCGCCGCCACAACAGGCTCGCATGACCGCAGCGCAGCGCAATAGCTTCCCCCGAGTACTGCGAGGCTGTGACACTCGCGCCGGAACGACTGCGCGCTGAGGTTCGCAATTCGGGACAGGGGCGGGCGCGAGACGCCCGCTCTCCCCGCAGGGCTTGGTTAGCTCATGGCAAGCACCCGGACGAAGCTATTGCGCTGCCTTGCGGCGTCGCAAGCCTCTTGGTCTGTCCCTGGCGCAAATGCTTCGTCCCTACGAGGAGCTACAGAGCTCGGGATGACGGGGACGCTCATGTTCCGATGGCCAGACGCCCAGCCAGGATCGGTGGAAGTGCAGCGCGGAGGATCGCCGTCTGCGCCTGGCGAATGTCGTAGGGCACGCGAAAGAACTGAACCGTCCGCCGCTCGTCGTCGAAGATGGCGAAGGACGAATGCGGATTCCGATCGCGCGGCTGGCCGACCGAACCGGGATTGACCAGATATCTCTTCTCCTCTTCCAGCCGGAACGTTCCGCCGGCAGGAATGTAGTTCGTCGCGATCGTCCCGGCGTTCTCATCGAGCGCGAAGACCATGGGGAAATGCGTGTGGCCGAAAAAAGTGATTGCTGCGTCGAAGGCATCGAACACTGCGGCTGCGTGAAAGTCGCCGAACAGATATTCGTCTTCATCAGCGGGAGAGCCGTGACAGATCATTACGCCGTCGGGAGTCGTGAGAGGTCCGACAGGCAGCGAACGGACAAACCGTCGATTCGGACCGCTGAGGCGATCGCGAGTCCATAGAGCCGCGGTGCGGGCGACATGATTGAACCCCTCCCCTTCGTCGTATCCTGCGGCGACACGATCATGATTGCCGCGAACATAGACCTTCGTCGCCTTGAAGCTGCGCATCGTGTCGAGAACCTGGTTCGGATGCGCACCGTATCCCACGAAGTCTCCGAGGCAGAAGATCCTATCGATCCTCTTGCGCTGGACCTTCTTGAGGACCGCGGTCAAGGCCGGCAGATTCGAGTGCAAATCGCTGACGACGAGAGATCTCACGAGACACGCCCTCCGCGCCGCCTGGCTCCTGCGAGAATCTCCTTCGGGAGGAGAATGACGATTCGCTGGAGAACCTCCTCGGGTGTCTCCTCTTCGCGGATCTCGATGGTCAGATCGCTGAGCCTGTAGAATTTCAGGCGACTCTGATGAAGCTGATGCGTCGCCATCTCGTCGCGGAAGAGCGGCCGCTCGGCTGCCTTCTCGCCGATGCGACTCAGAAGGAGGGGGAATGACGCAGCCAGATAGATCGAGAGCCCTTCCGACTGAATGAGTTGGATGTTCTCCTCGAAGGTGAAGGTCCCGCCGCCGGTGGCGATGACCGCATCCTCGAGGTAGCGTGTCGACTGCAGCAGATCCCGCTCTCGTTTTCTGAAATGCGGCTCTCCCTTGTCGGCGAAGAGCTCCTTGATCGACATCCCCTCGGAAGCTTCCACGAGCTCGTCGAGATCGAAGAAGGGCACGCCGAGGCGGTCGGCGAGAAGGCGCCCGATCGTCGTCTTCCCCGCTCCCATGAACCCGATGAGGTAGATCTTCAAGCTCGCTGCTCCACCGATTCGAGGAGTCGCCGAGAATTCTCGACGATCGTACCGCCATCGCCGTAGAGGGCCGAGATGACGGCCGCCGAATCGGCCCCCGCATCGAGGACCATGCGAATGTTCGTGGCGTCGATCCCGCCGATCGCAATGACGGGCTTGTCGGTCTTGTCACGCAACTGGCGGAGAACTTCGAGGCCGAGGGGTGGACGGATGTTTTTGGTGGGAGAGCGGAAGATGGGCCCGATGGCGATGTAGTCGACTGCCGGGTCCGCTGCTGCTCCAACGGCCGCTTCGAGAGAGTGCGTGGAGTACCCGATGAGCAGCTTCCGATCGCCGGCGACGACCCTCGCCGCGGTGGGGGGAAGATCGTGCTCGCCCAGGTGCACCCCATCGGCGCTGCAGGCGAGGGCCACATCCGCGCGGTCGTTGACGAAGAGCTGCACTTTCGCCGGCATCGCGGCGGCGATCAGCTCGACGGCCTGAAAGAGCTCGGCGTCGGAGATCCCTTTCGCGCGGACCTGGATCCATTGCAGCCCGGCGGCGACGAGCTGTTCCACAACATCCTGGCAGCGGTCTCCGGCGGAAGGAGGCGTCAGAGCATAGATGTGGGGAACATGCGACCGCTGAAGAGTCACGACGGCCTCGAGAATTCTTCCATGAAGCGCGTGGAGAAATCACCGCGACGAAATCTCGGATCGGACAGGATGGCCCGATGCAGTGGAATCGACGTCTTGATCCCTTCGACGATGAACAGCTCGAGCGCCCGCGCACCGCGCTCGATGGCCTCGGTCCGGTCTTTGCCATGCGTGATGAGTTTCGCGATGAGCGAATCGTAGTGCGGAGGGACGACGTAATCGCCGTAGGCGGCCGTGTCGACGCGTACGCCGGGCCCCCCCGGAACGTGAAACGTCGTAATTCTTCCCGGATGCGGCGCGAACGTGACGGGATCCTCGGCATTGATCCGGAACTCGATGGCATGCCCTCGCAGTCTCATGTCGTCCTTCGGCATCGAAAGCGGCTCGCCGGCGGCGACACGAATCTGTTCTTTGACCAGATCGACCCCGGTGACCGCCTCGGTCACCGGATGCTCCACCTGGATCCTGGTGTTCATCTCCATGAAGTAGAAATCGCGACCGTCCAGCAGAAACTCGATCGTGCCGGCATTCCTGTACGAAACTCCGCGCGCGACTTTCACTGCCGCCTCTCCCATGCGCCTGCGCAGATCGTCGTCGAGCGCGGGCGAGGGCGACTCCTCGATCAATTTCTGGTGCCGTCTCTGGATCGAGCATTCACGCTCTCCGAGATGCACGACACGACCGTGATGATCGCCGAAGATCTGGAATTCGACGTGCCGCGGGCGCTCGAGGTACTTCTCCATGTAGACGTCGGCGACACCGAAGGCGCGCTCGGCCTCCAGACGCGCGGTGTGAAACGCCGCGATCAGCTCCCCCTCATCCCAGCAGATCCGCATCCCGCGTCCGCCACCACCAGCCGAGGCCTTCAGAATGACGGGGTAACCGATCTCGCGCGCGGTCGAGACCGCGTCGTCGATCGATTCCAGCTGGCCGTCGCTTCCTGGAAGGACGGGGACGCTCACTCGCTTGACCGTCTCGCGGGCCACCGCCTTGTCCCCCATGAGCCGAATCGATTCCGGCTCCGGACCGATGAAGGTCAGATGGCACTCGCGAACGACCTCGGCGAAATGGTCGTTCTCGGCGAGAAAACCGTAACCGGGATGAATGGCGTCCGCCCCGGTGATCTCCGCCGCAGCAATGATGCTGGAGATGCTCAGATAGCTCTGACGTGAACTGGCCGGCCCGATGCAGACGTCATCGTCGGCGTACCGGACATGGAGCGCATCGCGGTCGGCCTCGGAATGGACGGCGACCGTCTTGATCCCCATTTCCTTGCAGGCGAGGATGATGCGCAGCGCGATCTCTCCCCGGTTGGCAATCAGTATCTTCGAAAACATCGTCGTCTCTTCTGAAGGATTACCCCGTCACCTGCCGGCAACGGGGCGGGCGCCGCCGGTTCGGCCGCTCACAACGTGATCGCAAACAGCTTCTCGCCGTACTCGACCGGCTGCGCGTTCTGCGGATACACCTTCATCACGACGCCGTCGACGTCGCTCTCGATCTCGTTCATCAGCTTCATCGCTTCGATGATGCAGAGAACACTCCCCTTGCCCACCCGGTCACCCACACTGACGAAAGCCTCCGATTCCGGATTCTGCGAACGATAGAACGTTCCGACGATCGGAGAGGTGATGATGTGCCACGAAGCCTCCTGCTCCGCCTCGACCGCGGCGGCCGCCGCGGCCGCAGTCGCAACGGATGTCGCAGGAGGATGCAGGGGCAGGGGATTCTGCACAACGGCTCCTGGAGCCGCCTCCACCGGAGCGGATGCGAAGACTCTCCCATCGACGCGGACTCGCACTCCTGCTTTCTCGATCTCCACCGAGGCGATTCCACGGTCGGCGACCTTGTCGATCAACTCGAGTAGTTCTTTGAAGTTCAATGCCTCGTCCTCAACTCAGTTCGTCACGCAATGCGAAGCGGGCCTTCGCCAGCTCGAAACGCGCCCGCCCATAGTTTCCCCCCGCCCGGAGCACGAGCAGTATGAAGTACTCCGTCGTGACGGACGAAAGAAATGTAATGTACTTCTCGGTGACGAGCGAGAACTGCTCCACACTCCCTGCATCGAGATCGCTTCCCGCCTGACTGATCGACTTGACGAACGAGCCGAACTCGGCCGCGAGCGTCTCCAGCGGAATCTCGCGATCACCCACACGTTCCACCTCGATCCCATCCAGCCCGACGAGGCTCGCGGCAACCGCCCCCTCGACCTTCTCCAGAATCGACGTCAGTTGCTCCTTAAACACGCCCTGCCTCTCTCCGGCCCACCTTCGCGAGCCACTGCTCGAGACGGCCCACCAGTTCCTGGCGCCGGATCACCGGCTCCCCGTGCGGCGTCGTGGGGAGTGCCTCGATCTTCAGCCGCAGCTCTTCGTTCCCAGGCTGCCGTAGCAACAGACCCTCGTAAATACGCCGAGCCGAGTCGTAGTATCCCTGCGATGCGTAGAGATCCCCCATCGTCACCGTCGCCATCTGGTCCGCCGCCTCGGCATCGACGGCAGAGGGGAGGGACGGAACCTCACCCGGCTCCTCCCCGACCACTTCGGATGCGGTGGATTCGTTCAGACTGAATGGGGCCGCTTCGCCGGCTGAAACCCCCAGTGGCGGCTCTTCCATGGCAGGGGCATCACGTTCCGCAGGCTCGTCGAGCCATACCGACTCTTCCTCGGCGCTCGAATCGACGGGAGTGGCAACCGACTCGGCGGTCGCACTCGCGGCGAAGACCTCGTCGGCGTCGCCGGCCGGCTCCTCAGCGAACGGGGCTGCTTGCCCCCCCGCCTCCTCCTCCATCTCTTTCTCGTCGAAGGGGGCAGAGACTGCCTCATGGGCCGCGGCGGGCACCCCCAGCAGGCCCTCGAGCACCAGAGTGGTCTCGTACGGTTCCGGTACACTCGTCACCACGCCGGCGGATGGCTCGGGCTCGCGCGCGGCCTGACCGAGTTGTTCCGAAGCGGCGAGCGGAGCTTCGTCTGCCAGAGGCTCCTCGGTGGTGGTCTGTCCCGCTTCGCCGAGCCCTTCGGCGGTATCGAGCAACGTCTCGTCGAGGTCCGGGACCTCCACAGGCTGGACTGCTCGCATTCCCGGATTCAGCTCGCGGTCGAGCGCTTCGACGCGGGCCTGCATTTCCTCGTCCCCGGGCATGAGAGCGACGACGAGCTTGAACTTCTTGATGGCCTCGATTTTCTCTCCGAGCGCCAGATAGCTCTCACCGAGAAGGCGTGCGGCGACGACGTTCTCGGGATCGATGGAGAGAGCCTTGTTGAAGGCGTCGACGGCTCCCTGATTGTTGTCCATCTCCTTGAGGACGCGCCCGAGGCTCACCCAGGCGGAGAGGTAGGAAGGATGCGAGGCGAGGCCGTTGAGGAGCGCTTCCTTCGCATCGTCAAGGCGGCCGATCTTGCGGAGCTCCTCGGCCAGGGGATAGAAGAGGCGCGATTTCGGATCGGAGCGCAGGCGGGCGCGCAACTCCTCGATCTTCGGTGTCGTCTGCGGTTCGGCCATGGGATCGTGTTCTATTCTCACTTGAAGCCGTTGTCAGCGCAACAATTGTTCCGCCCTGCCCGGGGCTGCCTGACGTGAAATGACCGCCCTTGCGGGCGGTCATTTCGGAGTCGGTTCAATATTCGACCTCACCGACTACGGTGAGGACCCACTCACGATGAAGTGGGGTGCCGGCGGCGGGGTCGGATCGTTCGTGTTGACCGTGATCTCGACCCCCGCTGTAACGTCGGCAGCCGGAGCCGTATACGTGACCGTGAACATCAAGCTCGTATTCGGGGGTATCCCGACGCCGAACGGTCCACTGTAGGTGAAACGGTTACTCGGATCGAATGCGTCGGTAATGCTGAGAACGATCAGGCTCCCACCTCCTGTATTGGTCACCGTGATCGTCCCGGTGTCCGTCCCCGGTGCCACCGGAACGAAGTAGATCGTCTTGTCGATCGCCAGAACGGCGTTCGGCGGTACGCTGCCGGTCACGGGGATGGCCGCCGGCGGGGTCGGGTCATTGCTGTCGAGTGTCAGATTCGAGCTGTCGGGCTCGTTGTCCACCGGGGCGTAGGTGACCGTGTAGGTTTCGGAATCACCTGGTGCGATGGTTCCCGGAATCGTTCCGGAGAGGCCGGTCACCTGGAACTCCGAGTCGGTCGAGTTGATCGCGTTCACCTGCAACGTCGAGCAGCCGGTGTTGGTGATCGTGAGTACACCGGTATCCGTGCTCCCGATCTCGGCAGAATACGTCTGCTTGCTGATGGTCATCGAGGCGTTGGGCGCCGGGTCTGTAATGCCGGTGACACTCGCCGGTCCGGGAGGCGTCGGGTCGTTCGTGGTTGCCGTGATCGTCGCGTTGACCGTGCCGTTGACAGTCGGCGTGTAGGTAATCTCGTAGTCGAGGAATGCCCCCGCCGCGATCGTATCGGGCAAGGTGGACGTGTCGATCGTGAAGGTCGGATGGCTGCTCGTGAGATTCGTCACCTCGAGGTCACACGTGCCGGTATTCGTGATCCTGAGGTTCGTCGTCGCGGTAGAGCCTACGCACGCAAAGACAGTCGACGGAGCGATCTCGAGCAGAGCATTCGGCTCGAGCGCCGTACCTGTCAGAGCGACCGGTCCCGGAGGAGTCGGGTCGTTCGTGACGAAGGTGATCTGTGCATTCACCACACCGGTCATTGGAGCGGTGAAGGTGACCTCGTACGACACGGAGTCGCCCGGGGCGATCGTATCGGGCAGCGTGGATGTATCGATGGTGAACTCGTCACGATTGCTCGTGATCGCGGTGACCTCCAGATCGCAGTCACCGGTATTCGTAACGGTGATGTCCGCCACGTCGGTTTCGCCGAAGCATGCTGCAAAGGCGTTCTTCTCCGGCGTCAGCAGTGCGTTTGGCACGAGCGCCGAGCCTGTGACATTGATCGCCGGCGGCGGAGTCGGATCGTTGCTGACGACCGTGAGCGTCGCGTTGTCGACAACCAGATCGGTCGGCGTGTATTCGACTGTGAAGAGCGCGAAGCCGCCGGCCGGAATGACCTGCGGGAACGCCGACGGAACGTTGAACTCCGGATCGGATGAACTGATGGCGTTGACCGTCAGGGGAGCGCATCCGAGGTTGTCGACGCGCAGGGTGTCGGTTGCCGTGTCGGTGTCACCGAGACACGCTGCGTAGGTCGTCCGGCCGATGCTCACACCCGCATCCTGGACGCCCGACTTGCCCTGGATGGCAATCGGCGCCGGCGGCGTCGGGTCGTTGCTGGTGATGGTGATCGTGGCAGGGTCGTCGACCGTGTCCGTCGGCGTGTAGGTGACGGTGTAATCAGCGAAATCACCAGGGGCGAGCGTAATCGGAATAGTACCGGTGACGGTGAACTCGAGATCGGAAACGGTGATCGCACTGATCACCAGGTCGGCACAGCCGATATTGGTGATCGTGAGCGTGCCTGTGTCGGGCGTACCGCCGACACACGCGTTGTAGTCGGTCTTGGTGATCGCGACTCCCGTATCCTGCGGGTCGGCCGAGCCGGTGATCGTGAGCGGCGGCGGGGGGACCGGATCGTTGCTGACGATGGTGATGGTCGCCGTGTCGGCAATGGTATCCGTTGGTGTGTATGTAATCGTGTAGTCTCGCGAAGCACCTGCGGCGATGGATGTGGCAAAGTCGCCGGAGACCGAGAACTCCGTGTCGCTGATCAGGATCGCGGTCACGGTGAGCGGTCCGGTGCCCACGTTCGTAATGGTCAGTATTCCTGTATCGGTGGGGGGAACGCCACCAGGACCAGGACACGCGTTGTAATCGGTCTTCGAGATCGACAGCGCGATGTCGGGAGCCGTCGTCGTCCCCTGGATGGTGATCGGCGGCGGCGGAGTCGGATCGTTGCTCGTGATCGTGATCTGCGCGGTGTCGGGCACCGTATCCGTCGGCGCATAGCGAACGATGTAGGTACGGTTGTCCCCTGCCGCAATCACCGTCGGCAACGTGCCGGGATTCGGCCCGCCGGTGACGATCGAGAATTCGGGATCGCTGATGGAGATCGACGAGAGATTCAACGGCCCTGTGCCGGTGTTCGTCACGGTCAGAATACCGTCGTCGGTTCCGCCGAGGTCGGCGATGTAGTTCGTCTTGTCGATCGTGAGCACGGCGTCCGGGATGTTCGTCGCGCCCTGGACGATGAGCGGATCGGGCGGGGTCGGGTCATTCGAGACGAGCGTGATGTTCGCCGTGATGACCCCGGGCACCGTGGGACAGAACCGCACGATGTACGTCACACTGGCATCGGGAGCGAGCGTCGTCCCCGGAACCACTCCGATGATCGTGAACTCCGGCTTGTCGCTCGTGATCGAGGAGATGACCAGCGGATCCGTTCCGATGTTCTTCACCGTAAGGTTCCCGTCCTGGCACTCACCGACGTTGGCCGTGAAGTTCGAGCGATCGATGGTCATGGCGGCGTCGGGGCCGAGCCGGCAGCTGGTATCGAGCGGCGTGATCGTCACCCCGAGAGGCAATACGTTCGCGCAGCCGGTCGAGAGATTCTGGAATCCGACGTCGAACTGCGTATCGACGAATTTCTTTCCGCCTCCAGGGCAGTCCTCTTCGTTGAGAACCAGCGTCGTCGGAACGGGAACCGTGAAGTTCGTGACGTTTCCGACCGAGGAGACCGCGGTGGGCACGACCGGCTGACCGCCGATGGTCAAACGGATGACACCCGTTCCGGCATTGGTCACCCCGATGGTGACGACGCCACCCTCGATGACCGGATTCGGCGTGATCGAAGTGATGAGTGCGGGAAGAACGCGGAAGTTGAAGCCGAATGGTGACGTCGCGCTCGTTCCCTCTTCGATGTTCGTGACGACGACTGCCTGGTTCACGATATCCGCACACGCGGCAGTCGGCACCGCCGACGCGATGACGATGATCTGCGTCCCGGAAACGCTGATGACCTGAGCACTGCGTCCGCCGATGGAGACGGCCACCGGTTCGTCGAAGCCCCAGCCATCGATGGTGATTCTCGTTCCACCCGTGATCGGGCCATCGGCCGGCGTGATCGCATTGACCTGAATCAGCGGGCCGTAGCGGAATGCCGCGGCCAGCGTCGCTTCGGTGTTCGAGGCCACGTTGAGGACGCGAACCGGGACAACCGTGTTCTGCAGACCGGCGCCGAGCCCGGTCGCAGGCGGCGTCATCACCACGATCTGCGAGAAGTTGACGCTGAGCACCTGCGCCTCGACGACCGTTGGGCCGGCGCCGAAGAACACCTTGAGCGGCGACTGGAAGCCCGACCCGATGATCGTGACGCGGGTATTCCCCTCGTTCGGTCCCGTCGTCGGCGTGACGACGGTGATCTGCGGCGTGAGAATATCGAGCTCGTAGCGGAACGGCTGCGGTGCGGTCGCCTGCTGCTCGCTCGTGGTGCCGGCCTCGCCGAATACGGTGACGGTCACCTCGCGCGCCTGCTCGGCGGTCCCGAGATTGATCGGAGGAACGACCACCTTGATCTCGGTCTCGGTGAAGGAGATGACGCGCGCTTCCTGATTCCCGAACAGGACGCGCAGCGGCTCGCGGATGTTTCGTCCCCTCAGTGTGACGACTTGGCCTCCGGCAGGAGGCCCGCTGCTGGGCGTGATGCTCGTGATCGCAAGGGTCAGATCGGGCGGTACGGGGTCCGGCGTCCGATCGCGGAACGTCACGGTCGCAGTCCGTGTCACGTTGTTGACTCGCACGGTGATGGTCGCCACACCCGCCGTGGCCGACGTGAGGACGGCAGTCGCCGCTCCGTTGGTCGTCGTGCGGATGGTCGTCTGCGTGCCGCTGTCCTCGAAGGTCCCGAGGTTGGTACTGAATTCCACCGCGGTGCCGTTCGGAACGGGGGCTCCCCCCTGCGTCACCGTGGCGGTGACGTTGGTGATCGAGGAGACCAGGGGATTGGGATTCGAGACGGTGATCGTGACGGTCGCGCCGGCCGGCGGGGGTGTGCCGCCTCCACCGCCCGGAGGCGGCGCCGTCGGCGACTCTCCCTGACATGCGGCAAAGACGCTCAGTACAAGCGCAAGCAGCGCCGAAATCAGTGACCAACGAAGCATTGTCTTCATCCTATCCCCCATAATCTCGCCTGCACCCGCCCCTGGCATGAATCGGTACCTCATCGAGCGTCTGATGGTCACGCCGATTGCTGGTTATCGACAACCTCCGCAGTTGAAGCAGAACGTGAGAGGGAAACGTGCCGTGGTTGCGACGTTCTCTCCCGAAAGAGTCTCACCGAAGATCTCGAGAATGACATCCATCTTCACGAAGGGCTGCCCGGTCTCGGGATCGATACCACCGTTGTTGGGCTGGAGCGCCGCGAAGGGCGCCTGCGTCAACGCATTGACTTCGAAGACGAAGAAGCGGTTCAGCGTCGCCGTGCCGTTCACGGGAAGGATTCCCGAGATCGTCTGGACGAACGGCTGCGGAATCAGGCTCCCGCCATCGGTTCTCACATAGGAGACGCGAAGCCGCTGCAGCCGAATGTCGAGAAAGCGTGTATCGCTGACGTCCGTCCTCTTGGTGATCGCCCGCAGGAGAATGGTGCCGAGGTCGCCGCAGCCTGCATCGGCGAAGTCGATCAGCTGAATCTCCTGATTGACGGTGGCGACCATCTCCACCGGAGCCGTGTCGCGGCTGATCTCGCTGCACGAGAAGCTCAGCGAAGCAGTCAGGGCCGCGAATGCCAACACCACGATTCTTCGCAACATCGTCGCCTCCGATTCGAACGCAGCGCCGCAGCGGGATCTCATGAACGAGCCCTGATGCCTCATCTCTCTCTCCCTCCGCCTCGTTCGTTCCATCTTCCTTCTCAGGTATTCCGTACGATGCGCGGAGTGATGAAGATCAACAGCTCGTCATGCCGCGTATCGAAGTTTCGATTCTTGAACAGATTGCCGATCACCGGGATCGAGTGGACGAAGGGGACACGCGATTGCGCCTGGTTCTCGGTCGCCTGATAGATTCCACCGATCACCGTCGTGCCACCGTCGCGCACCATCAGCTTGGTCTGGGCCCGGCGCGTGAGCAGCGGAGAGTTGGCTGTTCCCACGACCTGAAGACCGAGTGCCGGCTCCACCTTCTGCACCTGAATCTCCATGATCACCGTCCCCGCCTCGGTGATCTGCGGGCGCACTCCAAGCCGCAGCGTGGCATTGATGTAGGTGACCGTCGTCGTGAAATTCACCCGGGTCTGCAGCGGGATCTGAACGCCGCTCTCGATGTCGGCCTGTTCGTTGTCCTGGGTCGTCACCTTCGGTGCGGAGACGATGCGGACCAGACCCTCGTTCTCGGCGGCCGTCAGGATCAGATCGAGATCGAACGTTCCGAGCACGTTGCCCAGAGTGAGACTGATGATCGAGTTTCCGCTGCCGAAGTCGAAGGGACCTCCTTCGAAGCCGATGCGGTTCGGGAACTGCAGTCCGGTTCCGGTACCGAGCGCAGGATCGAGCGCTCCCTGGAATCCCCACGAGACACCGAGCTGGCGCGAGAAGTTCTTCGTCGTCTCGACGATCCTCGCCTCGATGACCACCTGCGGAGTCGCGATGTCGATCGTCTCGATCATGTTGAGCATCGTCTGCAGATACTCGGGGATCTCGGTGATGATCAGCTGATTCGTGCGGCTGTCGATGACGATCTTCGCCCGCGGTGAGGCGATGTCTTTCAGCAGCCCCTGGATGTCGCCAGCCCTGGCGTAGGAGAGCTTGTGGCTGATCGTCGTCAGCGGAACGTTGAGACGCTTGTCCTCCTCGAGCTTGCGCTCCTGCGCCTGCTCGGCGCTCAGGCGCGCCAGCGTTCCGATGCGCATGACGTTCCCGTCGAGCTCGAAGGCGAGCCCGTTCTGACGGAGGATCAGCTCGAGAGCCTGGTCCCACGGCACACCAGCGAAGTCGACCGTCACCGTTCCCGAGACCTGCGGGTCGATTGCGATGTTCAGTCCGGTGAGCTGCGCGAAGAGGCGAAGGACATCCTTGATGTCGGCGTCCTTGAGGTTCAGATCGATCGGCTCTCCGGTATAGATTCTTTCGGCGCCGCTCAATCGCCGGCTGCCAGCCCCGCTGATCGTTCCCCCGATCGTCGCGGCCCTTCGCTCGGTCGGCTCGATGAAGACATCGTCCGAGGCCGGCGGCGTGAGGGTCGTGGTCGGGCGGCGCGGCGGCGCGGCCGGCTCCTGCGGTGCATTCACGACGTGCGTGATCGCTGGCGCCGGGCGGGAGCTCGGAACGTACGATTCGGCAATCGCCGGAATCTGCTCGACGAGATCCCCTGAACGGGCCGGCCTGTTCGGCGCGGGATTGCCGGCAGACTGCACGGCGATGGCTTCCGGTGGAGCGATCGGCGCATCGCCGAACGAGAGCTTCAGCGATTCATTCCCCTTGGTCAGCCGATAGTCGACGACCTCGTCGAGATCGAGCACGACACGGGTGACTTCCTGGGGCGAGGTGGCGAACTGAGAAAGACGGATTCTCTTGACGTAGGGATCACCCAGCGGCATGGTCTTCTCGCGGGCGACATTCTTCACGCCGGAAAGATCGATGACGATCCGTTCGGGACTGGAAAGGCGGAACGCCTTGTACTCTGCGACCCCATTGGTCTCGAGAATGATCACCAGCGAAGGGCCGGAGCCGCTGGTCCGAACGCCGAACAGCCGCGTCGCCTTCGGCGCTCCCGGGGTGACGCGATCCTCGACTCCCGTGAAGCGAACGGCGGGAGCGGACTGAGAGGCTGCGGGGGAGGTGATCTGATCGACGACGACGACCGGCTCGGGCTCGATGAGCTCCGGAGGAGCGAGCGATTCTGCGGTCGCTTCGTCGAATTCGATGGTGACGCCACCGTCGATCACCTGAGTTCTGGGCGAGACCTTCCGGTCGGTTCGGATGGTGACGCGAGTGAGCGGACTGCCGAGCTCCACCGCTTCGTACGCCGTGAGCGTGGTGATGAAAGCCGGCCAGTCAGCCGGAGGCGGCAGCACGAGATCGGGCGCCTTGGATGTCCGGGGGAGATCGACGACGAACACTTCGGGCTGCGGACTATAGGAAGTATACGAAGGAGAGCCCGTCGTCTGCAGGACGATTCTTGGAATCGGAGCCGGCTCGGCGCGCACCGACACGAGCGCACTGGCGGAGAGCGACGCGTCGGGCGCATCGGACTGCGATGATCCGATCGGCCCGCTCGAAGCGCAGTGAACACCGAACGCGATCACTCCTCCGAGAAGAAGGAGATGTAGTGCTTTCATCTTGCCCCCCAGCTTCACCATCACACGGCCCTCCACACACCAACTCGCATCCGATGTTTCAACGCTTCTTGCCGCTTGCCTGCGCCTTCAGCTCCTTGACGACCTCACGATACCGCTCGATGCGGGTCGGATCGTTGACTTCCTGGCGGAATACGACGGAGTTCGGCGTGATTCGAATGACTTCGCCATCGAACACCTTCTCGCCGGCTCGCAGCAGATACCCATTGTTGTCGGGACCACGGACCATCGCCGTCAGCCCCTGCTTCCCCTTGACGATTCCGATCAGATTCATCTCGTCGATGAGGAACCCGGGCGGTCCCGGGGGTGCGTTCTCACGACTGAGCTTCGGAGTCGGACCGATCAGCGATCGGAAAGGATCGCGACGACCCTGCGGATCGTAGCGGTAGGAATCGGGAGCCTCTCGCTCCTCGAGAATTTCCTGGAGATTCTGTTGCAGGACCTCTTCTCCCGCCGCGGGCGCGGGAGGTTGTTCCTGCTGCGCCATCAGATTTCCAAAGAGCGCAAACAGCGACAGTGCCATCGCGACGCGCACGATCTTCGAGCAGAACCGCGACTCACCCATTACTTCCCTCCCCCCGGCTTCGCCTTGCCCGTCGCTGCCGGCACCTCATCCTTCGGTTCCATGTAGACGAACGTCTTGGCGATGAACTCCACGGCGATCGTATTGGTCGCCTGCGCCCCCAGAGCCGTGATGGTGAAACGCTCGACGTTGACGATACGCGAGAAGTTGCCGAGACGATTGAACAGAATCGCCAGGTTGTGGAAGCCGCCCTCGACCGAGACCGAGATGGGCCACTCGGCGTAGATGTCCTCGCCCCCTCCCGTCGCAAGCCTCGGGAAGACGAGACTGCGCAGGGTGAAATCGCCCTGATCGACCAGCGATTTGATCTTCTTGATCATCTCCTCGGTGTTGCGCGTCGAGGGGAGGATTCTCCGCAGCTTTTCCAGCTCGAGCTCGAGGCGCGCCACTTCCTCCCGGAACTGCGGAAGCTTCTTCTCTGCGGCACGTCCGGCTTCGATCTTCTTGGCGAGCTCGTCGAGCTCGCGATCCTTCGCCACGATCTCCTCGTTGATCTTCGTCACCAGGAGGTAATGCGTGGCGGCAACCAGGGCGATGGCCACGACCAGGCCGACACCGACTCCGTAGTACCACGGCTTTTCTTCGAGTCCGGTCGTAATCGCCATCCATCCTCTCCTAACTCGCAGGCGGCGCTTCGACCGCGTCGCCCCCGGCTTCGGCCGGCTCGCCAGGCGAGCTGGCCGGCGTCACTTCGGCAGCCGGCGCCCATCGGAAATTGAACGACATGTTCCAGGTGTAGACACTGGCTCCTCCGGCCGTCCGGCCGGATTCGCGAACCGCACCGACTTCCGGCTCATCGAACATCGGATCCGATTTGATGTTCTCGACGTAGTTCGCGAACGCATTCGGATTGAGTGCGCGCCCGTTCAGATC
Source organism: Thermoanaerobaculia bacterium (assembly GCA_035546335.1). GTDB lineage: Bacteria > Acidobacteriota > Thermoanaerobaculia > Gp7-AA8 > Gp7-AA8 > DATKDP01. The sequence continues at coordinate 179,552 of DATKDP010000016.1, read as the reverse complement.
GATCCTGGCGCCGGTGAGCGTCATCCTGTCGAGCCAGACCAGATCGGGCAGGTCCTGGCTGATGCGGTCGAGCACGCGGACGGGCCCCTTCTGATTCCGCTTCAGCTCGTTGATCAGATCGATCCGCTTCTGGAGCATGTCCTTCCGTCTCTGGAAGCGCTCGACTTCGGCGATGATTTTTTCGAGCTTGGCCGCCTGCTCCCGCTGGCTCACGACCAGAGCCTCCTTGGCCTTCTTTTCGCGGTCCTTCAGCATCCAGTACGCACCCGAAACGAGAACGCCGACGATGATGAGACCCACCAGCAGTGTGTTGTTGACGCTGCTCGGGCCCGACGGGGAGACGCCCGCGGGAATCGGACCCCGAACCGCCGCACGTCCTTCCCGAATCAGATTGATCTTGATCACGCGTCACCCAACTTCCTGATCGCCAGACCCACCGCCACCGCCATGCTGGGCCCCACCTCGGCGATCCATTCGGGATTGAACTCGCTCTCGCTGAACGTCACGTTTCTGAATGGATTCATGATCTCGACCGGAAGCGCGAACTTGTCGCGCAGAATCGAATCGAGATTCAGAACGGTCGCCCCACCGCCGGCGAGCACCAGCTCGTCCACGCGGTCGGCCCCCGAGGTGGCGGTGAAGAAGTCGAGCGTTTTGCGCAACTCTCCCGCGAAGTCCTCCGAGACGGAGTTCAGGATCGGAATCACCTGCTGGATGTTCCGATCGGCGACCTGTTCACCGCGCTTGAGCGATTCGGCCTGCGTGAACGAAAGGTTCAGCTCACGCTGAATCGCGTCGGTGTATTGATTTCCTCCGAAGGTGATGTCGCGCCAGAACAGCGAGGTCGTCCCCTGCAGAATGTTCACGTTGGTGACCGACGCGCCGATGTTGACCAGGGCGAGAACCCGCCCCTCGTCGATCGAGTAGTTCATCTCGTAACAGTTCTGGACAGCGAACGCATCGACGTCGACGAGCACCGGCATTTTGCCCGCCTGGCCGATCACCGACGTGTAGTCGTTGATCTTCTCTTTCTTGACGGCGACGAGAATGACCTCGATGTTCTCGCCGGTTCCCGGGGGAGTCAGGGGAACGTAGTCGAGGTTGACGTCATTGATGTCGAAGGGGATGTACTGCTCCGCTTCCCACTGGATCGACTCGGCGAGCTCTTCGGCGGACATTGCCGGGAGCGAGATCTTTTTGATGATCACCGAGTGGCCCGAAAGCGAGGTCGCGAAGTTGGAATTCTTCACCGCCTGGGAGGCGTTCAGGCGTTGGATCGTGTCGACGACCAGGGACGAATCCATGATCGAACCGTCCACGATGGCCTCGGGCGACAGCTGCTCGAGTCCGACCTTCAGGAGCTGAAAGCTGTTTGCTTTCTTCTCCTTCAGCTCGACGAGCTTGATTGCTGAGGAGCCGATATCAAGACCGACGACATTTTTGCTCTTTGAGAAGAACACCGCTCACCCCATCCATCGCACTCACTTCTCTTTATGGCTCCGCAACTTAAGGCATATTTTGAAAGATGGTGCGAAATTACACCGTTTTATTGTTGCTGTCAACTCTGCAACATTTTCAGTCAAAAAAAGAAGTACGCTCCTTCGGAACGATCCGGCTGCGCCCATTGTACAGCACGATCCGAGCGCAGGCGAAACCGGGAGCCGGGCCGAGGCAGATGGAACGATACGGACTGCGATTGCGGAAAAGCGTGATCGTGGTTACAATTCGACGCTTTTTCGCAGCCGAGGAGCAGGAAAATGGCCAGAATCTGTGAAGTTTGCGGGAAAAAACCGGTATTCGGAAACCGCGTCAGCCACGCCCACAACGTCAGCAGCCGGCGCTGGCTGCCCAATCTCCAGCGCGTCCGCGTGATGGTCGGCAACGCCGTGCAACGAATGAATGTCTGCACCCGTTGCATCCGCAGCGGGAAGATCCGGAAAGCCGCCCGCTGACGCTACAAACTTTTTTGATTCGAGAGTCAAAGTCCGGGCTCGGGTCCGGGCTCGGGCTCGGGAAAGGCGCCGGTTCCCGGATTCATGCCGTGGCATGGCGGATGTTGTATTTCCTCTCCACGCTCAGCACCCCCGGCACGCCGGAGATCGACCGGATCACCTTCTCCAGATGTTTGAGGTCGGCGACCTCCACGATGAGCTCGACCGTGCCGCGCCCCGCGGAGGTGTGTGATTCGATGTGGTGAATGTTGGTTTTCAGGTTGGCGATCGAGGAGATGACTTTCGCGAGAATGCCCTGGCGATCTTCCATGACCACCTCGAGCTCGATGCGAAACTCCGAGCCCCGCTGATCATCCCACGCCACCTCGATCTCGCGATCGGGGTTGAACATGAGGTTTTTCACGTTGGGGCAATTGGCGCTGTGGACCGCGATTCCCTTTCCGCGGGTGACGTACCCGATGATGTCCTCTCCCGGGACCGGATTACAGCAGCGCGCCAGATACGTCATCAGATCGTTGTGACCTTTGACCAGAATCGTCTGCCCGGAGGTGAAGGGGAAGATCCTGCGCACGGCCTGCTGGAGCATCCCTTCCGTGTCGGGCTCGCGCTTCTCTTTCTTTCCGTCCGGCACGAACCTCTCGATGATCGCCTTCGGCGAGACCTTGCCGTAGCCGACGTCGGCATAGAGATCCTCGACTCTCGCGAGTCCGTATTCGGAGAGCACGCCGTCGAGGGCGTTCTCGGCGACCAGCTTTCGAAGGCTGACGCGATAACGCTTCGCCTCCTTCTCCAGCAGCTTCTTTCCCAGCTCGATGGAACGGTGCTTCTGCTCGGTGTTGAGCCAGTGACGGATCTTGTGCCGCGCGCGCGAGGTGACGACCAGGTTGATCCATTCTCTGCTGGGTGTCTGGTTCGGCCCGGTCAGAATCTCGACGATGTCGCCGTTTCTGATCGTCGTGCGGAGCGGCACGAGCTTGCCGTTGACGCGGGCGCCGACGCAGCGGTTCCCGACGTCGGTATGGACCCTGTAGGCGAAGTCGAGGGGGGTCGCCCCCCGGGGGAAGGCGAACACATCTCCCTTCGGCGTGAAGGTGTAGACCTCGTCGGGATAGAGATCGATCTTGAGCGAGTTCATGAAGACGCGCGGATCCTTGATGTCGTTCTGCCACTCCACCAGCTGGCGGAGCCAGAGAAAGCTCGCATCATCGGCCGAAGCACCGAGGCGGCCTTCCTTGTACTTCCAGTGGGCGGCGATCCCCTGCTCGGCCACCAGATCCATCTCGCGCGTACGAATCTGCACCTCGAACGGCTGGCCCTTCTCCGCAACGACCGTCGTGTGCAGCGACTGATAGAAATTCGGCTTGGGCATGGCGACGTAGTCCTTGATCCGCCCGGGGACCGGGCGCCATGTCTGGTGAATGATGCCGAGGGCCGCATAGCAGTCCTTGACGTCCTGGGTGATGAGGCGGAACGCGAGGTAGTCATAGAGCTGTCCGATGTCGATGCCCTGGCGGCGTAGCTTCTGGTAGATCGAATGCATCGATTTGACCCGCCCGCCCACGTCGACCTGGATGCCGCTCTCGGTCATTTTTCCGGCGATGGTTTTCCGGATGCGCTCGACGATGTCCGCCGACACGGTCATCTTCGCTTTCACCGCCGAGGAAAGATCCTCGTACTCGCGCGGCATCAGATGCCGGAACGACAGATCCTCCAGCTCGTTCTTGAGCATCCCCATCCCGAGCCGGTTGGCGATCGGCGCGTAGATCTCCATCGTCTCCTTGGCGATGTTCGCGCGCTTGTCCGCCGGGAGAAACTCCAGCGTGCGCATGTTGTGGAGGCGGTCGGCGAGCTTGACCAGAACGACGCGAAGATCGGACGCCATCGCCAGGATCATCTTGCGGAACGTCTCGGCCTGCTCCTGCTCTCGGGAGACGTAGGAGTAGCGCGAGATCTTGGTGAGACCATCGACCAGCTCGGCGATCTCGTCGCCGAAAAGCTCCTGGAGCTTCTCTTTGGTGGTCAGCGTGTCTTCCAGCACGTCGTGGAGGAGCCCGACCGCAATCGACGTCTCGTCGAGTCGCATGTCGGCGAGGATCCAGGCGACGTTGAGAGGATGGACGAGATAGGGCTCTCCCGAGCGACGGACCTGCCCCCGATGCTCGAGTGCGGAGAAGATGTAGGCCTTCTGCAGCAGCTCCTCGTCGAAGTCGGGCTTGAAGCTCTCGACCCTGTCGAGTATGTCTTCGAAGCGAATCATGGTCGGTCGAATCGTGACGGGCACGCCGGATTGGACGCCGGGAACCCGTCCGAACGGGCGTCCGACTGCGATCGGCGCCGAGTATAACAAAGGGTCATCGAGGTTTATGGCGCCCGGCGTCGGGCACGATCCACGCCACGCCCCCTTCCCCATCCGATCGAACCGCCAGCGCATCGAATCCGAAATGGCGTTTCATGACCTCGGGCTGCATCACCTCCGCCGGGCCGGCATCGAGGACGACCGAGCCCGCATTCATCACCATCATCCGGTCGGCGTAGGCCGCGCTCCAGTTCAAGTCGTGCGAGACGAAGAGCACTGCCTTCCCCGTCTGATCGACGATCCGGCGAATCAGCGAGATGAACGTCTGCGTATGGGAAACGTCGAGCGCCGTCAGCGGCTCGTCGAGCAGAATGAGCTTCGGATCGCCGCAGAGAACGCGCGCGAGGAAGATCCGTTTCCGCTCTCCTCCGCTCATCTCGTCGAGATATCGATCGGCGAGATGGAGAGCATCGCAATCGGCGAGCGCTCTGCGCGCCAGCTCGTAATCGCCTTCCGATTCCCATTGGAACCGCCGGAGAAAGGGAGCACGGCCACTCGCCACCACTTCGAGCGCCCTCATCGGGAACACGCTCTCCTGCTCCTGCGGCAGATACCCAACCTCCCGCGCATACGCCCGTGGAGCAATCTCCCCGATCCTGATCCCCCGGAAACGGATCTCGCCCCCCTGGGGGGCGATGACGCGTGCAATCAGCTTGAGAAGGGTCGACTTTCCCGCACCATTCGGCCCGATGATGGCGACGAGCTCCCCTTCATCGAACCGCGAACTCAGCCCGCGAACGGCGGAAACGCCATCCCGATAGTGAAAGTCGACCGCGTCGAGCTCGATCAGACTCATGACCTGCGAAGAAGAATCAGGAAAAACGGCACTCCGAGAAATGCCGTGACCGCACCGATCGGCAGCTCTGCCGGCGCGACCATCACGCGCGCCAGAGTATCCGAAGCGACCAGCAGCGTCGCGCCCCCCAGCACCGAGAGAGGCAGAAGAAGACGATAGTCTCGCGGCAGCACCAGCCGGATGGCGTGCGGTACGAGAAGCCCGACGAACCCGATGATCCCGCTCACCGCGACCGCCGCTCCGGTCGCGAGCGAGGCCGCGAGGAACGCGGTGAGGCGCACTCGCTCGAGGGGGACTCCCCGAGAGCGCGCGTCGTCCTCGCCGAAATCGAGCATGCGAAGATCGCCAGCCACCGTCACCAGCAGCGCGAAGGAAACGACGAAGGCAATCGAGAGGAGCCGGACGTCGGTCCATACGGCTCCGGCGAGACTTCCCATCATCCACCGCAGCGCGGAGGTCAGATCGCTCCCCGCAGTGAGCGCCAGCGCCAGCAGGATCAGCGCCGAGAAGAAGGCATTGAGCACGAGACCGGCCAGCAGGAGTCGCACCGGATCCGAGGTGCCGTGACGTCTGGAAAGGGCGAGAACGACCGCGATCGCCAGGCAGGCGCCCGCGAATGCGAAAGCCGGAACAACGCCCGGATAGCGGGCCAGCCGGAAGGCGCTGGCGATCGCAGCACCGCATGCGGCCCCGCCCGAGACACCGAGAATGAATGGATCGGCGAGAGGATTCCGAAGCATCGTCTGGAAGGTGGCGCCTGCTCCGGCGAGAATCGCTCCGACCAGTGCCGCGAGCAGAACGCGTGGCAGGCGGATCTGCAGCAGGATGGTTCGCGCCACGTGATCGCCCGACCAGACGGCGCGCGGACCGAGATCGACGGCTCCGAAGAACATCGAGAGAATCATCACGCCCAGCAGAATGCCGCCGAGCACGAGTGCACCGATGACCGTCTCGCGACTCAACGAGACCGGTCTGATTGTCCAGCTTCCCATCGATCGAGGATGCCATTCAACTGCCCGGCAGCGGCCGCGACGCGGGGGCCGGGTCGGGTGAAGATGTCATCGTCCACGGCGAACCAGGAACCGAGGCGTACCGCTTCGAGCTCGCGCCAGCGCGGATCGGCCTGCAACAGCCGCTCGCGCTCGTCCCCGGAAAGAAGTGACGCAGGGTGAAGAATGATTTCCGGCTGGCTCGCGATCAGCGCTTCGAGAGAGTATTGGGGCCACCCCGTCACGTGAGCGGCAACGGCATTGGCTCCGCCGGTCAAGGTGATCAGATCGTCGATGTAGGTCGCTCTTCCCGCCACATAGAGCGGATTCACCGATGCCAGAAAGAGAATCATCGGAGGGCGTGGCCGGCTTCTTCTCTCGCTCTCGATCGCCCTGGTGAGCCGTCTGCTGTGCTCACCTTTCGAAGTACCGAGAAGATCTTCGACGCGATCGATCGCACGCGAGATGTCGGCGAGGCGGTCGGTTCTCACGGCGAACAGAGGGATTCCGGCCGACTCCAGAGCTCTGCCGAGCGCCGCAGGATCGACGCTCGACGATGCGAGCACGAGATCGGGCCGCAGCTCGACGATGCGCTCGACGCTGGGCGATACTCCGCCGACTTTCGGCAACGAGCGGATCTCCGGCGGAAAATTCGAAAAGGTGTCCGCGCCGACGAGAAGATGCTGCTTGTCGACAAAAGCGACGATCTCCGTGACGTTGGGGGCGAGGGTGACGATGCGATCGATGCGCTGCGGGATCGCGAGCCGGCGCCCGAGGTCGTCAGTGACGAGCCCCCCCGGCCGGTCACAGGCGGAGACGAGCAGAAACAGCGACGCGAAATGGAGGAGTGGTCGTGAACGCTTCGCCATCAGGCGTCAGGAGCCTTCACCCTCGTCATCGAGATCGTTGGGGATGCCGAGACGATTGCATGCCGCCTCGTACATCTGTTTGGAGGCGTTGATCGCATTCTGCAATTCCGCAATACGATCCTTGACCTTCGCCAGCTCCTCTTCGATCTGATCCTTCAGATCGCCGATCTCCTGCCTCGTCACCTGCAGGGTTGTTTCATAGAATTTGCGCTGCTGGTCGGTAAGAATCGGCATGTGTCTGACCTCCGCTTTCGCGATTCTGCGATTCTGCGATTCTGCGATTCTGCGATTCTGGGAGCTACAGTCTAAATGGAACGGTCATCGTCTTGTAGGCTTTCACACGGACGCCATCTTTCGTGCCGGGACGGAACTTCGATCGGCGCACCGCCTGGAGCGCCGCATCATTCAATAGGGGTATCCCTCGCAGAATGCGCGTCTCGAGAACCTGACCCGTTTCGGAGATCAATGCCGAAACGATCACCACGCCCTCGACCCTTTGCGAACGGGCCAGAGGGGGATAGGGAGGCCTGAATTGTTCGATGACCTCCGGTGGCAGCAGTCCTTCGGTTCCCTGCTCGACCAACTCTCCCTCACGCACCGTCGTTCGCGCCGGCTCCGAGGGCGGCGGTACCGCCGCTGCCTGCTGCGCGGTCGAAACCGCCGGAGGTGGAGGCTCGGGCTCTCTCGTCGTCGCACTCGGGACTACGGATGGAACCGCAGCCGCCACGGTTTCGGGGGGCGCGGCCTGCTGCTGCCGCGCTCGATCGGCTGTGAGAATCTGGGTCTTCTGCTGTTCGAGTCGCTGGCGCTCCGCATCGAGGCGGCGGCGAACCTCTTCATCGACTCGCGCCTGATCGGTCGGCGGGAGTGCCGATCCGACCTGGGGGAGGGGTGCAACGGCCGGGTCCATGACGTCCATGGGCGCTGCCGAAGTGTCGGAGGCGGCGGAGGGAGCAGCAGCAGGAGCCGCAGCGGCGACACGCGGCGCCACAGTCTGCTGCGCTGCCGGCTCGCTCGGTCGCATGACGAGGTATCCTCCGGTGGCGAGGCCCGCCACGACGACGAGCGCGACGGCGACGAGCGCGAGAGAACGTTTCTTTTTCGCCGGTTGGGGCGGCGCGATGGCGAACGGCTCTTCGATCGTCTGCTCTGACACGGCCGGGTGAGGAATTGCGGGCCTTGGACGCTGGATGACCGTGGCGGGCTCGATCGAGAAAGCCCCGTCGTCCTGATCCTCGAACGGCGCCGGAAGAGGAGAGACCGGCGCGAAGTGCGCCGCTTCCGCACTGTAGAGACGATGCATGTAGATTGCGAGATCGGCGCTGGTCGGTGTCGGACGGAAGCCGTAGAGCACCGCATCGAGATCGCGCGCCATCTCTCCTGCGGACTGGTAGCGATTGTCGGGCTCCTTCTCCAGCGCCTTGAGAACGATGGCATCGACCGACGGCGGCACCTCGTCGTTGATCGACGAGGGAGCGACGACGCGAGCTTCGCGCACTTCGTCGAGAATGGAGAGCTCGTTCTCGCCGCTGAAAAGTTTTCTTCCCGCCAGCATCTCGAACAGGACCGTGGCGAGTGCGAACAGATCGGAACGGCGATCGATGCGCCGGCCCCACGCCTGCTCCGGAGACATGTACTGCAGCTTCCCTTTCAACGAGCCTGCGTGGGTGTGAGAGGCCTTCGAGGCGGCTTTGGCGATGCCGAAATCGCACAGCTTGATGTCGCCCTCGTGAGAGATCAAAACGTTCTGCGGCGAGACGTCGCGATGAACGAGCTCCAGCTCCTTCTCGTTGAAATCGCGCCGGCGATGTGCATAGTCGAGCGCCGCCGCGACTTTCGATGCGATGAAGATCGCGAGCTCGAGCGGAATCGGCAGCCCGCGCTCCTCCCCCTTCTTCAGGATCGTTTTCAGATCATGACCGTCGATGTATTCCATCGCGATGTAGTAGGAGCTCGCGATGCGGCCGAGGTCATAGATGTGAATGATGTTGTTGTGGTTCAACTGTGCGGCGAGCTTCGCCTCGTCGACGAACATCGTCACGAATTCTTCGTTGTCCGAAAGGTGCGGAAGGATCTTCTTGATGGCGACGATCTTCTGGAATCCTTCGACTCCGCGCATCCGGGCCTTCCACACCTCGGCCATGCCGCCCGTCGCGATCCGATCGAGGAGCACGTACTGCCCGAAACGAGCTCCATCGCTCTCGGCCGCGGTGTCTTCCTTCTCCATGAGCGGCTCGGCATGCTCCGGCGGCAGCACCGGCGACGAGATCGAGACCTTCCCGGCAGTCGATGGCTCGAACGGCGGAGGGGCGGGAGGTGGAACCGCGGTGGAACGGGGTGCGGCCGCTGGCGGAGGTGCGGCCGACTGCGCTGCTGCGGGCGGCTCGACCGAGGGCACCTTCATTCGAACCGTCTTCTCCAGTCCCGAAAGGGTATCCTCGAGCAACCGGTCGATGTCGCTCATCCCTCCCCTCGACTTCGGTTCCGGTTTCGGTTCCGGCGATGATGCTTCCGCCGGCTTTCTCCGCGCCGGCGTGGGACGGACCCCGGAAAGCGTGTCGGCGAGCATCTTGTCGAGATCGTCGCTCGACATTCTTGCCGACGCCCTTCGCGAAGGCTGTGGAACCGTCTTCTGGTCGGCCAGAACCTCGCCGAAAATGTCGCCGGAGGTGAGCGTCGCGTCCCCCTCGTCCGGCTGCGGCGCCCGAGCCGCGCGCAGAGGGGATGGAATGATCAACGTCTCAGGCTCGTCCGCCGGAGCGGCCGCGCCTGGGAGCCCGAGGATCGTCCTGACTTTTGCCAGGAATTCGACCTCCGAGTACGGCTTTGCGAGAATGTCGGATGCGCCGATCCGCGCGGCATCGGAGCTCGGAGATTGCCCTGTGTATCCCGACATGGTGAGAAGAATCGGCGTGTCGCGGTGAAGCGAGTGACTTCGGATGCGCCGGATCAGTTCCGTGGTGCTCACGCGGGGAACGACCGAGGAGAGAACGATCAGGCGCGGGTGACCGCTCTCGAGTGCGAGCATGGCTTCCTCGCCGTCCTTCGCGAACAAGGGCGAAAGCTGCTGACCCGACAGGGCCTGCTTGACCCGCTCCGTATACCGCGGCTCGTACTCGACCACGAGAATCTCTTCGCGCATGGGGATATTCGTATTCAGCAAGTCCCTGCATTTTCACACAGTGCTCGGAAAGGCGTCAACGAACAGGCCTTCCGCGAGCCCGATTTCGGCACGATCGAGCTCGTCGCGAGCATCAATCGGCCCGATCGGGTCACTCGCGGCTGCGGACGCGGCGCCATTCACCCGCGCGGGCGCACGGCCGGTGCAAAACCGCAAAGCCAACTTGCCACTTGCAATCAGTACTCCCTGTTCCGCTATACTACCGGCCGCACCTCGTGCATGATCTTGGCGAAGGCGCTCCGCCAGGCGTTGAGAACGTTACTCTCCGCCCCGAGCTTTTCGAAATCAGCTTTCTGGTACGTCGAGAGGCGAGCAGCCGTTATTGATGACATTGCATGACTCCTGAAAATCGCAACCCACGCAAACGGCGTCGCCGCAGGCGGCGGCCACAGCCCTCGGCTTCTCAGCCGTCCGCAACCGGCTCGAACGGAGTTCCGATGCCCGGGGAGGGAGCAGAGCCACGAAGCGACGGCGGCGGCCGGAAGCGGCGGTCCCGGCGGCGTGGACGCTCGCGCGGGGAGCCGCGCGCAGAACAACAGCAGGCAGGGGGCTCGAGCCAGCCGGCAGGCGAGCCCGCACCCGCGAGCGGCGTCCTCTTCATCAAGCCGAACGGCAGCGGCATGCTGGTTCGCAGCTCGAACAATTACGTGCCGCAGGCAAGCGACCCTCTCGTCCCGCGCGCGCTGATCGACAAGCTTTTTCTGCAGGGCGGACTGCTGCTCGAAGGAACGGCGCGCAGAACGAACAACGGCGCACTCGAGCTGACGGCAATCGACCAGGTGGAAGGCATGCCGCTCGAGGAGTTCCGCGAGGCGCGCCGGCCGTTTTCCGAGCTGATCTCGGTCGATCCGAGCGAGATGTTCAAGCTCGAGACCGAGCCGAATCGCCTGACCACGAGAGTGATCGATCTGCTCTCGCCGATCGGGAAAGGCCAGCGCTGTCTCATCGTCGCCGCGCCGAAAACGGGAAAGACGACGCTGCTGAAGGACATCGCGCACGGGATCAATACCAATCATCCCGAAGTCACACTGATCGTACTTCTCGTCGACGAGCGTCCCGAGGAGGTCACCGACTTCCGCCGCTCGGTCGAGAAGGGAGATGTGATCGCCTCGAGCTCGGACGAAACGGCGGAGAATCACATCACCATCGCCGAGGTGGTGCTCGAGCGCGCCCGGCGTCTGGTGGAGATGAAGAAGGATGTGGTCATCCTCTGTGATTCCATCACCAGAATGTCGCGAGCCTACAACAACGAGCAGCGGGGCAGCGGGAAGATCCTCTCCGGCGGAATCGATGCGAGAACCATGGAGAAGCCGCGCCGCTTCTTCGGTGCCGCGCGCAACGCCGAAGACTGGGGCTCTTTGACCATCATCGCCACGGCGCTGGTGGACACCGGCTCCAGAATGGACGAGGTCATCTTCCAGGAGTTCAAAGGAACCGGGAACACGGAGATCGTGCTCGATCGCGGACTCTTCGAGCGGCGCATCTTCCCTGCGATCAACATCGCACAGACCGGGACGCGAAAAGAGGAAAAGCTGCTGTCGGCGACGACGTTACCGAAAATTCACACGTTGAGACGGGCTCTGGCCGGGACCGATCCGATGACCGCGATGAAGATGCTCCTCGAGCGATTGCAGAAGTTCCCGACGAATCAGGCCTTCCTCAACAGCTTCTGATGTGGCACACTCTCCAGCGAGCCGTCGAGTGATCTTCACGGGGTTTTCACTTTTACCTCACGAGCTGCGACAATACTCGGCAGGCGGCTTTCGGTTGGCGCCAAAGCGACGACCGATCTCAGGGCGCGATGGGCGGGTGAGCGTCAAACGTTTTTCGATCCGTCCAGAACGACAACGCGCTAGAATGTCGATTACAACGTCGTCCACCAATTCAATCTCACAGGGGGCTTGTATGTCTCGATTGCGAAAACCGATTTTGTTTGTGATGTGCATCGCTCTGGCGACGACCGTGGTCTTTGGTCAGACCGGGGCAACGACCGGACAGATTCGCGGCACCATCGCCGGCGACGACGGCACGCCACTTCCCGGCGTGACGGTGACCGTGACCAACACCGAAACCGGATCGACCCGCTCCGCGGTGACCGATTCGAACGGCGAATACCTCGTTTCGCTTCTCCGCCCCGGCAGCTACCGGGTCCACGCAGAACTGGCCGGCTTCGGCGAGGCGAGAAACGACCGGGTGACCGTGCTCCTCGGCACGGCCTCGACCATCAACCTGCGGATCACACCGCAGCTCGCCCAGGAGATCACCGTCACTGCGTCGGCACCGCTGGTCGACACCACCCAGTCCGATCTGACGGCGGCGGTCACCGAGTTCCAGATCGAATCGCTGCCAATCCTCGGACGCGACTTCCGCGACCTGGCACTTCTCACACCCGGCGTGGTCACCACGTTCGGCGAGCGCGTGGCGGCGAACGGAGCGCGCGGAGTCTCGACCGACTACAACATCGATGGCGCCGATGCCAACTCCGACTTTTTCGGGGAGCAGCGAGGCGGCACGCGCGCACCCTACACCTTCAGCCAGGCGGCGATCCAGGAGTTCCAGGTGATTCGCTCGGCCTACAGCGCCGAGTACGCCAAAGGCGTCGGCGCGACGCTCAACGCGATCACCAAGAGTGGAACCAACGAGATCAAAGGGCAGGGCTTCTACTACAAGCGCGACGCCGACTGGGCCTCGAGCCGGCCGAGGGTCATCGATGGACTGAACGTCAGCGACTCGTTCGATCCGAAGGACATCGCGCAGTACGGGTTCGCCCTCGGCGGCCCGATCGTCCAGGATCGCGTCCATTTCTTCATCAACGCCGACCTTCAGGATTTCTCCCGCGCAGTCGTCCTCAATGACGTGCGGCAGAACACGGCCTTTCTCGCCCTTCCGGAGGCGACGCGGGCAGCAACGATCGCTCGTGTGGAATCGCTGGTCGGCAACCCGATCGCCGACGAGTTCCGCTTCACGACGACCGAGGATCAGCAGGTCTATCTCATCAAGCTCGACGCGAATCTCGCTTCGAACCATCATCTCTCCTTCCGCGACAACTATTCCACGTTCGAGAACTTCGGAAGCGAAGGCGTGAACGCGCTCCGCTCCAATCAGGGGGTGTTCAAGAACGACTTCAACAGCGCCGTCCTCCAGGCCGAGTCGGTTCTCACCCCGTCGATGTTCAACCAGATCATTCTCCAGGTGAGCAAGGAAGAGCGGCCGCGCGATCCGCTCTCGACCGCAGTGCCGCGCACATTCATCGGCGGAATCAATCTCGCCTTCGGGCAGTCCGATTTCCTTCCGAACGACCTCATCGAGGATCGCCGTCAGTTGAAGGAGAACTTCTCGCTCCTCATGGGCGACCATCACATCAAGACCGGCTTCGAGATCATCGAGACGAAGCTCGACAACCTCTTCCCGCGCAACTTCGCCGGAAACTGGGATTTCTCGAATGCCGCGAACTTCGTCTCCAACACTCCCAGCCGCTTCCGCCAGGGCCTCGGGCCCGTCGGCATCGAGAGGGGCAACAACCGCTTCGACTACACCTACTACGGCGCTTTCATCCAGAACTCGATGCGCCTCTCCTCGCAGCTGACTCTCGACGTCGGGCTCCGCTACGACACGCAGACAGTCCCGAAACCGATCCGGAACGTCGCGCCCGAATTCCCCGAGTTCCTCACGAACTTCCAGCGTGACAAGGACAACTGGGCTCCGCGCCTCGGCTTCGCCTACGATCTGTTCGGCACCGGAAGCTCCGTCCTTCGCGGCGGCGCCGGTCTGTACTACAACTACATTCCATCGATTCTCTTCGCCGACCCCCTCGGCCAGATCGGCGGACTCTTCAGCCAGGTCGACATCAACTGCACGACCTCGACGCTCTGCCCGGTCTACCCGGGCGTTCTCGGGCGAGCAGAATTCGAAGCCGCCGCGCGCACCTCGGCGACGATACGTACCGTTTCCAAAGACCTCGAGGCGATGGAGAGCACCCGCACCAGCCTCGGCTACGAGCAGCAGATCGGCACGTCATACAGCGTCAGCCTCGAAGGGTCGTACGCCAAGCTCGACAAGCAGCAGCGCATGATCAACATCAACGCAGTACCGACCGGACTCCGCTACGGCGACCTGGTCGTCTACTCGAACAACAATCCCGCCCGCCCCTACACCCGCTTCACCGACGTCACCGAGCATCGGAGCGATGCGGAAGGCGACTACAAGGCAGTGACGCTCTCGACGAAGAAGCTGGCCACCGGCGGCAGCAAGTACAGCTGGCTCGCTCACTACACCTGGTCCGAGGCCATCGACCAGGATTCGAATGAACGGTCGACCTCGAGCGCCTTCACACTCGATCCCTTCAACGCGAAGCTGAACGAAGGACGAGCCGACTACGACGTGACGCACAAGGTCGTGCTCAGCGGCACCTACGAAGCTCCCCTGGGGATTCTGATCTCGGGAATCTACAACTGGAGAAGCGGCATCCCCTTCACCCGAACGGTCAGCGGCCTCGGTAACGGCCTCGGAGGAATCGGCGTCTTCACCCCGGTCTTCGTCGACAGCAGCGGCAATGTGATCGACCTGACGGCGGCGACGGGCCTGTCCCGAGCCGGTCTCTCCGCCTTCCTGCAGGGAGCCACGATGGAAGAGCGCAACAGGCACGATCAGCCCGACTTCTCGATGCTCGACATGCGCATCGCGAAGCGCTTCCCCGTGATCAGGAACTTCGAGCTCGAGCTGATCGGCGAGATTTTCAACGTCCTGAACACGAAGAACGAATTCGTCCCGGGTGCCAACCGCTCCCTCTTCCTCGGATCGTTCAGCTCTTCTCAGGATCGTTGGACGTTCACGCGGAACGCGAACTTCGGAAAGACCAACTCCTACACCGGCGATCCTCGCCAGTATCAGCTGGCACTGAAAGTCATTTTCTGATCTCAGTCGAGACCTGATTCAACCTCGAAGGCCACCCGGAAACGGGTGGCCTTTTTTCAGACCACCCCGCCGACCAAGTCGTACGGATGGGCATCCGTGATCTCGACCCGCGCGAATGCGGGCATCGATGCGATCCGCTCGATGCCGTCGTTGACGAGAAGGCGCCCGTCGATCTCCGGAGCCTGGCCGATGAGGCGCCCCTCGAGAAGGTGCTCGGTCTCGGAGCAGACGCCGGTGATGATCGCATCGAGTGTCGTACCGACTTTCGCCTGATTTCTCGCGAACGAGATCTGCTGCTGCAGCTCCATGAGCTTTGCGCGACGCCGCTCGGCGGTTCTGCGCGATGGGATGTCCGTCATTCGGCCGGCGGGAGTGTGGTCCTCCGGCGAATAGCAGAAAGCCCCCATCTGATCGAACTCCGCCCAGGCGACGAAGTCGTGGAGCTGACCGAAATCGCTCGGCGTCTCGCCGGGATGCCCGGTGATGAACGTCGTCCGGAGCGAGATGTCGGGAACCAGATCGCGCATGCGCCCGATCATCTTGCGGTACTCCTCCGGAGAGCCGGGGCGCCGCATCGTGCGCAGAACACGCTCGCTCACGTGCTGGAGCGGAATGTCACAATAGGAGACGAAGCGGGGCTCGCGTCCCATCAGCTCGAACAGACTCCAGTCGATGCTCCCGGGATAGGCGTAGAGAAAGCGGATCCAGCGGAAATCGGTCTCGCCCAGCAGTCTCTCGATCAGGCTCGTCAACCCATTCGCCACACCGAGGTCCTCGCCGTAACGCGTCGTGTCCTGAGCGACGAGACAGAGCTCCATCACCCCCTGCCGCTCCAGCTGCTGCGCCTCGCGCACCAGCGAGTCGATCGAGCGGCTGCGAAACTTGCCGCGCATCTGCGGGATCGCGCAGAAGGTGCACGGATTCGAGCATCCTTCCGAGACCTTGAGATAGCCGTGCGAGACTCCCTGCGTGAGCACGCGGGGAAGGTCTTCGTAGAGCCGCACCGACATCTTGCGCCGGACGGGCGCCGCATCGCAGACGTCGGCCCCGGTGACGGCGGAGGTGATTTTCTCGAGATGATCGAGTCCGACGAACGCATCGATCTCCGGAATCGACTCCGCCAGCTCCGTCCGGTACTTCTGCACCATGCAGCCGGTCACGACGAGGCGTGTGGGGGAAGATTTTTTTCGCTCGGCGACCTCGAGAATCGTGTCGATCGATTCCTGTTTCGCTGCATCGATGAAGCCGCAGGTGTTGACGATGACGACATCGGCCTCGTCGAGCTCGTGCGTCAGCTCGACCGCGGCCTCTTCGCGCAGCTGTCCGAGCATGATCTCGGCATCGACGAGATTCTTCGGGCAGCCGAGCGAGATCATCCCGACCCGGAGGCTCGTCTTCTCCGCAGTTTGCGTCACGGCATCGAGTAACAGGCGCAACCGGACTCCTATTCTGCCCCCTGGAGAGCGGGCGTCCCGCGCCCGCCCCTGTCGCACCCGCGACGATGCAACCAAGCCCACTTCATCCCTCGTAGGGACGAAGCATTTGCGCGAGGGAGAGCGGGCGTCCCGCGCCCGCCCCTTTGCCGTCCGCCTAAACCAGTTTCCGAAACGCAAAGGCTGTTCCGCCGCACGGGGGCGGGCGCGGGACGCCCGCTCTCCCCACAGCAAAAGCGCCGCTACGGCGCATGCCACCGCACGCGCCACAAAAACTCGTGCGCCGGACCCGATTCGACATGCGCGCGCAGCGCCGTGTTCATCACCTCGGTCGCGAGCAAGGTCTCCACCTCGGTCTCGTTCGGCGCCGCGAGATCGATCGAGAGCGATCGCGCGACCCTCGAAACGGTACGGTTGTGATGGCGAACGATCTCCGCTCCGATCGGCTGCTCGGGGTTGACCTGATGCGTCGGCACGAGCGCCTCTCCCCGCAGAATGAAGGTCGTGATCTCGCGCTGTCTCAGCCACAGCAACCCTGCCGTCAGCGTGGTGATGTGCCAGTTTCGATGCCGCCGGTAGAAGCCGCTGATCGCGCGATTCCGCGCTCCTGCCGGCTTGAGCACGTTCGGCTGCACTTCCCACAGAAGCGCCACACCGAATCTCATGTCGATGCTCCCGCTCGTCTCCCCTACCGAGCCGGGAATCGTATGCTGGCGACCCGCTGCCAGTCCGACCGCGATCGCATCGTCGAGATCGCGAGCGACGACGTCGAACGAGATCGTCTCCGGGCGCCCTCCGAAATGCGCGTTGCGGCCGACGATCAGCAGGCCTTCGCCGATCGGCTGGCTCTCTCCGACGATCCTTCGCACCGTCGTCTCCAGGAGGCTCGTCAGCTCACTTCGCTGATCCCCGCCGAGCACTCCCGCCGGAACCGCCATCCCCGAAGCCCGTCCTCCGAGATCGCGCGGGAACCAGAAGCCCGGGGTGGGCTGATCGTTCGCCCAGAGGGGATGATTCCTGCGAAGATAGCGCTCGATCGCCATCGGGACGATGCCCAGAGTATCCTCCGGAGTGAGCATCGCGGGAACGGTGATCTTCTCCGCCAGATCGGCAAAGCATTCGAGAACGACGCCCCCGAGCGAGACGTAGAGGTCGTGGAGCGCCGCCTTCGTGTCGGAGCGAACCGCGTACTGTTCGAGAACGGCTGCGATGTGCTCGGGAAACGCCATCGTCGCTCCGCGCGCTGTCACCCTGCCAGCGAGAGGGTGGCCGCTTCGAGGTCGCCGGGATCGAACGTGCCCGAGACGGCATGGCGGAGATGCGTATCGAGAAGCCGGATGACATCATCGATCGAGGTGATGTCCGCGAGGCCCTGGCGCAGATCCTTCGAATGCGGAATTCCCTTCGAGAACCAGCCGATGACCGTCCGCGCCTTGTGCAGCTTCCACTTGTCCGCCTGTGGAGCGGCATCGATCTTCTCGAGATAACGGATCATCGCGCCGATGCGACGCTCCACCTCGTCGCACACGCGCTCGCCGCTCAGGAACGCGCCGATGTCGCGGAAGATGAACGGATTGTGAAGCGCCGCGCGGCCGATCATCACCCCGTCGCAGCCGGTCTCACGAAACATCCGGATCGCGTCCTCCGGCGTTCTGACGTCGCCATTGCCGAAGACGGGGATGGTGAGCTCGCGCTTCACCTCCCGGATGTAGGCCCAGTCGCTCGCGCCGGTGTAGGCCTCGTTGCGCGTCCGGCCGTGAATCGCGATCGAGGCGACACCGATCTCCTCGAAGCGCTTCAGCAGCGGAAGCACGTCGTCGCTCTCCCATCCCTTGCGGACCTTCACCGTCACCGGAATCTTCACGCGCCGGCGAATCTTCTCGACGATGCGCGCCGCCCGATCGAAGTCCTTGAGCAATGCAGAGCCCGCACCGCTGTTGACCACCTTCTTCACCGGACAGCCCATGTTGACGTCGACGATGTCGACACCCTCGCGCTCGACGATCGCCGCCGCATCGTCCATCCGTTCGGGGTCGCCGCCGTAGATCTGGATGGCTACCGGCCGCTCGCTCTCGGAGAAGGCCAGCATCCGGGAGCTGCGCTCGTTGTTCCTGGTGAGGCCCTCGGCCGAGATGAACTCCGAAACCACGAGACCCACGCCTCCTACCTCTTTGACAAGAGACCGATAATAGGTATCGGTCACCTCGGCCATGGGGGCGAGGGCCAGCGGCGGATCGACGGTGACCCCGCCGATCCGGAACGGATGCATCTGGAAGTCTGTCATCAGGTCAACAATGTGTGAACGCCCTCCGGCATGACAAACTTCCGCTGAAACATTTTTCCCGCAGAGTACGTCTCACTTCTGGTGTGTGAGATGCTTTCCATGACCATAGCCGCCGGCCGGCGGTTTCCGAGGAGGATTCGAATTCCATGACGCAGGCAATGAAGCGCAACCTTTCGATCGGAGCGATCATCGTCGCATCGATCGCATTCGGAATGATCATCACCGCAGACTTCGGATGGCTGAGGCCTTCGAGCGCCCAACCGGCACCGCCGCCGATTCAGACGACCCAGGCAGCCGTGCCCACGATGACGATCCCCTCGTTCGCGGACGTCGCGGCGCGCGTGATGCCAGCCGTCGTCTCCATCACCACGACCGAGATCTACCGCAGCAGCGAACGGCGGGGACGCGAGGTCAATCCCTTCGACTTTTTCTTTCCCGATCCACGGCGGCAGCAGGGAGAGGAAGAGGAGCGACGGCAGCTCAGCGGGGGCTCGGGCTTCATCATCTCCGCTGACGGCTACATCCTGACCAACAATCACGTCGTGGAGGGAGCGACGAGCATCCGCGTGCAGTACGGCGAGGCGGACAAGGTCGCCGATGCGAAAGTCATCGGCCGCGATCCCGCCACCGACATCGCACTGATCAAGATCGAGGTCAAGGAACAGCTTCCCACCGTCACGCTCGGAGACTCCGACGCCATCCGCGTCGGCGACTGGGCGATCGCCATCGGCAATCCCCTCCAGTTCGAGAACACCCTGACCGTCGGGGTCATCTCCGCCAAGAACCGCGCCCTCGGGATCAGCGAGGCGACCTCGTCCTTCGAGAACTTCATCCAGACCGATGCGGCGATCAACTTCGGCAATTCCGGCGGACCGCTGTGCAACATCAACGGCGACGTCGTCGGAATCAACACCGCGATGCGCGCCATGGCCCAGGGACTCGGATTCGCCACTCCGATCAACGTGGCGAGGAAAATTCTCCCGCAGCTCCGGGAGAAGGGGCGCGTCAGCCGCGGCTACCTCGGCATCAACGTCACCAATATCAGTCCCGAGCGGAGAGACGCCTTCAGTCTGCCTTCCGTGCGCGGCGCGTTCGTCGAGGCCGTCGTGGCGGGCGAGCCGGCGGAGAAGGCCGGACTTCAGCCGGGCGACGTGATCACCCAGGTCGACGGGCAGGCGGTGAACAGCACCCGCGACCTGATCGACTACGTCTCCGAGAAGGGTCCCGGCGCTCAGGTCCGCATCACTCTGCTGCGAAACGGCCAGCAACGCACCGTGACCGCGACGACCAAAGAGCGGCCCGCCTCGCTCGCCCCCGACGGCGAGTCCGAAAGCGGCCCCGACCGTCCCGCGCAGAACAGGCTCGGTGTCTCGGTCCAGCAGATCACTCCGATGCTCCGCCGCCAGTTCGGACTCGGAGACGACGTCCAAGGAGTCGTGATCACCAGCGTGCGGGAGGTCTCCCCCGCCGGCGAAGCAGGGTTGCAGCCCGGCGACGTGATCACCCAGGTGAACGGGCAGCCGCTCACCAGTACCGAGCAGTTCCGGCGCAGCGTCGAGCAGGCGCGCAGCGGCCAGTACCTCCGCCTCTATGTGACACGCTACACGCGCGGCGGCCGGTCGCAGTCGTTCTTCGCGACGCCGAAGATTCCGTAAAGTCCGAACCGGGGGCGGGCATCCCACGCCCGCCCCCGGATGCGCGGGTGCGCCAACAAATTCGCAACGCCCATCGTAGGGACGAAGCATTTGCGCGAGGGATAGAACAGAGGGCTTGCGAAGCAGTAACGAAGCGCAATAGCTTCGTCCGGGTGCTTGCCATCATCCAGGGAGAGCGGGCGGCCCCGAGATAGGGGGAGGGAGAGGCCTCCCGGCCTCCCCCTCCCTCCGAACCGGACTGGCGGATCTCCCCGCATCCGGCTCTCCAGTTGGTGGTTCACCCTGCATGGGACCGTAGGGCGCGCAGATGGTTCTCGTGAAGGAAGAAGAGACCTTGCGCACGGAAGTAGGCGTTGGGCCAGCGGAAATGGTCCTTTCCACGCCCACGGCGTCGTTTCCGGCCGCGTCGGCTTCGCTTGCTCAGAATGGCTCTGAGCCGGTAGCGAATGTAGCCGTCGAGACCTTCGAACGCCCGGCGTGAGGGTGCTTGAAATACGCGAACCATCCTCGAAGTACCTTGTTGAGATCTTCGATGATCGTCTTCAGATTGTCGGATCGATTCCTGCGAGTTCGTTTCCGGATCTGCTCGCGCAGTTTCCGTTCACTCGGCTCGCGCGGATACCGTCGTCCTCCGAAGAAGTCGTATCCGAGAAACTGGAATCCTAGCCGTAGCGTCGCATCGACGAGCTTCGTCTTGACCGGGTGGAGCGTGAGTTGCTTCGCTTCGAGGGCGCTTCGGAGCTTGGTCAGTGCGTGTTCCGCCTCTTCGCGACTCCCGCACAGGATGACCATGTCGTCTGCATAGCGAATCATTCGGAGCCCCGCCTCGCGCATTTCCACGTCGACAGGGTGCAAATAGAGATTCGCCAGCAACGGGCTGATCACCGCGCCTTGTGGCGTTCCCTTCTCCGGAGTCCAGAGTCTCATCTCCTCGAGGATGCCTTGTTGAAGCGCCGTAACGGGCGTGGAGCAAAGGCGGGCAGGAAGGTGGATGCGCCGCCTCTTCGAACGACACCCCATGGTTCTTCAGATTCTGCGCGGCCTTTGAGGGGTCGTAGCGAACTTCGTGGTCGTCCACGTTCCACGAATACCTCGGTTGCTCGATGACCTGGGAGTCCCGCCGCGCGGGGGGTCAGACCCTGGTGTCGTGGAGGCTGAGAAACAACGGGACAGATCTACTCAGCCTGCTCAGAGCTGCCGCATTTTGCCTGCGGCGGCGAGGACGCCCGACCCCCATGGGGACGCCCGACCCCAAGTGGATGTCCACCTGTGACGACACAACCGGTCGCCCTGTAGACATCGACACCAATTTGACGGTAAATTTGGTATCGATGTTTCCACGTGAACTGCGCCCTCCTCCGACGTCGTTCTTTCTCTTCGGCCCGCGCGGGACCGGCAAGAGCACCTGGATCCGCTCGAATTTCGGCGACGCCCACCTGGTCAACCTTCTTCCCGCGTCTCGCGCGAGACGGCGCGCGGCTACTTCGAGATCCTCGTCGATACCCTCATCGGCCACTGGCTTCCGGCCTACAGGCCGCGATCGAAAGTCAAGGAGGTAGCGCTCCCGAAGTTCTACTGGTTCGATTCCGGTGTTCTCCACGCGGCCGCCGGCGGGCTCGATCAGCCGCTGCCACCGGACTGGGATGGTGTTCTCCTCGAGCATCTCGTCCTTCACGAGATCCGGAGTCATCTCCATTACCAGGGCGTCAAGGGCTCCCTCGGCTACTGGGCGACGCCGAGCGGAAGCGAGGTCGATTTCGTCTGGTGGCGGGGTCGCGATGTCGTCGCCATCGAGGTCAACCACGCTCGCGACTTCCGCCGCGAGCACAGGAAGGGAATCGAGGCCTTTCTCTCCGGAACGAGAGCGAAGAGCTACATCGTCTATCGCGGCGACCGCGAGCTCGAAGTCGACGGCACACTCGTCCTTCCCCTCGAGATCTTCCTCAGGCGGCTTCATGCGGGGGAGATCGTCGGGTGAAACGACATGCTGGCATGACGCCGATGGGAGAACGCTGTTGGCGGGATCGTCACGCGTGTTGCGGGGGCGGGCGCGGGACGCCCGCTCTCCCGGCGGGTTGGCGGCATCGTCGCGCGTGTTACAGGGGCGGGCGCGGGACGCCCGCTCTCCCCGGCGGGTTGGCGGCATCGTCGCGCGTGTTGCAGGGGCGGGCGCGGGACGCCCGCTCTCCCCACTGGTTGGCGGGATCGTCGCGCGTGGTGCGGGACGCAGGCTGACATCGACGGCGCTTCGTGCGAGACTACCGCCACGAATGGAAGATGATCACGCCGCGATGCGTCGCGCTCTCGAGCTGGCAAGGCTCGGCCTTCACTCCGTCAGCCCGAACCCGATGGTCGGCTGCGTCATCGCCAGGGGCTCGACGGTCATCGGCGAGGGATTTCATCGGCGGGCCGGCGAGCCGCACGCCGAGGTCGAGGCGCTGAGCGCATGCCGGGAGGACCCGGCCGGCGCGACGGTCTACGTCAGCCTCGAGCCGTGCGCCCACACAGGACGGACGCCTCCCTGCGCCGAGGCGCTGGTGAACGCGCGGGTGGCGCGCGTGGTGATCGCCACACGCGATCCCAACACTCTCGTCGACGGTCAGGGGATCGAACGATTGAGGGCCGCCGGAATCGCCGTCGAGGCCGGCCTGCTCGAGGAAGAGGCGCGACGGCTCAACGAAGTCTTCCTCCACTCGGTTCGCACCCGCCTCCCGTTCGTCGTGCTGAAGGGGGGCATGTCGCTCGACGGCAAGCTGGCAACCATCAATCGCGAGAGCCGATGGATCACTTCGACCGAATCGCGCCAGCGGAACTTCCTCCTGCGCGAGGAGCACGATGCGATTCTCGTCGGCAGCGGCACGGTCGTGACCGACGACCCGGAGCTCACGCGGCGGCTCGGGCTGAATACGTCGATCACCCCCTGGATTCGTGCGATCGTCGACTCGCGGGGAAAGATCCCGGCATCGTCCACTCTGCTCGCCGACGATCGTCCGACGGTGCTGTTCACGACACGCCCGGAGCGCTACGAGGGCGCGAAGAATACCGAGGTCATCGCCTCGGTGAGCGACGGCGAAGGGCGCATCGATCTCCTCGAAGTTCTGCGCGCGCTCTACGAAAGAGGCGTACGCTCGGTCATCGTCGAAGGAGGCTCGGCACTGCACACCGACGTGATCCGGAGAAGGCTGTGGCAGAAGATGATCCTCTTCATCGCGCCCGTGCTTCTCGGAGGGGAGTCGGCGCCCGCGCTCTACTCTCCGTCCGGCGGAGTGTCGCGGTTGACAGACGCGCCCCGTTTCCGGTTCGATTCGGTGGAGAGATCGGGAAACGACCTCGTGGTGACCGCCTACCCCGATCAGGAAACGGCGATCTGATGTTCACAGGCATCATCCGCAACATGGGAACGCTCGAGGCGTTCGAGCCGCTGGAGGCCGGCGCCCGCATCATCATCGGCTCGATCGATGTTCCGCTCGATCTCGAAAAGGGAGAGAGCGTCGCCGTCAACGGCGTCTGCGTCACTGTTTTTCCGGATGGGGCGAGGTCATTCCATGCCGACCTCTCTCCCGAAACGCTGCGCCGGACGACATTCGAGCGGCTCCCTGCCGGCAGACGCGTGAATCTCGAGCGCGCAATGCGGCTCTCCGAGAGGCTCGGGGGACACATCGTGCAGGGTCACGTCGACACCGTGGCCACGCTGGTGACGAAAGAATCGGCGGGAGACTTCTCCGTCTATCGCTGGCGGCTCGAAGAGGATCATTCGGAGCTTCTCGTCCAGAAGGGATCGATCGCCGTCGACGGCGTCTCGCTGACGATCGTCGATCCCGCCGGCAACGAGATCGGCGTCGCGCTGATCCCCGAAACACTGCAGAAGACGAATCTGGGAGCGTGCGAGATCGGCGATCCGTCGAACATCGAGATCGACATCCTGGCCAAATACGCGCGGCGCCTGCTCGAGCCGTATCGCCCGGGAGTGGCGAACCGTTGATCACCTACCGGAAGTCGGAGCAGATCCGCCTCGAGCGGAGAGCCGATCCTGAACCTCCCTTTTTCTGCTCGACTCTCATCAGCGCGTACGCTCCGAAACGAGACGCTCCCGTCGCCGTCGATTACTTCAATCTGACGTCGACTGCCCCCGAGCGGTCCGACACGATCGTTTGTCATGACGTCGAACGGGCGCTCGGCGACGAGCTGGAGCGACGACCCTTCACTGCTCCGCTGCTGATCGACGCCACAGGCTTTGCCGAGAGTCTGTTCGGCGCAGGCGAAGCGGCGGCTCAGTTCTGCTCCGGGCAAAACCTCGCGACGCTCGTTCTCGTTTCGTCCGCCGGATCGCTGCCGGCACCCGACGGAAGCACAGCGCTCGCAATCGCCTGCTGGCCCGACGATCTCGGCGATCTCGAGCGACTCTTTCAACAGGCGGGAGACGAAGGGAGATTCTGGGGAGCGTTCATCCCGATCATCGATCCCGTCACGACGAGCCTCGGAACGCTCGAGCGCCTCGCAGCGTCGGCTGCGCGGCACGGCGCGGCGTTTCTCGCCTCCGCTCCCATCGACAGCGACCCTTCCGCTCTCCGCAGCCTCGCCGAGCGGTCGGATGTCGCCGAGGAGGAGTACGAGCGCATCTTCCACACGAATCCCGAGAGCCTGCTCGTCGCTACGGAACGGCACATCGCCGCTCTCGCGTCCGAGCACGGCCTGATCGACCATGTGATCCTGCCGGAATCATTCGAGAATGAGAACTGGAGAGCTGCGGCGATGCTGTCGCGTTGCGGGGCGCGCCGGATCCGGATGGATGGCGAGGACGAGATCGGCTGGAGCATTTTGCGGAGCGCACGGATCATCGCCCACCTGACGAAGCCGCTCGCGCAGGTGTCTTCCGCCGCGAGCCTGTCGATAGTCGGAGATCTCGAGCTCCCTGCCGTGGACGCGCTCGAGGAGTGGCTCGCGACGGGACGCGCGCACTTCATCGACGAAGTGGATGCGCGATGGCGCCTTCGGCGGGACCACGGCGCCGGAGGGTGATACCACCGCAGGGGAGAGCGGGCGTCCCGCGCCCGCCCCTGGCGAATCGGCGACATCATCCCGGGCGGTCAACCGTCCCTACGGGACTGGCGGTCTTCGTGTCTTGTGCGCTACCCTACCCGGGACTTCGTCCCGGGCTATTTTCAATCGTCCCTTCGGGACTTCGGCCAGATCGCAAGCAGGACCTGTGTGCGAATCGGACCCCGCCTCGAACTCTCGCCTCTCGTCACTCACCGACTCGCCTCTCGCCCCTCGTCTCTGGCCTCTCGCCTCTCGCCCCTCACCTCGGGTGCTCCGGCGTCACCAGGCGGCTCTCGAAACGAACGCGCTGGAATCCGACGGTATTGAGGAAGCCCGACAGCTTCACTTCGGCGTTCGTCGCCGCGAGCGGGAGGATTCCCTTCCGCAGCGCTTCATCGCGCACCGACGACTCGGCCTGCTGGCGCAGGCGGCTCTCGAGATTCACGTCCGCTCTTCTGAGCATGCCGGTATCGCGTGTGATGACCTTCGACTCCTTGTTGTCGAGGCGCGTGACTAGGATCTCGGGAAGAGGAAGTTTCATCACCAGGACCCCTTCGCGATCGAGGTAGACGTCTTCGCGGGTGATCTGCGACAGATCGATCCCGGCGATCACGTCGCCGACGGCGAGAAAGGTGATGGAGTCGCCGGCGAGCTTGTCGGGAATGGCGCCGTACGACTGGTCGATGCGCGAGACGTTCACCACCCGCATCGACGTCGTCTCCAGCCGGCTCAGGTCGCGGATCTGCGTCACGAGCGCCGAAAGGTCGATGTGCTGCTCTTTCTTTGCGACCGTCGCCATCCCCTCGCGGATCATCATCCTCGGGATTCGGACGAGCATGAAGAGCGCGGCGATCAGCATTCCGCCGATGATCAGAAGGGTGACGACGAGCTTCAGCAGGCGGTCATTCATGGCGACGGCACCGCGTAACGAATGGCGGAAGGCGGAGGAGGATCACGATTCCGAAGTCCGTTCGAGAACGAGATCGGTTTCTTCGTCCTCCTGCTCGTCGTCCTGGTCCGGATCGAGCGATTCGTCACCGCCGGCAAGACCGGCGATGGGGAGGAGGGTCTGCGCCTGGAGCTTGACCGACTCGCGGAGAGGCTCCTCGATGACCGAGAGCTCGGGGAGTGATTTCGAGCTGACGTATTCCTGCAACTGTCGTCCCTTCGGCACCAGGTTGTCCATCGATCCGATCGCCGTGTTGTAGCGTGCGACGGTCATGCCGAGAGCCTTGCCGACGGCCTGGATGTTGTCGAAGATGCGGACGAACTGCTCGTAGAGCGCGTGGCCGATCGTCAGCGCGCGGAGGGCGTTCTCCTCCAGCCTCTCCGCTTTCCAGCCGGAGGCGAGAGCCTTGAGCAGCGGAACGAGAATCGTCGGCGAGGCGAGCACGATGTTCTTCTCCGCGGCGAGCTCGAAGAGCGACGGGTCGGCGATCATCGCCGAGGAGAGGAACGCCTCGCTGCCGATGAACATGACGGTGAAGTTGAGCGTCTTGTCGAGCTGCTTCTGGACGTTGTCCTGATACTCCTTCCGGCTCAGCTCCACGATGTGGCGCCGCAGACTCGCAGCATGGAGGAGGAGCAGATCGCGCCGGCGCTTCTCGTCGGTCGCTTCCATCGCCTCGATGTAGGAGCTGTAGGGAGCCTTGGCATCGACGGCGATGATGCGATCGTCGGGAAGCCGGACGATCATGTCGGGGCGAAGCCGCTTCTTCTCCTCCGTCTCGAAGGTCATCTGGACGTCGAAGTCGCAGAACTCGCTCAGGCCGGCGATCTCGACGCAGTTGCGCAGCGTGCTCTCCCCCCACGTTCCGCGAATGTTCGGCGCCTTCAACGCGCCATAGAGCTTCGAGGCCTCCTGCTGGGTCGCCCGCGTCGCTTCGAGCAGCGCGCGGATCTGCTCCTGCAGGCCTGCGTAGCCCTCGGTTCGCTGCTGCTCGCTCGTGCGCAGCTCGCTCTGGTAGCGGTTCAGCATCTCGCGGATCGGGGCCATCAGCCCTTCGATCTCCAGCTTCTTGGTGTCGAGTGTCGAGACGATCTCTCCCCTGTTGCCATCGAGATGCGGCTTGACGACCTGGAGCAGATGATCGATCGCCCGCTCGGCTGCCCGATTCGAGTGCTGCGAGAAGCTCTCCTCGAGGAGCGGCCGGAGGGCATTGGCGAAGCCGGTCATGTCGTCGAGCGTTCCACGCGCCGCTTCCTGTTTCGTTTCGGCGGCGATCCTGAGCTGCTGCTCCGATTCGAGGCGGCGCTGCAGATCGGAGGCGGCCGCCTCGCTTCGTGCGCGCTCGCGGATGGCGTGATCGCGCTCGGCTGCGAGCCGCTGTTCGACCGCCGTCCTGCGCGACGCCGCGAGAAAAAATCCGCCGGCCCCGCCGAGGACGAGCGTCACGAGAGAGACGACGATGACGACTGGCTCCATGGCTGTTATTTGAATGATCACGGAATCGGGCCATTCCGTCAACGATTCTTCCGATCCTCCCCGCGGGCGAAGGACTCGCAAGCATGTGAGTGTGCCCCTCCGGCTCTCGTAGGGACGAAGCAGTGAGCCGCGAGATGCCGCATCAGGCTCGCTCGACTCTCGGAAGGCGAACAGCTTCGTCCGGCCCCGGCGAACTGTGAGCGAAGGACTCGCCAGCATGTTGTGCCGTGCCCCTCACCCTGACCCTCTCCCCATGGTCACGTCGCTGCCTCTGGTAAGGTTGGCTGATGGGGAGAGGGGAACGATCGTCGCGAGATTCACCTGTCCGCGCGATCGGTCACAAGCCGAACTTGTCGCGGATGCCAGGTGTGATCATCGCAAGAACGCCTGACCCTCGCGTCGCATCCGCGACAAAGTTCGGCCACTTCACTCCCTCTCTTCCCGCAGCGCCTCGACGACCCGGTCGATCTCGTCGTCGGTATTGTAGAAGTGCGGCGAGAAGCGGAGCATCCCTTCGCGCGGGGCGCAGACGATGCCGCGCTGCTCGAGGCGGCGGTGGAGAAAGAGCAGCGATTCGCCCCCGGGCGGCGGCGCGGCGGCGACGATGCCCGACCGGATCGGGCGCGGCGTTCCGATCACGAAGCCGATCGCTTCGAGCCGATCGGCCATGCGCATCGCCAGGCGGATCACTTCGCGCTCGATCGCATCGATGCCGGTGCGCTCGAGAAGATCGAGTGATGCGTTCATCCCGTAGACGCCGTTGGTGTTCAGCGATCCCGCTTCGAACCGGCGCCCGTCCTCGCGCAGATCCACGCTCTCGTCGATGAAGGTCCCGTGCCTCAACACGTTGGTCCAGCCGCTCTCGAGAACATCGAGTTGTTCCCGCGCCTCCTCGCTGCAGAAGAAGATCGCCGTCCCCTCCGGCCCGAGGAGCCACTTGTGACCATCCGCGGCGAGAAACGAGATTCCCGAGCGACGGACATCGAGCGGGATCGCGCCGAGGCTCTGGATCGCATCGACGCAGAAGAAGACTCCGCGCTCAGAGCAGAGCCGGCCGGCGGCGTCGAGATCGGGGGCGAATCCATTGTGGAACGAGACGGAGGAGAGCGCGACGATCCGGGTCCGCTCGTCGATCAGCCGCTCGATATCGGACGCATCGAAGCCGCCGTCGCGGTTGCGCACGAGGCGGCACTCCACGCCTCGCCTCTCGAGCCGCTTCCACGGCGTGTAATTCGACGGAAACTCCATGTCCGTCGTGACGACGTTGTCGCCGTCGCGCCAGCGGAACCCCTCGGCGACGAACGAGAGCCCTTCCGAGGTGTTCTTGAGGATGGCGATCTCGCTCTTCGAAGCGTTGATCAGGCGAGCGGCGCGATCGCGGAAGCCGTCGTGGGCGGCCATCCAGGCGCGCCAGTGGAGCGCACCGAAGTCGCGCTGGTCGACGGCGTGCGCCTGCATCGCCTCGCTCGTCGAGCGGGGCAGCGGCCCCACCGCGGCGTGGTTGAGATAGATCAGCCGCTCGGTGACGGGGAACTCGCTCCGGCGCAGCGCCTCCTTGTCGATGACGTCCTGCATTGCCGGCTCCGGTCAGAAACGCTGTAATTGCTCTAGGTACGCATCGTAGTTGCGGCGCATCTCCTCGAGGGAGTCGCCCCCGAACTTCTGCCGCATCGCGTCGGCGAGAATGATCGCCAGCATCGCCTCGCAGACGATGCCGCAGGCGGGGACCGCAGTCACGTCACTCCGCTCCCATTGCGATCTCTGCGCCTCACGCGATTCGATGTCGACCGAGGGAACGCCGCGGCGCAGCGTGGAGATCGGCTTCATGAATGCGCGGACGACGACGTCTTCTCCGTTGGTGACGCCTCCCTCGAGGCCTCCCGCTCTGTTCGTCAGCCGGTGATAGCGTCTGGTCTCCTCGAAGTGGATCGCGTCATGAACCTCCGAGCCCCACGAGGAGGCAGCGGCGACTCCGGTTCCGATCGACACCGCCTTCACGGCATGGACCGACATGATCGCCTGAGCGATTCTGCCGTCGAGCTTCTCGTCCCATTGAACGTAACTGCCGAGCCCCACCGGGATTCCGTGCGCCGCGACGACGATCACACCTCCGACCGTTTCCCCCGCCTCTCTCGCTCGATCCACCTCGGCGACCATCTCCGCTTCGCCGGCTCCGGCGGCGCGCAACGGCGACGCGTCGTCGACTGCGACGAGCTCACTCCACGAAGGACTGTACTGCGGATCGCCGCTCCTTCCGATGGCGACGACTCCCGAGCGAATTTCGATGTCGAAGGAGCGGAGCAGCTCTCTGGCGATGGCTCCCGCGGCGACGCGGGCCGCAGTCTCGCGCGCGGAGGCACGCTCCAGGACGTCGCGAAGATCATGGCGGTCGTACTTCATTCCGCCGGCGAGGTCGACGTGACCCGGCCGTGGCGCATGAACGCGGCGGCGGGAGGCCTCTTGCTGATCGACGTCCCACACCCCCATCGCGCTCTCCCACGCCGCAAAGTCGCGGTTCCGAATCGAGATCGCGATCGGAGATCCGAGCGTTTCGCCACCGCGGACGCCGCCGGTGATCTCCGCCTCGTCGCTCTCGATCTTCATCCGTCCGCCGCGTCCGTGGCCGTGCTGACGGCGTTTGAGCTCACGGTCGATCCGGCCGCGATCGAGGCGCAGACCGGCGGGGACACCGGTGACGATCACGGTGAGTGAGGGACCGTGCGATTCACCTGCTGTCACGAAGCGGAAATGCGCCATGGTGTCTGCAATTTCTCCGGGTCAAGCATACTCCCCGGTTCCATTGGACCAGAGGGGAGATCCCTCGCCTTCCCGCCCACCACCCGCTCGGGATGACAGCATGTCGACATCGTGAGCGAGACAGCGTCACTCCCTGGTGTCGATGATCTCCGATTCGCGGCGCACGAGCAAGACGATGCCGATCGCGACGACGGCAACGCTGATGGCCTGCGCGAGCGTCAGCGGGCCGAAGAATCGATCATCCTTCGCTCTGAGGATCTCCACGAGAAAGCGCTCGATTCCGGCGAGCACGAGGAAGAGGCCGAACACCCGCCCCGCAGCGAGCGGACGCCGGGCGAAAACGATCAGAGCTCCGAAGATGAGCAGCGCCGCCGCCGCTTCGTAGAGCTGGGTCGGATGCACGCGGAGCAGTGCGTCGCCGGGAAGTGTGGGGTCGATGGCGACGCCGAACGAGCGCAGACTCTCAGCTGTCGTCGGCGGGGCCCCCTTCGGGAAGGCGACTCCGAACCAACCATCCGTCGGTCTTCCATAGTCATCGCCGACAAGAAAGCAGCCGATGCGTCCGAGGGCATATCCGACGGCGAGGCCGGGAGACGCGGCATCGGCAACGACGAGGAAACGGAGTTTGTGGAGCCTGGCGACGATGGCAGATGCGATCACGCCTCCGAGGAAGCCGCCGTACCAGACGAGCCCGGCTCGTGAAAAGACCAGAGTGAGGTCGCCATAGAGAATGGCGTAGTAGATCTTCGCCCCGAGGATGCCTCCGACCGCGGCGGCGATGACGATCGAGGAGGCGTCGTCGTCGCCCAGACCGTAACGGCGAAACCGGCGGGTGAGAATCCAGCCTCCGACGACGAAGGCGAGAGCCATCATCGCCCCGAATGTGGTGATCTCGATGTCACCGACTTTGAAAAGTGTTGGCCACATTCGTTTCCTCGCTCAAAACTCGGCAGTCGCTTTCTCGATCTGAGCTTTCTGATCGGAGATGAATCGAAACACCTGCACCTTGGTCGCAGCGTCGAGATGCTGCGACACCTCGAAGAGCTGAATCGACAGAAGAGTATTCAACCCTTCGTCGAGAACCGACTTTCTCTTCTCGAACGGAAGCTCGGAGATGTTGGCGATCAGCATGTTCTCGTCGAACCGCCCGGAAGGGTCGAAAAACACTCCCGACCAGAGCTCGTCGGTATCGGAGCTCTGCAGCACGTTGGTGAAGATCTCGCGTGCTCGCTCTTCGCCGACCGCGGACTGAAGAGTCGCGTAGAGACGATCGAACATGTCGTTGTAGGTGGAAACGATCTTGAGCAGTTCCGGTGAGTCCTCGACATCGAGAAATACGGGCCTTCCGCTTTTCTCCGGCGAGACCGGCTCGATCAGACGCGCGGAGATGAGCTGGAAAAGGATCCGTGTCACTTCGAACTCGGTCAGATCGGTCGAGCCGATCAGGTCTCGAATCGAGCGATGTCCGTCGATCTCGTGAAACAGGCGCACCTCCTCGTGCGTGATGTCGAAGTCGGGAAGGATCGGCTCGGCCCCGGGCAGGCGGACGAAGATCATATCCAGACTGGTGATCTTTTCGCGGATTCTCGCCTCTTCATCGACTCTCCTCACCCCCTCCATGATGACGACGGATGGATTGATCGAGAGAATGATTCGTTCCTGGCTGATCTCTTCGACCTCGTCGAGAAAGACGAACGACCCGTCGCGCCAGGTGAACATCGAATAGATGATCTCCAGAACCTGATTCTTGACCGCCCACCAGAGATCCTTCGGTGAGATCACCCCCATCTGTACCAGCAGCTTTCCATGCCGCGTCTGCGGAGTCATTCGCTCCCGTGATTCCTCATACTGCTCCTGAGTGATCTTTCCGTTTCGAAGAAGAAAGAGTCCGAGGGAATGCTCGGGTGAATTGGAAGTGGCGAATGCTACCTCGCCGTCCTTCCAGTGAATGGTCCGCTCGAGCGATCCCTGCTGCAGGACCATCTTCCCGCTCTTGCGGATCATCGCAATGAAACTGAGGACGTCGGGAAGCTGCAGAGCGGCGAGGTCACCCTCGAGGATCTTCCGCCCGTTCATCATCAGCTCGCGCGTATCGCCGCATCCCTTCGCGTTTTCGGAACGAGCTCACCGAGAAGCTCGATCAGGCGATCGATCTCCGCGGCAGCCGTGAACCTGCTCAATGATATGCGAACCGAGCTCTTCGCGTCTTCTTCCGAAAGTCCCATCTGCAGAAGAACATGGCTCGGCTCGACGCGTCCCGAGGAACAGGCCGAGCCGGTCGAGACGGCGACACCCTGGAGATCGAGTGCGATCACCAGCCCCTCGGCGTCGACCCCCGGGAAGCGCAGATTCGATGTGTTGGGCAGGCGGGTGGTCCCTTCCCCATGGATCACGAGTCCGGGAATCAGCAGCCGCAGCTCTGTTTCCAGACGATCGCGCAAGAGCGCGATCTCGCTCCACACCGACGTCTCCTGCCACGCGATCGCAGACGCGACGCCGAACGCAACCGCCTGCGGGACGTTCTCGGTACCGGCACGGCGACGCCGCTCCTGGGCTCCTCCGGCGAGATGCGGGTGGAGCGTGGTCCCCGGGCGGACGAAGAGGGCTCCGATTCCCTTCGGCCCGTGCATCTTGTGGCCCGACAGCGAGAGCGTATCGCAGTCGAGGCGGCGAACATCGACTTCGACCTTCCCTCCTCCCTGCACGGCGTCGCAATGCATGTGGATGCCCCGCTCGCGACAGGCTGCGGCCACCTCGGCCACCGGCTGCAGGACTCCGGTCTCGTTGTTGGCCAGCATCAGGCAGACGAGCCGGGTATCGGGACAAATCGCATCGATCATGGCGCGGGCGGAGATGGCGCCGTCGCGCCCGGGTGCAACGCGCGTGACGCTGCAGCCGCGAGCTTCGAGATCACGGAGAGGCTCGAGGACCGAAGGATGCTCGATGGCACTTGTGACGATGTTGTAACCGGCCTGCGAGGGGAATGAGGCTACAACAGAGCCATGGATCGCGGCATTGTTCGATTCGGTGCCGCCGCTCGTGAAGACCAGCTCGCGAGGCTCGCAGTGGATGAGAGCAGCAACGGATTCCCTCGCCTGCTCCAGCTCACGCCGGGCCCGCTGGCCTTCTTCATGAATACTTGATGCGTTGCCCCAGCTCGACCGGAGCGTCCGATCGAGCGTTTCGAGGACGGCTGGATGGATTGGAGTCGTGGCGTTGTTATCGAGGTAAATTCGCATTGCTCACCAAACTTCGGGGCCCATTGAAACCATGAAGAACATTCTCGTCGCAGCAGCAGCGGTCTTCCTGATCTTCCCGTCCATCAACGTCCATGCCGCTGCAAACAATCCAGCGCCTGCCGAAGCCGCGCAGATCGCGAAGCCCGATCCGACGGCAGATCCCGGAGTGCGGAAGCTGTCGCGGCGCGAGCGACGGGACGCGATCGCGAAGCTCAGCGAGAAATATCAGACGTTTCTCAAGGACGTCGAGCCGATCCTGCTCCAGACCGAGCTCAACACCTTTCTTCTCCTCGAATCGGATGCCCAGCGCGACCTCTACATCGAGGAGTTCTGGAGGCGGCGCGATCCCGATCCGAAGAGCGCCTACAACGACTACCGAGAACAGTACGGCGAGATGCTGGAGGAAGCGAGACAACAGTTCAAGTACATGACGTCCGATCGCACGAAGATCTACCTGATCCACGGGCGGCCGGGCGACCGCCTGCCCACCGAGTGCGACCGCTATCTTCAGCCGCTCGAGATCTGGCGCTATCACCACATCCCCGGCATAGGACACGACGTGCGCCTTCTTTTCTACAGACCTCGCAACGGAGGCGACTACCGGCTCTGGACGCCGATCGGCATGGGGAGCTCCAACGAATCGCTCCAGGATCTGCTCTCCACCGAGATCATCGCCAGCTATCTAGGCGACCTCCAGCGAGCCGTCAACGCGGTTTTCTTCGAGTCGCTCGACGCCATGTCCCGGGTGAGCAAAATCGGCTTCGACTGCAAAGATGGCCGCGAGATCCTGACGGCGGTGTTTCAGTCGCAACAGAACTCCACGCAACTGCAATCGATCTACAGCCCGCCGAAAGTCAACGAGGAGGACATCAACAAGATCCTCCGCACGGCGGTTCTCTCCAACCCAGCGGCCCCCAGACTGGTCACGGGTGAGGTGTCCACTCGGTATCCCGGCAAACGGGGAGCGCGCACCTCGGTGCAGATGACGATTCCCATCACCCGCGATCACCTTCGACTCAACGACATCGATGGAGTCGGCTATTACAACGTCGACGTCAGCGGCGAGGTGCTCAAAGACGGAAAGATGTTCGAGACCTATCGATACAAGTACGACATCCCCGCAGAGCAGGCGGGAGAGACGATTCCCATCGTCATCGAGCGTTTTCTGCGCCCTGCCGGCTATGTCTCCCGGATCAAGATCATCGACGCGAACTCGGGCGCCGAGGCGATCGTCGAGGCCACGCTCGATGTCCCTGCGGTCCAGGAAGATCCCGCGCTCGCGGCGCGGAAGGCCGACGGAGCCGAGACGATCGCCCGCATCCAGAGCAACTTCATCGAGGGCGAATCGCGGCTCCGCCTCGTTCCGCTGCCCAACGACCTGCTGACCGGCCTGCATCACATCGACACGATCGTCACGGGCGAAGAGATCAAGTCCGTCGAGTTCTATCTCGACGGGAAGAAGATCATGGTGAAGCGCTCGCCTCCCTTCGCGCTCAATCTCGATCTCGGCGAGGTTCCGCAGGCGCGTCGCGTTCGCGCGGTCGGCCTCGATGCGAATCAAAAAATCGTCAGTGGAGACGAGCTCGTCGTGAACGTCGGAGCCGACCCCTTCCGCGTGCGCATCGTCTCCCCCCGAATCGCCGCCAACGTCCAGGGCAATGTGCGCGTGGAGATCGATGCGTCGATCCCGGAGGGAAAGACCCTCGAGAACATCGAGCTCTATCTGAACGAGACGAGGCTGGCGACCCTCTACTCTCCACCCTTCGTCCAGACGATCCGGGTTCCCGCCGATCTCGGAATCGCCTATCTGCGAGCGGTCGCAACGCTCGAGGACGAGACCCTGCAGCCGGCGGAGGATGTCGTCTTCCTGAACTCTCCCGAGTTTCTCCAGCAGGTCGAAGTGCATCTCGTCGAGCTTCCGACCACTGTGATCAGCCGCGGGCGGCCGGTGCTCGGGCTGACCGAATCGGCCTTCACGGTCAAGGACGAGGGAACCACGGTCAAACTGGCCAAATTCGAGTACGTGCAGAATCTCCCGCTCTCGCTCGGCATCGCCATCGACAGTTCCGGGTCGATGCGCGACCGGATGCCGGAGGCGCAGAAAACGGGAGCGCAGTTCCTGAAGTCGGTGCTCAAGCCAGGCGACCAGGCGTTTCTCGTCTCGTTCGACACGCAGCCGGTCGTGCTGCAGAAGTGGAGCAGGCAGCTTTCGGCCCTTCACGCCGGTCTCGCTTCGCTGCGCGCCGAGGAAGCGACCGCCCTGTACGATGCGATCGTCTTCTCCCTCTACAACTTTCAGAGCATCAAAGGGCAGCGGGCGCTCATCGTGATCACCGACGGCAAAGACACGGCCTCCCGATTCTCGTTCGATCAGGCGCTCGAGTACGCGAAGCGGACCAGCGTGCCGATCTACGGAATCGGCATCGGCATCAGGGCCAACGAGATCGATGCGCGGTACAAGTTCGGGCGATTCGCGTCCGAGACCGGCGGGAACGTCTACTACATCGACAACGTCGTCGACCTCAGCAGGATCTACAACGAGATCCAGCAGGAGCTTCGCTCGCAGTATCTGCTCGGATTCTACCCCCCCGATGGAGTGCAGGCCGGCTCGAAATGGCGGCAGGTCTCGGTGGAAGTGACCGATGGAAAGGCAAAGACGGTCCGGGGGTATTACCCCTGAATCAGTGGACGAATTTTCGCCGGTTGCGAATGTAGTCGGCGAGGATGTACTCACCCAGGCGATCAGGGGAGGAGTAGAAGGCGCGTCCGCGGTTGATCTTCGAGAGCTGCTCGACGAAGTTCACCAGCATCGTGTCCGTTGCCAGCATGAACGTCGTGATCGGGATCTGGGCCCTCCTGCAGTGGTCCGCCTCTTCCAGGGTTCGGTTGACGATCCTCATGTCGAGACCGAACGAATTGGTGTAGAGACGACCGTTCTCAACTAACGCCGACGGCTTCCCGTCGGTGATCATGAAGATCTGCTTGTTGTTGTGCTTTCTCCGGCGGAGGATGTTCTGCGCGAGCTCCAGTCCCGCCTTCGTGTTCGTGTGATAGGGGCCCACTTTGACGTAGGGGATCTCCGACACCGGGATCTCCGTCGCGTCGTCGCCGAAGAGGACGACATCGATCGAATCCTTCGGATACTTCGTGAGAATCAGTTCGGTCAGCGCCAGAGCGACTTTCTTCGCGGGCGTGATGCGGTCCTCGCCATAGAGAATCATCGAATGCGAGACGTCGATCATCACCACCGTGGCACAACTGCTGTTGTGCTCCGTCTCGAAGACTTCCAGATCATCTTCGGTGATCGTGATCCGTTCGAACGGATTGCCGTTGCGCAGGGCATTCTGAACGGTTCGGACGGAATCGAGGGATGCGGGATCGTCACCGAATCGATAGGGGCGCGTCTCGGTCAGCCGCTCGCTTCCTTCTCCCGCCGATGCCACCGAGTGGTAGCCGGCTGAAGACTTCTTCAGTCCTCCGAAGATCTCGTCCAGTGCGTCTCTGCGGATCTGCCGCTCCCCCGCCGCACCGAGCACCAGATTTCCCTGACCGTCGGGGCCGAACACGTTCTCCTCGGCCAGTCGCGCGAAGAAGGCCTCCAGATCGATGTTCGGATCGAGATAGCCCTGCTGCTGCAGAGCGCGCATCCACTGCATCGCCTCCTCGACGTCGCCTCCCGACTGGAGCAGCAGGTGATTGAAGAGCCTGCGCAGACCGAGCTCGCTCAGAAGTCTCCGGATCAGCTCGGGATCCAGCCAGCCGTAGCGGTGTCTCATGCGGGAGTCTCGCGCCGCGAGAGTCGCGAGAGCCACTTGGCGATTCCGGGGCTGTTCGGCAGCCGCTCGCGCGCTTCCTCGAGCATCGAGCGGGCGTCGGCGTCACGCCCGAGAACGAGGAGAATCTGGACGCGGAGCTCCACCATCGATTGGTAGAGCGTGAGATCGACGAACCCCTGGGAGGTCAGAAGCGAGATTCCGCGGTCGACGAATTTGAGGGCGGTCTCCGGCTTCGATTCGTTCAGGGCATCGGCGGCGAAGCGATGGAGCATCCGGGGGGAATCGCCGAGGAACGACTTGGCGTCGAGAAACTGAACGATTGCCTCGCGAACGATCGCCTCTTCACTGGGAAACCATCCTTCGCGGATCAACCGCTCCATCTGGCGCGACAGGGTCGCCGGAATGTCCGTCGTGATCTTCACCATCTCACTTCACCGTTCGAAGGATGTTGAACTTCATCGCTTCCGCGAACGTGATCGTCGAATCGAGATCCTCGCGGGTCAACCGGAGTGCCTGATGAAGCCCTTCGAGAATCAACTCCATTCCGAAAGCCAGCTCGGCGTCATGATGCGGTTTCATGAATCTCCGAGCGATCTCCGCGAGCTTCGGCACGCGGCACAGCTCTTCGAAATAGTGTGCAAAGGGCTGTTCGTCGGAAAGCGTGATCTTGTTTCCCTGCATGAACCACTCGACGATGGCGTCGTAATCGGCCTCTCCCTCCACGCTCGTCTGATCGGCGGACTCGCTGGCGCGCGCCGGAGCACGCCTGCTCGTTCCGAGCAGATCGTCGAGCTCTCCCTCCGGCTCGCCGTATCCTCGCCGGCGTTCGCTTCCCCCGAGCGGGCGCCCTGCGCGCTCGACCGGCGGATACCTTCGATGAAAGAGGCGAGCCACGGCTTGTCCGACCAGCTTTCGGGCGACGACCTCCGCTCCCTGCTGCTCTCCTTCGTACACCATCTCCACTTTTCCGGTGATGGCGGGGAGGATCATCGACAGATCGGCGAGCCTGGGAAAAACGAAAGGATCGCTCGTCAGCGCGGCGCGGCGCTCGAGATTCGACTGGAGGAGCTCCATCGCGGAGATGGTCATGCGCGCCGAGACCCCCGAGGACTGGTCGACGAGATCCGATTCGCGCGCGACGAAGGCGACGTGCTCGACGAGCTCCCGGACGTAGGAAGGGATCTCGATACGGAGCTCGTCGCTGCGGCGATCGAGCCATGCTTCCTGCTCGGTGATCCGCATCGCCGTCGCCACATCGACCGGATAATGCGTGAGGATCTGCGAATCGATCCGATCCTTGAGCGGTGTGATGATGTTTCCGCGATTCGTGTAATCTTCCGGATTCGCGCTGAAGACGAGCACGACGTCGAGTGGAATCCGGATGGGAAACCCACGGATCTGAAGGTCGCGCTCCTCGAGGATGTTGAGCAGCGAGACCTGGATTCGAGGTGCCAGATCGGGCAGCTCGTTGATGGCGAAGATTCCCCGATTGGTCCTCGGGATGATGCCGTAGTGGATCACTTCCTCGTCGGCATAGGTCAGCCGCTGATTCGCCGCCTTGATCGGATCGATGTCGCCGATCAGATCCGCCACCGTGACGTCGGGGGTCGCCAGTTTCTCGCGATAACGCTCGGATCGATGGATCCACCGAAGAGGAAGACGATCTCCCAGCTCGGCAGCCATTCTTCTGCATCGCTTGCAGGACGGAGCGTCGGGCGGATCGTTGATCTCGCATCCCTCGATGGCGGGAATCCGCTCGTCCAGCAGCATGGTCAAGGCTCGCAGAATGCGCGTCTTCGCCTGCCCTCGCAATCCGAGAAGGATGACGTCGTGGCGCGAAAGGATCGCGTTGTGCAGCGCGGGGATGACCGTCCGCTCGTACCCGTGGACTCCGGGGAAGGTGATCTCCCTGCGAGCGAGCTTCAGCAGAAGGTTCTCCCGCATCTCGTCCTTGACGGAACGCACTCGATGACCGCTGGCCTGCAGCTCAGCCAACGTCGCCGGAAGTCGTTCCATGATCCGCGTCATCACTCCTCCGCGAGCCCGATCTCGGGATCGCGATTGAACTCGTTCATCGCCCGAAGAAGCTCGCCTCGAGCAAAGAGAACCAGCGCATCGACGGCCCGACCGACAGCCCGCTCGATGAGGATCTCCTCTTCGGGGGAAAACGCATCGAGAACGTACTCGCTCAGCATCTGCTCGCTCGAGCCGCCCCCGATGCCGACTCGCAGCCTCGGAAATTCCTCGGTTCCAATCGCCGCCACGATCGATTTCATTCCATTGTGCGTTCCTGCCGAGCCTCTCTCCCGGATCCGCAGCCGGCCCGCCGGCAGGTCGATGTCATCGTACACGACCATCATGTCGCTCATCGAGTCGACATACAGTCCGGCCAGACCCTTGACGGCCGAGCCGGACAGATTCATCCAGGTCAGCGGTTTTGCAAGGACCACCGCCCGTCCCGCAACCCGGCCCCGCCCGGTGAGCGCGTCCTTCTCGTGCCTGTCGAAAGCGACTCTGAACTTCCGGGCGAAGGCGTCGACCACGCGGAACCCGATGTTGTGTCTCGTCTTGTCGTACTCGCGGCCCGGGTTTCCCAACCCGACGATCAGTTTCATTGTGATTTCGTCTCCGGGGAGTTTACAGTACGGACGCGAAAGAACGCAGAAGGGATCGAATGGGCCGTACGGTATTCGAGTTGCAATTCACTCCTGAAGCGGGCGAAGACGGGAAGGCAGACAGCGGTACCTCCCTTCGACCGGAAGGCACGACAGAACGATGAAGCAGCAACGGATCGTCATCATCGACGACAACTCGAACGATATTGTGCTCATGCGCCGCGTCCTCGAGCGTGCCGGCTACGGCGTCTCCCATGCCAGTTCCGGCGAGGAGGGAATCACGCTGCTGAGGAACGGATCGGTCGATTGTGTGATGGTCGACTATCGCATGCCGGGAATGGACGGCTACGAGGTATGCCGCCAGATCAAGGCCGATCCCCAGGTTCAGAACATACCGGTCCTCATGCTCACCGGCGCCGACTCGACGCGCAACGTCGTCGACGGACTCGATTCCGGCGCCGACGACTTCGTCACAAAATCCTCGGAGATCGACGTCATTCTGGCGAGAGTCCGGGCTCTGCTTCGTGTGAAGGCCTACCAGGACCGGATGGCCGAGCAGTCCGAGCAGCTTCGTCACCTCTATGAAGAGGTCAAAGAGAAATCCGACCGCATCATGGCGCTCAACCAGCGCTTCAACAAGGATCTCGAGATCGCGCGCCGAGTCCAGGAATCGCTCCTGCCGAAACGTTCGCTTCGCCTGCGCGAGATGGAGATTCGATCGGCC
This sequence comes from Thermoanaerobaculia bacterium, assembly GCA_035546335.1. GTDB lineage: Bacteria > Acidobacteriota > Thermoanaerobaculia > Gp7-AA8 > Gp7-AA8 > DATKDP01. The sequence continues at coordinate 138,547 of DATKDP010000016.1, read as the reverse complement.
TATATCCCGACCGAGACCCTGTCGGGAGACTTCTACGACTACTTCATCCAGGACGAGTCTCTCTATGTCTTCGTCGCCGATGTGTCAGGGCACGGACTCCCGGCAGCGATTCTCGTCTCCCTGCTCAAGAGCTATCTCCACTCCGAGGCGGGATCGGCCGCCTCGCTCGCCGAGTTCATGGCTGGATTGAATGACTTCCTCGTCGACGTCAGCCTTCCTTCCCAGTTCGCCACGGCACAACTGCTTCGACTCGACAAATCGGGAAGCTCGCTCACGTTCTCGAATGCCGCCCATCCCCCCTTCGTCCTGTTCGAGCGAAGGGAGGGAAAAGCGAATATCCGCGAAATGCCGGGACATCTCCTTGGCGCCATGCGCGGCATGCGGTTCGAAGAGCACACCACACCAGTCGGGCCGGGTGATCTTCTTTTCGTCTATACGGATGGGTTGACCGATCGCAAGGGGGAAACCGGAGAGTTTTACTCGATCGACCGAATCACGACGATTCTCGAGGAGTCGCAGGCCGCCGGCATCGACGTGATCTACGATCGCCTCTACGACGACATCGCCGGCTTCGCGTCGACCGAAGACTTCCGCGACGACATTGCTTTCGTTCTCACTCGATTCGTCTGAGCGAGGCGAAGGCGCGCGACGGATTCACCTTTGGGGGTGAATGACTAATACTCTCCGATCGGCGAGCTGCAACTGCAGATCAGGAGACCTGCTTGAGCAGTTCGGCGGCCTGCGGCTTCTTGGGGTACTGCACTTCGGAGGCGGTGATCTTCTCCAGCAGCTCCTTCGCCTCCTGCGGCTGGTTTTTCTTCACGTAACTGCGGGCCAGCCAGAAGTAGGTGTCGACCAGGTGCTCGTTCTCGCTGAACCGGTGTGATTCGACCGCCCGGCTTAGCGCCTCGATCGCCTCGTCGTATCTCCCCTCAGCATAGCTGATTCTTCCGATCTGCGAGAGCGCGTCGAAGTAATCGTACGAGCTCGGCTCGACATGATCGAGGACTCGCCGATAGCAGGAGGTAGCCTTCGCGTACTCCTTTCTGACGACGTGAATCGATCCGCAGAACAGGAGAGCGTTGCGATGAAAGTAGGAGTTGAAGAACGGCTCGTCCGGCCGAAAACGGGACAGCGCCTCCTCGAAAAGGGAGAGCGCCTCGTCATACGATTGAAGCGCATAACAGTTCAGCGCCTTGAATGCCAGCGCCTGCGCGGCAACGTTCTCGTTTCCCGAGTACTTCAACGACCGGTCATGAGCGTCCCGCGCCGCTTCGTAGCGGCGCTCCTGATGCAGCAGGTTCCCGAGAATCACGTACGACTTGTATTTGATGTCGTTCGCCTCGTCCGACTCCTCCGACGCGCACGCAGCCTCGAGCTCTGCGCGTGCCCGCTCTCCCTCGCCGGCATGAAGCGCCGTGATTCCCCGAAAATACGTCCGTTCGAGCGGCGTGAGAACGGTGCTTCGGCTTTCCTCGAGATACTCGAGGAAACGTCCGGCCAGAGTGGCGAGACCTCGATTATCCGAGGTCGGCTCGTACGCGAAGTTCTCGAGATAGACCAACCGGTTCTCCATGATGCGGATCAGTTCGAGCATGATCTCGATTCGCACGGACTCCGAGGAAGCCTTGCCGGCGAGATTCGCGAACGCCGCTTGCAGTTTTCCATACCTCCGGTCGAGCTCTGCCGCCGAGCCCTCGGTCAACTCTCCACTCCGGCTGCGCAGCGTCGACTCGATCTCGAGCCGCTCCTGCCGCAGGTCACCCAATGTCGCTTCGATCGTATCGGTCATCGTCGCCCCGCATTCTCTCGCTCGCCCCGGCCGCCGCCGGCTGACGAAGAAGTCAGCAATGTACATAATTATTTGTCATGATTCAACGTCTGCGACGACTTCGATCCCGTTCGCGACCGGCGAGGGCGGCGGCGCCTTCGATCTCGAGGAGCCTGAGCTCGATCTGCCGTCGATCTTCGTCGATCTGACGAACCTGAACGACGACGCGATCGCCGAGCCTCAGCTCCCGCCCGCTGCTCTCCCCCCGCAGCCGGTGCTCGCGGTCGAGGTAGAGCCAGAAATCACCACCGATCGATGCCACCGGCACGAGGCCCTGCACGAAGATCTCGTCGAGCTCGACGAAGAGCCCGAACGCGACGACTCCGGTGACGCGGCCGGGAAACTCGAGGCCGATCTTGTCGCGCATGAAGATGACCTTCTTCCATTCGAGCACTTCGCGCTCGGCTTCTTCCGCCCGGCGCTCACGCTCGCTCGACTGCCGCGCTTGTGCCGGCAACAGGCCATCGATCCGATCGCGACGATCTCCGGTCATCGGACCATCAGCGAGGAGCTCGCCGAGCATCCGGTGCACGATCAGATCGGGATAGCGCCGGATCGGCGAAGTGAAGTGGCAGTAATGCTGAAGAGCGAGCGCGAAATGGCCGATCGGTTCTTCCAGATAGAACGCGCGTTTCATCGTCCGCAGAATGATCTCGCTGAGGAACCGCTCCTCGGGCGTGCCGGCAATGTCGTGGAGGACTCGCTGAAGCTCTCCAGGCCGAACGTCTTCCGGGTCGGCACGCAGCGAATGTCGAAATTCTTTCAGAATCGTCTTCAGGTCGGAGAGTTTCTGAAAGTCGGGCGGCTCATGGACTCGGAACACACCAGGCTGCGCTGCGAAAATCAGCTGCTGGGCGACGATCTCATTCGCCACGAGCATGAGCTCCTCGATCAACCGATGAGCGATGTTGCGCTCGCTGGCCCGGATCGACTCGATCTCCCCTTCTTCGCCGAGAAGCACATCCGCCTCGGGCAGATCGAAGTCGATCGATCCTCGAGCCTCGCGCCGCCTTCGAAGGATCTCGTAGAGATCGCGCATCCTGCCGAAGAGAGGAAGCAGATGACCGTAGCGCTCTTCGAGAAGTGCCGTCGGATCGGTGAGAATCGCGTTGACTTCCGTGTAGGTCATCCGCTCGACCGTGCGAATGACCGACTTGAAGATCCGCCGATCGACGAATCGGCCCCGGCCGTCGATCTCGACTTCGACGGAAAAGGTCAGCCGGTCGACGCGAGGATTCAGCGAGCAGATCCCGTTTGAAAGCCGTTCGGGGAGCATCGGCACGGCCCGACCGGGGAAATAGACCGACGTACCGCGTTCGAAGGCTTCCCGGTCGAGCGTCGAGCCTTCGCGGACGTAGTGAGCGACGTCGGCAATGTGCACACCGAGGCGATGGTTCCCATTCTCCAGTCGCGTGACCTCGACCGCATCATCGAAGTCTTTCGCCGTTTCCCCGTCGATCGTCACGATCTGGCGCTCGCGGAGATCTTCCCTCGCGGCGATCTCGGCCTGGGACACGTCGAGAGGAATCGACTCGGCCGCCGCGATCACCTCTACTGGAAACTCGTGAGGAATCGAGTATTTCCGGATGACGACCTCGATGTCGACTCCCGGATCGCCGATCATCCCCAGAACCTCGACGATTCGACCGTACGCGTCGGCCGTGGCACTCGGATAACGCTCGATCTCCACGTTCACCATCTCTCCTTGACGCGCTCCCATCGTCGACTGGGGGTCGACGAAAATGTCGGAGTCGATCCGGGTATCGAATGGCCGTATCCAGGGGGTGTTCGGATCTGCATGAAATCGCCCCACGACCATCCGGTGCGCCCGGCGGAGAATCCGGAAGACCTCGCCGGTCGAGACTTCGCGGCCGCGGACGATCTTCGTCTTCCGCGCGTCCTTGTCGACGCGAACGAGAACGAGATCGCCGTTCATCGCTCCGCGCATGGACCGGCGATCGACCTTCACCGGCGGGCGGTCTCCGTCGACGCGGACCAGCCCGTCGCCGTCGGGATGCACGCGGATCACGCCGGACAGATAGGGGGTGAACTCGGGAAGCGAGTAGCGTTTGCCACGGACGGCGATGAGCTCCCCCTCACGCTCCATCGCCTCGACTGCAGCCGCAACGCCGTCCTGCGTCAGTCCGGGATGCGAAGCGCGAAGGCGCTCGAAGATGTCCTTGACCGCAAGGACTCGATTCCCTCTCTCGGCGAGGAGCGAGCGGATCATGCTCGCGAGCGGATCGTCACCGGGCTTCACGCAGGCCACCCGTGCAATTTGCATACATCATCGATCCGACCTGCGCCGCGGTGCTTCTACCTGCCGGTTCTCGTTCGCTTTCCGCTTTTTCGCTGCAGTGACGTGGCGCTCACCCTCTTCGCCGAGGTGCGACGTGCTGGGCGGGCCGTCGTCGCCAGACCGTTGAGCATGGTCTGCGAGCGAAGCTTGTTGTGCAGAGTATTGCGATGGACCCCGAGTGCCCGCGAAGCCCGCGTGATGTTGCCGCGATTGGCCGCCATCGCCGCGACGATGTATTTCCCCTCGAACGCCTCCATCGCCTGATCGAGTGTGATTCCGCTGCCGATCAGCTCGCGGATGATTTGGCTCAAACGATCGTCGATGTTCGTCATGAATGAATGCCCTCGGAAGCACCTTCGGGAAGAGAGACATTCTACTACCAGCGAATTCGAATTTGCTCACAACTTTTTTCGAATCCCGCTACCAAATCGATCGATTCTCGATTGGCGACGCGCGATCCCACGTGATTCCGATCACGCTCCCGGCGGTTCCGTCTTTCGAATCGCTGCTGACCCGATCTGAAATCGTCGCCGGAGCGCGATTCCGGCGAATGACACGAGCACGAGAAGGGAGGTTGCCGAGACGATCGCCCCGGCGACCAGGGCGCCGGGCCGGTAGCTCCAGTGGATGTCGTGCTCGCCCGAAGAGACGGCGACTCCACGAAACAGGCCGTTCACCTCGAGCGGCTCTCGCGGCTCACCGTCCACGCGCACGCGCCAACCACGGCGCAACGTCTGATTGACCACGACGATCACGGGCCTGGAGAACGTGCCATGAATTCCGACTTCATTGTTCTCGATCACGAAGTACATCCTGGCATCCAGATCTGGTCCCCCTTCGCCTCCCAGACTCGTGGCGAGATGCGTGGGAGGCCGGGTGATCGCGATCGTCGCCGCCGGATCGATCGCGCGACGAGCCAGTTTCTCCAGCGCTCCGGCGCGACTCTCGGCCGGCTCGAACCGAGTCCAGAGCGTGACCATCGGCGCACGCTCGCGGTTCTCGTAAATGCGAACAGACCGAGCGCTTCCTCGCTCGCGCAGGCGGGGCGATTCCAGAGGCTTGTCCGTGAGAATGTAGCCCACCGAGAGAAAATCGAGCAGATCGTACCGCGCTCGTCTCGTCGCTGCCTTCTCGAAGAGGAGGTAATCGTTGGAGGCGACCGGGGCCGGAGTCGAGACGTCGAACTGCCGATTGAGAAGATTCAGATAGCCACTCATCCATTCGTGACGTCTGTCTCCCAGCGCTGCGACCGGCATCGGCCCGAGTCTGAGGAACTTCACATTCCGCCCGATGAGCGTGTTCCACGGCTCGATCTGCGACCGGAACTGCGAGGTCACGAGCAGCGGCGACGCATTCAGAAAGAGATCGATCGCGAAAACCAGACCGGCGAGCATCCCTGCTCGTCGTCGCGCGAGAAACGTTGGACGAAACAGAACCACGACCGCCAGCAGGAGGGCCACGATCGCCTGTTCGGCGAGGCCGAACGAGGACAACGGGGGACGCCCGAAGCGCATCATCGCGAGCCCCGCCACACCCACCCCGCCGAAAAGCGTCACAGCCCGCACGGTTCGCGAAAGCGTGTCGAGCCGATCGAGCCCCGCAACCGCCAGGGCGATCAATGCAAGCGCGGCGATCGGAGCAACGCGCGAGGGATGACGCAGAATCTGCGTCGCGCCGTCAGATTGCAGAGCCGAAAGGAAAGGGAAATGGGTTCCGGCTGCAACTGCGCCCATCAATACGGCGACCGACGACCAGAAGAGCATCCAGCTCATCGCGAACGTCCCGCGGCGCGGCCGGGAGAGAAGGAACAATGCGGCGCCGATCACGACCGGAAGGCCGAGATAAAGCGAGGCGATGAACTGCTGGGACTCCATCAGCAATCGGTCGCCGGTGAGAATCGACCGGGAGATCGCGGCCATCGACCACTCCACCGGGGCGAGAGAATTGCGCATGGCCGACCGCGGATCGAGACCGGAGACTCGATCGCTCCCCGACAGCAATTCCAGAAAGGGGAGAAGCTGAACGGCGGAGAGAGCAACGGCCCACAGGGCGCTGATACCGACATCCTTCGCCGACCCGCGCCGACCCGCCAGCATCGAATAGAAGACGAGCCAGACGCCCGCACCGATCATGAACAAGTACGGCTCGCCTCCGAGAAACATCAGAGCGAGCACCCCGCCGGACGCGAGGCGCAGAGGGCCCGCCGGGTGATCCGCCAGACGAGCCGCGAGCCAGAGTGCCAGGGGCAGCCAGGAAAACGAGGCGAGATTGTTGTTGACGTCGAGCAGAGAGAGTGTCGGGCCGCCGAGCATCACGCCGACCGATCCGATCAGCGAGGCTCCGGCGGCAAACCATCGCCGGAACAGCAGCAGCGACCCGATGCCTGCGACCGCAAGGTGAACGAAGAGGAACATCGCATACGCGACCTCGAACGGCAATGCGAGGAAGAGCCAGGCCGGCGGATAGAAAACTCCGGTCTGCGGATTCGCCATCCATGGCTCCCCCGAGCCGTTGTACGGATTCCAGAGCGGCAACGAGCCGGAGAGAAGAGTCTCCGCGGTGAAGTGTCGAAGAGGAATGAAATAGTCGGTGTGGTCGCGGAAGGAAAAGACCTCACCTCTGGCGAGCGGGCCTGCGAAGGGAAGCAGAGCGACGAGAAGAAGGACGACGATCGACGATCGGCCCGCGGCGCTCATCACCGGGGTTTCGCGCAGAAGCTCGAAACGATCTCGCGCATCAGATCGACCCCTTCGATGAAGAAGCGCACCCTGATTCGCTCATCGATGCCGTGGATCGAGTCGCCGTCGTAGTAGTTCAGCTTGAAGGGTGTCATTCCGTAGGCGACGATCCCTTTCTGCCGGAGAAAGCGGCTGTCGGTCGTTCCGACCGTGACGATCGGTCCTACAATCGAATCCGGCTCGCGCTCCTTCATCAGGCGCTCGAGCAACCGATAGAGGTCCGTGTCGACGGGTGAGGGATCGGCGGGCTTGCCTTCGAGGAGGACTTCGATCTCCGCGCGGCCCGCAACCGCAGTCGAGAGGCGTTCCAGAAATGATGCGGAGTCCTCCCCCGGAAGAAGACGAATATCGAGGGTCGCCCAGGCAGTCGAAGGGATCGAATTGACCGAATTGCCGGCACGGAACTGCGTCACGGCGATCGTGTCGCGGAGCAGGGCGCGGACACTCGGTCGCACTTTGTCGTGCAGCTCCTCAGAGGAGACATAGCGCATCGGTTCGAGCAGGACATCACGTTGTTCGCCCCGCTTCGCTCCCGACAGAATCCGGAAGTGTCGAGCCACCTCGGGCGTCAATCGATAGGGGCGCTCGATCGACTCGATCGACTGCAGAACCGAAAGCAGCCGCATTACCGCACCGCCGCCGTCCGGCGGCAATGCTCCGTGGCCTCCCTTGTCACGAACGGTCACCTTCAACCAGAGCGGAAGCTTCTGCGCGACCTCGATTCCCCAGAACGAGACGTAGTCGACGATCGTCTCGGCACCTCCTCCTTCGTTCAGGACGAAACCGATGTTGGCGAACAGATCGGGGCGATTCTCGATGAGCTCGCCCATGCCGGCGAGCCCTCCCGCCTCCTCATCCGCGACGCCGAGCAGCACCACATCGCGGCGTAGCGCAACGCCCGATCGCTTCAGCTCGAGAAAGGCCATCAGATGCGCGATCCCCAGCGACTTCGCATCGATTGCTCCCCGACCCCAGATGTATCCGCTCTTTCGCTCACCGGAAAAGGGGGGGACGCTCCATTCGGAGGGATCGGCGGGAACGACATCGAGGTGGTGCAGGAGGAGCAGCGCCGGCTCGTCGCCGGCCGACTCGAGCCGTGCGATCACCGATTGGCGGTCAGGGCGCGATCCGACGAGCTCGGAGGCGATTCCTTCCCGCGCGAGAATGGCCGCGAGATACTTCGCTGCTGCCGTTTCGTTTCCCGGCGGGTTCGACGTATCGATCTTCAGATATTCGACGAGATGCCCGATCGCCTCCCGCTCCAGCGGGCTCTCGTCGACCGCCTCCGCTCCACGGCATCCGGCGCCAGCCAGGCAGAGCAGAGCTGCGAGAATCGATCGGCGAACAGGCTGCGTCATTCAATGGCCGGCCGCTTCGCAGCGCGGGAGAGCATTGCGAGCGCGCACCTGGACCGATGATAACAAAATGCGATCAGACCGCCGAGAGGGGCTGAGTTTCGGAGGCTATTTGGTGATGGGGACCCCGTCGGGAAACACGATAAAGGCACCGTTCGAATAGACGATGTCGCAATCGAAATGCCTGGTTGACGAGGCTGGATAGGAGCTATCGAAGTTCCCGTCCTTGCCGGGGGAGCGAATCGCATATTCGCTGGCGTCCGCTGCAACGGCGAACCCCATCTCGTGGGCCCAGCCGTCATGCTGTCTCATTTCCTTGATGTACGTCGGCGAGAGCAGCGTCGCCAGGTTCGGGTAGCTCACTGCGACGGACGGCCACGTAAAACCAGTGCCCGCTGCAAGGTAGCTGTTCGTGTCTGTTTCACGCGCCTCCCATGCGAGAGCGATGGCCCGAATGTCCGCCATCGTCCGCTTCTGCTTCGCGCGCTGGAGCGCAATCATCAGATTCGGAATGGCGATGGCGGCCAGGATCCCGATGATCGCGACGACGATCAGGAGCTCGATCAGGGTGAAGCCGCGCTGGCGATTTGTTTTCATCGATTTCTCCACGGAGGGGAAACTCGAAGGGCGCCTGCCGGCGCCCTTCGAACATTTCCCGCTCTGTGTGGGTTACTTGGTCACCTGAACGCCATCGGGATACTGCACGAACGAGCCGTTCGAGTAGACGATGTCGCAGTCGAAATGAGCCGTCTTCGCGTCCGAATAAGCCAATTTTTCGTACGCGCCATCCTTGCCGGCCGATCGGATGCCGTACTCCGTTCCCTCGGCATCGCTTCCCGTCGTGAACGCGACATTCCATCCATCGCCGTCCGGCAATTGACGGATGTACGTCGGCGTCAGGTAGCCCGTGAGCGCTCCGTACGAGACACCCCCCGAAAACGTGAACGTAGCACCCGCTCCGGAATACGAGTCCGTATCGGTAGCGCGCGCTTCCCACGCCGTGGCGATCGACCGGATGTCGGACATCGTCCTCTTCTGCTTGGAGCGCTGCATGGCGGTCAGCAGGTTGGGGATGGCGATGGCCGCGAGAATGCCGATGATGGCAACGACGATGAGCAGCTCGATGAGCGTGAAACCCTTTTCTTTCCTGGAGACTCGAATCATAGATAAATCCTCCTTCTTTGGTTGCTCTGCCTTGGAAACCGTTTGGACCTACCAGATCAAGGAGTGTACCACTCCGGCCTGATCCATAGTCTCCTTTCTTTGCAGTGAGTTATACGTTAGGCACCCGAGGATCTCGCCGAAAACCGTCAGTCGTTCAGCCCATTTTTTGTCACTGTCGCATACTCCTGCACCAGCGCCGCCGTCATCTCGACTCCTTGCTGGAACCAGTCGAGCCGCACTCGCTCGTCGATTCGATGAATTCCCCACGTCTGATAGACATTCACCGGAAACGGCCACATCCCGTAGCAGTCGATCCCTCGGGCTCGAAGAAACCGGCAGTCCGTCGTGATCGACGGAACGATCCGTGGACCGACCGGAACCTCACCATAGGTCGACCGGATGTGCCTGGCGATCAGCGCGAACAGAGGAGTCTGTGGCGAGGAGATCTTCGTCGGTCCGGTCATCAGGGTCGGTTCGATCGTCACGCCGTGGAAGGAAGCGACCCGGTTCAACCAGGCGAATCGCTCCTCCGGCACTTCGTCGGGGAGGTTCAGCAGACCAACCCTCATCGAATATCCCTCCCGCCGCTCCACGATCCGGTCGGCTCCGACATTGTTCTGCGTCAATTGCCGGTAGGACGGATCTAGGAGCCAGAACTTCCCTTCGGCAATCGTACGATCGATGTCGGCGAGCAGGGTGGCCGGCTCTTTCCGATGGGGAGCGACTCGTGTGAAGAAATCGCGAACCTCCGGCAACACTCTCTCGGGATCACGCGGGTTGAAGTACGGCTCGAGCGCGATGCGAAGTTTCTCCAGATCCTCGCGCGTCGAGGAACGTGCGATCGCCCCCACGAACTGTTTCGAGCCCGTTTCGATCCCGAAATAGGAGAGCCGTTCCGCGATCGTTTCCGTCACCCCCCCCTCGGTGACTGCGTACCGAATTCCCTCGAAGATGTCGGGCCGGTGCTCGATGAGCCAGGGCAAACCGAGCCTCCCGAAGTGCTCCTCGTCGGCGGTCGCCAGGAAAACCACATCGCGCTCCGGCTCGGGATGCTCGCTCGCGAGTCGCGAGAACGCCTCGAGGTGCGCAATCCCGATGCTCTTCATGTCGAGCGTTCCCCTGCCGTACATCATGTTCATCTCGATCCGCGCTTCGAATGGAGGATGCTTCCAGCGCGAGGCGTCCGCAGGAACGACGTCGATGTGATGCAAAAGGAGCAGCCCCTCACCAGCCCGACGACCTTTGAGCCGCGCGTAGACGTTGCCTCGTCCGGGAGCCGACTCGATCAGTTCCGCATCGACGCCCCGCCGCGCGAGCTCCTCGATGAGAAAACGCGCCCCTTCGGTCTCGTTTCCCGGCGGATTCGACGTATCGATCCGGACGTATGCCTGGAGCAGCTCGATTTCCGGAGTGATGACTTCGGGCTTCGGAATGTAGGTTCCCTCGTCGGCCGTGGCCCGCGCCCACCAGACAAAGGCGGCGAGCCCAACGATTGCGACAAATCCCACGAGCCCCAGAGCCCAGTAGAAACCGCGAGACAATAGCGCCTCCCCGAACGAAGAATCGGACGAACCGACGCGAATTGTAACCCGGCGATCGCCTTCAGCCTCGCCCGTCGGAGGAAGGAAGCATCGATCTCCACCTCCATCGATCGGGATCGTCAGCGTCGGGATCGTACAATCGACTTCGACGATCGATCATCGAAACCACCACGAGAATGAGGAATGTACAGAACGAGATGATCGCGCTGACGACCACGATCGGGTTCCGATACTCCAGCACCACGCGATGTGCTCCGGGGGCGAGCTCCACGCCCTGATACGCGATGTTCACCGCTCGAAGGGTTGCCGGCTGCCCGTCGACCATCGCACGCCAGAACTTGTGGCGCGTGATGCTGAGAACGAGAAAGCCCCGGCTCCCGGTGACGACATCGAACTCGATTCGGTTCGGCCGCTCGGAGACGACGCTGACGTCTCCCTCGCCGACGTCGAATCCCTGTCCGGCCACGAACGCCGTCCTCGGATTCCATTTTCCTGCGCTCAACTTGTCGACGAAGTCGTCATCGTCGCGGATCGTGACCATTTCCGTCGCGAGGTAATAGCGGGGAGCCGGCTCGATCTCTTCGAAGACGACCGGCTCGGCCTCTCGCAACGATCGCACGCGCTTTCTCTCCTCGACGAACGGCCGATACCGAGCCCGATAGCGTACGTTCGACATCGCCATGAACGGCTCGGCCCAGTCGCTTCGGCCCGAGCGACTGACGGCCCACATCGCATCGACGAGATCGACCGTCGGAAGCAGCGCCGTCTTGTCGTAATCGCGCTCGAGCACGGTGTTGAATCCCCACGTTGCCGTCGTCATCGGAAACAGGCCGTTGCGGACGATCCAGTAGACATAGGGACCGGTCGAGAAGTACTTCCTTGCCTCCTCGCTCTTCCCGTACCAGTCGGCCTCGTGAAAGATTCGATAACCCTCCGCCGGTGTGGCGAGCGATCGGACCGCCGCCGGCGGATCGGCGAACTCCTGCGGCATGGTCTCGCTCAGCTGCCGGCCGCTCGGGAAAAGGTCGGCGACCATGAAGATCAGCGCTGCGGCGAGCCAGATCCTTCCCGGCCTGCCAAAACGGACACGAATCAGGAGAAAGAGCAGGACCACGGCTTTCAGCGTGGCAACGATCCAGTCGATGCGGCTCATCTCGACGAGCCGCGCGAGGTTGGGAGAGGATGCCCTCCCCCAGAGTCGAGCGAAAACGTCCGTGTACCAGGGAGTGAAGCTGAATACCGCGATGATGCCTGCGAGCACTGCCACTCCGAGCACGACCCCAGCAGCAGCAGCGGCGAGCTCACGATCCCCTGCAAGAAGCCGATCGAGCATCATCGCGGCCAGTACGATCAGCGCGAACAGACCCATGAGGATGAACTTTTCCGGATAGCGGATCGAGCGCGCGATGCCGGCATCGTGCAGCCACTCGAATAGCGGCGTATTGCCTCCGAGCGCGAGCAGGTACGACCCCAGAGCGATCGCGAGCACGAGCCGGCCGCCCCGCGGCCGGACGAAACAGGCGCCCGTCACGAGTGCAACCGTCAGAAGGCCGAGATAGTAGTTGAAGATGAAAGGCGATCCGGCATTCGGATAGAGCACGCTCCCCCAGTAGAGCATCGTTCGATCGCGCGAGATGTGACCGAACAGATGAGGAAACAGCAGCTCGAGCGGGCGTTCGTACGGCATGCTCCAGGAGGTGACCAGACTCAGCTCGAAGGGACGCGCGCGGACGGAGTCTCCCACCAGGTCGAGCGCGGGGATCAGCTGTGCCGCCCCCACCAGGAGGCCGCTCGCGAGCAGCGCACCTGCGATGAAGGCATTCCGCGCCAGACTTCGCAGAAATGGTTTTTGATACCAGGCGCGATAGAGACCATAGCAGCCCACCAGCAGCCACGTCTGGATCAGGGTCGTCGGCTCGGCGGTGAGAATCTGCAGCCCGGTGACGATTCCGCCGAGCGCCAGATCCCTCCACCGGAAGTGGAAAAAGAGCCGCCTGGCGAAAAGGAGAATCAGCGGGAGCCAGCTGACGCAGAAGAGGATCGGCAGCAGATTGACGAGCGAGAGAAAGAGCCCGCCGAGACCGAAGACGAAAGCGCCGAAGAACGCGGCCGGGATCCCGAGGCGCATCGAGCGGAGCAGCGCGTACATTCCCGCCAGCCCGAGGTAGATGTGAATCACGATGTGAAAGCGAAACCCGAGGTTGTAGTCGGGGATCAGAATGAGCCACTGCAGCGGGTAGAACACTTCGTACTCGGGATTCGCGGCCATCGGCTGGCCCGCCGCGTAGTATGGATTCCAGAAAGGAAAGCTTCCGCCGAGGATCACTTCGCGAACGATTCGTTTGGTGGGATAGTAGTAGCGGGCCAGATCGCGAAGGTAGAGCTGACCGCCGGCGAACAGGACGTTGCCGAACAGAATCGTCGCCAGAGTGAACAGGAGAAGGATCGCCCCGGCATCGCGGAACGAAAGACGAAATCGCTCGCTCAACGCGGCGCATTGTATCGGAACGGCGGAGCAACGAGGGAAATCGACAACGTCTCACCCTCCTGATATCCTCCGCCGGGTTTTTCACAGGAACCGCGAATGCCCCTTCGCTCGAAAAAAGTCGTCGTCGTCCTTCCCGCATACAACGCCGAGAAGACGCTCGTAGCGACCTGGAATGACATCCCGAAGGACTGGGTCGACGAGATCATTCTGGTCGACGACTGCTCCCGCGATCGCACCGTCGAGATCGCCAGAGAGCTGGGCATCAGAACCGTCGTCCATGCGGTCAACCGCGGTTACGGTGGAAATCAGAAGAGCTGCTACCGCACGGCCATGGAGCTCGGCGGAGAGATCATGGTGATGGTGCATCCCGATCACCAGTACGATCCGAAGATCATCCCCCAGCTCGTCATGCCGCTCCTGCGCGAGGAATGTGACGCCGTGTTCGGTTCGAGAATGCTCGGCGGCCGGCCGATCGAAGGAGGGATGCCGAAGTGGAAGTACTTCGCCAACCTCTTTCTCACGATGGTCGAGAACGCCACGTTCTATGTCTTTCTCTCCGAGTATCACTCCGGATTTCGAGCCTATTCACGCCGCTATCTGGAGAGCGTGAACATCGAGGCCTGCTCCGACAACTTCGTGTTCGACACCGAGATCATCGCGCAGGGGGTGGCGACGCAAATGGTCATCCGCGAAGTGCCCATCCAGACACGTTATTTCCGGGAGGCCTCGCAGATCGGCTTCTGGCGATCGGTTCGCTATGGATTCGGAATCCTGAAGACCATGATCCTCTACAAGCTCCACAAGAAGGGACTCTACAGTCACCCGATCTTCCGATCGCCTGCTCCATCAACCGCCGCGGAGGCGACACCCGTTCAGGGCGACGCGTGATCATTCCGGCCCAAGCCGCGAGCTCAGCTCCCTGCTGATTGGAACTCCAGACTCGCGACACCGCTGCGCGAGCAGCTCGCAGGCTTCCCTGCGCTTTCCGGACGACATCAGATCGAGAAATCCAGCCTCCAGGATTCCGTCGAAGAAACGCTTCCGATCGACGTCCGTCGGCAGCGTCTTCTTCGCCGCGCTCCGAAGGCTTCCCAGAAGATCGTTCGCCTCGGCGAGCCCCGCTCCGATGGTCTGCTGCAGACGTTCGCGCAGTGTCCTGGCGATCGCCGGCGACTTGCCTCCGGTCGAGATCGCGACCTGAATCGAGCCCTGCTCGACGATCGACGGCACGATGAACTCGCAAAGGTGAGTCACGTCGACGACGTTCACCGGAATGCGACTCCGCCTGCAATCGCGGGCAACGCGCGCGTTGACACACGGATCGTCCGTCGACGCGATCACGATGGAACGTCCAGTCAGGTCCGACGCGTCGTACGCCTTGAGATGAACCGTGACCTTTCCGTCCTTTTCCCACTCCCCGATCTCGTCGTTGACTTCCCTGGAGACGATCGTCACCTTCGCTCCGTAGCGCAGCATCGTCTCCGCCTTGCGGGCGCAGACGTTCCCGCCGCCGACGATGAGGACGTCACGATTCTCGAGATCGATGTAGATCGGATAGTACGGATACTTTTTTCGTGTCATGGTGATCGAGAGACGAGAGACGAGAGGCTGGAGGCTTGCAGATCTGACTCCCCTCCGCAATACGCCCTCAACGTCGCGTCCCTCTTCGTCTCTCGTCTCTCGCCTCTTGCCTCTCGTCTCTCCCCTCTCGGTCTCCCGTCCCTCGCCTCTCGTCCCTCGCCTCCCGTCCCTCGCCTCCCGTCCCTCGTCCCTCGTCTCTCGTCCCTCGCCTCTCGTCTCTCGTCTCTCGTCTCTCGCCTCTCGCCTCTCGTCCCTCGCCTCTCGGCCTCTCCAGCCTCCAGCCTCCAGCCTAGTAGACCGGAAACCGCTCGCACAGACTCAGCACCTCTCCCCGCACCCTGGCGATGACTCCGGCGTCTCCTTTCGAATCGAGGACTTCCGCGATCATGCCTCCGATGCGGCTCATCTCCCCCTCGCGAAGACCGCGAGTGGTCACCGCAGGGGTTCCGATCCTCAGGCCCGAAGCGATCATCGGTTTGTTCTGATCGAACGGAATCGTGTTCTTGTTGACCGTGATTCCGGCAGCCTCGAGCATCTTCTCACCGTCTTTTCCGGTGATTCCCTTCGAAAAGACATCCGTCAGAAAGAGGTGGTTGTCGGTGCCGCGCGACACGATCCGGAATCCCGCTCCGGCGACGGTGCTGCAGAGCGCCTTCGCATTGCGGACGATCTGCCTCTGATACTCCTTGAACTCTTCCGATAGAGCTTCACGAAAGGCAACGGCCTTCGCGGCGATGATGTGGACCAGCGGCCCACCCTGGACTCCGGGAAAAAGGGCGCGATCGAGATCCTTTGCGTATGCTTCCTTGCAGAGAATCAGGCCGGCGCGCGGCCCGCGGAGCGTCTTGTGCGTGGTCGTGGTCACGAAGTCGGCGTAGGGGACCGGTGAGGGATGCTCGCCCGCGACCACCAGTCCTGCGATGTGCGCGATGTCCGCCATCATGAGCGACCCCGCATCGTCGGCGATCTTCCGAATTCGCTCGAAGTCGATGACTCTCGAGTAGGCGGACGCTCCGCAGATGATCAGCCGCGGCTTGTGCTCCTGCGCCAGGCGTTCCATCTGCTCGTAGTCGATGGTCTCGGTCTCCCGATCGACGCCATACGCGATCACGTGAAAGTCGCGGCCGCTGTAGGAGAGAGGATGTCCGTGAGTGAGGTGACCTCCGTGGGAGAGGTCCATTCCCATGATCACATCGCCTGGCTTCAGCATGGCGAAGTAGACGGCCATGTTGGCCTGGGAGCCGGAATGCGGCTGGACGTTCACGTGCTCGGCGCCGAAGAGCTCCTTCGCGCGATCGATGGCGATCGTCTCGACAATGTCGGTCGGTCCGCATCCGCCGTAATAACGCTTCCCCGGATAGCCTTCCGCATACTTGTTCGTGAACACCGAGCCCATCGCTTCGAGGACGGCATGAGAAACATGGTTCTCCGATGCGATCAGCTCGAGCGTCTCGTTCTGCCGCTTCGTTTCCAGCACGATCGCATCGGCGATCTCTCGATCGCTTTCCGCCAGGGTGCGTGCTGAAACGCTGTGGCCGGCCGGTCGTGATTCTCCGATTGTCGACATCTTCGATTCTCTCCCGCGATGGTGCGTCAACTCCTGGCCGATCTTACGTCAAGCCGTGCGCGGCAGGCGAGATGAAACTGCTCACCCGCGGCTCCGCCGATCGAGCACGCCAATCGCCGCCCCGGCGAGATAGAGCGACCCGCAGACGACGACGGTCGTCTCGCGGGCGCGAAGAGCCCGCCGGACCGCCGCACGCGGATCTCGCACAGCGAGGGCGCGCAG
Source organism: Thermoanaerobaculia bacterium (assembly GCA_035546335.1). Taxonomy (GTDB): domain Bacteria; phylum Acidobacteriota; class Thermoanaerobaculia; order Gp7-AA8; family Gp7-AA8; genus DATKDP01. Next base: position 121,761 of record DATKDP010000016.1, on the reverse strand, counting down.
GCCATGAGAGGCTACGATCGCCTCGAGCTCGCTCACGGCCGCACCGCGCAGAGGATCGGGCTCGGTGACGATCACCGAGTCGAACAGAGGAACGAGAGCCGAAGCAATCGCCGCCACTTCCTTGTCTCTCATGATTCCCAGCACGAGAAGTCGAGGAGAGTGGAGATGCCGCTCGATGAATCGTGCGACCTTGCAGGCGGCATCGCGGTTGTGGGCCCCATCGACGACGACGTGCTTGCCCTCCAGCTCGAATGATTCGAGCCGGCCCCGCCACCTGGTCATCGCCACTCCGCGTCTGATCGCGTCCCGCCCGATTCGCGGGAAGCGCGAAACCAGCCGTTCCGCCGCCCGTACCGCGAGTGCAATGTTCTCCACCTGATGGAGGCCCGGCAGCGGAGACTCGAGCCGATACGTTGCTTCGGGCGTCACGAGCCGGAACCGGAGCCGGCGGATCTCTTCCCTCACCGCCGACGCATTCGTCTCTAACGCGACGCGATGAAACGCCGCGGCACGCACCACACCTGCGCGCCGGCGAAGCGTATCGACGATGCCCTCGTCTTCGCAGCTCGTCAGCACGATCGCCCCCCGATGAATCACTCCTCCCTTTTCCCGCGCGATGCTCCGAAGGGTATTCCCGAGGATCTCGCGATGGTCGATCCCGATCGAGGTGATCAGAGCAGCGACCGGGGAGGTGACGTTCGTCGCATCCAGCCGGCCTCCCAGGCCGGCCTCGAGAACGACCGCATCGCATCGCTCGTCCTGAAAGAGAAAGAAGGCGACGAGTGTGAGCGCCTCGAAGTGCGTCGGCCTCACGGAAGTCGCGGCGACGAGGGAGCGCAGACGCCGAATCGCCCTCCGCAGCCCGGGCATCGAGACGGCGATTCGATCGATGGTCCAGCGCTCGCGGAGATCGACCAGATGAGGGGAGGTGTAGAGGCCTGTGCGATAACCGGCAGCGGTCAGAATCGAAGCGAGCGTCGCGGCGGTCGATCCCTTGCCGTTCGTTCCGGCGACGATGACCGTAGCCAGCGTGCGCTCCGGATTGCCGGCCGCGCGCAGCAGGCTCTTCATCCGCGCCAGACCGGGACGGATGCCGCTTCCAGCCAGCGAATCGAGGTATCGAATGTCGTCGTTCAATCAGGCGGCGCAAAAGAAACGGAGGAAGCGGGCGAGAGTCGGCTTCATCTGGTCACGGCTCGTGATGACATCGACCATCCCATGCTCCAGCAGAAATTCCGAAGTCTGAAATCCTTCGGGCAGCGTCTGGCGAATCGTCTGCTCGATCACCCGCGGACCGGCAAACCCGATCAGCGCTCGCGGCTCCGCCACATTGAGATCTCCCAGCATCGCGTACGACGCCGTCACTCCTCCGGTGGTGGGATCGGTGAGGACGGAAACGAACGGGAGCCGCGCTTCATTCAGGCGCTCGAGCGCCGCGGAGATCTTCGCCATCTGCATGAGCGAGAGGATTCCCTCTTGCATCCTGGCGCCCCCCGAGCACGACACGATGATGACGGGCCACTTCTTGTCGATCGCCCGCTCGATTGCCAGCGTGATCTTCTCCCCCACCACCGAGCCCATCGATCCCCCCATGAACGAATACTCCATGGCACAGATCACGACCGGGCGACCATCGAGTTTACCCTCGGCGCACAGAACCGCATCTCCCCTTCCGACTCGACTTTCGTAAACCTTCAGCCGCTCGCGATATCGCTTCGTGTCGCGAAATTCCAGCGGGTCGCCTGAATGAATGTTCGACGCGATCTCCTTGTAGGGGGCGTCGTCGAACAGCATCTCCAGCCGTTCCGTCGCCGAGATTCGGAAGTGTTGCCCGCACTTCGGGCAAACGTTGAAGTTTTGCTCGACCTCTTTCTTGTAGACGATCTCTCGGCATCCTTCGCACTTGATCCAGAGACCCTCCGGAATCGTCGAGGCGCGCTGCTCGATCGGCTCCTTCGGCTTCTTCTCTTTCTTGAACCAGGCCATGGCGATTCGACTCTAGCGAATGGTTTCGAGGAAGGTCAAATGCGTCTTCACTGGGACCGCCTCCGCGCTCGCGGTCGGTTCAGATCTCCCTGAAAATGTAAGGCCGGAGCACCGAGAGCATCTCCTCGGAAACCTCCGTGTGCAGATAGAGAAGCGTGGCGGCAACGGAGGAAAGAAGCGAGTTGCCGTCCTGAGGGGTGTAACAGAAGCCGACGATTCTGTTCGGCTGCGAAAGAGCGATGGTCGGTAGCGGGACGACGGTTTGCGAAAGAATCCGGCCGTAATAACCGTGATCACGCCCGAAAGAGAAGATCTGATTCGACGATCGCTTGTTGGTGATCGCCACTCTCGGGTTGTTTCGCAGCGCAGCGCGCACTTCTTCCAGGGTCGTGTCGAAGTTCAGCTCGAGATCGAACCAGAGGGTGTGCATGTACTGGGTGTTGATCTTGATGGCCGACGAAAAAAGGTCGAGCTTCGTGCCGAGAGTCTGAAAGAGGTGATATGCGTCGCGCGCATGATGGGTTCCGAACTCCGGGTCATCATGCTTCCCGGCCTCCGGTGCCGCGAGGAACGATTTGGCATCGGAAACGTCGTTCGCCCGTCGCATGCAGACGAACCGCCCGCGCCCGAGATCGATCGCCGACTCCCGAACGGCCAGAGTCTTGATCAGCACCGAGATGTTGTGCGTGTTGCACGAGACGACCTGCACGAAACGATCGTCGGCCGAGACGACCGCATCGTTGATCCCCAGGGCGTACGGCTTTCCAAACCCGAATTCCGAGCCCTGCGCGAGGAATCCTCTCGGACCCTTCAGCCGATCGTAGTACTTCGCCTTGTTCTCATTGCCGGCGGGCGTGCAGTCGACCACGACGCTCGCCCGCTCGAGCGCTTCCTCGGTGGAAAACGAAACTCGATGCCCCAGCGACTCGAACTCCGGCCGTGCCTGCTCGTCGACGACGAGCTTGGCTCCCCTGCGGAGCAGATGCTCGACGAGCGCCTTGTCGTCCGCCTTCGGGGTTCGCTTGTGAAAGGTCACCTCGTCGATTCCCCACGTCTCCTTGAAGTCCGTGAACAGGCCGATGAGCGGCTCGCCGATCGTGCCTGTGCCGACGACATGAACGACGTTCTTCCGGTCACTCCCCATGAAGTTCGATCTCCCTCGTATTGAATGACTTCGGCTGAGAGCCGCGGATTGTAACACCCCGCAGGATCAGGAAGCGAACGGATTCATCTCCGCTGCTTGATTGCCGCTGCCGCCTCCCGGTCGGCCTCTTTTTTCCGCTCGGTCTCTCTCTTGTCGTGCAGCTGCTTGCCTCGCACCACCGCGATCTCGATCTTGACGATGCTTCCGCGGAAATAGAGGCGCAACGGAACGACGGTCAATCCCTTTTCCACCACGGCGGTGGTCAGCCGTTCGATCTCCTTTCTGTGGAGCAGAAGTCTCCTCACTCTCTCAGGCTCGTGATTCTGAATGTTGCCGTGTGAGTACGGAGAGATGTGGGCTCCGACCAGAAAGGCCTCACCGGCGCGAAAGAGAACGTAGCTGTCTTTGAGATTCGCCTTCCCGTCGCGCAGCGATTTCACCTCGGTGCCCGTCAGTTCGATCCCTGCCTCGTACCGATCGAGCAGGTGATAGTCGTGAAAGGCCTTGCGGTTCGAAGCGATCAGCTTCTCACCCGACTCCATCTTCGCCTTCGCCATGGGCGTGCGATTCTACATGGGATCAGGCCGGCGAGGAGACGAGCATCTCCGAGAATTTCGCGGCGAGCGTCTCGTCGAACTGCGTCCCCCCCGCCCTCTTGATCTTGGCCAGCGCCGAAGCGGGAGGAAGCGCCGCCTGATAGGAGTCGGTTGCGGTCATTGCGTCGTACGCCTCGCAGATATGAAGAATCCTCGAGGCCAGAGGGATCGCCTCGCCGCGCAGACCGTTCGGATACCCGGTTCCGTCGACCCGCTCGTGATGCAGCAGGACGACATTCGCCACATCCGATCCGAGCGGCGACTGAGCCACGATCGCAGCGCTGACCACGGGATGCTCGCGCAGAATCTTCAGCTCTTCCGCCGTCGGAGTCGTTTTTCGATAGAGATTCCGGTAGTCGAGCAGCCGCATCCCCACATCGTGGACCAGGCCCGCGACGCGCAACGTTTCGATCTCCGCGGAGTCGAGCCCGAGATGATTTCCGAACCGCTCGGCCAGATCGGCGACCCGGCGCGAATGTGCCACCAGAGCCGGGAAGTTCTGAAAGTCGGGCTCGAGAAGCCGTTCGGCGATCCGCTGGTTGAGCGACTGCAATCGCTCGTGCGCGATCGAATAGTCGGCCATCTGCTGGATCTGCCTGAGAAACGTCGTCAGCTCGTTCTTCGTATGCGGACTCGGCGGCATCTCGAATGCCGCCGTCAGCACCAGGCCCTTCAGGCTGCGAGCCTGCACCGGGGCACTCAGCATCGAGATCAGCCGGTGCGGCTCGATCGGCGTTCCGGCCGTTCCGTGAGGATAGGTGATCATCGTCCTGGTCAGCCGCTCCGGTTCCTCTCTTTTCTGCAACCATGCCCGCAACTTCGCCTGGAACTGCTCGAGCGCTTCCTCGGTGACCCGCGCCGTCGCCACCACCGCCTGATATCCGCCCAGCTTTCCGAACGAAGAGAAGGCCGCCATCACGACTCCGGGCAAAGAGAGAATCGACGGCAGAATCAGACCGGCCGCCGCCACCTGGGCCTCGTTCAGGGTCTCCGTCCCGCTTCGGGAGCGCAGCAGCCCGCTCGAGACGGCACGTTTCGATTTCTCGATCAGAAGTGCCGTCGATGCCGGCGTGTCGATCGCCGGCGCGGCCTGGTTGTCAGCAACCGCCGGGCGTGCTGCGGGAGTTTGCGGCGGCTGCACGAGCGCAACCTTGCGCTGACCGTAGAGTCCGTTCTCGGTGAACACCTCCAGGAACTGCTCGGTGATCTTATGAGCCTGCTGCAGATCCGATGAGGTGAACTGCACCTTGCCGGCCTTGTCGCGCATGTCGATCAATCCGACGAGCTTGCCCCGGGAGTAAATCGGCGTGACGAGCATGCGCGTCGAATCCGAATTGAAGAGAAGCTCCGAAAACCGCGGATCCTCCGTCAGACTGTTCACGAAGAACGGCGATCGTTTGACCACCAGCCGCTCGATCACATCGTCTTTGGGCGGGATCTCACGACGCCAGAGCGTTCTCGGCCCGTATTGCGTCACGAGCATGTAGAGGTTCTCCGGCTCCCCCATCAGGTAGAGCGCCGCCTTGGTCGCCTTGATCTCTTCGAGACAGCGATAGAGGATCTCCTTCAGTTTCGGCTCGATCGAGGCGATCTGCGGATCCATGCGCGCCCAAGTATACCCGGCAGCTTCAGCGCGATCCTCGAAGTGTGGCCTTTTCACGACAGTGGTGCCTCATACTCGCCACACCTCGGGCAACGCAGCCCCGCGTCAATAATTGGTAAAACACTGATTTTAATGCAGATACTACGACAGACATCACGACCGGATCATGGCATGGCGAATGCTCAAGAGCCCGGTGTCGTCCAAGGACACCCAATGCACCAGGAACGAAAGAGCATCAAGGCTCCAGTTGCGATCGAGGGCATCGGCCTGCACTCCGGCATCCACACGCGGATCGAGCTGCGCCCCGCGGTCCCGGGCAACGGCATCGTCTTCGTGCGGACAGATCTGAACGATCTTCGGATCCCCGCTCTGCAATCCTCCACCACGGCGCTCGATCACGCCACGACGGTCGGCAAGGACGACGTATCGATCGGGACCGTCGAACATCTTCTTTCGGCCATCATCGCCTCCGGCATCACCGACCTCGACATCCTGATCAGCGGCGCAGAAGTTCCGATCATCGACGGGAGTGCATTGCCATTCATCCATCTCGTTCAGGCGGCAGGGGTCGAGGAGCTTGGCGAGAAGATCGCCGTGCTGCGAATCAAGAGGCCGATCGAAGTGACCGACGGGGAAAAGAGCATCCGCATCGCCCCCTCCAACCGCCTTTCGCTCAACTATCGAATCGATTTTTCTCATCCTCTGATCCGCAGGCAGTCCATCCGATTCGTTTTCGATCGCGAGTCGTTCATCCGGAAGATCGCTCCCGCGCGCACATTCGGGTTCCTCCGCGACGTGGAGCACCTTCGCGCCGCGGGTCTGGCCCGTGGCGGCTCGATCGAGAACTGCATCGTTCTCGACGACCAGGGTGTCGTGAGCGGCGGCCTGCGCTTCCGCGACGAATTCGTCCGCCACAAGGTTCTCGATCTCCTCGGCGATCTCGCCCTCCTCGGGCGTCCGCTGGTGGGAGAGATCACCGCGAACCGGGCAGGACATGCTCTCCATTCGAAATTCGTAGCCACTCTGCTCGCCTCCCCCACTGCGTGGGATCTCGATGAGTCGAGTCTGGGGGAGGTCGTACAGAGCGCCCCCGCGGGAGCGATGTGACGCTCGAATAATTTCGAGGCGTTGCCGCTTCTGGTGTGGTAGAAAAGCCACACATGGTTCCGACTCTCTTCCTCGTCATCCTCCTCGCCCTCGGCCCTGGCGTTCTTCAGGCGCAGGAGCCGCGAGTGACCGCTCTGACAGCGACTCTGAATGGAACCCAGGTCAGCGTCCATTTTTCGCTCGAGAACGCCTTCGACAACGAGGAGTTGGAGAAGGCCCTTCGCAGCGGGCTGCCGACCGGATTCACCTATCACATCGAAATGGTCCGCCGGAGACCGCGCTGGTTCGACACGCTCGCAGCCGGCTCCACCATCGAGGTCGTCTGCACCTTCAACTCGCTGACGCACGAGTACCTGCTGAATTATCGAAGAGACCGGCGGCTGGTTCGCTCCGAGACATTCACCGACCTCGAAAGACTGAAGGAGCGGATGACGACGATCGAAGAGGAGGATCTGCTGCCAATCGGCAGCTTCCGGCCGAGCAAGCTTGTTGTGCGGGCCAAGGCAGACGTCACGCGCGGATTTCTTTTCTACGTCATCCCGTGGGAGATTTCGACGGCATGGAAGGAAGCCCGCGTCTCGAGGGTGCGATGAGAGCCCGGGCGATCCTGCAGTACCGGAAGGATCCGCGGCTGATCGTCGCGATTCCGCTGCTGCTGGTGATCGCCACGAGCCTGGTCTACTACCTGGTGCAGCAGGCGAAGGAGTTGTCTCCGGAAGCGCTGAGCAGCCGGCTCCTGCTCTTCGTTCTCTGGAACGTCAATCTGATTCTCATCCTCGGCATCCTCTTCGTGCTCCTGCGGGGGATCGTCAAACTTCTTCTGGAGCGCCAGCGTGGGATCCTGGGGTCGAGATTTCGAACGAAGCTGGTGGCGACGTACGTGGTGACATCGCTGCTGCCGATTCTCGTTCTCTTTCTCGTCGCCACCGACCTGCTGCGCGTATCGGTGGATCGATGGTTCAACATGCCGGTTCGGACGCTGCTGCAGAACAGTGAGAAGATCGCCGAGATGTCGCAGGAGCGGGCGGTGCTCGAAGCGCGCGCCGCCGCGACGGAACTGGCCGAATCGATCGACCCGCTCGACGATCTCTCGCTCGACCGCTCGCTCGGTCACGTGCAGCGCTACCACTCCGTCGACTTCGTCGGCGTCTACCAGGACAGCAGCGTCCTGAAGCTCCTGGCGGATCCGCGCAGTCCGGTGCACGAAGCTCCCGAGCCTCCGGCGCGGTTCTTCGCGGAAGTCTCGAGCCGCGGCTCCGCAAGGAAGATCGATGTCACGGCGTCCGGAAAATGGATCCGATTCGCCGTTCCCGTCGGCGGCGAGGGGAACGGGAAGCTGTCGGCGGTCGCCGGCGTGTTCATTCCGGGTGAGCTGAGCAGGATGCTCGACGAGAACATCATCGCTCAGAAGAATTTCGAACAACTCGACTCGCAGCGTCCCGCTCTCAAGACGTCCCAGACATCGCTCTTTCTGACCGTCACGCTGTCGATCCTCTTCGGAACGCTGTGGACCTCGATCTTCGTGTCGCGACGCATCACGGTGCCGATCCAGGCTCTTGCCGAAGGGACGCGAACCCTCGGTGAAGGCAACTACAGCCACCGGATCGGCGTCAAAGCCGCCGACGAGTTCGGGCTTCTGATCGATTCGTTCAACAGGATGTCGGAGCAGCTCGAGTCGCAGAGAGGAGCATTGACCGAGTCCAACGTCGAGCTGCAGGCCGTCAACCGCAGGCTCGACGAGGAGCGCGCCTATCTGTCGACCGTTCTCGACAGCGTCTCGACCGGCATCATCGCCTTCACCGATCAGCAGGAGATCCTCAGCGTCAACCGTGCCGCTCTCGAGATGCTGCATCTGGAACCGCCGCAGGCGGCCGCCACGTTGCGCGACTACTTTCGAGGCGATCTTTCGGTGATTGCCGAATCGCTTCGCGAGCTGCAGGGGAAAGAGCCGCGTGTACGTGAGGTGACGGTCATCCGGAGAGGCCAGCTGAAATATCTCGAGATCTCGGCAGCCCGGCTCGCCTCCTCCCGCGGAAAGGGGGGCTGGGTTCTGGCGATCGAAGATCTCACACAGCTCGTTCAGGCGCAGAAGCTCGCCGCCTGGAGTGAAGCGGCGCGAAGAATAGCGCACGAGATCAAGAATCCCCTCACCCCGATTCAGCTGTCCGCGGAACGGATCGCCAGGAAGTTCCGGCACGGCGACTCAGATACTCCGGCGGCGATCGAGGAAGGCTGCAACACCATCGTCCACGAAGTCGGCCAGCTCAAGAGAATGGTCGATGAGTTCTCTCGCTTCGCCAGCATGCCGGCCGTGCACCTCCGCCAGACCGCGGTGTCGGAGATTCTCCACGACGTTGCTCGTCTCTATCGCGACGTCAAGCCGGGAGTCGAAGTCAGGGTCGAGGCCGACGACTCCTTGCAACTCGTCGTCGACCCCGAGCAGATTCGCCGCGCGATCATCAATCTGCTCGACAATGCCATCGAAGCCACCAGCGAGGGCACCGTCCTTCTCGTGGCCCGCAGGAGAGAGGGGCAGGGTGTCATCGAAGTCATCGATCCTGGCCGGGGGGTCCCGGACATCGACAAGGAGCGACTCTTCCTCCCCTATTTCTCCACCAAGAACGAGGGAACGGGTCTCGGATTGGCGATCGTCCACCGCATCGTACACGACCATCAGGGCCGCATCTCCGTCCATGATCGGGTCCCGCACGGAACACGCTTCGAGATCGAGCTGCCGGCATGAGGAGACCATGGCCTCCATTCTGATCATCGACGACGAACCGGCGATTCGCTCCACTCTCGAAGGGATCTTCCGCGACGAAGGTCACCAGACGGTTCTCTGCGAGTCCGGCGAGGAAGGACTGACACAGTTCGCGCGTGAAGATTTCGACGTCGTACTGCTCGACGTCTGGCTGCCTGGAATCGACGGCATTGCAGTTCTCGAACGACTCCAGGGGGTCAACGGTGCGCCGCCGGTCATTCTCATCTCGGGACACGGTACTGTCGACACAGCGGTTCGCGCGACACGTCTCGGTGCCTACGATTTCCTCGAGAAGCCGCTCTCGCTCGAACGCGTGCTGTTGACGGTGAATCATGCCCTTTCGGACCGGCGCCTTCGGGAACAGGTTCGGTCGCTCCGCGCCGATCTGTCCCTCGACGACATCCTGGTCGCCGAGAGCGAGCCGATGAAACGGCTCGAAAAGCAGCTTCGGTCGGCCGCACGATCGAACAGCCGCGTGCTGATCACCGGAGAAAACGGCACTGGAAAGGAAGTCATCGCCAGGATCCTCCATCGCGATTCACTCCGCGCCGAGGGCCCGTTCGTCGACGTGAACTGCGCCGCGATCCCCGAGGAGCTGATCGAGTCGGAGCTCTTCGGCCACCGGAAGGGAGCCTTCACCGGAGCCATCGACGAGCGGAAGGGAAAGTTCGAGCTCGCCGATCAGGGCACGTTGTTCCTCGACGAGATCGCCGACATGAGTCTGAGGACGCAGGCGAAAGTCCTGCGCGTTCTCCAGGAGCAGAAATTCCAGAAAGTCGGCGGACAACAGACGATCTCGGTCGACGTTCGCGTCGTCGCGGCCACGAACAAGGACCTCGCGTCCGAGATCGAGAATGGCAGATTTCGCAGCGACCTCTATTTTCGCCTCAATGTGATTCCCATCGAAGTGCCTCCCCTGCGCGAGCGCGACGGTGATATCGAGCTGCTGGCCCGCCACTTCCTTCATCGTTTCGCCGCCGAGACCGCGACGCGACCACGGACTCTCTCACCCGGCGCGATTCAGAGGTTGCGCACCTACCGATGGCCCGGCAATGTTCGCGAGCTGAGGAATGTGATGGAGCGCCTGACGATCCTTGCACCCGGCGAGACCATCGGCCCCGAGGACATCGACCTCGGGCAACGGACCGGATCCGCCTCGCTCGTTTCGACCCACCTCACGCTTCGTGAGGCGCGGGAAGAGTTCGAACGGCAGTTCATCCTCGCAAGGCTGCGCGATCACGGCGGCAATGTCAGCCGGACTGCCGCGGCTCTCGGCGTGGAGAGATCGAACCTCTACCGGAAGCTGCACGCCTATGGGATCACGGTCGAGCGCACATGACGAATGCCGAGCGCACACGAGCGGAATACGCCTCTCCCCTCGCCCGTTTTCCCTGACACTTGACACGCTGAATGCGGCTCACTAGAGTACGAACCGCTTCACTGTGCGGGCATAACTCAGTTGGTAGAGTGCAACCTTGCCAAGGTTGATGTCGCCGGTTCGAGTCCGGTTGCCCGCTCCAATCGCAAATCGAATCGAAGGGATCGCGCTCGCGATCCCTTTCGTTTTTCGTTCCTCACGCCTCGACGGCGTCCGCAGCGAAGAGCACCGTCTCGTCGATGTCGTTCTCGGTGTGAGCGACGATCATCGCCACCGACGCATCACTCGCCACGTTCACCGACGTCCGGCACATGTCGAGCAGACGGTCGACCGTCCAGATGATCGCCGTATAGGCCACGGGCAGACCGACCGCCTCGAGGATGATCACCATCATCACCAGGCCTGCGTGAGGAATGCCCGCCGCTCCGATGCTGACCATCAACCCGAGAAACACGATGAGAAGCTGAGCCCCGAACGTCAGCGTATAGTCGGCGTGCGACGCCGCATGAAGCTGCGCGATGAAAAGCACACTCACGATCTCGTAGAGCGCCGTGCCATCCATGTTGACCGTCGCTCCCAGTGGAAGCACGAAGCTCGTCACCCGGTTCGACAGCCCCGCACCCGCTTCCGCCCTCTCCATCGTCACACCCAGCGTTCCACTGCTCGACGCGGTGGAGAATGCCGTGAGGAGCGCAGGGATCATCGCCCGCAGGTACTTGTACGGATTCCGCCGTGTGATGACGTACATCAGCAGAGGAAGCGTGATCAGCAGGTGAATCGCCAGGGCGGCAATCACAGTAACGACGTATCGCAGCATGCTGACGAAGATCTCCGGACCCGTGGAGGCGACCATCCTGGCAATCAGAGCGGCGATGCCAACCGGCGCGAGCGCGATCACGAATTTGGTCATCCGCATCATCACTTCCGAGCCGGAGTCGACCAGCGCGATCATCGGTGCGCGCTTACGCTCCTCCACCATCAGAAGGAAAATGCCGAACAGAAGGGTGAAGAAGATCACTCCGATCAGATCGAAGCTCGCCGCCGAGGCGACGACATTGTCCGGAATCATGTTGAGAAGCACCGCCCAGAAGGAGTCGGGCGGAGGTTTCACCTCGGCGTCGCTCGGGATCGGGATGCCGGCGTGGTCACCGGGACGGATGGCATTGACCAGGACCAGGCCGGTCACGATCGCCATGAGGCTCGTGATCAGGTACAAACCGAATGTCTTTGCGCCAATCCTCCCGAGTCTCCCGATGTCGCCCATTCCGGCGATCCCGGCGAGAAGCGAGAAGAAGACCAGCGGGATGACGATCATCTTGAGGAGCTCGAGGAAGATCTGAGCGATTCCGTCGATCGCCAGATAAAGCGACAGCTCCCTCAGGTTTCCCCGCAACTGATCGGCGACCGCGGCAGCCTGGGCCGTCGCGTCGGCCCTGGTGAAGGATGGACCGAGAACCTCGCGACGCGCCTCGTCGATGTAGGTCGCGTAGAGGAGGCTTCCCCCGACCGCACCGACCAGAACGCCGAGAATGATCCACCAGTGAAGACCGATTCTCTTCAAACCGGCGGCGATTGTACAACGGTTGCGGGATCAGCGCTTCCACTGCCACGGACGTCCCGGCTGCCTCATCGGCCGGAAAGCATCCTCATAGTGCGTCAGGTGGAAGCGCCGGCCACTCCATAGGAGCGAAAGAACATCGAACCGTACGACAAGGTCGGAGCGCCGGTCGGGAAACCGCCGCAGGAAGCTCTCGGCGAGGCGCACGAGCCGATGCTGCTTGGTCGCGTCGACCGCTTCGTGAGGTGCGCCCTTCGCGTCGCTCTGCCGGGCTTTCACCTCGGCGATCACGATCGTTCGTCCTTTTCGGACGATCAGGTCGAGCTCGCCTTCCGGAAACCTGAGGTTCCGGGCGACGATCGAATACCCGCGCAGCCGGTAGAACCAGGCGGCGCGGCGCTCCCCCCTTCGTCCAAGCTCCTTCGACTCGAGATGGCTCATCTCCCGAAGTGTACCTCGGCGGCTCACCTCCGGTGGAAGTGCCGTTCGATGTCAGCGTGACGGATATCGACGATGATGGGTCGTCCGTGAGGACAGGCGTAAGGATTGGAGGCATCGAGCAGTTCGGACACGAGCCTCGCCATCTCCTCCCCCGAGAGCGTGCGATGGATCTTGATCGCCGCCTGACATGCCAGGGAAGCGACGATCCTGTCACGGACCCTCTCCCCGTGAGCACTCTTCTCGTCGCCCGATCCATCGAGAAGCTTGCGCAGAAACGGCTCGATTCCATCCCGAGTCAGCTCGCCTGGTGCTGCGGACACCCCGAAGCTGTTCCCCGAGAAACGCTCGATCTCGAATCCGAGCTCGCGCAGTTCCGACAGATGGGAATCGAGCGTCCCCGCCTCGGCTGCACCGAGGCTCACCATGACCGGCGAGAGTTGATGCTGCGTTGCGAGCGCATCGCCGGTTCTCGAACGGAACCGATCGTAGAGAATCCGCTCATGGGCGACGTGCTGATCCACCAGCCGAAGCCCCTCCGGCGTGTCGATCACGACATAGCTCATGCGATATTGACCGATCACCCGCCCGCGCAGCGCGCCCAGGCCAGAGACCGCCCCCTCTTGCTCGTGTGACCGGCCGAGAGGCGGCTGCACGATGGCTCGTTCTCTGAAGAGCGGAGTCGCATCGTAGACCGACGGCAGATTGATGGCGCTTCCCGGTCGCAGAAGGCTCAGCGGGTGGCCCCCGCCGCCCTCCAGAGGCCGGCCATTTCGAAGAGAATCGATCTCGGAATGTTGCTGACCAGCCGCCCTCAGCAGCCCGCGCCCCTCTCCCGCACCGCCGAGCGCCATGCGGATTCCCTGCTCGACCGCGACGTGAACCGAGCCGGAGTCACGAAACCTCACCTCGGTCTTCGCCGGGTGCACATTGACGTCCACCTGCTCCGGCGGAATCTCGAGGAACAGGACGATCGCCGGGTGTCCGTCGAAGTCGAATGCCTCGGCCGCCCGGCTGGCGGCATGCGTGAGCACGCGATCGCGGACCAGTCTGCCGTTGACGAAGAAGTACTGGTTGCGACGACTTCCGTAGCGTATTCCGCGCGTCACGAACCCATCCGCGCGGACCACGCCGACCTCGATGCCGACTTCCGACAGCGCCTCGCTCGCCTCCTCACCGAGAACCTGCAGCACGCGCTCGCGACGGCTGGGTGCGGAGGGAAGATCGAGTACCAGCCGGCCATTGTGCTCCACGCGAAACGCCTGCATCGGCGAGGGAAGCGCGTAGGAAGAAACGATGGCGATGATCGCGCGATACTCGGCGTCGACACTCTTGAGGAACTTTCGTCTCGCCGGAACGTTCTCGAACAGCTCACCTACGTTCACCGTGGTGCCGCGATCACGAGCCGCAGGCCGCGTCGTCACGGCTCCTCCGGGCTCCACACTCAACTCCGTCGCCTCCGCCGACGAGCCATCACTGGTCACCATCCGGAACCGCGACACGCTGGCGATCGAGGGAAGTGCCTCGCCGCGGAAACCGAGAGTGCGCACGGCGAGAAGATCGTCGAAGGTGACGATCTTCGATGTCGCGTGCCGCTCGAGGGCCAGGCGTGCGTCGGCGCCGTTCATACCACACCCGTCGTCGCGAATTTCGATCAGCTTCTTTCCTCCCTGCTCGAGAAGCAGCTCGATCGACCTCGCCCCCGCATCGACCGCGTTCTCGAGAAGCTCCTTGACGACGGAAGCGGGCCGCTCGACGACCTCGCCTGCGGCGATCTGATTCACGAGGTCCGAAGGGAGGATGCGGATGGGCATGTCGCTCGGAAATGACGAATCGTCGATCTTGTTCGGCGGCCGCAGCATCCGACGGAGCGCGACCAGCGCGAGCAGACCCCTATCATCTCACGAACAGCCGAGTGCTACGGCGAGTAGAGGCATCTCGCGGCGCCCGGCAGTTCGCAGATCGTTCTGGGCAAGAGGCTGCCGGGCAGAGAACCCGAGGGGTTTTGCGCCAGCGTCGAAGATCAACTTGCCCCCGGCGGGAAACGGAACCAGACTGTAGGAAGCGAACGCGTGCGCTCAGTTTCGTTCTTCCGTCGTTCTCACCGGATCCGGATGGAGAGAACTGAGACGCGGCAGTGGCACATCGGTTGCTAAAAATCAGAAGGGACAATATCCATCCGCGATGATTCGCAGAATCGCAGCCCTCCTCGGAATTGCTCTGATCGTCATGATTCTTCTGCTGCTCGTCTGGGCGGTTCACCTTCACCGCCAGAGCATCTTCATCGCCGACGAGGGCTCGAGCATTGTGAACGTCGTGCCGTGAGTCAGCCCAACGGAAGGAGGCAGGAATGATCGATCGCCAACTCAAGGAGCTCGCCTCGCGCAAGGAGAGCGAGGCGCCATTTCTCTCTCTCTACCTCGATACCCACCGAAGCGACGAGACTCAGAAAGATCGGCTTCGCGTCCTGGTCAAGGACGAGATGCGGCGAATTCGCGAAGCACTCGCCGGAAACGGACACAAGGAAACCGTCGAGGCAGGCATCCGGCAGATCGAGCGATACATCGAAGAATCGCTGGAGCCGGCAACGAAAGGGCTCGCGATCTTCGCCTGCCCCAGCGAAGACTTCTTCGTACCGATCCAGCTGCCCGTTCCCCTGGAGCCACAACTGCGAATCGGGAGCCGTCCTCATCTGCGCCCGCTCGTTCAAGTCTCGCAGCTTCATCCACCGATTGCATTCGCCATCGTCGACGGCAAGTCGGCACGCCTCTTCGAGCTGCAATTCGGCCGGATCCTGGAGGAAATCGACCTGGAGGATCCCGACATGCCGCGCCGTCACGATCAGGGCGGATGGTCGCAGGCGAACATGCAGCGTCACGTCCGGCATCACATCGATCGGCACCACAAGGACGTTTCGGACGCACTGACGAAAATGGTCGAGTCGGACGAGGTCGCCGGGATCATCCTGTCCGGCCAGGAGAGAAACGTCGCGAATTTCCGCGGGTTCCTTCCCAAACGAATCGATGACCTCGTTCTCGGAGCCCTCCCGATGGACATCCGTGCTTCCGTGGACGAAATCGTCACCGCCTGCCAGGAAATCCTGTCGCGACAACGTGAGTCATCGATCCGGGCACTGGTTCGGGAGCTCGAGCAGACCGCGAGAAAGAACGGTCGTGGAGCCCTCGGATTCGATCAGGTCGTCAATGCCGTAAATCAGCAGCGCGTGGAACGACTCTACCTGACGCCGGCTGCCGAAAGCCGCGGCTGGCGCTGCACGCGATGCAGAACGATCGGGCGTACGATTCCGCTCGGGTGCCCTGGGTGCGGAGCCACGGTGCTCACCGTCGACCTCGTCGAGGAGATCATCGCTGATTGCCAGCGTGAAAGCGGCGAGGTGGAGTTCGCCCCGGGCGATTCGCTGCTGGCGGCCTATGAGGGAATCGGGGCATTGCTTCGCTTCTGATCGAGCCACACGCGAATCAGCGGGACGTTCTGATCGAAAATCGGATCTCGTTGCCATCGAGATGCTCGGGGGCCCGGATGGTCTGCGCATAGACCATCGTGAGAAAGACATCGTAGTCACGAACCGTCAGGCCGGCCTCGAATCCAATCCCGGCATCGTAAATGTAGTCCTCGACGCCGGTGAACACCCGCTTGCCGAATCCGACTGCGCCGCCGCCAAGGTAGCCGATCCCGTACAGATCGTTCCATTCGAGGCGCCAGGTGCGATGGCTGCGTTCACGGAAGATCGGAACGAAGATCTCGTTCGAAAGATGGATCTCGTCACTGCCGCGAATCTTGTCGTCGACCCCCTTGAGGGCGCTGCGCCCTCCGATTCTGAAATACTCGTAGTTCGGAACGTTGTAGCGGAAGACCTCGGGCTGATCTTCTTTCCCCGGAACACGATTCTTTCGGAGCACCGACCCGAGATGAAGGCGGCTGAAGATGAAATAGCCTCGACCGACGTCGAAGCGCTTGAGCGCCTCGGTCTCCAGCTTCGTGTAATCGTAGTCGCCCGGTCCCTCGAGCCCCTGCGTGAGCGCAGCTACCCAGCTGAGCCCCTGCGGCCCGATCTCGCGGTAGGCCGTCAGTACCGGAGTGATCCGGCCGCGAGTCTCCCCCGCGATCGCGTTGAGTCGATCGTCGAACGGAGTCCCGTACTGATACGCGAGCTTCAGGAAGGCGTTGTCGCGGTTGTTGTCGGGATCGTCGATGTCGCCGAACGAGAGCCCGTCGATCTGAGTCAGAAACAAGTAGCGGCTGTTGTAGTGAACCGGATACTCGAAGAGCACCAGTCCGCCGCGCACACGATCGAAGTCGCGGCTCCCGCTTTCGATCGACGCGAACTCGACGGTGTCGAACACGCCGATCCTGTAGGTGAAGCTGCGTGCATAGTATTTATATCGAAGGAAGGTCGAGATGTCGCCGTCGACGAACTTGTAATCGATCTGCCCTTCGAAAAGAACGTTCTTGATCAACTTTCGCACACGGATGTCGAACTCCCCCTCCGGCAGGTAGATGTTGAGATCGGGGAGAGCGTCGCGGCGCTCCGTGGCCGGAGGAACGAATTCGCTCATCGAGCCGGGGAGCGGTGTTTGTTCCTCTCCATCCTCCTCGTCATCCGCAGGGTCGGGCGTGGCGGCGGGATCGGGCTGGGCGACGGGAGGAGGCTCGAACAGAGCGAATGGATCAGCAAAGGCAAACGAAGGGAATAGAACGAACAGGGAGAGAAGGAGCAAAAATGGAAGCGGCGAGGCCTCTGGAGCGGGGCAAGGGGTGCGGGGACGAGCCGGCCTGGAGAGAAAGCGAGCGCTACCGGAACTTCCGTAATGTGATAAGCTTTTGAAGGCCAAGTTGTTATGGCCTGGTTTCGCGAACACTCGTGGCATATGTTTTGTATTCGCCCGGAGCATTATAGTGTGCCACTGGGCAGCGCGCGAAACTTTTAGGAGGCGTGAATGTCGTTGCGTGATCGGACCAAGCTTCTCTTTCCCACGTTGTGTTTCCTGCTCATCGTTCCCGGACTCTCCGCTCAGGAGGTCAGCTATGAGGATCAGCTGAACCTGATCGCACCGACCTACACCGGCGAGACCGGGCTCTTCAAGACCATCACCGGCGATACGCTGGGTGACGGCGAGTGGTCATTCAGTATCTACTACAACAATTTCGATTATCTCGCAGCCCCCCCGGCACCCGACATGGTCATTCCGAGCCGGCGGAGTTTTCGCCTCATGGATATCGATGAGGATCGGCTCAGCCTCTCCTTTGGCTACGGTCTGACCGATCGATGGGAGTTCTCGGCGGCGATTCCGTGGGTACGCCTCGATCAGAACGCGGGCGATCTGTCGGGATTCGTCAACGGCTTCCCCTACATGGGAAGTTTCAAGGACTCCGGAATCGGCAATATTCACCTGGCGACGAAGATCGGACTTCTCGACCCCGACGCCTATGCCTCCCGTTTCGCCCTGTCGCTCTTCGCCGACCTGCCGACGGGTGACGAAGACAGCGGCATCTCGAGCGGCAACGCCGACTACGGTCTCGGACTCCACTGGAACTACCGGATGTTCGCTCTTTCCGGAATCTACAAGAACACAGGCGACCGTGACGCAGCGGATAACCCGCGCGGCGGCAGCATCGATCTGCCGAACGAGATTCAGCTCGATGCCGGTCTGAGCATCCCACTCCGCTTCTGGCCTACCACCAACTGGATCAACGAGATCAATGCCGTCTTCTACAGCGGCGGCGACAGCGGCATGGAACCGGACGAGCCGATTTATCTGGTGAGCGGGATCCGGCACTGGTTCGGAACCAGCGGATGGGCACTCAATGCCGCCGTCCGCGCCAATGCCACGATGTGGAACGACAATGACGCATGTGCCATCGGCGGGCTTCTCGGCCTGACCTACGCACCGATGCGCCTGACGCCGCTGGCACCGGCGCCTTCCGCACCGGTACCGCCACCGCCACCCCGGGCGCCGGTCGCTCCGCCGCCCGCACCAGTCACTCCGGCACCGCAGCCGCAGGAGATCCGGACCGACGAGATTCATTTCGAATCGGGCTCGGCGCGCCTGACCAACATTGCCAAGGCGATTCTCGACGACGTCGCCCTCCGCATGCGGCAGGAGCCGGCTTCGACTGCCATCGTCATCGGCTACACCGACAACCGCGAGAACACCGGTGCGGGAGCCGATCTCGATCGACGCCGTGCCGAAGCAGTTCGCGACTACCTCGTCAGCCGCCACGGGATCGATCCTTCGCGGATCAGCGTGGAGGCACGCGGAACGCAGGATACTGTCGGTGACAACAGCACCGCCGAGGGACGCCTGAGAAATCGGCGAGTGGTCATTCGCCTGATCATCCCCTAGCGTTCGCGCAAACGTGCATCAAACGAAAAGGCCCCCGCGGTGCGGGGGCCTTTTCATCTCCCGGGATGCTATGCTACAAACCAGGAGCATCGACGGAGGTTCGCTCATTGGACTCGTTCAAAGGCGGTTGGATCGAGATCATCGCCGGAGGAATGTTCTCCGGAAAGTCGGAAGAACTGATCCGGCGCCTTCGCCGCGCCGTGATCGCGCGCCAGCGCGTTCAGGTGTTCAAGCCCCTGGTCGACGATCGCTTCGCCATCGAAGAGGTCGTCTCACGCGACGACCGCAGACTCAAAGCCGTGTCGGTCCCCACCGCTGAAGCGTTGCTCGGCCGGGTGGAGATCGGAGCTCAGGTCATCGGAATCGACGAGGTCCAGTTCTTCGACGACGGCATTGTCGAAGTCTGCATGCAGATCGCCGACGCCGGGATCAGGGTCATTGCCGCCGGACTCGACCAGGATTACCTGCGCCGCCCCTTCGGGCCGATGCCAGCGCTGCTGGCTGTGGCTGAGGAGGTGTCGAAAATGCACGCAGTCTGTGTCCGCTGTCGCGGCTCGGCCCACTACTCCCAGAGAGTCGCGGGAGGAAACGATCAGGTCGAAGTGGGCGACACGTCGTACGAAGCGCGTTGCCGCGCCTGCTATGAGCTCTATCGCGCCAGCGGGACGCCCGAGGGAGTCCAGCTCACCATCCCCAAGCGGGCCTTCTCCTGATTCTGACAGTCCCGTTGCGACGACACGGTCACGTCCCTCCGGCAACGGCCGTCATGCTCTGATAGAGCCGTTCGTGATAGGAGTGCGCTTCCCGATAGATCGAGACGATCGACCCGAGATCTTTCGTCGCGACGACGAGATTCACTCCGTACAGAAACGCGGCGTTCCCGTCGAGCGTCCGGAGGTTTTCGGCGACGAGGATGAAAAAGCCCCGTCGTCTGTCGACGGGATTGAGAAGTGTCATCGGTGCAATCTCAGCGAGCGGCGGCGGGCTGAGCTGACTCGGCCGCAGGAAAACGATCGGAGGGTAGTCGCGCAGGTAGATCTCGCGGCAGGCGTCGGCGGAGTCCACCTGATGAGGGCGAAACCCGAGCGCACGAGCGGCCCGGGCGACCTCGGGATCGGCGAGGCCGGCGATCAGCGCCGCTTCACGATACTCTGTATCGTCCTGATCCGGGACTCCCTGTTCGGTTGCAGCCGCCGCGAGCGGTTCCGCCGGTGCGAGCGTCCGCCGATCGAAGGTGATACGGCTTTTGCACGAAGGGCAGGGGAAGGCAACCTCGCGCAGGGGCAGCTTCGTTTCGTCGACGGCGAACGACTGGTGGCAGGAAATGCAAGTCACGGTAGCCATGATCACTCCAGCATCGACATCATCGACGAGCCGTCGTCGGCCGGCTTTTCGGGCTCATCGGTGAGGCGAAGAGCGAGATTGGTCGGATTGGTCGCATAGGCGAGGGCGGTCTCGCGGCTGATCGTTCCCTGGTTCCAGATCCTCTCCAACTCGTCATCGAAGGTCTGCATGCCATCGACCATCCCGTCGTGCATTGCGTCGGTCAGCGACCGCCCCTCCGTTTCACCCTTCACGATGTAGTCGCGCGTACGCATGGTCGACTTGAGAATCTCGAGCACGGCAAAACGCCCTCCCCCCGTCTTCGGAATCAGCTTCTGGGAGATGACATAGCGAAACGATTGCGAAAAACGCGTTCTGATCTGCGGTTCCTGCTCTTTGGGAAAGACGCCGATGATCCGGTCGATCGTCTTTGCGGCATCGATCGTATGGAGGGTCGAGAGCACCAGATGTCCCGTCTCCGCCGCCTCCATCGCGATCTCGATGGTCTCGACATCGCGCATCTCGCCGATGAGAATCACTTTGGGAGCCTGGCGGAGAGCGGCCCTCAGCGCGAGGGCAAACGACTTCGTGTCCGATCCGACCTCCCTCTGATTGACGGTCGACTTCGCGTGTTTGTGCATGTATTCGACCGGGTCCTCGATGGTGACGATGTGGTAGGCATAGTCCTGATTGATCTTGTTGATGATCGCGGCCAGCGTCGTCGACTTCCCCGATCCGGTCGGGCCGGTCACCAGCACCACACCGTTCTTCAACTTCGGGATGTTGTGAAGCTCGACCGGCAATCCGAGAGCATCGAGCGTCGGAATTCCCTCCGGAATGACGCGGAGCACGATCGCGTATGTTCCGCGCTGCGAAAACACGTTGACGCGGAATCGCGTCTTCTGAGGGATCGAATAGGAAAGATCGGCCGACCCGTTGGCGATGAGCGTTCGTGTCAGCTCCCGATCACCGCGCAACATGTGGAGCGCGATCATCTCCGTCTGGTATGGAGTCAGGCGTGGAAGCCCGGGAAATGTCACGGGAATGAGCTGCCCGTCCACTTCGACCTGTGGCGGCTTGCCGACGGAGAAATTCAGATCCGACACCCGATCCGACATCTTCAGCATCGCTTCCAGAATCGCGTCGAGATTGAAGTTCTTCATGACCAGCCGTCCGTGAGCCCACGCTCCTGATGCACGGGCCGGCAACCGTCAGCCGGCGACCGGATCCAATCAGGTGCGGTGAGTGATCGTTTGCGTACAATACCAGATGTGGCAATCGTCGGCATCGACTTCGGCAGCCGGCGCATCGGGCTGGCAGTCAGCCGATCCGGCGTCATCGCCACCCCCCATTCCGTGCTGATCAATCAGGGAAGCCTCGAACAGGCAGCCGAACAGCTGGCCCGCATCGGCGAGCAGCTCGATGCCGACCTCTTCGTTCTCGGGCTGCCTCGAAGTCTGCGTCACGATGCCGCCTCGACCCAGGCGAAGTTCGAACGGCTCGCCGATCTTCTCCGGCAGAAAAGCTGCAAAGAGGTGCTTCTCTGGGACGAGGCATTGACTACCGTCGAGGCTTGGGACAACCTGACGGTCGGCGGGAAGCGAAGAAAACAGATTCCACGCGAGATCGACATGGAAGCCGCCCGAATCATCCTCCAGTCGTACCTCGATCATCTCGAGGGAGGAACGTAGCTTGGCGAGATCGGGTCAGCCACGCCGCCGAGGCAGAAAATACCTTCAGTCTTTCGGGATTCTTCTCCTCTTTTTTTTCCTCTTCACGCTCGCAGCCGGCTTCTTTTTCTGGAAAGCGCTCGTGACTCCATTCAAGGGCTACCAGAACGACTCGCAGGTCATCGAGATCAGGAGAGGAACGAACAGCGCCATGATCCTTCGCGACCTGCAGAAGCATGGTGTTCTGCGAGACGACTTCATCCCGCTTGTCTTTCTGAAAGCCCTCCGGCGCGGCGACTCTCTGAAGGCCGGCGTCTACGAGTTTAGAGGACCGGCATCGCCCCTCGATGTCATCGACAAACTCGTGCGTGGTGATGTCCTGTTCAAGAGCATCACCGTGCGCGAAGGGATCGATCGCTTCACCATCGCCGAGCTGATGGCGGCCGAGGGTTTCGGGACGAAGGCCGAATGGCTGGAGATCACGGCCGAAGGCGATTTGGTTCGCGATCTCGACCCCAGCGCGGAATCACTCGAGGGGTATCTCTTTCCCGACACCTACAAGCTGGCGCCTGGAAGCCGGCCTGCAACCATCGTCAAAACGATGGTCGAGAACTTTCGAAAACAGTTCGGCAGCGAGCTGGCATACATCTCCACCGGGCTCGACGTTCACGATACGGTCACGCTGGCCTCGATCGTCGAGACCGAGGCGCGCCTGCCGGAAGAGCGCCCGCTGATCGCCTCGGTCTATCTGAATCGGATTCAGCGCAACATGCTTCTGGGAGCCGACCCGACAGTCATCTATGCAATGAAGCTCGAGGGTCGATGGGACGGGAACATTCGCAGAGCCGATCTCCGCATCGACTCACCCTACAACACCTACCGCAGCCGCGGCTTCCCGCCAGGTCCGATCGCCAACCCCGGACTTTCGTCGCTGCGGGCGGCGGCGGCGCCGGCACGGTCCGATTACCTCTATTTCGTCTCTCGCAATGATGGCTCTCACGTCTTCGCCCGCTCGCTGGTAGAGCATAACCGGAACGTACAGATTCATCAGCGCGACTACTGGAGGCAGCGCAGGAAGGCAGCCGCCGCGTCGGAATCAGGCGGCGATTGATTTCGCATCGGGTCGATGCTAGCTTGACCGCATCACGCTGAGGAGACGCCTCACGCGGACTCGTGTCCGACGGATCCTCATGTGAGTCCGTCAAGGAGAGCCCGAGGGTCAGGATGGCGACACGCGCGCGGCCGTACGAGCTTCTGGGTCACTACATCCTCTTCAAGAGGATCGATTCGTCGCACCTGCACGAGCTGTGGCGCGGGGCGAAGATCGAAGGCGACCGTCTCGGTGAGCTTCTCGCCATTCATCGATTCATCGGCGGCGATCTGGAAGCGCTGCGCAACTCGATCGAGCACGCCCGCCCCGCCGTACCGTCGATCAGCGGGACGACCGTCGTCCGGCTGCAGGAATACGACATCGTGGACGGCTCGCCGATCGTCGTTCACGAATACACCCCGGGGCGGACCCTCAAGCACATCGTCGATCGTGCGCGGAGTGGCGTCGGCACGGCGGTACCACAGCCGATCCCCATCGATCAGGCCCTCGCCATCGTCGAGCGCCTCGCGCTCTCCATCGAAACTCTCAACAACATGAAGTACCAGGGTGCGCGACTCAACCACGGCTCTCTTCTCCCGCAATTCGTCTGGATCAGCGATGACGGCGAGGTCAGGCTCGCTGCCCACCTCCTTGGACCGGGACTTCTCGCATCGCTTCGCAGTCCGGACGTCGCGCGCGAGCTCACTCCCTGGGTGGCTCCCGAAATTCGCGACTCGCTCGAGCCATCCCGCGTCTCCGACGTCTATGCCCTCGGCGCGATCCTCTATCTGCTTCTCACAGGCGAAGAACCTCCCGATCCGGCCGACCCGGTGCACTTCCAGCGCGCGATGGACGACGCGAAGCTGATGACCGGCGGGGCGATCCCGGCCGACGTCCGACCCATTCTCGAGCGCACGCTGTCTCCCGACCCCTCCGGCCGTTTCTCGGGCGCCGGCGAGCTGCGCCAGCAGCTCGCTCCACTCCTTCATGGAGGTGCCTATACGGCCACCAGCTTCAATCTTGCCTTCTATCTCTCGACCCTCCTCCGCAAGGAGATGGAACATGAAGCAATCGAGCGCCGAAAGGAGGAATCGGTCAACCTCGCTTCCTATTCGCCCCGCCGCCAGCCGCTCGCGGATCAGCCGGCTGCCTCGCCGCCTCTGTCGTCACCGCAGCCACACCGATCGAGGTTCGTCGTAGGCGCCGCAGTCGCGCTCGTCGTGTTTGCAGCAGCGGCCGGCGTCGTGATATTTCGAATGTCCGATTCCGGAACGCCGGCTGCACCGGGTCCGGCAGCCATCGAGACCGTGGCGGCTGCGACTCCGGTGGTGATCGAGCCGATCGTCGAGACGGCCGAGCAGGAGCCTGCCAGTGGTCCGACAGTCATGGTCGATCCCGAAGCCGAGAAACGAGCGTTCGAAGATGCAGTCAACAAGCGACTCCGCGAAGAGATGCTGAAACTCCAGGCCGAGTACAACGAACTGTTGAAGAAGAATCCCTCCGCTCCTCCACCCGCACCCCTCTCCGCGCGATCGACGGAACAGACGGCTCCCGCGAGGACGACGGCAGCGGAAGAACGCCCGCTCACGACCGCGCGGCTCGAGCAGATGCGTCGCGAAGGATTGGAGGCTGCAGCACGACAGCCTCAGGCGACGGCCACGATGGCAACCCCTCCACCCCCTTCCTCCGCCACCGCACCCGCGCCGGCCACGCCCGATCCGGTAGTCGCGACGGTGAACGAGGGCGATCTGATCGCTTTCAACCTCCTCGATCAGCCGCCCAGGATCGTCCGCCGCGTCAAGCCTGTCTATCCACCGCTCGCGGCGCGGCAGAAGGTGGAAGCCGACGTGATCCTGACCGCGCTCGTTTCGGATACGGGCGCAGTGATCGACGTCAAGATCCTTCAGGGAGACCCGAAAAAAATGGGCCTCGACGAAGCCGCGATCCAGGCGGTCCGCCAGTGGCAGTTCACTCCGGCGATCAAGGATGGCCGAAAAGTGAAGACCTGGATGCCCGTCGGAATCGAGTTCAAACTGCGCTGAGGCGTTCCCCGGTCAGCACGAGCCTCGATGTCATCCCGAGCCTTTTCACAGCGCGCGGCGCTAGTCCGCCGGTCCCCACGAAAGTGCGATCAGCTTGAGTCCGAGATCGCGGGCATCGGCAGCGAGTCCCTGGCGCAACGGGTTGACGACGCGATCGGTCTCGATGGTCAGAGTGTTCACTCCATCCGTACGGGGCGACGCGACGACGTATCGTTTCGTCGCCGATCCCTCGGTCAGGCGAAAGGCATCCAGAATGGTGCCGTTCATCGCCACGGTGATCGTCGGTGCACCATCGAGTGAATCGAGCGGGGCCTCGAACGTTAGTGTCAGCTCCCCTCGTCCCTCGAGAGGAGGCAGCTCGGTGACCGAACGACGCCCCATCCACCGCCATACACTCAGCTCGTGATTCTCCGATTCATGCCACCCTTCGCCGAAGCGGGCCGCGGAGACGAGAGGCATCAGGGACACTTCGAAGTAGCGATGGCGCACGATGTTCCAGAGAGCTCCGTTGCGGCGGCGATGGAAGTTGAGCGCTGTCTCGTGAGCTCCCTCCGCCAGAAGATAGGCGCTTCCGTCGCTCCGGCTTTCCATCGGTATTGCGCGATCATCTTCGACGATCTCCAGCCGATAGCCGCGAAGGCCGTGTTCGGCGAAGGGGATCATTCCTCCTGTGACGAAGATCCTCGCCCGCGCCGGGTCGAGATTCTTCTCGATCCAGTCGAGCGCCGCCGCCGGCGGCGACGCCGAGCCGCGAACGACACGGATCGCTGGAACTGCGTGGGCAACGAGCGCAACCACAATTCCAGCGCCGATGATCGCCATGGCCCGATCGCGCGACCAGGCAAGCCTGTGCTCGAGAGCTCCTGCAAATCGCCATGCTCCGTCGGCGGAAAGGAGCGTCAGCATCGGCATGTAGCCGATGGCAAAACGGCTCACGCTGAGATGATCCAGCAGAAGCCAGGCGGCCAGGGCGAACGGGCCGAAACAGGCGACGAGCAACATCATTCGTGCATCCCTCGTCGCCAGCGCCGCGGCAACCGAAACGAGCACCAGAAATGAGAGGACATAGTTCACGAACGTGGCGCGATACGATCGGACGAAGAAATCGTCGACGAGCTTGTGCAGCGGAGGCCTCTCGGAGTTGCGAAACGAATCGACCTTGGCAATGTACTGCTGATGGCTGCGAACTGCGTTGGAGTAGGCGCTCCATGATCCCGTGGCCCTTGCCGCCCCGGCGTAGCTCCCGGCGCTGATGCCCGCGACGAGAAGAAGCGCGCCGAACGGAACGATCCACTCTCTCCTTTTCAATGCAAACCAGGCTGCGAGAAGCGATGGTACGAGGCCGATCAGCAGGCTCTGCGGCCGGAATCCGGCGGCGATGCCGAGCACGAGAGCTCCTGCGAGGAACGCGGGACTGCTGCGACATCCGCGAAGAAGGAGGCAGACGGCGGTGACGACGAGAACCAGCGAGGGAACATCGCTGAACGCCGTACCACCATAGACCCACACAGTCGGAACGAAGCTCGTCAGGGCCGCTCCGAAAATCGCCGGTGCGTAGGGCATCCGAAGCTGACGGCCGAGAGCGAAAAGCGCAGGGAAAAGCACCGCCGAAGCGACGAAGCTGATCATCCGAAGAGCGTGAAATTCCGATTCGACCAGCGGGCGGATCAGCTTCGCGAGAAGGATGAAGAGGGGAAACCCGGGAGGATGCGGACGATGAGCCGTCACGTCGTAATCGCGCATCGCCGCCGCGAACAACACCTCGTCCCAGTCCCACAGTGACGCCGAAAGAGCCCACCATCGCGTTGCGATGACGACCATGGTTGCGCCAAGCAGCCCCCTCTTCTGCCGGTCGGTCAGCGGGACGAGCGGTGCTGTGAGCCAGTCGAGAAGCATCGGAGCTTCGTGATGCGCTGCAGGTTGGGAAATTGCCAGACGGTCACGGCCGTGCGCATCGAGAGCGCTGGCGTCATTCTCGCAGAAGGAGCGAAGAATGGGGAAGGGGCATCAGCGCGTGCGGCGCCGTACCATCCTCGTCCGGCAGGGGTTGCGCCGGACGGGGACGAAACAAGAACGCTTCCACTATTTCACAGAGGCAGGGAAGGAGATCACCGGAGAGAAGACCCTTTCCCGCATCGCACGGCTCCGCATCCCTCCTGCATGGAACGAGGTGCGCATCGCACCGAGTGACTCCGCACCCCTCCAGGCGATCGGAATCGACAAGAAGGGACGGACTCAATACCTCTATCACACCTCATTCAGGAAGCGCCGCGAAGAGGAAAAATTCCGGCGGGTCGTGGAGTTCGGTGAATCACTTCCCCTGTTGCGGAAGCGGGTTGCAGCCGATCTCCGCAAGACGAGCCTCGATAGAGATCGGGTGATCGCTGCGATCGTCCGGCTGATCGATCAGGCCTTTTTCCGCATCGGAAACGACAGGAGCGCCCGCCTGGAGCGGACATATGGCCTGACGACGATCCGCTCCGATCACGTCACCGTCAGATCCTCTGAGGTGCGATTCGACT
The DNA here is from genome assembly GCA_035546335.1 of Thermoanaerobaculia bacterium. Classification (GTDB taxonomy): domain Bacteria; phylum Acidobacteriota; class Thermoanaerobaculia; order Gp7-AA8; family Gp7-AA8; genus DATKDP01. The sequence goes on along the minus strand of DATKDP010000016.1, from coordinate 94,178 downwards.
TCGTCGGCAAGTGGAGGAAGAACCAGAGGCGAATGCTGGTGGACGCCGACATCGCTCGCCTGGTCCGCGATCTCCAGCAGACCAGGGGAGAACAGCTGTTCAGATTCGTTCAAGGAAACCGAATCTGCCGCGTGAACGACCGGCATGTCAACGGCTACATTCAGAGCGTCATCGGAGAGACGTTCACGGCAAAGGACTTCAGAACCTGGGCCGGAACTCTCATCTGCTCGATCGCCCTCGGCATGCAGGGTCAGGCCCCCACGAAGAAAGAGCGCAAACAGAGGATCAGAAAAGCGATCGAGGCCACCGCGGAACAGCTGGGGAACACGACCGCCGTCTGCCGCGCCTCCTACATCTGCCCGCGCCTGATCGAAGAGTACCTCTCCGGCAAACCCTTCCACAGCGCGCGCCGCCGCAAGGGCGCTCCCGTGGCAAAGCGGCGACACTCCGCCGAGGAGCTCGCGCTGCTCCGCTTTCTGCGGGAAACCATCGCCGATCGCAGACTGACCCCGCGCGAGGAGGAGAGCGAAATTCAGGCGGTGGCGTCCGAGCCGGAGGCCGCGGACGACCATATCGAGCGAGCATTGCTGGAAAGCCTGGCCCTTCGCAGAGCCGGCCAGCCGAGCGCCCGGCGAAACGGCCTCGACGCCGCGACAGGTTGAGGATCAGAAGGTCTGCCCGATCCAGAAACTCGTCCGCGTACCGCTCTCGATGTCCTTGAGATCCGTTCTCTTGGCGAAATCCCAATGCAGCTCGAGGCCGAACAGATTGAGCGATACGCCGTAGCCTACGGAGCCCTTTGCGTCGTGCAGCCTGCCGTCGCGCATGAAGGTGAAATTCTGCCCGTCGAAGAACGCGCCTCCGACATCGAAGAAGAGCGATCCGCGGATCTGAGAGAAGACGATGATCGGAGTTGCGATCACATCGACCAGCGGAAAACGGATCTCGAAGTTTCCATAGAACGCCCTGCTGCCGGCGAATGTTCGGAAGTCAAAGCCGCGAAGGGTGTTCAGGCCGCCGAAGTAGTAAAAGTTCGGAAAGTTCCCGTCCGAGTAGCCGGCGAAGATTCGAGCCGCCAGCAGCGATCGTGACGTGAGCTGCATGTACTGGCGGAAATCGAGAACGAAGTCCGAAGTCAGCGTCCCGCCGCCGTCGAGATCGGGAGCATAGGTGGAGGTCAACTGATAGCGCCGGCCATCGATCGGACCGAACTCCTTGAAGCGGGCGCTGTCGCCGCTGAAGGTTGCGCTGGCGAGCGGGAAGTCGTCCTTTCGTCCGATGAAGGCGAGCTCGCCAGCCTCATCGAGAAACGGGAAGTTGAACTCGCGAACCATGTAGCCAGCGCCGAGATCGATTCGATGGTATCGATCGAACGGATAGCTGAGGATTCCGAGCGCGGCCGTCTGGTGATAGAGGAGGCGCTGGTCGAGCTGACCGGACTGCTGGTCCTGTTCGATGAAGAAGGTCCGATCGTCGAAGAGCCGGACGCCCCAGTTCAGCCGCCTGCGGAGATCGAGATAGAGAAGATCGAAGTTCGAGAAGGTCGAAACGCTGTCGAGAGCGGCGATGAATCGGCGATCGCCCAGCATGTCGCTGGTGAAGATCACTGAGCGCGAGACGAATGTCTGATCCGAGGTGACACCGGCGTTGACCTGGACGTCGTCGACGAAGAGGCGCAAGCTGCGGTACTTCTCGATCTTTTCGGGATCGATGGCGACCTCCACAGGCGGCAGGAACGGTGTCCGCTCGCCGGCGAGCATCGGCTCGGACGGGAGCACCGTGGTCTCCGCTTCGAAAAGCTGTTTGTCGGTCGTCGTCGTGTAGAGCCTCCAACGGCCCTTGTAGTAGGAGGAAAAAACGAGCTGCTCCTTGTTCTCGGCGCCGATGAAAACCACCGGAGTGAAGCAGCCACCGACCACGTCGGTGTACTGAAGGACATCGCCGGAACGGAGATCGAGTGAGTAGATGTTGTAGGCGGCGAAGTTCGCCGGATCAGGGGGCTCGGACCTCTCCTCGCCTCCGATTCGTCCTTCCGCCATCTCGAACAGCTTGGCCGCCTCGGCCGTCCAGCGGCTCGTCTGGCGGTCGGAGGTGAAGAACACACGCGTTCCGTCCGGCGAGAAGTAGGCGTCGGAATCATTCGACGGTCCCGTCGTCAGCTGATAGCGGGCTGATGGATTCCCGACATCGAGACGGAACAGCTTCGCATAGCCGTCCACCACCGAGGAGTAGACCAGAGAGCGACCGTCGGGAGAGTAGACGGGGGCGGCATCGTAGAAGGCGTCATCGGTGATGTTCGTGATCTCACCACTCGAAAGATCGTAGATGAAGATGTCGGCCTGATTCCCCCTGAAGGCGTGGAAAGCGATTTTCGTCCCATCGGGTGAATAGGCGGGGTTGAGCTGCTGTTCGACTCCTTCCATCGGAATCAGCTTCTCGATCCGACCGGTGAGGGCGTTGAGCAGCATCAGGTTCCGCCCTCGTTCCCTCTTGACGAACACCGCAACCTGATCTCCGTTGGGCGCAAATGCGACATCGCGCCCCATGACCGGGCCCGTCGTCAGCCATTGCGAGATGATGTACTCGTATCGCTCGGGAAGCCCGCGCGTGAGATTCCGAAACATTTCCCTCTTCGGAATGTTGAAGAGAACCACATCGACGTCTTCCTTGTAGGTCGTCAACGCGACCATCAGATCGCCCGAAGGTGCCGGAGCGGGCATCATCTCCTGGCTTCGAACGTCTTCCTTGACCGTGAAGGGCCGCCCGTACTCGGTGGGCTCCCCCTTGGTGACGAGCACCGGAAGGTATTGGCGGCGCAGCCAGGTGCGGAATTGCGTATTGAATTCTTCGGGTGTGAGGTCGAAGGCTCGCTTGAGCGGTTTGGCAATCGAGCTTCCTAGCGTGTTGCGATATTCGTAGATGAAATCGCGCACTCCGTCCCAGCCGTAACGGGTCAGCATGTACTGGAACACCGCGTGCCCGAAGCGATAGGCGAAGAAGCCCTGGACATTCCGATCGATGGGCGGAATGTTGTCATTGACCACCGCGTCGCGAAGGACCATTCGATCACGGCTGCTCTCGTCCTCGGCCATGAACGAGGCCATCCCTTCCATCAGCCAGGTCGGAGGCGCAATTCTGAGCTCCTGACCAAAGCGTCCCTGAAAGAGAATCTCGTACTGGAAGATGTGCGTCAGCTCGTGCTTGATCAGACTGAGAAGGTCCTCGTCCGGCATGTCGATGGGGAGCACCATCCGGTTGCGTACCGGCGTGGCGAAGGCTCCGACGCCTTCGGGTATGAAGTTCAGAATGACGTTCGTCTGCTCGAAGGCGGAATGCGTCGCGTAGTAGATGAGCGGGATTCGCTTCGAGATCTGAAAGTTGAACTTGCGCGACAGCTCGTCGTAGGCGCTCTCGGCGAAATTGACGACCTTCTGAAGCGAGTCTCTCTCGGTCTCGTAAAAATAAACGTCGAAGTGAGTCGAGTGGTAGATCTTCCACTCGAAACGGTCGTATACGATCTTGTTCTTGCCGAAGGGGTAGGCCGGCGAGGCGGAGAGCATCAGCGTAGCGAACAACGTCCAGAGGGTGATCGATCGCTTCACACGTTCCTCCATTTCACTCCGCGGCGGTACTTCGCGCGCGCCCCGACGTTCCGCCGGAGATGGGACCACGGGCGTTCCGCCCTGCTCAATTCGTGAACAGATACCGGGTAGCCGACGTTTCCCGGGCGACGAACAGCCCGAGCAGCTGTGATTCGAGCGACCTCAGATTCTCGAAGAGGCCGAGAATCTCATCGTAGTTGCGCTGATCGAACTCTTTGAAATCACGGAAATTCTCTTCCATCAGCTTCTCGCCCGTCTCACCGTCGAACACCGCGAAGACGATGTCGAAGACGAACCCGGTGCTTTCGATCAGCACCTGCCTGAAATACGTCCGGCCGTCGATCGGTGAGACGTATTCTTCAGTCCTGTATCCGGCCTTGTCCTCGATGTGAAAGTCGATCACCCCGGAAACGATGTAGTCCGACCCGCTTCGCCGGGCCAGATCTCTCCAATGATCGCGATTCGCGGACAGCTCCTTGAAATCGCTCGTCGGAGGGCGTCCGGCTTCGACGTTCTCCACCTTGAGCTTCGTCTCTTTCGCCAGCTGCTTGCGCAGGAAACGAGAGAATTCCGTCTGCAGATCCACTTTGGCCGACCGGTCGCGCCGGGTATCGCCGTCCTCTGCAACCACGATGAACGGGGCGACCCCGATCTTCTCGGCGCCGGTGATCGCCAGCTTCGGCTTGAGCGGCAGCTTGAGCGTGACTTCGATGACTCCGCCGTTCAGCGCGAACGGAGACAGAAGGAGCAGCGATACCAGGGTCCATCTCATCGCTCATCTCCATTCTCGGGACTCACTGGATCGTCGGTTTCATCGGGCGGCGGCTCGCCAGGAGGTGCAGCAGTGACCGCGGACGCCTCCCCCTGTGGCGCGTCGACACGAGACGCCTCGGTTTTCACAATGCTCTCTTCCCGCCGCCGGTTCCGCGTGTAGAACTCCATGAACCGGCTGTAGTTCTTCTGGATATACGGATTCGAGCGATCGAGCTGCAGTGCAGCCAGATACTCTTCGCGAGCCTTCTCGAAGTCTCCAGACCCCTCGTAGGCGACGGCAAGGTCGTTTCTGGCCATGGCGTTGCTCGGGTCGAGCTCGACGGCGCGCTCGAATCGGAACCTCGCCTCGCGCCAGAGATTCATCTTCGCCGCCCGCACTCCGAACGAGATCTGCGAGGAGGCCGTGGTGAGATCCTGATGACTCTTGCAGGAGGTGGCCAGCGTCAACGAAAGAACCGGACACACCAGCAACGCGAACGTCCTCCGTCTCATCAGTCACCTCTCCTTCCCGGAGCGATTGCGAGCCGACGCCGCTGCAAGGAGCTTACCCATGGGCGGAGAATCGAGGAGCCTCGCGACGCTGTGAATCTCGACCGGCCTCGATTATAATGACCGGCGAGGTTTCCACACAACCGCGCGCCTGCTCTCCGTCTCTCGCGAGATGAGCGGCAACATGACTCCCGACGCGTCGCGCGATCTTCTGATTGGATGGTCGCTTCTCCCGTTTCTCTCCTCGAAGAGAACGCACCTGCTCCTCGAGTATTTCGATCCGCCGGCGGCCGCTGCTGCTGCTCCTGTCGACATGCTCGCATCGCTTCTCAACATACCTCGCCATGACGCGCGGCGTGTCAAAGAACCGTTACAACTGCCCGAGACCGCCCGTTGCGTCGAAGCGCTTCGACAATCGGCGCTCACATTCGTCGATGACGACTATCCGCCCCTGCTTCGCGAGATCTACGATCCTCCCTTCGCGCTCTTCATCCGGGGCGATCGCTCTCTGCTCTCGCGCCCGTCGATTGCCGTGGTCGGATCGCGCCTCGCGTCGGCCTACGGCGTCAACGCCGCGCGAGAAATCAGCCGCCAGCTCACGAGTGCAGGAGTCATCGTCGTCTCGGGGATGGCCAGAGGAATCGATGCCGCAGCGCACCGGGCCGCGCTCGAGCATGGTGGACCCACGATCGCCGTCCTCGGCACCGGCCTCGATGTCGTCTATCCGCGGACTCACGCTCGCCTTGCGGAGGAGATCGCCGAACGGGGAGCTCTGGTCACCCAGTTTCTTCCCGGCACACCCCCCCTCGCTCCCAATTTCCCGATCAGAAACAGGATCATCTCGGGACTCTCCCTCGGCACGATCATCGTCGAGGCGACGAGCCGCAGCGGATCGCTCATCACGGCTCGCATGGCCGCGGAACAGGGACGGGAGGTCTTCGCCGTCCCCGGATCCATCTTCTCTCGAGCATCGGAGGGCCCTCACCGACTCGTCCAGTACGGGGCAAAGCTGCTCCACGAGATCGACGATGTCTTCTCGGAGCTCCCCGCAATCCGCCCCGCGTCGCCCGCCGGGCACAGCGTCCAGAAGATCGATCCGCTCCTCGCCTCCACCCTCGAAGCGTTTTCGTACGACGAGCCGGTTCACATCGACAAGGCTGCCGAACGGCTCAAGACATCCACCGCCCTCCTTGCAGACCACCTCCTCCAGCTCGAACTGCTCGGACTCCTCCGCCCCCTGCCGGGCGCCCGCTATGTGAGGGCGAAGTGAGGGTGCTGGAGGCTGGAGGCTCGAGGCTCGAGGCTCGGGGCTCGGGGCTCGGGGCTCGGGGCTCGGGGCTCGGCGCTCGGGGCTCGGGGCTCGGGGCTCGGGGCTCGGGGCTCGGGGCTCGGCGCTCGGGTACTTCGCGAGCGCGCGAAGCTGTTCGCCTGTCGAGTGCGCCGCTGGGCCGAATGCGCGTCGCGCGGTTCGAGGCCCTCTAGCTTCGAGCCTCGAGCCTCTAGCCTCTAGCTAGCCTCTAGCCCCGCCCCTCCAGCCTCGACTTCAGGAGGCGGACGACGACGATGGGGGCTGCGAGCTGAATGGTGCGGACGAGCACCTTCCCTCCACCCAACCCCAGAAGAAGCCCCAGGGCCCCTCCGGCGATCATCAAAGCGCCGGCATGATCGCGAGCCTGTTGTTTGACATCCATCGTCGAGCGGAGCCGGCGGTCGATCTCGTCGATTCCATCGCTCACACCATGACGAGCGCTATCGATCGCCAGCTCGATATGGTTCTTGACCTGTTCACTCTTCTCGCCCATCGGTTCACCTCACCCTTCGTGCTCCCTGCTGCGCTTTCCCAATTCGTCCTTGATCGTCTGCACGTCCTTTTTCACGTTCTCGATCACCGTCACGGGGATGAGTTGAGCCGCGCGCAGTTTTCGGTTCCCTCCCCAGGCGAGCGCTCCGGCGCCGGCGAAGAGCACCAGAGCGGCGATCAGCGCCGCCAGCCACGCCGGCATGAAGAGCGCCAGGACGAGCAACGCGGTGACGAGAAGAAACACGAGACCGAACAGAGCGCAGAAGAGGGCAGCCGCCAGCAGCGCTCCCGCAGTTCCGAGCGATGTGAATGCCTGCTTGATCTCCAGCTTGGCGAGTGCGATCTCGCTGCGAACGAGCGTCGACAAATCCTCGGCCAGATCCCGGAAGAGCGTTCCCAGCGATTTTTCTTCGTTCGTCGATCGGGTCACCGCTCTTTTTCGCCTCCGTTCGCCAACACCGAGCAAGAACAGTACCTCGGGAACCAACCCCCGCTCCGGCGCGGACCCATCATATCGATCTGCCCGGCGGGCATCCACTCTCCAGACCCCAGGTCCGAGGCATCGCTCCCCCGCGATTGACTTCCAGCGATGCTTCCCATGTAATTTCCCCCGCATGAGCCGGACGCGTGATCTGCTCGAGGCCACCCTCGCCCGCCTGCTCCGCGAGGGCGCCCGGTATGCCGACATTCGGTCGACCGTGACCGAGCACCAGATCGTCAAAGTTCGAAACGGTGCCATCGAGACTCTCGCCTCCACGCGCGACAAGGGCATCGGAATCCGGGTTCTGTCGGGAAACGGCTGGGGATTCGCCGCTGAGAGCGAAGACTCGGAGCAGGCCCTTCACCGCTCGGCGCTCCGTGCGCTGGAGATCGCCCGCGCGAGCCATGTCGCCTCGACCGATTCGGTGATGCTCAGCCCGATCGACCCCTGCGTCTCCTCCTGGTCCTCCAGCTACCGGATCGACCCCTGGTCGGTTCCGATTCAGAAGAAGATCGACCTCCTCCTCGAGACGACCGAGCCGATGCGCAGCGACGAGCGAATTCACCAGGCGACCGGTGAGATCAGCTCCTACCGGCAGGAGAAGGTCTTCGCTTCGAGCGAGGGAAGCTGGATCGAGCAATCGACGACGGAGATGGGAGGAGGAATCGAGGCGATCGCCATCAGCGGCGGCGAATACCAGCGCCGGACCTATCCCAACCCATTCGGCGGCGATTTTCAGGCGCGGGGATGGGAGCTCATCGAAGAGCTCGCGCTTCCGGAGAACGGGCTGCGGATCCGCGACGAGGCTCTTGCACTGCTCGATGCGCCGAAAGCTCCTGCAGGAACGTTCGATCTGATCGTCGGCTCCTCGCAGCTCGCCCTGCAGGTTCACGAATCGTGCGGCCACCCCGTCGAGCTCGATCGCGCTCTGGGTCTCGAGATCTCGCTCGCCGGCGGTTCGTTTCTGCAGCCGCCGATGCTCGGCAATTTCCGCTACGGCTCCGATCTCGTGACCATCGTCGCCGACGCCACAATTCCCGCATCGATCGGTTCGTTCGGATTCGACGACGAAGGGGTTCCTGCGCAGCGCTTTCCGCTGATCGAAGGCGGGATCTTCGTCGACTACCTCACCGGACGGGATACGGCACCCGTGCTCGGGCGGCGATCCAACGGAACAGTACGCGGCGAGTCGGCGATGCGCATCCCGATCATCCGGATGACCAACATCAACCTCGAGCCGGGAACGACCTCCGTCGACGAGATCATCGCCGGCACGCGGCGCGGAATTCTCGTCGACACCAACAAGTCGTGGTCGATCGACGACCTGCGGCTCAACTTTCAATTTGGCTGCGAGATCGCCTGGGAAATCGAGAACGGAAGGATCGGCCGGATGCTGAAGAACCCGATCTATACCGGAATGACGCCGTCGTTCTGGCGGTCGTGCGATGCAGTAGGAGACCGGGCGAGCTGGCATGTCTGGGGACTTCCGAACTGCGGCAAGGGTGACCCGATGCAGACGATGCGCGTCGCCCATGGAGCGCCTGTCGCCCGTTTTCGCAATGTGGAGATGGCGTGATGAAGAGTCGCGATGAGAGCCTCGAGATCATCGAACGCGCCCTCGCCGCAGCCGCGGGAGACGAAGCGGACGCCGTGCTCTGTTCGGTGGATCGGAACATCAGCCGCTTCGCAAACTCGAATCTTCACCAGAACATGTCGGAGATCTCCGCGGAGCTGACGCTTCGCGTCGTCGCCGACAGCCGCATCGGCGTCGCCTCGACCACGGGATTCGAGCCGGAGGAGATTCGACGCATCGCGAAGCTGGCGCTCGATGCAGCACGACGAGGAAAGCCGCTTCCACACTTCCGGGGTCTCGTCCGCGAGGCGGGCTCCCTGGCCGACCTGCCGACCTTCGACGAGGAGACCGCGAGCCTCCCCATTCTTCGGAAGGCGGAGAGTCTGCGAGCCGTCTTCGACGAAGGAGCTCGCCGGGACGTTCATTTCGCCGGCTCCTGGAGCACGGCCAGCGCTTCGATCACCACCGGCAACAGCCACGGCCTCCGCAGGCACGCCCCTCTGACCTTCGCTGATGCCGTGGTGATCGCCGGCGCCGGCAACGGCTCCGGCTTCGCCACCAGGATCGATCGAAGAGCCTCGCGAGTCGATCTGTTCACACTCGCAGCCGAGGCGACGGAAAAGGCGACGATGCTTCCCGGCCAGACGGCCGTCGAGATCGAGCCCGGAGCTTACGATGTGATCCTCGAGCCGGCCGCCCTCGCCGAGATCTTCGAGTGGATGAACATGATCACCTTCTCCGGCCAGTCCTACGAAGACGGCTCCTCGTTTTTCGTCGACCACCTGGGGCAACGCGTCGTCGGTGAGAATGTCTCACTCGCCGACAACCCCCTCGACGAGGACTTCATGCCGTTTCCCTTCGATATGGAGGGGGTCGCGAAGCGGCAGGTTCTCCTCATCGAGGAGGGAGTGGCGCGCACTCCCGTGGTCGACAAAGTGATGTCCGACCGGCTCGGCCTTCCGCTCACGGGCCATGCTGCCGCCCTCGGATCGGAAGATCACGGAACCGCCCTCCACCTTTCGCTCGCCGGCGGCGAGACCACGCGCGAGGAGCTGATCGCCGGAACGGAACGAGGCATCTGGGTGACGCGCTTTCACTATCTGAACGGGCTGCTCGAGCCGAAGACCGCGCTCATGACCGGAATGACCCGGGACGGCACGTTCCTGATCGAAAACGGCCGCGTCACGCGACGGCTGGTCAATCTCCGGTGGACACAACCGATGATCGAAGCGTTCTCCAACATCACGGGACTCTCGCGCGAGCGCCGCGGCATCGGGAGCTGGTGGAATCCGATCGGCGGGGCGATCGCTCCGACTGTTCGGATCCGCGACTGGAAGATCACCGGAGTACAGAAGAGTTAGACCTACCCCGATCAGAGGGATGCGAAAGAAGAAGTTTCACGCTGCATCTCTTCGGCCCACCGTGCTCTCACCACCAGCTCCGACTGGTATGCTTCACGCATCCCGACAGGGTGAACGAGAGATGACGCAGTACATCGTCCGCCGCCTGCTTCAGATCGTCCCGATCACTTTCGGGATCCTGACGCTGATCTTCTCTCTGATTCACCTCATTCCCGGTGATCCCGCACTGCAGATCGCCGGGGAGAATGCGCGCGCCGAGGACGTCCAGCGCGTGCGAGCCCAGCTCGGCCTCGACAAACCGGTCTGGGAGCAGTACGTGATCTATCTCCGGAATCTCGCTCGAGGTGATCTCGGCACGTCGTTCCGCACCGGAGAGCGCGTGTCCACGGAGATCTTTCAGCGGTATCCCGCGACGATCGAGCTGGCGCTCGGCGGGATGGTCATCGCCATTCTCGTCGCCTTCCCTCTCGGTATTCTCTCGGCCATCTATCGCAGCTCGTGGATCGACAATGTCGCACGCTTCTTCGCTCTGATCGGCGTCTCGATGCCGAGCTTCTGGTTCGGGCCGCTGGTGATCATCGCCTTCTCGATCCATCTGGGCTGGTTCCCGGTATCGGGGCGCGACGAGGGGATACGCTCGCTCGTACTTCCGGCGTTGACGCTGGGGCTTGCGCTCGCGGCGATTCTGACTCGCATGATCCGGGTGACGCTGGCCGAGGAGCTGACGCAGCTCTATGTGACGACGGCTCTGGCGAAGGGTGTGAGCCGCTGGAAAGCGATCTTCGGCCACGCCCTCAAGAACGCGATGATTCCGGTGATCACCATCCTCGGACTTCAGTTCGGCTCGCTGCTGACTGGCGCGATCATCACCGAGCAGATCTTCTCGTGGCCGGGCCTGGGTCGACTGCTGATCGATTCGATCTCGCGTCGCGACTACCCACAGGTGCAGGCCTCCATCATGGTGATCGCCCTGACGTACATCGCCATCAACCTGATCACCGATCTCGCGTATGCATTTCTCGACCCGAGGATCAAATACAGTTGATGAACGTTCGCACACTGCTGTCGACCATGCGAGGCAATTTCGCACTCGGCGCAGGAGTTCTGCTCACTCTGCTCGTGGTCGTGATGGCACTCGCCGCGCCGCTCCTCGCACCGTTCGATCCGAGTGAGCAGAACACTGCGCGCCGTCTCGAAGGCCCTTCGCGCGATCACCTCCTCGGGCTCGATGACCTCGGGCGCGACGTTCTCTCACGCGTGCTCTACGGAGCCCGCGTATCGCTGCGCGTCGGGTTCAGCGTGGTCATCATCGCCAGCCTCGTCGGGGTCGCGCTCGGAGCGATCGCCGGCTATTTCGGCGGCGCGCTCGATACGCTGATCATGCGCCTGTCGGATATTCTTCTCGCCTTCCCGGGCATTCTGCTCGCCATCGCCTTCGTCGCCGTTCTCGGGCCGAGCTTGAACAACGTGATCTTCGCGCTCTCGTTCATCGGCTGGGTGGGGTATGCGCGACTCGTTCGCGGTCAGGTGCTGAAGGTTCGCGAGATCGAATTCGTGACCGCGGCGAAAGCACTCGGTGCGAGCTCGTTTCGCGTGATCGTTCATCACGTCCTCCCGAATGTCGTCAACCCGGTCATCGTGATGGCGACCCTGGGGCTGGCTGGCGCTATCCTGGCCGAAGCGGCGCTCTCGTTCCTCGGCCTCGGTGTCCAGCCTCCCACCCCTTCATGGGGCGCCATGCTATCGACGGGCCGGCGCTATCTGGGGCTCGCCAACCACCTCGCGATCTTCCCGGGCTTCGCCATCATGCTCGCCGTCATGGGGCTGAACTTCCTCGGAGACGGCCTGATCGACGCCCTCGATCCGAAGTATCGGAAAATGTAGGAAACCAGAAACCAGAAACCAGAAACCAGAAACCAGAAAGGAATAGCAAGAGCAAGAGACAACGTCACTGCAAGTCTACTCCGCGCACCTTCTGGTTTCTGGTTTCTGGTTTCTGGTTTCTGGTTTCTGGTTTCTGCCTTCTGCCTTCTGCCTTCTGCCTTCTGCCTTCACCCCCCGCCTTGCTGCTCGAGGAATGCCCGGAACTGCTGGAGGTTGTCTTCGCTGAACGGCATTCGCGTCGCATCGGTGAACAGACGATTGCCCAATTCCTCATTCGTCCGAAGTGCCGTGTCGACCTGCACGATCGCTTCGCGAATGCGTCCCACATTCGTCAATGCGAGCGCAAGATAGATCCGCGGCTCGATGGACTGCGGCTGCAGCTCCGCCGCCTGCGAGAAGTGGTCGATGGCGCCGCGATCGTCCCCTTTGCGGCTCAGAACGGCGCCGAGGTTCATGTGTGCGTCGAAGAGTCGAGGCTCGAGCTCGATCGCACGACGGTACTCGGCGATCGCTTCATCGAGCCGTCCCATACGTGCCAGAGCCGCACCCAGATCATTCCTGATATTCGCCGCACGCGGATTGGCATCGCGCGCACGGACAAATTCGGGAATCGCCTCTTCGACCTGATCCCGAGCGAGAAGCGCCTGCGCCCGGTAGTGAGAGCGGAGGGTTTTCGTGGCTTCCTGCCGGCCGGCCAGCGTGGCAGCCTGGAGAAACTGTTCTGCCGATTCTTCCGTTCGCCCCAGCTTTCCCAGCGCCAGCCCGAGTTGATAACGGTATTCTGCATTGCCGGAATCGAGCTGCGACGCGAGGTCGAAGGCTCTCGCGGCCGTTTCGAAATCTCCTCCCTGCGAAGCAACCAGCCCGAGCATGGCATGAGCGATACGATTGCCGGAGGCGATGCGAACCGCCTCTTCCGCATGAGCTCGCGCCTCCTCGAGCCGGCCGAGCTCGAGCTTGGCGTTTGCGAGATTGATGTGCGCCACATGATTGTTCGTGGTCACGGCGAGAGCCCGCTCGAAGAGTGTGATGCTGTTCTTCCAGTAGCTTCGCTGCTTCGCTGCAAGCAGTGCGAGAACGACCAGAACGACCACTGTTGCAGCGCGTGCTGCGGTCGCTCCCCCCACATGGCTCTCGACCAGCTCGGCGATCCCCCACACGACGATCACCAGGATCCCGATGATCGGAAGATAGCTGTAACGGTCTGCCATCGCCTGCTGGCCGACCTGCACGATTCCTATGACCGGAACGAGGATTCCGACGTACCAGAGCCAGCCGAATGTGATCCACGGTCGCGTCCTGCGATTCAACAGTGCGATCGCAGTCATGGCGATCAGAACCGCCATGGCCGCAGCCGCCTGCCAGCCAGCCACCGGTCGCATCGGATACATGAACGCCAAACCCGCAGGCCAAACCATGTCGATCAGGTATGCCACATACGAAACCAGCGCGTTTTGAACACGCTCGGATGGTGGAAGTGCTTCGACTGCCGCGAGCGCTCCCTCCTGAGCTTTCACCGTCATAAAACTGATCACGGCGCTCATCGCGAACAGTGGAAGCTTTTCGAGCACGAGCCCCCTTGCCCGCGCCCGGAACGTGGCATCAAAGGACAGGCGGCGCAACGGCCAGTAATCGAGAAGCAGAAGCGCGAAGGGAAGCGTCACGACCATCGGCTTGGCCATCAGCGCAAGAGCGAAGGTGACGAGAACGAGGAAGTATCTGCGCGCGGAACGCTCTCGCACCCACCCGACGTAAAACCACGTCGTCGCCAGCCAGAGCAAAGCGGACAGAACGTCCTTACGCTCCGAGATCCAGGCTACCGATTCCACGCGCTGCGGGTGAAAGGCGAAGAGTGCCGCAACGACTCCGCTCCGGACAGTCGAGCCGGTCATGCGGCGCAGGAGAAAGAAGAGCAGCAGAGCGTTGCAGGCGTGCAGCGCGACATTGGTCATCGCATGACCGCCCGCCTTCGTGCCGTAGAGCTCGACATCGAGCATGTGAGACAGCCATGTCAGCGGATACCAGTTGGCGCCGGTGAAGGTCGTGAACGCCCAGCGAAACCCACTGATCGTGAGCCCGTCGAGAACGACCTCATTCTCACTGATCTGAATGTTGTCGTCGAAGTTCGTGAACTCGTGGCCGATCACCGGAACGTAGATCAGAGCGATTCCGGCGAGGAGGGCGCCGGCAATCCACCACGTCGACGACACGCCGAAAATCGAGCGTGCCGGAATGATCCCGTCTCCGGTGGTTGCAGCAGGCTGCGACCCCGCAACGGCTCTCTGGCGCTCCTTGCCTCTCGACTTCCTTCCCATGCGAGCCGCTCCCCTCGCCTCGATCGGGCGAACCTCAGTGCGGAAAGAAGGGGGAGCGAATCAATATTCCTCGACTCCCGCCGCCTCTCATCCGAGAACCTCGCGCAGAAAGCGGAGCCCCAGAATCGTCCTCGTCCCGTGCCACGTGAAAAGATGGCCCGGAAACGGCCCGATCACCCGTGAGGACGTCGCCGACGCCAGGAGCGCGGCGTCAGCTTCGGTGAAACCATAGGGCTCGTCGGGAAGAAAGACGACCTCGGGGTGCAGCGCCGCAATCGCCTCCGGATCGATCGCGGGGTAGCGTCGATGCGACTGCAGAAAATTGACCCCGCCTACCGTTTCCACCAGATTCGAGACGTAGGTATCCCCCCCGCACCACATCCACGGCTTCTTCCAGATGGCGCAGACGAACGTGAACGGTGTCGTTCGGATTTTCATCGCTGCCTCCTCATCGAGCGCATCGGCGAGGTGCCGCGCCCTTTCCTCGACCTCATGGAGGACGCCGAGGTCGAGAATGAGGTCCCTGACGCCGGCGACACTCTTCGGCTCGCTGACATGGAGCGGCGCGAACTGCTCGATCTCAGCTCCATGGCGCGGAAGATTCTCTTCGAGATTCATGTACACGAGGTCCGGACCGAGGGCACGAATCGCATCGATTCGCGGATTCTTCGTGCCGCCGAGCCGTGGAATTCCCGCCAGCCCCCGCTCCGGAAAAAGGCAGAAGTCGGTGATTCCGACGACCGACGAGCCGGCGCCGAGATCGAACAACGTTTCGGTGAGCGAGGGAACGAGAGAGACCACGCGCGAGGGAGGATGCTCGAACGTCAGCCGCTTACCTCGAATATCGTCGATGAGCACGATCTGATTCTAACGAGGCTTCGCCTCAGACCGACGAGATATAGCGCGTTCTGAAATTCCGGGCTCGGGCTGCGCGATCAGGGAGCGAACCTGGGGTGATCCAGAGCCAGGGAACGGCGCGAAGAGGCGAGAGGCGAGAGGGGGGAGAGGATGACGGCGCGGACCTGTGGCTGCACATTGCAGCCGTGCGCTTGAAGATGCCGGACAAAACCCAGTCCCGAAGGGACGATTGAAAATAGCCCGGGACGAAGTCCCGGGTAGCGCGCCGACACGAAGGCACCATCAGTCCCGTAGGGACGGTTGACCGCCCGGGATGATGTCGCCGATTTGCGGACACACACCATGGCACCGCCGGAAATGGTGACTGGCTGCTTCAACCGTCCCTACGGGACTGGATGGTCCCCGCACGTTACGCAACCCGGGACTCCGTCCTGGACTCCGTCCCGGGCTATTTTCAACCGTCCCTCCGGGACTGGAAGTTTCCCCAGCGCCGCCCGAATCCCGCAAGCTTCGCCCGGTCCCTCGCTTTGCCGGCGAGCAGAAATTGGCCGCCTGAAAAATGCGACTCATCTGCAATCAAATTTCTCGATCAAGAACCCTAGCCAAATCATCAAGCTGGCAGCCGACCGCGACCGCTGATAGAGTGGGGAGATGAGTCGAGGCCGAGCATGACGAAGAGCGAAGCAGAGCGGAAAGGCGCCGACGCGAAAGGCGCGGTCGAAGAGGACGTCCAGCGGATCACCGAGATCACGGGAAACGAGGCTCTCGGTTACACCGGAGGCGCAAGCCCGGAGCACAGCGGGCAGGCGCTGGAGCAGCCCGCGCTGAGTCAGACCGAGGAGCTCGCTGACAACCAGCCGGACGACACGAAGAACGTGGACGGCACACCTGCCGAGCACGACTGATCGTGCTCGCCGTTCCTACATCAGCTCCTGCATGATCGTGTCGAGGGCCTCTTTCGGTGGGCGCACTGTTTTCGTCGGCAGAGTCGCGAGCGGCTCGTCGGTCAGATGGAGAAGATCGAGGAAGCTCTTCTTCTCCGGCTTGAGAAAGACGAGACCCGTGAGCACCTGCCCCTCCTCTTCGGCCAGGGTCAGGCGCTGCAGCGCATTGATCTTGCTGGACGCGTCGTAGTCCTCCTCCAGCTTTCTGAGGAGAATCCTCGACCCGTCGTGCATTTCGACCGTCTTGATCTCACCCGGACCGTAATCGATCTCGATCTGCTCGTAGGACGGAACGAACCCGATCTGATGCAGAAGCTCCTGATGCTCCTTCGTGTACTGGTATCCCTTCGTCGATCCCTCGTGATTGTTGAACGTCACGCAGGGAGAGATCACGTCGATGACGGAGAGGCCGTTGTGGGCGATAGCCCCTTTCAGAATGTTCACCATCTGTTTCGGATCGCCGGCAAACCCGCGCGCCACGTATCCGCATCCGAGCTCCACCGCCAGAGCGCAGAGGTCCATCGGCGGGAGATCGTTGACCACTCCCGTCTTGAGCTTCGAGCCGGAATCGGCGGTGGCGGAGAATTGCCCCTTGGTCAGCCCATACACCCCGTTGTTCTCGATGATGTAGATCACGCGAATGTCGCGCCGGACCATGTGCATGAACTGCCCCAGCCCGATCGACGCCGTGTCGCCGTCTCCCGACACGCCGATCGAGACCAGGTGCTGATTGGCGAGCATCGCTCCGGTGGCGACGGCAGGCATCCGTCCATGGACAGCATTGAGTCCGTGTGCCCGCGAAATGAAATACGCGGGGGTCTTCGACGAACAGCCGATTCCCGAGAATTTGGCGATCAGCTCGGGATCGACGCTCATCTCGTAGAACGCTCTGATGATCTGATTGCTGATCGCATCGTGGCCGCAACCGGCGCACAGCGTCGACTTCGCCCCCGAGTAATCGGTCGCCTTCAGTCCGAGCCGGTTCTCCTTCGGGACCTCTGCGCCTTTCAAAACGCTCTCAGCCATTGTCCTCTCCCTCCATCACCAGCACCGCGTCAGTGATGAACCGCGCATGGATCGGCAGCCCGTCATAGTGGAGCACCTTGCGGATCTTTCGCTGATCCTCTCCCACCTCGAGCCGGATCAGGTCGGCCATCTGGCCGTCGCGGTTCTGTTCGACGACATAAACGTGCTCGTGCTCCGCGATGAACGCCTTGACCTCGGGCGGGAACGGAATGGCCCGCAGCCGGAGATAGCTCGTTTCCACTCCCTTTTCCTTCCGCAGCTGAAAGCGTGACTCCTGAACCGCGAAGTCGCTCGATCCATAAGCGATCAGACCGATTCTCGCCCCCTCGACGCGGTCGATCGACGGCCGAGGAACATGCCGGCGGGCCGTCTCGTACTTCTTCGCGAGCCGGTCGACGGTCTGCTTGTAGTCCTCCGGACGCTCGGAGTAGCGCGCGTTTTCGTCGTGACCCGACCCCCGCGTGAAATAGGCGGCAGCAGGATGCCGGGTTCCCGGAAGGGACCGATACGGGATTCCGTCGTCGTCGACGTCGCGGTAGCGTCCCCACTGCCCCCCCAGTTCTTCCAGCCTCTCCCGGGATAGTACTTTCCCTCGTCGCAGGTCGGTCTCGGGATAAGGAAACGGTTCCGACATCCAGTTGTTCATTCCGATGTCGAGATCGGAGAGAACGAAAATTGGCGTCTGGAAGATCTCGGCAAGATCGAGCGCCTCGGCGCCGAAGGCGTAGCACTCCTCGACCGAGCCCGGGATGAGTGCGATGTGCCGCGTGTCGCCGTGCGAGAGGGAATTGGCGAAGGTGATGTCGCCCTGACTCGTCCGCGTCGGAAGACCGGTCGAAGGACCGACGCGCTGGATGTCCCAGATCACGCCCGGAATCTCCGCGAAATAGCCGAGACCGACGAACTCCGCCATCAGCGAGACTCCAGGGCCGGACGTCGAGGTCATCGAGCGCGCGCCCGCCCATCCGGCCCCCAGAACCATGCCGATTGCCGCGATCTCGTCCTCCGCCTGGACGACGGCATACGTCGCCTTCCCGTCGGGGCCGATGCGGAAACGTTTCAGGTAGTCGATCAGCGATTCGCAGAGCGATGACGACGGAGTAATGGGATACCACGTCACGACGGTGACCCCCCCGAACATGGCACCGATTGCTGCCGCCGAGTTTCCGTCGATGATGATCTTCCCTTTCGTCCCATCCATCCGCTCGACTTTGAAGAGGCTCTGACGCGGAAGATTGTCGCGCGAGAACTCCATCCCTTTGTCCACCGCCTTCACATTCAGATCGATCGCCTTCTGCTTTCCTTTGAACTGCTTGGCGAGCGCCACCTCGATCTCGCTGCGCTCGATGCCGATCAGCTCGGCGACGACACCGACGTAGATCATGTTGGTCAGCAGTTTCTTGAGGCGGCTGTCGGTCGACAGCTCGCCCGCGAGCTTCGAGAAAGGAACCGCGTAAAACGTGACATCGGAGCGGTACATGCTGCAGTTGAGGGGCTCGTCATAGATGCAGATCGCCCCTTCATGAAGTGCCTGCACGTCTTCCTTCGCCGTCGCCGCATTCATGCAGACGAGAACGTCGACCTCTTTCTTGCGGGCGATCCAGCCATCCTTGTTCGCGCGGATGGTGAACCACGTCGGGAGTCCGGCGATGTTCGAGGGGAACATGTTCTTCCCGCTCACCGGGATGCCCATTTGAAAGATCGATCGCATCAGAACACTGTTCGACGACTGCGATCCCGACCCGTTCACGGTCGCCACGTGAATGGTCAGATCATTGGTCACGGGCGCGCCGGAGGCAGATTCCTCCCGGTCAGCGACAGCAACGGATGCCGTATCGGACACGTCTCACTCCTTCACCCCACGCCTGGTCTCGGACACAACCTGGTGGGAAGCACATTGCGGACTCGAATTGTAACAAAGCAGCCACCTCCCGGCTTCCATTCTCCTTTCCTGTAGAATCCGGCGCGTGTTTCGGACGCTCTTCGCCGCGCTCGTCGCCATCCTCGATACCCTCGTAGTCGCGTCGCTGGTGATGGTGGTCACCCTCGCGCATCCGGGGTCACGATGGGTCGACCCGTTGATCCGCCGCTGGGCCCGGATCATCGTCCGCGCCGCAGGAATCCGGCTTTCCGTCGAGAACCTCGACCTGATCGATCCCGCCAGGCGGTTCGTCATCATCGCAAATCACTACAGCTGGCTCGATATCCCCTGCCTTCTGGCCGCCATTCCTCAGCCGATCCGCTTCATGGCCAAGGTCAGCCTCTTCAAAATTCCGATCTTCGGATGGGCTCTGGCCACCTCCGGCTTCATCCCCGTCGACCGCAAGAAAAGAAGCACGGCCGTGAAATCGTTCGATCTCGCCGCCGAGCGCATACGGAAGGGCAACACGATCGTCATCTTCCCCGAGGAGGGACGCTCGCGAATGCGAACGATGCGACCCTTTCAGCGGGGGGCTTTCCTTCTTGCGCTCCGGTCCGGACTTCCGATTCTCCCCATGGCGATTGACGGAACGTTCGACGTTTTTCCGGCGCGAAGCCTGCGGGTCACGCCCGGCCCGGTCACGATCCGCGTCGCTCCCCCTGTCGAGATCGAGGGAATGTCGGTTCGCGACCGAAAGAACCTCGCCGCCGCGACGAGAACGACGATCGGAACGATGCTGTTCGGCACGGAGACGTTTGCGCAGATGGAAGCGGAGGAAGCAGATAGCAGATAGCAGATACCTGAAACCTGAAACCTGAAACCTAAATGGAAAGCCCCTGCAGGTATTGCAGACCGTTGCGCTATCTGCTATCTGCTATCTGCCATCTGCAATCGAAGCTCCCATGACCCGAATCTCACTCGCTCACTCCCCCGACGCGGACGACGCCTTCATGTTCTTCGCCCTCGCGAAGAATCTGATCGACACGGGAGATTTCGAATTCGTTCACACGCTCAAAGACATTCAGTCGCTCAACCTCGAAGCGCGCGACGAGTGCTACGACGTGACCGCCATCTCGTGGGCCGCCTATCCGGAAATCGCGGATCGCTACGCAATTCTTTCGAGCGGCGCTTCGATCGGCGACGGCTACGGCCCGCTCGTGGTCTCGAGAGAGCCGATCGATCCGTCGCGCCTCAGCGACTACACGGTGGCCATCCCCGGGCTCAACACCTCCGCCTTCGTCGCTTTGAAACTCTTCTCACCGTCGGTCGAGACCATCACCATGCCGTTCGATGAGATCCAGGAAGCGGTCGCCGACGGCAGCGTTCCCGCCGGCCTGCTCATTCACGAAGGACAGCTCACCTTCCGCGACGACGGCCTTCGTAAAATCATCGATCTCGGAGCGTGGTGGAAAGAGACCACCACCCTTCCTCTACCGCTCGGGGGTAACGTGATCCGTCGCGCCCTCGGCGACGAGCTGATGCGCGAGATCTCCCGCGTTCTTCGCGAATCGATCGAGTACTCCCTGAGTCACCGGAACGAGGCCCTCGACTACGCGATGCAGTACGGGCGGAAGCTCGACAAGGAGAGGGCTGATCGGTTCGTCGGCATGTACGTGAACGAGCTGACCGTCGATTACGGCGATCGCGGCCGTCTGGCCGTCCGCACCTTTCTCGATCGCGCAGGCGACGCGGGACTGGTCGGCCGGATCGCCTCGTACGACTTCTACTGAAGCGCCGGGGCCGGACAACGATCACTTCTTCTCGACGATGTCTCATCGGTAGCACGAAGATCGCTTCCACGATACAATCCGCCCCCGCCCGAGAAACAGGAAACGGACGCAACGTTGTCGTCGATCACTCCCGAAGTCATCGCTTCTCATGGCCTCTCGATCGAGGAGTACGCGAGAATCGAGGAAATTCTAGGTCGCGAGCCGAGCTACACCGAGCTCGGCATCTTCTCGGTGATGTGGTCGGAGCACTGTTCATACAAGTCGAGCCGCATCCATCTGCGCCGATTTCCGACGGAGGGTCCGCGCGTCGTTCAGGGACCCGGCGAAAACGCCGGCATCATCGACATCGGCGGCGGATGGGTCGCGGCCTTCAAAATGGAATCGCACAACCACCCCTCGTACATCGAGCCCTACCAGGGAGCGGCTACCGGTGTCGGCGGCATTCTCCGCGACATCTTCACCATGGGCGCCCGCCCGATCGCCTCACTCGACTCTCTTCGTTTCGGCGAGCTCGACGCCCCGCGCATGCGATACCTCGTCGACGGAGTCGTCCGCGGCATCTCCGGCTACGGCAACTGCATCGGAATCCCGACGGTCGGCGGGGAGACCTCGTTCCACGCGAGCTTCAATGGCAACATTCTCGTCAACGTCTTCTCCCTCGGCGTCGCCCGCGCCGATCGCATCTTCCGAGGGAAGGCGGCCGGTGTCGGGAACCCCGTCATCTATGTCGGCTCGAAGACAGGAAGAGACGGGATTCACGGTGCAACGATGGCTTCCGCCGAGTTCGATGAAGCCTCCGAGGAAAAGCGCCCTACGGTTCAGGTAGGAGATCCCTTCACCGAGAAGCTCCTCCTCGAAGCCTGCCTCGAGCTGATGGAAAGCGACGCGATCATCGGAATCCAGGACATGGGTGCCGCAGGGCTGACGTCGTCTTCGTTCGAGATGGCGGGACGAGCCGGAACCGGAGTCCGGCTCGACCTCGATCGCGTCCCCCTTCGCGAATCGGAGATGACCCCCTACGAGATCATGCTCTCGGAGTCGCAGGAGCGGATGCTGATCGTCGCCAGGCGTGGCCATGAAGACAACGTGATCCGCACCTTCGAAAAGTGGGATCTGAACGTCGCGGTCATCGGCGAGGTCACCGGCGACGGCATGGTCACACTCGTGTGGCGCGGCGAGGTCGTCGCCGAAATCCCGGTCGAGCCGATCTCCACGGAAGCTCCCCTCTACGAGCGGCCAGTCGAGAAACCGGCCTACATCGAACGGCTCGCCGATCGGTGGGATCGGAGCCCGGCGGAGGATCAGGACATGACCGAAACGCTTCTCCGCCTCCTGGCATCCCCCAATCTCTGCTCGAAGCGATGGATCTGGGAGCAGTACGATCGAACCGTTCGCACCAACACGCTCGCCGGGCCGGAGGAGGCGGACGCCGCGATCGTGCGGATCAAAGAGACGGGGATTGCCCTCGCCATCACCTCCGACGTCAATCCGGTCTACTGTTTTCTCGATCCATTCGAAGGAGGAAAACAGGCCGTCGCCGAGGCCGCGCGGAACATCGCCTGCAGCGGCGGAAGAGCGGTGGCGATCACCGACTGTCTCAACTTCGGCTCACCCGAGCGACCCGAGATCATGTGGCAGTTCGTCGAAGCCGTTCGAGGAATCAGCGAGGCGTGTGAGGCGCTGACGACCCCCGTCGTGTCGGGAAACGTCTCGTTCTACAACGAGACGGAAGGAAACGCGATCGTCCCCACGCCGACCATCGGCATGGTCGGTATCATCGAGAGCGAACGGCCGTACGTCGGCAGCCGATTTCTCCGTGCGGGTGCCGCCGTCGTTCTGCTCGGCGAGTCGTTCGACGAGATGGGCGGATCGGAGTACCTGCAGGCGCTCGATCCCGGCGCTCAGGTGCGTCCACCTCGAGTCGATCTCGTCCGCGAGCGGAATCTGATCGAGCTCCTCCTCGAGCTCGCTCGCGGCGGAATCGTCGAGAGCGCGCACGATCTCACCAATGGCGGGCTCGCGGTCGCGCTCGCCGAGTCGTCGATGGCAGGCATCGGATGCCGGATCGATCTCGCCGGACATGCCGACTCGCTCGACGCGGTCGCGCTCCTTTTCGGCGAGTCGCAGGCGCGAGCGGTGATCAGCGCGGCGCCGGAATCGGTCGACGAGATGGTTTCGAGCGCGCGCCGGCTCGGCGTGATCGCCCGGGTCATCGGAGAAACCGTCGAGGGGATGTTCGAGGTCTCTCGCGGTGATAGCCGGCTGATCCGAACGACTCTCGCCGAGATGCGGCGGATCTGGTCGACGGCCTTCCCGAAGCTCATCTCCGGCGACACGATCGAACAGATTCTCCGCAATGAAGGCGACGTTGCGGACCTCATTGCACAATAGGGGGGCGGCGTCCCCGGCTCGGCCGACAGTTCGCTTGGAAGGCACTGTCTGTCTGGTCATCCCGAGAGGGGCGTGGATGGTGGAAATTGTGGAATCCGAGATGACTCGGAAGAATTCGGCTCGAATTCATTCTATTCTAGTAGACTCACGACGGATCCGGCGATGCTCGATAAATTCAGGGAAGAATGTGGTGTCTTCGGCGTTCTCGATCACCGCGACGCGGCGAACCTCGTCTACCTCGGTCTCTATGCGCTCCAGCACCGCGGCCAGGAGAGTGCGGGCATCGCGACGATCTCGACGCGCGACGTTCCCTCGGACGCGAACATCGGACAGCCGGGCGGAACCACCGGCACGGGCGAGCGCCTCGTCGCCCCGAACGCTCCTCAAATTCACGTCGAGAAAGACATGGGGCACGTCGCGGACATTTTCACCCACGACCGGCTCGCACGGCTTCCGGGGAGGATTGCGATCGGCCACGTCCGCTACTCGACCAGCGGCGGATCGATGCTCTGCAACGCGCAACCAATCTCGGCGGCGACGAACAAAGGACCGATTGCGATCGCCCACAACGGCAATCTGGTCAACGGCGGCGAGCTGCGCCAGAAGCTGGAGAACGAGGGGGCCATCTTCGGCACGATGTCCGACACCGAGGTGATCGTTCATCTGATCGCGCGCTCGAAGGCTCCCGATCTGGAGGGAGCCCTGGTCGACGCTCTCTCCCAGGTCAAAGGGGCCTACTCGCTTCTCGTTCTGGCTCCGGGGCGCATCTTCGCCGCGCGCGATCCCTACGGCTTCCGGCCGCTGGTGCTCGGCACGCTCGACGGCACGTTCTGCGTTTCGTCCGAGACCTGCGCCTTCGACCTGATCGACGCCGTCACCCTGCGCGAGGTCCGAGCGGGAGAGATCGTGGCGCTCGAAGGAGGCTCTCCGCGGACCGTCGAGCACCAGCCGGCCGCGCGGGAAGCGCGCTGCGTCTTCGAGCATGTGTACTTCGCCCGGCCCGATTCATCGGTCTTCGGACACAACGTCGGCGAAGTGCGGAAGCGGCTCGGAGCCAGGCTGGCGATCGAGCATCCCGCCGATGCCGACATCGTCGTCCCCGTGCCCGATTCAGGCGTTTTTGCCGCGGTCGGCTATGCCCGGCAGTCGGGAATCCCGTTCGAGTTCGGCCTCGTGCGCAACCACTACGTCGGTCGTACGTTCATCGAGCCGAAGCAATCGATCCGCCACTTCGGCGTCAAGGTGAAGCTCAATCCGGTGCGCGAGATCGTCGCCGGGAAGAAGATCGTGCTGATCGATGATTCGATCGTCCGCGGTACGACTTCGAAGAAGATCGTCCGGATGCTGAAGGCGGCGGGAGCCGCCGAAGTGCACATGAGGATCTCCTCTCCGCCGTCGACCGGTCCGTGCTACTACGGCATCGATACGCCGCGCGGAAAGGATCTGATCGCCAACGTCCGAAACGTCGAGGAGATCCGCGAGTACATCGAGGCCGATTCTCTCGGATATCTTTCCTCCTCGGGTATGCTGGCCGCCGTGGCAGAGCCGGATCGGAATCCGGAGAATCTCTACTGCACTGCCTGTTTCACCGGTCAATACCCGGTCCTCACACAGGAGGAGCGGGAAGTCCTCGAAGAAGCAGCGATCGAAGGTTGAGGCGCGAGAGAGCGCCTCGGGAGATCGAGCGTGGCGTTTTCGCGAAAGTACGCACTCTGGCTTCTGGTTCCCCCGGCGCTGCTCGGACTCCCTCTGGCCATTCTTTTTCTCTCCCAGGTGCTGCAGCTCTCGGCCGGCCGGTGGTCGCTGCTGATGCTGCAGCTCGCCGCCGTCTATGGCGCCGGCTCTCTCCTTTTTCATTTCGTCGTGATGCGCGATGCCGAGAACGTCGACCGCGCGGTCGAGCAGCAGCGTGATGTGGGAGAGGCGATGTCGCGCTGCCTCCATCGCACCGAGATCCTCTCGCTGGCTCAGTGGATCGGCGGCGGCCTCCTTTTCGCACTCGTCGCCACCATTTCTCACCTTCCGAGCATCCTCGGCCTTCAGTATTTCATCGTCGCCGCGCTCATGGCGGCCGCTCCGGCCATGGCGTGGAACTACTGGGGAGGCAAGAGGCTTCTGGTCGGACGCGCGCGCGGCTCGGCCGACATGTCGTACAGCGGGTGGCGATTCTCGTTCGGCCGGAAGATCGCAGTCGTCTTCATCGGCTTCTTCATCGTTTCGTCGGGTGCCGTGGTCCATCTGGTCTCGTCGCGCGTTTCGACGACGCTGGAGAATCTGGCCATCGAATCCGAAAACGATCGCTTCGAGCGTCTCTTCGAGAGTGCGAGCGTTTCGGCCCGTGTCGATCGCCAGACACTCGACACATTGAAAGAGTACGTTCCCGCCGGCTACGCGATCCACCGGATCGCCCTCGATAGGACGGTCCTGTCCAGCTCAGGCTCGCTGGAGGCAAAGGAAGTCGAAGCCATTCTCCGGCTTCAGTCGGGAGACAGCTCGCAGTTCATCGGGCCGCACGTGACCAGGTTCCGGCCGCTTCCCGACGGCTCGATCTTCGTTCTCGACATTCCGTGGTCGCCCTACGAGCCGATCCCCTTTCAGGTCGCCTTCTATACTCTGATCATCACCTTTCTGACGACGGTGCTCTTCGCGGTGGCGACGTATTTTCTTTCGCGCGACCTCGCGGGCCCGCTGAAGGTTCTGATGAGCGTCGCCGACGAAATGGCGCGGGGGAACTTCGAGCAGCCGGTCCGCGTTTTCTCCGACGACGAAGTCGGGCAGCTCGCCGAGAGCTTCAAGGAAAACCGCAACAACCTGCGGCGGCTCATCGCCAGAATCAGCGGCAGCGGCACGACGATCACCGACGGGGTGCGCGTGATCACAGGCGGTACGGACTCGCTCATCGTCCGCTCGCGTGAACAGAGCTCGCTCACTTCGAGCTCCTCACAGGCCCTCGACAACGTTCGAGACGGAATCGAGATCGTCGTGGTGGCCGTCGACAAGGTTGCCGATCTCACGGGCGACTCTTCGAGCCGCGCTCTCGAGCTGCAGGCCTCCTCGGAAGAGATCGCCCGCAGCATGGACCACCTCTTCCAGTCCGTCGACAAGACCTCTTCGTCCACCAGAGAGATGGATGCGTCGGCGCGAGAAATGTCGAAGCGAACCAGCAATCTCGCCTCGATCAGCGATGAAGTCCTCACCTTCGTCACCGAGATGGAAGCGACCGTCGACGAGCTTCGGCGATCCGCTCAGAGCACCGCCGATCTCTCGCGGCGCGTCCAGGAGGATGCCGAAGAGGGCGGCGGCGCCGTGAACGAGACGGTCCACGGCATCAGCGTCTCCCAGGAGATGATCTCTCGCGCGGCGAGCGTTCTCGGAGAGCTTCGCAGCAGCGTCGGCCAGATCAGCCAGATTCTCAACGTCATCGAAGAGATCGCCGACAAGACCAACCTGCTATCACTCAATGCTGCGATCATCGCCGCTCAGGCCGGCGAGCACGGCCTCGGGTTCACCGTGGTCGCCGACGAGATCCGCCAGCTCGCCGAGCGGACCCGCGGCTCCACCAAGGAGATCAGCGGCATCATCAAGGCGATCCAGAAGGGATCGAATGAAGCAATGCAGGCGATGGAGGAAGGTGTCGGCCGCGTCAATGACAACGTCCGGCTCGCGCAGGACGCGGCAACCTCGCTGGACCAGATCGTCGGCAGCTCGTCGGCCTCGTACGAAATGGCGACCAGGATCTCCGAGGCTCTCGAGGAGCAGGCGAAGGCGAGCCGCCATCTCCACGAGGTGACCTCGCGCATGTCCGATCACATCAGTCAGATCAACCGCGGAACGAGCGAACAGGCACAGGGAACCAGACTCCTGGCGCAGGAAGCCGAGAAAGTCCGCGACATCGCTCTACAGGTGAAGAACTCGACCGAACAGCAATCGGTCGCCGGCGGCGGAATCACCCGCGCAATGGAACAGATCGCCATGGATGTCGTCGCGGTGCGCGATCTTCTGCAGAATCAGCGTCTCGAGACCGAGCGCATCGCCAGCGCTTCCCAGATGATGCTCTCCATCGCCCAGCAGAACGAGACCATGGCCCAGGCATTCAACCAGACCGTCAAGAACCTCCTCGCCAGCGGCCAGGACTTCGAGAGCGAAGTACGAAGATTCAAAGTCTCGACCGCGGAACACTGAGAAGGCAGAGGGCAGAAGGCAGAAACCAGAAACCAGAAGGGAATACCAGACAGCAGGTGTCAATGCGTCATCCTGGGCGAGCCGGACGGGTGGGCGTGAGCGAAGGATCTGCGTTCCTAGACAGTTGCCGATCGCAGATCCTTCACTCACACCCCCCCAGGACGACGCAATTGCTATCTGCTATCTACTCCCCTCTGGTTTCTGGTTTCTGGTTTCCGGTTTCTGGTTTCCAGTTCCCGCTCATGGATCTCCGTAATCTGCCGCAACACGATGCCGGCCGGGTCCGCCCGGATGACCCTTTCGCCCCGCACGAGCTCTCGTGATAGCATCCGCTTTCCAACGACTATCTGCTGACAATGGAGGATGCCGATGTTCATGAGCAACCGCAATCTTCTCTGGATCTGTTGTGTCCTGCTCGCTGCGGGATGCGCAACGATGCCGGCGCAGGATGATGCAACCGCGCGGCCTGCCATCGAGCGCCAGGCCGCTGCCTGGGCTGACGCCGTCAACCGCGGCGACTGGGGCGCCGTCGCCGCCCTCTATACGACCGATGCCCTCATGCTCGCTCCGAATACGGAAACGCTTCGCGGTCGCGAGGCCATCCGCGGGTTCATCGAGACGCTCGGTGGGCTGTCGGTCCGCGATGTACGCCTCACCGTGAATGAGGTGGAAGTCTGCGGCGACACGGCGTTCGAAACGGGCTCCTACAGCATGAGTCTTCAACCGCCCGGACAGGCCCGGATGACCGATCGGGGTAAATACCTCGTCGTATGGAAACGACAGGCCGATGGCTCGTGGCGCATCCACCGCGACATTTTCAACACGAGCCTGCCAATGGCGCACTGACCGGGAGTCGGGCTGCGACCCCTCGTCACGAACAGTGCCGCGGTTCGCAGCCACGACCCGGGGCGGGCGGATGCCCCAATCCCGCCGGCGACCAGATAGACGTGACGCCGGCACGCGCGGAGCGCGATCCCGATCGCCCGGCTCGAGGAGATGACCGGGCTGGGCGGGACCTCGTGCTTTGGCGGTGTCGTCGATGTCGAAAGGAGTCAGGAAAGTTCTCCGAGCTCGCGGCCCGACGGCTGGCTGTTCGGGACCGGGTTTCCCCGGACGAGCGCGAGCTGGAGAAAGCCCGGAATGGGATCGGGCTCTACACGGCGAAATGGAGGAAACAGTGAAAACCGTCCGTGGTGGACCCCATGCCTCCACGCCGGGCGATCACCGCGCATTGCTGCATGGGAGCGCGGGGCCAGCTGGATACAAGAATCGATCAACCCGGCCCGGAATTCCAGTAGGGGGCCCGCCGCCTGGCATTGACCTATAATCCCTCCCATGCCTATTCCAGCCGGTACGCACCTTGGTCCGTACGAGATCGTCGCACCCATCGGAGCAGGAGGGATGGGAGAAGTCTTCCGCGCCCGTGACACGCGGCTCGACCGCACCGTCGCCGTGAAGATTCTCTCGGCCGAGCTGGGGGCGAGCGCACAGTTTAAACTCCGGTTCGAGCGCGAGGCGAAAGCGATCTCGCAGCTCAGCCACCCTCACATCTGTGTTCTCTACGACGTCGGCGAGACGACTCTCGAAGCGACCGCTCCCGGCGATTCCATCTCGCTCGTCAGCGCCCCGCATTCGGTCTCCTACCTGGTCATGGAATACCTCGAGGGGGAAACGCTCGCCGATCGAATCGCGCGAGGCCCTCTGCCCCTTCACGAGGTCATTCGCTACGCGATCCAGATCGCCGACGCTCTCGACAAGGCGCACCGGCAGGGCGTCATTCACCGCGACCTCAAGCCGGGCAACGTGATGCTGACCAGGTCGGGGGCGAAACTGCTCGACTTCGGTCTCGCCCGAACCGACGCCGTCGTTTCACCGGCTGCCGGACTCACCGACCTTCCGACGCAGCACAAGCCGCTCACGCAGGAAGGGACGATCCTCGGTACGTTCCAGTACATGGCACCCGAGCAGCTCGAAGCGCAGGAAGCCGACGCTCGCACCGATATCTTCGCCTTCGGCTGCCTACTCTACGAGATGGCGACCGGCCTGCGGGCATTCCAGGGCAAAACGAGAACCTCGCTGATCGCCGCGATCGTCTCTGCGCAGCCGCAACCGATCACCGAGATCCAGCCGCTCACTCCTCCCGCGCTCGATCATGTGATTCAACGCTGCCTGCAGAAGGATCCGGAGGATCGCTGGCAGTCGGCACACGACATCGCCGAGGAGCTGCGATGGATCAGCGCCGCAGGCTCGCAGGCGGGGGTGGCCGCGCCACTCATCAACCGGCGGCGGAGCCGCGAACGGCTCGCATGGATCGCCGCAGCGACGGCGCTCGTCGCGGCAATCGCCGCAGCAACCGTTGCAGCGCGGCTGTCCGGCAGGGAAGAGCGAATCTACAAGGCGCACCT
Source organism: Thermoanaerobaculia bacterium (assembly GCA_035546335.1). Classification (GTDB taxonomy): domain Bacteria; phylum Acidobacteriota; class Thermoanaerobaculia; order Gp7-AA8; family Gp7-AA8; genus DATKDP01. The sequence continues at coordinate 64,441 of DATKDP010000016.1, read as the reverse complement.
CGTCGCGCCGGCCAACGCCGGTTTCGCAACCCTCGGCGAACACTCCGGGTCGCTCACCCTCTCTCCCGATGGACGCTATCTCACGTTCGCGGGACGCGACGCGGAGGGGAAGGTGCGCCTGATGCTGCGCCGGGTCGATTCGCTCACCGCCGAGCCGCTCGCCGGAACGGATGGCGCCATGTTTCCCTTCTGGTCTCCCGACAGCCGGAGTCTCGCCTTCTTCGCCGACGGAAAGCTCAAGAAGATCGATCTCGCCGGCTCACCTCCCGTGATCCTCGCGGACGCTCCCAGAGGGAGGAGTGGAGGCTGGAATCGCGAAGGAATCATCCTCTTCTCTCCTCACTCGGTGACCGGAATCCAGCAGGTGTCCTCCGGCGGCGGTACGGCAACTCCCGCGACCGAGCTCGATGGCTCGCAGGGGGAGACGACCCATCGATGGGCCACCTTCCTCCCCGACGGGAAGCACTTCCTCTACATGGCGGGAACACATGGCGGCGGCACCCGCAGCGAAGCGAACGCGATCTACATCGGCACGCTCGGCTCGAAGGAGCGCAAGCTTCTCCTGCACACTCGCTCGAATGTCCTCTACGCGTCGGGCCATCTGTTGTACCTTCGGGACGCGGTGCTGATGGCGCATCCGTTCGACACCAGGCGCCTCGAGCTTCAGGGCGAGCCGGTTCCCATCGCGGAAAACATCCGATACGACGTCGCCTTCTTCCGCGCCGTCTTTGCCGCATCGGAGAACGGTCTGCTCGTCTACCAGACGGGCTCGAGCGATCGCAACGTCACCCTGGCGTGGCACTCCTTCGCCGGGGAGAAGGGAGAGCCGCTCGGCGAGCCCGCGCTGTACGGCGACCTCGCCTTCTCTCCTGATGGCAGGCATCTGATGATGGAGATCGAGGATCCTGGCAGCGGTACGACGGATCTGTGGCTCTATGATGTGAGCCGCAACGTCCGTACGCGCTTCACGTTCGAGCCGGGATCGGAGGGCTCTCCCGTCTGGTCGCCGGATGGATCCGCAGTCATCTACAGCACGACCACCGGTGCCCGTCGAGAGCTCAAGCTGAAAAAGGTGCGCGGAAGCGGAGAGGAAGAGACCCTGCTCGGCTCGGAAGAAGGAAAAGATCCTTCGAGCTGGTCGCCGGACGGAAGACATGTCGCCTACGTGCGCGACGACTTCACAGGCAAGACGAAGTCCGACATCTGGATCCTTCCGCTCGAGGGCGACCGTACGCCGTTTCCTTTCCTGCAGACGCCCTTCGCCGAATGGAGTCCCTTTTTCTCACCCGATGGACGATGGATTCTCTACGGCTCGGATGAATCCGGCCGGAGCGAGGTCTACATCGCTCCATTCCCCGGCCCCGGCGGGAAGTGGCAGGTTTCGACCAATGGAGCTGCGTTCGGCGTCTGGCGTCAGAATGGAAAAGAGATCGTGATCACCGGTGGTGACAGCGGGCTGCGCACGATTCCCGTCCGGATCGATGGAGACGCGATCGAGCTCGGCTCGCCCACCCTTCACCAGCGCTTTACGAACGTCGTGGCCGGGACTCTTCATCCCGACGGAGAACGGCTGCTTCTCGGGATGCAGAAGACGATCGAGGAAAACGTTCCGGTCACTCTGATCTCGAACTGGCTCAGCGACCTCGAGACGCGTACGGCTGCCGCGCGCTGAGACGTGCGTCCTCCTTCACTCGCTGGAGTGTGGAACCGGTGACGCGCTGCTTTGCGTCATCGTCTCGGTCTTCCCCGCAGACGAGGCGCGCGAAACCGCGCGACGGCGGCCGTTGGGCGCGAGAAAGTGAAAATCGACCGAGCCCATGACCTGACCCGAAGTGAGTGTGCGCGGTGAAGAGTCGATGCTGGCCGGATAGCGGCCGGCGGGATCGGTTGCCATCAGCGTGTAGGTGCCGGCAGAGAGCGAGAGCGAATAGGCACCGGTGGTCTCGCTGAGTGCGGATGCCACCGAGGCGCCAGTGGCATCGAGAGCTGCGACGGCGACCCCGCCGAGGGGGAATCCGGATGGATCGTAGACGTTGCCGCTCACTCGGGCGGGAGCAGACATGGCGAAGTTCACCGCGGTGCTCTGCTGCGAGATCACGAGCGCCGGATCGGCCTGGACGAATGTCGATTTACCTGACCAGAACTGCCCCGCAAAGTTCCCTCGCTCGTCCCATGCCGCAACCTTGTAATAGGTCGGCGCCAGAAAAACCGAGTAGGCGCCGTTGGCATCTGTGTACGCGATCGCTCGCTCCGCTTCGCTCGAAGTGTAGATCGTGATGCCGATCGCCTCGAGTGGCGCGCCGTTGGCTACGTTCGATACACGGCCGGAGATCCGTCCTCCTTTGACCAAAGCGAAATCGATCCCGCTGACGATCTGCCCGCCGCTCAACTCGAGCTCACGCGCCGAGACGAATGCTTCGGCGTTGTCGTAGAAGCTGCCGGCGTAGACGGCGGTATTGTCGTGGGCGACGAATCGTGTCGCACCGGGAGGCACCGCCATGTTGAATTGTCCGGAAGAAGTGCTGACGCAATCGACGAGAAGCTCTCCGGTCGGTTTATAGGCAGACACAATGATCCCTGCCAGCGCGGATCCAGTCGACTGCTCGATCACCGTGCCGGAAACCCTCGCACCGAGGGTCAGCGTAAACCGATGCCCCGAGCGAACCTCGCCGGAAGCGATGCGCACCGGAGTCGCCTGCGATGCTTTGGATGTGTTCTGGTAGAACTCGCTGACGTAGAGGTACTGATCATCCCAGCTAGCCAGGATGTAGTCACCCGGAGGCAGCAGGAGGGAAAAATTCCCAGCGGCGTCGGATGTGGTGTGCTCGCGCCGGATCCCATGGAGCGTGTAGGCCGCCACCTTCGTTCCCTGCAGCGCTACACCGTTCGCCTCGGCGACCACGCTTCCGGTGATGCGGCCTCCCTTGATCAGCGAGAAGTTGATCCCGGTGAGGCTCTGTGACATGGAGAGAGTCAAGGTCTGCGAAGTCTCGAACGATGCGGCGTTGGAGTAGTAGCTGGTGGCGTAGATCCCGGTCAGATCGTAGGCGAGAAGTCGCGTCTCACCTGCCGGAACGGTCAGCGTGTAACGCCCCATCGAGTCGGTCGTGCCGTTCATCCGGAGCACGCCAGCAGGAGAATAGGCGGAGACGACGATCCCGCCCAGCGCGTACCCTGTACCGGCAGCCGTGACCGTGCCGCTGATCGTCGCGGCGAACGCGGCCGGGCCGCTCAGTAGCAGTAGAATGGTCAGCAGCCGTCGGTTGATCATGGCAGTGTTTTGTCCCCGGGGACTCAGTCGAATGAAACACCTGGAGCTCCTCCTGCCATTCCGGAAGGAGTTTCCTTTGGTGATGGTCATGTGTGGCGGAACCGGCCCATGCGCACCGGCGGTGACCGGGGATTCCGACGGTGCAGAACCTGCAGTGATCCGGCAGCTCAGGAGTGGAGGCACCCGATGACCAGGAGCCAGCCATACAAAGTCGTCATCCTCTGCGGAGGAATCGGAACGCGGCTCCGGGAAGAGACCGAGTTCAAGCCGAAGCCTCTGGTCGAGATCGGCGAAAGGCCGATTCTCTGGCACATCATGAAGCATTATTCTCAATTCGGATTTCGTGACTTCATTCTCGCTCTCGGCTACCGCGGCGAGATGATCGTCGATTATTTCGAGAACTACTCGCGCCGCACTCAGGACTACACGCTGAGTCTCGACCGGAAGTCCGAAAGAGTTTTCCACGGCGAACGGGAGGGCGACGAGCAGCACTGGCGAATCACGTTCGCCTGGACCGGGCAGGCAACCATGACCGGCGGGCGCATCAAGAAAATCGAGCGGTACATCGAGGAAGATCTCTTTCTGGCAACCTATGGCGACGGTCTGTCGGACATCGACATCAGCGAAGAGCTAGCGTTCCACCGAAAGGAGGGAAAGATCGCCACGCTGGCGGGAGTCCATCTGCCAACCACCTTCGGAGTCCTCGAGGCTGACGGCCACACCGTCGCCGAATTCCGCGAGAAACCGGTGCTCAAGGGATGGATCAACGGCGGCTTCTTCGTTTTCAACCGAGAATTCTTCAGTTACCTCGACGGTGACGACGAGGTTCTCGAGGAGCGACCGATGAAGCAGCTGGTCGCAGAGCGTCAACTCTCGGTCTTCCCGCACGAGGGATTCTGGAAATGTATGGACACCTACAAGGATTTCGTCGCGCTCAACCAGATCTGGACCTCGGAGGCGGCGCCATGGAAAACATGGAATGACGAGGGCGTGCGCGGGAGGAGATCGTGAGCGACTTCTGGCGAGAAACGAACGTCTTCGTCACCGGCGGCACCGGGCTGCTCGGCTCATGGCTGACCCCACGCCTTGTCGAGCGGGGTGCGAACGTGGTCTGCCTCGTGCGCGATCAGACGCCGAGATCGCTTCTGGTGTCTTCGGGAGCGATCGAGCAGGCCGTCATCGTGCACGGCGCCATCGAAGACTACGAGCTTGTCCTTCGCACCTTGAACGAGCACGAGATCGAGATCGTCTTCCATCTCGCTGCACAGACGATCGTGCCGATCGCACACCGCTCTCCGCTTTCGACGTTCGAGACGAACATCAAGGGGACCTGGTGCCTGCTCGAGGCAGCGCGCAACCTGAAGGGGCGAGTCAGGGGCATCCTCATCGCGTCGAGTGACAAAGCGTACGGAGAACAAGAGCAGCTCCCTTACCACGAAGACACGCCTCTCAGAGGGATCCATCCATACGACGTGTCGAAATCCTGTGCCGATCTGATCTCCAACACCTACGTGAAGAGCTACGGAATGCCCATCTGCATCACGCGCTGCGGGAACATGTACGGCGGAGGTGATCTGAACTGGAACCGCCTGGTGCCCGGCACGATCCGTTCGTTCCTTCACGACGAGAGTCCGCTCATCCGCAGCGACGGAACGCTGCAGCGAGACTACGTCTATGTGGAGGACATCGCTGACGCCTACATTCTGCTGGCGGAAAACATGGAGCGGCCCGAGATCGCCGGCCGCGCGTTCAACTTCGGCAACGAGCGGCCCTTCAGTGTTCTCGAGGTCGTCGAAACGATTCGAGATCTGATGGGGAAGTCGATCGCGCCGACGGTCCTCTGCGAAGCGGGTCCCGACAGCGAGATCCCGGTTCAGTACCTCGACAGTACGCGTGCCCGAGCCCTTCTCGACTGGACTCCGCGATACAGCTTCCGTGAGGGACTCGAGCGGACGATTCCGTGGTACGAGCAACTGCTGCGAGACACGAACCAGCCGGCGCGGAAGGGTGAATGACGGCGACGACGGCACTGACAGGGAAGCGGGTTCTCGTCACCGGCGGCTCCGGTTTCGTGGGGCGGCACCTGGTCAGATCCCTATCGGAAGCGGGTGCGATCGTAGTCGCCACCAGGCACCGCACCACTCCCGGCGAGGCCCCGCCGGAGGTTCGGTGGCTTCCCCTGGCGATAGGGGACCCCGACTCGATTCGCGCTGCCGTTGCTGCCGCGCGACCCGAGGTGGTGTTTCACCTCGCGGCGCTGCTCGGTGCGGACCGCTCGATCGCATTTGCGGAGAGAGCACTGCGCGCCAATCTGCTCGGAACGCACAATCTCTTTGCCGTGCTCCTAGAGCAGGATGAGAAAGTCGAGCGGATCGTCGTCATGGGATCGAGCGAGGAGTATGGTCGAAGCGAAACGCTCCCCATCGGCGAGGAGCAGCCACTGCATCCCGTCTCTCCCTACTCGTTGTCCAAAGCGGCAGCGAGCCAGCTCGCTCTCACGTACGCCGCCCTGTATGGTTTGCCGGTGACGGTGCTCCGCCCCTTCATCATCTACGGGCCCGGACAGTCTCCGACGATGATGCTGCCGTCTCTCATCGAGACGCTTCTCGAAGAGCGTGATTTCGCGATGACCGCTGGTGAGCAGACACGCGATTTTCTGTATGTCGATGACCTCGTCGCCGGCCTCGCCGCCGCTGCGGTAGAGCCGGCGGCTGCCGGCGAAGCACTCAATCTCTGCTCGGGGGAAGAGCGGTCGATTCGCGACGTCGCCGAGCTTGCCGCGAGCATGGTCGGCGGCGGTGGCCGTCTGCTCCCGGGAGCACTCCCCTATCGGGGAAACGAGGTATGGAGGCTCTACGGAAGCAATGCCAGGGCGCGCCGTCTCCTCGAGTGGAGTCCGCACACCTCGCTGCATGAAGGATTGAAAAGGACGGTCGAATGGTATCGAGAACACCGCGTCACGCGGCTCTGATGACGATCGCGGTTCTGTCGTGGTCTCTAGCGTGCGATCAGCGAGCTGATCGCGGCGCGCAGACTACGACCACGGCGGTCACGACAGAGGGTGAAGCGTCGCCGTCTGCGCTTCCTGGGAAAACCGACCCACTCACCCCCGAATCGGCACGTGCCGATCAGCTTCTCGAAGCGGGCGAGTGGCGGCAGGCGCTCGACGCCTTTTACCAGCTGGCTCCCAGCCGGGAGGTGTTGAAGAAACGAGCCTATGCTCATACGCGGCTGTGGGAGCTTCAGCCGGCGATCCGCATCCTCCGGGATGCGCGGGACAGATACCCTGACGACATCGAGATTCCAGGCTACCTGGCGGCGGCACTCACGCTCAACCGAGAGCTCGACGAGGCACGCGCGCTGTATCGGGAGGTTCTGGAGAAGGCGCCGGAGAACGACAACGCGCGCGCAGGCTATGCTCTGGCGCTGGCCTGGTCGGACGAGCTCGACGCCGCAGGCGAGGAGTACAGAAAAGTCCTGGCGCGAGATCCCCGGCATCGAGAGGCTCGATTGGGACTCGGCGATGTCCTTTCATGGCAGAAGCGTTTCGACCAGGCCGTCGCCGAGTACGATGCGGCCGCCGCCGTCACAACCGACCCACGGTCGAAGAGCGACGCACTGGGCAGAAGCGGCAGGGCATTCGCCTGGAAGGGTGACCTGACCGCTGCACTCGATCGTTACGAGCAGGCCCTGGCGATTCATCCACGCAACGTCGAAGCCCTGCTCGGGCAGGGCGAAGTCTACGAGTGGCTGAGAGAGTACCGGAGGGCGAAAGCGGCTTACGAATCGGTCCTGCGCGTTGTTCCTGAACATCCGGCCGCCAAGGCGAAGCTTCTGCAGTTGATGTGGGTCGAGTAGATGGCTGGTATGCCTGCCGTGAGGCACATAGTGCCCACGATGTCGAGGAACGAAAAAGCGCAGCAGCGAGCCCGGCATGCTCCGATTCGGGAGCGCAATGGAAATGGTGCGAGCGATGATGGTTAGCCGGCGCGGCAGCGCCACGGCGGGGCGAGAGCGAGTCGGGCGAGCCGAACGGTTGCTGGTTGCAGCTCTGGTTTTCATCGGATTTCAGAGCGTGCTCTATTTCGCACTCTGGTGGCTGAGCCCAGAGCACAGAAAAAACCTGCTGATCTACATTCCGCTCACGTTTGCCACCTTCTGGTTCCTCGCCGAGTCATGTGTCTACTGGACCTACTTCTCGTTGATCCACGTGCCGATGCGACCGCGCAGGACTCGCGACTACTCGGTCGACATCTTCACTACCGCGGCTCCGGGCGAGCCATTCGAGATGTTCGCCGAGTCGCTGCCCGCATTGGCCGGCATTCGGTATCCGCACCGGACCTACCTGCTCGACGGGAATGGCGATCCGCGGCTTGCTGCGCTCGCCGGCAATCTCGGAATCACCAGAATCGAATGCACCGGCGTGGGCGGCGCGAAGGCGGGAAAGATCAACCATGCCCTGGCCCGGACGGACGGAGAGATCGTGCTGGTCATCGATCCCGATCACATTGCCGCGGAAGGGTTTCTCGACGAAGTGATCGACTACTTCGAAGACCCTTCCGTCGGTTTCGTGCAGGTGGTGCAGGCGTATTACAACCAGCCCGCCTCATTCGTCGCCCGAGCTGCTGCCGAACAGACGTACGGTTTCTACGGGCCGATCATGATGGGGATGAATCGCGTCGGCGGCCCTTTGGCGATCGGGGCCAACTGCACGTTCCGCCGAAAGGCGCTCGAGTCGATCGGCGGCCATGCCGTGCACCTGGTTGAAGACTTCGTCACTTCGCTGCATCTGCACGCCGCCGGATGGAAATCGCGCTACGTGCCGAAGATCGTCGCCCGCGGGCTGGTCCCCGAAGACCTCCGCTCCTATTTCGGCCAGCAGCTCAAATGGGCGACCGGCATGTTCCAGGTTCTGTTCTCGATGATTCCGCGGCTTTTCTTCAGAATTCGCGGATGGGAGCGATTCCGTTATCTGATCGCCAGCACCTACTACTTCATCGGCGTCGCCATTGCGATCAATCTTCTCCTGCCGATCATTTTCCTCTTCACCGGAATCTGGGCGGTGGAGATGCCGATCCGCGGCTACGTGATCCGCCTCATTCCGTTCGTGACGCTGTTCATCGCAATTCATCTCGTGTCGCAGCGATGGATGCGCGACCCCGCGGAGCGCGGCTTCCAGCTGCGCGGCATGCTTCTCAAGCTCGGAACGTGGCCCATCTACCTCCTGGCGCTCTACTATGCGATTGCCCGTGTCGACGTCCCCTATCTTCCGACGGCCAAGAATCGGCAGTCGGGCAACTTCCTCCCCCTCGTCCTTCCGCATCTCGCCATCATGTTCGGCTCGGTCGCGGGAATCGTCTGGGCGCTTCTCTCACCTCTTCGCGACTTCGACGGCACGCGGCTGATGATGGTCTTCGCCACCGTGAACTGCTTCCTGATGCTACCGACGGTCGTCGCCGCACTGACCGACTGGCGGCGCGGAGGAGATACGAGCTGATGGGCCGAAGAATCGTCAGGATCGTGCTTCCTGTCATGGTGATCATCCTGCTGGTCGCCACATATCCGGCGTTCGAGCGTCTCTTCACCGGCGGCCTCTCCTATCTGCGCGTGAGTCTCGCCCGTCTGGAGCTCAGCATAGGACTCCGTGAGGATGCGGGAACCTTCCTCCTCGGAGCCTACAGTCCCGAAGCACCCTATACGATGGAAGGTGTCGTCCGGATGGAGACCGCGATGGAGCATCGGCTCGACATCATCGCGATCTACCAGACGTGGGGTGACCGCCCGGAAGACGAGTTCCCGCTCGCTCTGATGCGCGCCATCGACGAGCAGCACAGGATCGGGATGATCACCTGGGAACCATGGACGAGCGCCTTCCGCCGGAACGCAGGACGCGCGGAAACCGCGCGGCTGACGCGCCTGCGGGAGATCGCTGACGGGCATTACGACGCCTATATCCGCGGCTGGGCGCGGGAGGCGGTGATTTTCGGACGCCCCTTCTTTCTCCGCTTCGCGCACGAGATGAACAATCCGCAGTACCCCTGGTCGCTGCAGGCCGGCAACACTCCCGCTGATTTCGTCGACGCCTGGCGACACGTCTGGCGCATCTTCCACCAGGAAGGAGCACGCAACGTCATCTGGACCTGGTCACCGCAGAATCGATTCGTCGCCGAGCTCTATCCTGGAGGTGAGTACGTCGACTGGATCGCCACCGGTGTCTTCAACTACGGCGTCTATGGTGATGGCGTCTGGTACTCGTTCGAATTTCTTTACGAGACGTTCTACCGAGAAGCGATTACCTATGAAAAGCCGCTCATGATCGCCGAGCTCGGATGCTCTCCTTTCGGCGGAGATCAGGTCGCCTGGTACGCTGATGCCTTCGAAAAGCTCCGTTCACGCTATCCCCGAACGGACGCCGTGGTGTTCTACGGGAACCCGGCGGATACGACGACTCCCGGGGCGGTGATCGATTGGACGATCGGCGACAACCCTGCACTGCTCGAGATGCTTCGCCGGGCTCTGCCCCGCGAGCCGGCCGCGCAGTGACTTCGCTTCGAAACGCGTCTGTCAGAATCTTCGCGAGAGCCGGACCGTCGCCTCGTCGGCGACGTAGAACGCGGTGACGAAATGCTCGTAAGCGACGGTCACTGCGCCGACCCGCCCGAGCGGCCGGGTGAGCTCCAGTCCCGCGCGCCACGGATGGATCTCTCGCTCGAAGAAGCCGGCACCGGGAGTGGGAATCGGAGTCGTCCCGCTCGCGGGCCCGAAGCCGAGCACGCGCTCGTGCGCCACTCCGCCATCCGCGTGAATGCGGAGCGCGAGCCCGGCCCGGGCCGACCAGCCGAGTACCGTCACCAGACGCGCTTCAGTCGCCTCGACCGGCGTCCAGTAGGGGTCGTATACGCCACGATAGTGATACGTGAACCCCCCTCCGGGACGCGGCGTGCTGCTGATCGATTCGAGCCGGAAACGCGTCTGATCCGTGTCCCGATACGACGCTCCTGCGCCGAGCCAGAACGTCACCGCTGCGGTGCGGAAGAGCGGAGCTGCGGCGTAGCCCCCCAACGAGACTCCCCGATTGCCGTCGAAGTAGCGGAGCGACTCTGCAAACGCAGCGGCGTACCAGCCGCCCGGCTGTTGAAGATCCCAGCGAAGCGTCGCTGCGGATACGTACGGATGGCTCGGCAGCGACGTCGTAGTGTAGAGGAGCTCGCGCTGATCGAGCGACAGAGAGACGTGCGAATGAGCCCCGAGAGTGCGCCGGATCAGGCCTCCACCGAGGATCTTCGTCTCGCCGTCGGGAAAGTTCTGAGCCCGCACCCACGCCTCGGCTGCAAATTTCGACCGAGGAAAACTTCGCGCCACCCACGCGCCGCCAAACGGCGCGTTCTTCGATAGATCCTGTGTGGATGCTTCGAGATAGTATGATCCTGCATCAACGCGGAATCGCGTCAGAGAGCGTGCGCGAGGGGAGTACGAGACCCAGGATCGGATGCGGCGGTACGGCTGGTCGTCGTCAGAATACGTCAGGCCGGCCTCACCGGTCGCCGCCGCAAGCTGCTCGATCTCTCCAAGGTGCTGTCGCGCCGTCTCGTTCTGTGGCTGGATGGCCAGCAGCCTTCGGTACTCGTCCGCCGCTCGAGGCCAGTCGCCTGACCAGTAGAGCGCAGCGGCGCGTCCTTCCCGCGCTCTAGTGTCGTCCGGATGCTCCGCGAGGATGGCGTCAAACGCGGCTGCTGCCTCTTCGAAACGACCCTGCCATGACCAGATCTGCGCAAGGAGAAGCTCGCTTTCGCGATAGGACATTAGATTTCGCCTGACGGCGAGGAGGACTTCTTCGGCCTCGGTCAGACGCTTCTGTTGAACGAGTGCCTCAGCCAGTGCGATCCGGTAGTCGACTCTCGAGGGATTCGCCTCGATCGCCCGGCGCAGGATCTGCTCGGCTTCCGCCGCGCGTTGTTCCGAGAGGAGTGCTCGCGCCTTTTGCAGCTCGTTCGAAGCCGCCGGTCTCGTTTGGGCAGCAACGAGGGAAGGGAGCAGGAGGAGAAGAGCGAGCAGGGCACCGGATCTGGTCATTCACCAATCATGGAGCCCTCCGCATTCCCTCGGCAAGCGAAAACAGCGGAGCTACGTGATAGCCAGACCGCATCCCCGCGTCGCCCCCCGCCAGCCTCACGTCTTCTCGCGCCCTGCCGCGCGCTTCTGAACGGCGATTCCCACGAGCAGGAGCAACGCGCCGACCGCTGCGGCCGAAGGCGTAGAGCGGAGGAACGCAATCCCCGCCGTCGCGAAGAGCGCCCGCAGCACGAGCGACAGGGACCCGTACAGCCATCCTCCGAATCCGATCGCCAGGGCGACGACGCCGAGAGAGGAGGTGATGGCGGTGACGGCAATGTTGCCCGGTGACGCCTGCATGAGGATCGCGAGTCCTTCGGGACTCAGCGTGAAGGCGAAGGGAACGACGAACGCCGGAAGCGTGTACTTCCAGGTGATCATCATCGTCCGGAAGGGATTCGCCCCGGTAATGGCGGCCGCGGCGAAGGGAGAGAGCGCCGTCGGCGGGCTCACTTCGGACAGAACGGCATAATAGAAGATGAACATGTGCGCGGCGACCGCAGGAATGCCGACCTGCGTGAGCGCCGGAGCGATGATCACCGCGGCGATGATGTAGGAGGCCGTCACCGGGACCGCGAGCCCGAGGATCCAGACGGCGAGCGCGGCGTAGAGGGTCGTCATGAAGACGTGGCCGCCGGAAAGCGTGACCAGAATCGTCGCCATTTTGAGTCCGAGGCCCGTCAGCGTGACGACGCCGACGATGATCCCGGCGGTCGCCGTGGTCGCTGCGACGGAAAGGACTCCCACCCCTCCCGACTCGAGAGCCCTCACCACGCGCTTCGGTCCGAGCGCCGTTTCGCGGCGAACGTAGCTGAGCGCGAAGGCCAGCAGCGTCGCCCAGAACACCGCGCGGAACGCCGACATGCCGGAGGCCATCAGGGCGGCGATGGCGACGAGCGAGATGAAGTGATATCCACCGCGGCGCGTCAGTTTCCAGAGCGGCTCGACGGCAATCTCCACCGGGCGCATGGCGGAGCGTCGCGCATCCGATTCGATCATCACGAACGCCGAAAGGTAGTAGAGGACCGTCGGGAGCGTCGCCATGATCAGAATCTGCAGGTAGCGAATCCCGAGAAACTCGGCGATCAGAAACGCCGCGGCTCCGAGCGTCGGAGGAGAGAGAATCGCACCGATGCCCGAAGCGGCGAGAATCGCTCCTCCGACCTCCGGAGAATAGCCGGCCCGGCGCAACAGCGGCCACGACACCGAACCGAGCGTCACGGTCGTCGCCACACCGCTGCCGGAAACGGTTCCGAGGAGAAACCCGGCGGCAGTGACCGCGCGTGCGGGCGCGGCCGCACTGCGAGAGCGACCGAGAGCCGACATGGCCCAGTCGATGAAGAATCGCCCCGCGCCCGATTGCTCGAGCACAGCGCCGAAGATGGTGAAAAGAACGATGTAGGTGGCCGCCACATCCAGCGGAACGCCGAAGATCCCTTCCAGCGTCATGTAGAGCATGCCGACCATGCGATCGAGCTGGTAGCCGCGATGGGCGAACAGATCGAGCCCGATGACCTCGAGCAGAGGACCGTAATAGGCATAGGCGATGAAACCGATCGCCGTTACCGGCAGGATCCAGCCGGCGGTTCGCCGCGTTGCCTCGAGCACGAGGGCGATGGTGATACAGCCGAAGAGGAGATCCATCGCGCTCGGCACTGCGGAGCGATACGGCAGCTCGGCGAGATCCACGAGCGGCCAACCGAGCGAGGCGACGGTCAATGCCATCAGCAGCCAGTCGATGAGCGGCACTCTGTCGCGATCGCGCGGCGAGCCCGGGTAGAGCAGAAACGTCGTCAGCAGTGCCAGCAGAAGAAAGCTGACGCGATAGACGAGCGGATCGACGATCCCCACGACCCAGTAGAGCGCATAGACCGAGATTGCGACTCCGCCGACCATACTCAGAGCACGCGGAGCCCCGCGCAGCCTTCGCGTCGGTGCCTCGCTCTCGAATGCTTCCCGCACCTCGGCAGCGGACGGAATGGCATCGGGATGGGCGCCTGGCGCATCGGGCGAGCTCGCCGGCGAGACGGCTGGATCGCCGGGACTCCCCGGCCACGGCGGCATCGACGAGCCGCGGCTTCGCTGATCGTTCTCCTCGCTCATCGTCTCAACGAGGCCACACGCCTCGCTCGCGATAGTAGCGGATCGCTCCCGGATGGAATCCGACCGGAGAGCCCTTCGTCGCCGTATCGAGCCGGAGATTCCGCGCCTCCGGATGAATGGCCACGAGCGAGTCTCTCTGATCGAAGACCGCGGTGAGGATTTCCCACGCAAGACGCTCGTTCATCGATTCGTCGACCACGAGAAGATTGCGAATCCCGATCACGGGAACGCCGGCGTCGATTCCGGGATAGGAGCCGGCGGGGATCTCCACGGCGAAGTAGAGGGACTCACCGAATTCGCGCTGCAGCGCCGGAAGAATCCGATCGGTCGAGAGCAGCTTCAGACGGCGACCGTGCGCGTTGGCGAGATCGAGAATCGCGCCCGTCGGCACGCCGCCAACCCAGAAGAACGCATCGAGCTTGCCGTCTTTCAGCGCGTCGACCGACTGGGCCACGCCGAGCCCCTGCCGCCGGATGTCGCGCCCCGGATCGAGCCCCGCCGCGCGCAGAACACGAAAGGCGGCCGCCTCGGTTCCGCTGCCGGGCGAGCCGGTCGAAACGGCACGCCCGCGAAGATCGGCGAGCTCATCGACTCCCTTCCCCTCGAGGGTCGCAACATGGAGATAGCTGTCATACAGAGATGCGAGCGCCAGCGCCGGAACCTTCCCGGTCGAGCGGAAGGGACCGCTCCCTGCCGCTGCGTCGGCGAGTGCATCGGCGAGAGTGAACGCGATGTCCGCCGTCCCCTGCTGGACGAAACGGAGATTGTCGATCGACGCGGACGTCACTTCCGCGGTCGCTTCGACGTTCGGCACATGACCGCTGATCACATTCGCGATTCCGCCGCCGTACGGATACCAGACACCCCCGGTTCCTCCAGTGGCGATCGAGAGGCGCTGGCGCGAGCCGTGATTGCGCGCGAACTCGCGTGGATCACCATCGACGATGAAATGGAGGGTGACGAGGAAAGCGGCTGCGATGAGACCCGCAAGGCGAAGCAGGCCGCGGAAGGTGAATGCGCTCCTCGTTGATCGTTCTTCCGGCATCGGATCGGCAGACTGCCAGTGCATGGTAACCGCGGAGGGGAGAAGGGAGATAGCAGAGGGCAGAGGGCAGATAGCAGATAGCAGATAGCAGATAGCAGAGGGCAGAGGGGAGAAGGGAGAAGGGAGAAGGGTAGAGGCAGAAAAGGGGGCGTCTCTGCTATCTGCCATCTGCTATCTGCTATCGCGTCCCCCCCTCCCCCCTCCCCGGACCGGCAATCTTCGCCCATCCATCGCGGAGCGTGGCCGTCCGGTTGAACACGAGCCGTTCGGGCCCGGAGTCGGGATCAACGCAAAAGTATCCCAGCCGCTCGAACTGGTAGCGCGCACCGGAAAGGGCTCCCGCAACGCTCGGCTCGATCATCACCGAAGGGAGCATCACGAGCGAGTTTTCGTTGATGCCCGTCACGAAGTCCTCCCCTTCGGCCACATCCTCCGGATCCTCCTTCGAGAAGAGACGATCATAGAGGCGGACCTCGACTTCGAGGGCGTGCTCCGCGGAAACCCAGTGCAGGGTCGACTTCGGTTTGCGACCGTCCGGCGCATCACCTCCGCGCGTCGCCGGATCGTAGGTGCACCGCAGCTCGACGATCTCTCCGGAATCGTTCTTGACGACTGCAGTGCAGGTCACCAGGTACGCCGAGCGCAGGCGCACTTCCCGCCCGGGTGCAAGCCGGAAGAACTTCTTCGGCGCCTCCTCCATGAAGTCCTCCTGCTCGATGCAGAGGACTCTCGAGAAGGGGACGCTGCGCGTCCCGGCGGACGGATCCTCCGGATTGTTCGGGGTCTCGAACCACTCGACCTCGCCCTCCGGATAGTTCTCGATGACCAGGCGAAGAGGGTGAAGCACGGCCATGACCCGCGGCGCCGTGCGATTGAGATCCTCCCGGATGCTGTGCTCGAGAAGAGCGACGTCGATGACGTTTTCGCGACGCGCCACACCGATCCGGTCGCAGAAATTGCGGATCGCCGCCGCCGTATAACCTCGCCGCCGGAGCCCTGCGAGAGTCGGCATTCGCGGATCGTCCCATCCGCTCACGTGTTGCTCTTCGACCAGCCGCAGCAGCTTCCGTTTGCTCATGACGGTGTAGTTGAGGTTGAGGCGCGCGAACTCGTATTGACGCGGACGCGAGGGGAGCGGGAGATTCTCCACGAGCCAGTCGTAGAGCGGACGGTGGTCTTCGAACTCCAGAGTGCAGAGGGAGTGGGTGATGTGCTCGATCGCATCGGAGAGTGGGTGCGCATAGTCGTACAGCGGATAGATGCACCAGGAATCGCCCGTGCGGTGATGGGGCTCGTGGCGCACGCGATAGAGCACCGGATCGCGCATGTTGATGTTGGGAGACGCCATGTCGATCTTCGCGCGCAGCACGTGAGCACCGTCGGGGAGCTCGCCTTCCCGCATGCGGCGGAAGAGATCGAGACTTTCCTCGACCGGGCGATCGCGCCAGGGGCTTTCCTTCCCCCGTTCCGTCAACGTGCCGCGATATTGCCGGATCTCATCCGCCGTCAGGCTGTCGACATAGGCCTTGCCGTCTCGAATCAGAACGACTGCGAGCTCATAGAGCTGCTCGAAGTAATCGGATGCGTGATAGAGGTGCTCGCCCCAGTCGAATCCGAGCCACCGCACATCCGCCTTGATCGATTCCTGATATTCGACATCCTCCTTGAGCGGATTCGTGTCGTCGAAGCGGAGATGACAGCGCCCGCCATACTCGGCGGCGACGCCGAAGTTGAGGCAGATCGACTTCGCGTGGCCGATGTGCAGGTAGCCGTTCGGCTCCGGCGGAAATCGCGTCACCACCGTCTGATGGCGGCCGTTCCGCAGATCCTCTTCGACGATCTCGCGAATGAAGTCGAGAGAGCGCTCGGGCTCGACCGTGGTCATCGCCACAGCTCGACTCCCGATGCGACGAACGAAATCTCGAATGCTGAACCGTCATCGCGCCGGATGATCCTCGCGCCCTCTTCCTCAGCAGCCAGTAGAAGGAGTCGTGGAATCATGAGGGCGGATTCTATCTCAGCGTGCAAGTCACGACGCCGCGCCCGCCGGCGGCTCGCGTGGCGAGATCGTCAGAATCTCCCACCCACCGCCGGAAGCAGGCTGCAGCTTCGCGACTCCATGGTGAAGGGCATCGAAACGTTCCCGGATCCGCCCGCGCACGAGTGAGGCGCCGACCTCGTTCGGGATCCACTTCCAGGTGAACTCGGCGGCCACGGTTCCGTCGGGACCAGCCACGACATCCGTCACCTCCACCAGCTCCTTCTTCGCCAGCGGAACGATGTCGACGAATCCGTTGGGACGGACCATCCAGCGGCGATCGCCGCCCGTCTTCTCGGTCAGGACCAGATCCTCACCCTGCCAGTCGATGTATCCGGCCGCCTTCAGATCATCGGCCACCATCTGCACCTCATTGTTCACGATCAGCGACTTCTTCATCGGCAGGCTGAACCCGCTGTAGGGCGACTGGAAGTCGGAGAATTCCGCCGAGGGGACGATCAGCTCTTTCGCCTCCGCCGGCGTCGGTGGATTCGGAGCGCTCTGCGCCGGCGCTTCCGGAGCAGGCGTTTCCTTCCCCCCGCAGCCGAGGAGAATCAGAGGGACGAGAAGGAGCGCCGCAACGAGAATCGATCTGTTCATCCCGAAACGATAGCGAGACCCTCGGCGGAAGGCAACTCGGCCGCGCGGATGAGCGCAGCGCTGCTTTCGAGCTCGGGTTGACATGTGGCCGAAGATTCCGATCTTCGGCCCGGTGACGGGCGAGGGTGTAAGCGAATCGGGACGCTCGTCGCGGACTCCATAGCAGTGCGCTGCAACCGTCGCTCACGCCCACCCATCCGCCTCGCTCAGGATGACGCGAGAAGGTGCTCGCCGGCATGTGGCCTACATTGGACCTGAGGGGAGATCCCTCGCCTTCCCGCCCCCACCCGCAGGGATGACAGCACGCCAGGCTGGATTCCTATTCGAGTCTTCGCGCGATGCTCCCTTCCATCTTCATTCTTCACTCTTCACCCTTCCCTCTTCACTTTTCCCTCTTCACTCTTCACTCTTCCCTCTTCACTCTTCCCTCTTCTCTGGTAGGCTTGCGCCATGCACGCCCGACTGACCGCACCACTGCTGCTGGGCGGATGGCTCGGCCTGATTGCACATCCGATGGAGGCTGCAATGAATGAAGCTCTGCTCGATGTCGCGAGCCGGACGTCCGCCGTCGACGACAAGGTCATCGCGTGGCGTCGCGACATCCACCAGCATCCCGAGCTCGGAAACCGGGAGCTGCGCACCGCGAAGCTCGTCGCCGATCATCTCCGGCGCCTCGGCATCGAGGTGACGACGGGCGTGGCGCACACCGGGGTCGTCGGAATTCTCGAAGGATCGAGGCGCGGGCGCGTCGTCGCGCTGCGTGCGGACATGGACGCGCTTCCGGTCACAGAGGAAGTCGACCTGCCGTTCGCGTCGAAAGTCCGGACGACGTACAACGGGCAGGAAGCCGGCGTGATGCACGCCTGCGGGCACGATGCGCACGTCGCGATTCTGATGGGTGTCGCCGAGGTGCTGGCGGGGATGCGCGACGAGCTGGCCGGCACCGTGAAGTTCATTTTTCAGCCTGCCGAGGAGGGAGCGCCGGAGGGTGAGGAGGGGGGCGCCCAGCTGATGGTTCAGGAGGGGGTTCTCGACAACCCTGCTCCGGATGCGATTTTCGGCCTGCACGTGACCTCGCGTTTCGAGGCGGGGACCCTCGCGGTTCGACCCGAGGGGATGATGGCGGCGGTGGACGAGCTGCAGATCGAGGTTCATGGAAGGCAGACGCACGGCGCCTACCCCTGGCTGGGCGTCGATCCGATCGTCGTCGCATCGCAGATCGTGCTGGGACTGCAGACAATTCCCAGCAGGCAGCTCGACTCGACGACGGCTCCTTCGATCGTCACCATCGGAAGCATCCACGGCGGGGTCCGAACCAACATCATTCCCGACAGCGTCATGATGCGCGGCACGCTCCGCGCACTCGACGCGGAGATGCAGAAGGAGATTCACGAGCGCGTTCGCCGCACCGCCGAGGGGATCGCCGAGAGCGCCGGCGCTACGGCGAGCGTCACGATCAAACGCGGCTATCCGATCACCTACAACGATCCGGTGCTCACGGAGTGGTCGCTCGGAAGCCTGCGCCGCACCGCGGGCGAGGCCAACGTCAGCATCGTTCCAGCCGTGCTGGGGGCCGAAGATTTTTCCTTCTACCAGCAGAAGGTCCCAGGAGTTTTTTTCTGGCTCGGCACGCGACCGAAGAACGTGACCGCCGCCGACGCGCCATCGAACCACTCTCCGCTGTTTTACGTCGACGAAAGCGGCCTGCCCCTCGGAGTGCGCGCGATGACGCAGTTGACACTCGACTATCTGAAGAGTGAAGAGTGAAGGGGAGAGCGGGCGTCCCGCGCCCGCCCCTGTTTCAACCGCAATACTCCAACCTTGGGGCAGATGCTCGTGAAAGAGGCTCGCAGTCGGGAACGGGCAATTGGTTGCTCAATCGCTGACGACGATCAGGACCCACCGTCCCTCGGTGGGATACGGCATTGCAGATGGAAGAGGGGCGGGCGCGGGACGCCCGCTCTCCCCGGGTTTGGCATCGCAAGCACCCGGACTCTTCACCCTTCACCCTTCACCCTTCACCCTTCACCCTTCACTCTTCACGCTTCACTCTTCACCCTTCGTCTTATCTCGTCGGCAATCACACCGACATGGTCGGTCAGCCCGTGATCACCGCGTGCGATCTCGATGAAGCGTGAGCCTGCAGCGAGACGACGCGACGCGGTCCACTCCTCCCACACGCCGCGAACGCGCTCGAACGGAACGCTCTCGTCGTCGCGTCCCATGACGATCGATACGGGCGGCCCCGGAGCATCGCGCTCCGGCTCGACCTTCTCGATCTGATCGAAGAACTTCCGGTGGATCGGCACCTCGCGCTCCAGCGCATAGTGGAACACCATGACCGGATCTCCTGGAGGGAGCTCCGGGCGCCAGCGGTCTCCGATCCCCACGGCGGGCGCGATGAGAATCAGAGGGGCGGCGATTCCGCGCCGGACCACCTCGAGCGCGACGAGCGAGCCGAGCGAGCTCCCCGCAATGGCCGCCGGCGGAGTGCGACGCCCCGCCTCGAGCGCCCTGCCGATCATCGCATCCCAATCGAGCTCGCCGAACGACGGGGCATTGAGGTCGGGAGGATTCAAAACGATTCCTTCGGGCTCGAGGAGCCTGGTGAGCGCTTCGACCTTGCGCCCGTGAGGCGAGGAAGCAAATCCGTGAAAGTAGAGAACCGATAGTGGATCGCCCATGCGACGCGATTATAGACACTCGTTCCCCTCTCGTAGGGACGAAGCATTTGCGCGCGGGCCGGAGCAGCGACGCAGCAGCGCAGCGCCAATCGCTTCGTCCGGGTGCTTGCGATGCCTGCCCATGTCCTGCGGGGAGAGCGGGCGTCCCGCGCCCGCCCCTCTTCCACCTCCAATGCCGTATCCCGCCGAGTGGCAGTGCGTCCCGATCGTAGTCGGCGATTGGGGCGAGGGCCGAAGTTGTCCGCTTCGGCAAGGCGCTGGCGCATAGCCTCTGTTCACGAGCATCTGCCCCGAGGCTGGAGTATTGCGGTTGGAACAGGGGCGGGCGCGGGACGCCCGCTCTCCCCGGGTTTGGCATCGCAAGCACCCGGCCCTACAAAAATCACGCTGCTTCCTTGAGTACAATTGGCCGGGTAGCCGTGCAGGAGGGATGGTGATGTTTCATGCATTGGTGCTCGACCAGCGCGACGGGGCGATCGAGGCGAAGGTCCGCGAGCTCGACGTCGATGATCTGCCGCCGGGCGACACGCTGATCGATGTCGACTATTCGAGCATCAACTACAAGGACGGCCTGGCGGTCACGGGCAAGGGACAGATCATCCGCGGCAGCTTCCCCTTCGTCCCCGGAATCGATCTCGCGGGGACGATCCGATCGAGCGACGATCCCGAGCTCCCTCCCGGGCGGAAGGTGCTCGTGACCGGCTGGAGAATCGGGGAGATGCACTGGGGTGGATATTCACAGAAGGCTCGCGTCCGCTCGGAGTGGATCGTGCCGCTCCCCGACGGGCTGACCACGCGCGAGGCGATGATTCTCGGAACGGCGGGGCTGACGTCGATGTTCGCCGTCATGGCACTCGAGTCTCACGGTGCACAGCCGGGGGAGGGCGAAGTGGTCGTGACCGGGGCGACAGGGGGGGTGGGCAGCATCGCCGTCGCCCTTCTCGCGAAGCGTGGCTTTCGTGTGGTCGCCTCGACGGGAAGTCGCGAGGCGGAGGATTTTCTTCGATTCCTCGGAGCCGGTCGAATCATCGATCGGTCGGAGCTGCCGGCTGCAGCGGCAAAACCGCTCGGCTCCGCTCGTTGGATGGGCGCGATCGATACGGCCGGCGGCGCGACCCTGGCCGGCATCCTCGCGCAGCTCTCTCCGCACATGTCGGTTGCCGCGTGCGGCAACGCCTCGGGCAGCGACCTGTCGACGACCGTCTATCCCTTCATTCTGAGGGGTGTCAATCTTCTCGGCATCGACTCCAACATGGCTCCGATGGCGCAGCGCCGGGTCGCGTGGCAGAGGTTGGCGACCGATCTGTCGAAGGAGACGCTGCAGCGCATCGAGGCGGGAGTCGCCGGCCTGAGCGAGCTTCCGTCGAAATGCGAAGAGATCACGGAAGGGCGCGTCGACGGAAGGATCGTCGTCGACGTCAATCGCATCTGAGATGGCGATCCATGGTGTCCAATCTCCAGACGCCATAAAAATGGCAACCATCGTCGACGGCGCTGCGCGCCGGTGAAGAGGGAATGACACTGCAAACCTGCCGTCATCCTGCCAGACCCTGATTCTCGTAGGGGCGAAGCATTTGCGCGCCCGCCGCAGCGACAGGCTCGCATGACTGCAACGCAGCGCAATCGGTTCGCCCAAGTGCTTGCGAACATGTGACATTGGCGCCCACAGCCACCACCCATCCGTGGCGGGCGCGGGACGCCCGCTCTCCCCTGATCAGCCTACGGCAGAGTCTGCAAGCCAGGCGGAATATTGACCGCTTCGTTCGGGTAGCACTCTTCGTGATGCGACCCGTTCGACTCTGGACCCGGCTGCTGCTCGTGCTGTTCGGGACGAGCCTCTATCTCGTCGGAAGCGAGAGGCTCGTCAAAACGGCGCGGGCCGCGCGAAGCGATTTGCCGGAGCCGGTCGCTTTGAGCCCGGCGGTTGCCGGGAAGACGGTTCGCCCGGTGCGCCCCCTCGCCACCGGCGAGATCGTCATTCCGGTCGCCGGCGTCACGCGGGATCTCCTGAGGGACGACTTCGGGCAGCCCCGAGGAGGCCGGCGGCATCAGGCGATCGACATTCTCGCCCCGCGCGGTACCGCTGTCCTCGCCTCAGTCGAAGGAACGGTGATGAAACTCTTCGAGAGCAAGGCGGGCGGACTGACGATCTACCTCTCCGACTCGAACGCCGGCGTGCTCTACTACTACGCACATCTCGATGCTTACGCTGCGGGTCTGACGGAGGGTGCCAGGGTGCACCGCGGACAGATCATCGGCTACGTCGGATCGACAGGAAACGCTCCCCCCGGAGCGCCGCATCTCCACTTCGCGATCGAGCGCCTTCCGGAAACGAAGGAATGGTGGAAAGGGGAGCCGGTGAATCCCTACCCGATCCTCATGGCGAGCGGCGTGACGTACGAAGCGCAGTGAGAGACGTCGATCGCGAAGGCGCCCCTACGTAAGCGCACGCGTGCGCCCGTCCTCCTCTGCGGTAGGATGTCCGCCAGCGTGGGCAGGAGCAGCAGGAACCGCCGCAACCAATTCGACTGGGAGACGCTCTCCGACGCGGAGCTGCTCGAGATCCGCGTCCGCGATCTCGGCCTGCAGGTCGAGGGGACCTGGATCGAGCAGTGCGTCGACGATCTCTACGAAGAGCTCGCGCGACGCAACATCCGCTTCCGGCCGCACGCCTGGCTTTCGTACGACTGGTTCGTGCCCGACGTGATTCCCGGAATCGCGATTCCTTTCTATCTCGCGCATCCGCGGCTGATGAAGATCGAGCGGAAGCAGATGCTGGAAGTGGAGGGAGGAACGCGCGAGGAGATGATGAGGATCCTGCGGCACGAATGCGGTCACGCGATCGACAACGCATACCGGCTGTGTCGCGACACCGAATGGCGACGGTTCTTCGGAAATCCCTCCAAGCCGTATCCCGAGCACTACCGGCCGAATCCAGCGAGCCGCCGCCATGTCCATCATCTTCGGCTCTACTATGCGCAAAGCCATCCGCTGGAGGACTTCGCCGAGACCTTCGCCGTGATTCTCGGATCCCGCGGCGGCTGGCGGAAGCGCTATGCGGGATGGCCCGCGCTCAGGAAGCTGCAATACGTCGACGAATTGCTCGACACGCTGCACTCCCGCCGCGTGGTACGGCGAAGCCGGCAGCGCGTCGATCCGATGCGAAAACTGCCGATGACGCTCGCCGAGTACTACAGGGAGAAGCGCGAACGCTATCTCGTGAGCTATCCCGACATTTACGACCGCGATCTCAGGCGCCTCTTCTCCGACGACCCGAAGGATGCCTCATACGAGATGGCCTCGCGCTTCATTCGTCGCAACAGCGCCGAGATCCGGCAGCTCGTCTCGCGATGGACCGGCGAGTACCAGTTCACACTCGACCAGGTTCTCAAGGACATGATCGGCCGCAGCCGGGAGCTCAAGCTCCGCGCCGTCGGTCCGGAGCGCCGCCTCAAGATCGAGTTCGCGCTCCTGCTCACCGTCAAGACGATGAACTTCCACTACAGCCGGAGGAACTGGTTCGCTCTATGAACAAAAAGAAGCTGCGGGTCGTCGTTCTCGTCCACCCATCCCTCGTGCCGCCGGAGAGCACCGAAGGATACAGCGAGCGGGAGCTGTACGAGTGGAAAACGGAATACGACGTAGTGACCACGCTGCGCGAGCTCGGCCACGAGGTAAAGCCGCTGGGAGTCGCCGACGAGCTGACTCCGATCCGCACCGTGATCCAGGAATGGCAGCCTCACATCGTCTTCAATCTTCTCGAAGAGTTCCTCGGGCGTGTCGAGTTCGATCATCACGTCGTCAGCTTCCTCGAGCTCATGCAGATCGCCTACACCGGATGCCACCCCCGCGGCCTGATGCTCGCCCGCGACAAGGCTCTGTCCAAGAAGCTGGTCGCCTATCACCACCTCGTCGTGCCCCGTTTCACCGTCATCCCTCGCGGGCGCCGCGTGCAGCGCCCTCGCTCGCTCGAGTTTCCGTTGATCGTCAAGAGCCTGACCGACGAGGCGTCGCGCGGCATCGCCCAGGCCTCGGTTGTCGAGGATGACGAGCGATTGCGAGAACGCGTCGGATTCATCCACCAGCGCATCGGCGCCGACGCGATCGTCGAGCAATTCGTCGAGGGTCGCGAGCTTTACGTCGGACTTCTCGGCAACCGGCAGCTCAAGGTCCTTCCGGTCTGGGAGCTGGTATTCGAAAACCTCCCGCCGGGAGCGGCAGCCATCGCCACGGCGAGCGTCAAGCACGACCCGGAGTACCAGCGGCGACGCGGAATCTTCCAGAAGCAGGCGGAGGATCTGCCTGCGGAGCTTCGGCAGTCGATCGTACGCACGACCAAGCGCATCGCCAGGACGCTCGATCTCGACGGCTACAACCGCATCGACTATCGCCTCGACCGTCATGGAAAACTCTACTTTCTCGAAGCGAATCCGAATCCGGAGATCGCTCGCAGCGAGGAGTTCGCCTCCGCCGCCGAGGCCGCAGGGATGTCGTATCCCAAACTGATCCAGCGCATCGTCGACCTCGGTCTGCGCCGTGCCGCAACCCGCGGGTAGAGGTTTGGCGACATGTCATGGCCGCGCGAGGGGGTCGGGCGCACATGTGCCCCTGCGCCCGCGACTGCGGCGCTTCACTGTCCGTTTTCGGGACCCGGCCGGACCACGGCCGAACATTCCGTGCTGCCGGCACGTGCAGAGGCCTCCATAGATTCAGTAAGATAGCCGGATTCGAGACCGTCGCCATCATCAGCGACGCACTCTGGCAGCGGCGCTTCGACGGCGATCGGTCGATCATCGGGAAGTCGGCGCCGGTGAATGGCCGTCCCATCACGATCATCGGCGTGATGCCGCCGCGGTTCGCATTCCCCGAGCGCCACGACCTCTGGCTTCCGTATGCTGCAGCCGACCGCCAGGCGAATCGCGACCGGCGCGTCATCTTCTCGATCGGCCTTCTGCATGAAGGCATGAGCTCGAGCGAGGCGAGAGCGGAGATCGACACTGCGGCGGCGAATCTCGCCGCCAGCTATCCCGATACGAATCGCGGCTGGGGCGTTCATATGATGCCGCTGCGGGATTTCTTCGTCGGAGGGCCGGCGCGCCGAGCCGTCTCCAGCATGCTCGCCGCCGTGGCCCTCGTCCTCCTCGTCGCCTGCGCGAACGTTGCGGGCATCATCGTCGCTCGCGGACTTGCGCGCCAGAAAGAGCTCACCATCCGCGCGGCGCTCGGCGCAGGACGAGCGCGATTGATCCGCCTCGTGCTGGCCGAGACGACGATCCTCGCCGCGGCCGGCGGTCTGATCGGCCTCTTTCTGGCGCACGCGGGCGTCGCGGCACTCGTCGCCTCCAGTCCCGATCCTCCACCCTACTGGGCGGCGATGCAGATCGACGCACGCGTCATCGCCTTCGTGATCCTCGTATCTGCGCTGACTGCGCTCGCATGCGGCCTTCTGCCCGCATTCCGCATCTCGCGCGTCGATCCCGCACCAGCGCTGCAGAGTGGCCGCTCGAGCGCCACCGCGAGCCAGCGACGCCTCCAGTCGGCTCTGGTCGCCGCACAGGTGGCCGTGAGCCTGGCGCTGCTCGTCGGTGGGGTCCTGCTCTCTCAGAGCGCGATGCGGCTGCAGCACGGCGATGCCGGATTCGATCCCGAACCGCTTCTCAGCATGCGGATCTACATTCCCGGTGATGCCTACGACGAGCTCGAAGCGCGAGCCCGCGTCGTCGCGCGGATCGTCGAAGGTCTCTCCGCCATGCCCGGCGTCGCTTCGGCGGCTGCGACCGGCAGCATTCCGGCGGATGATGGCGGCCGAACCGTCCGTCTCGTTCCCCCTCGGGGAGGGTCCGCGGACGAGGAGATCGGCTCGCAGGCAATCCCTGTCTCTCCGGAGATCTGGCCGGCGCTGGGCCTTCGCATGATCGAAGGACGAACCTTCACCGATACCGAAGCACTCGACTCGCGTCCCGGCGGCGCCGTCATCGTCAACCAACGCCTCGCATCGCGATTCTGGCCCGGGCAATCGGCCATCGGCAGAGAGTTGCTGGTCGCCGAGCCGTCACGCCGCCGCTCGTATCGCGTCGTCGGCGTCGCTCCCGACATCGTCTACGAAGAGCTGGGCGAAGAGACGGAACAATCGAGACTCAACATCTATCTTCCCTATGCAGTCTCCGCACCTCGCACGATGGCTCTGCTAATCCGCGCTTCGGAGTCGGTCGATCCCGCGACCCTCGCCGGTCCCGCCCGCGAGACGATTCGTCACATCGATCCCGCGTTCGCCACCTACGACGTTCTGACGATGCGCCAGCGCCGCCAGGTCATTCATTGGGCGGAGAGCTTCCTCGGCCGTACCTTCGCCGCGTTCGCCATCGCCGCTCTGCTGCTGGCATGCATCGGTGCGTACGGCCTCTCTGCTTATGCCGCCGAGCAGCGACGCCGCGAGATCGGTGTTCGCGTCGCCCTCGGCGCGCGCCGTCCCGACGTCGTGCGACTTCTCGTCGGTCGCGGCACACGCCTCGCCCTTCTCGGATTGATCATCGGGATCCCCCTCGCCGCCGCCGCTGCCATGCTGCTCGAAAAGCTCCTCTTCGATGTCGATCCGTGGCAGACCGCAGTCTGGATTGCAGTGCCGGCCCTGCTGCTCGGCGCCGTTCTCGGTGCCAGCTATCCGCCAGCCCATAAAGCGAGCCTCGCCGATCCAGCCGAGGCGCTGCGCCACGATTGAGAGCGGTGGCTTCGTCGGCGTGTCACTCAGATCGAGGGG
Organism: Thermoanaerobaculia bacterium; assembly: GCA_035546335.1. Classification (GTDB taxonomy): domain Bacteria; phylum Acidobacteriota; class Thermoanaerobaculia; order Gp7-AA8; family Gp7-AA8; genus DATKDP01. Next base: position 37,831 of record DATKDP010000016.1, on the reverse strand, counting down.
CATGCGTGGTGGAACCGCCTACTTCGGATGAGCCGCGTTCGGGAGCGCCGTCATCGCCCATTCACGGCCCTGTCAGATGAGCGCTTCAAACGCCCGGCTTCCGCAGCCGAAACCTTCTCCTCTCCCGCCCCGACCGCCGATCGATCAACCGCGCATGCAGCGTTTCGCCGCGGTGATCGCTCCAGATCTCGCGCGGCACGGCAACTTCCTGCGACTGCGGGAAATGTCCCGCCGCCGAGTCAAAGCTCGCCGAAGGCGACAGCTCCACCACAACCTCGTCGAGTGGCTCTTCGATCGGGATTGCGCTTCCCTCCAGATCGGGAGCGAAGAGCGGGGGATGCGGATCACGACCGAATCGCCCCACCAGAGAGACGAATCGCGCGCCGTACCATTTCCTGTAATAGAGATACTCCGACTGCAGATACTTCAACGACGCTGCGCCGTCCATCGAGGCACTCTGATTGTAGAGATGACGGCATTGTGCCGAAGGAACGTAGGCAATTCCCGAGATGCCGTGCATCCGCCGCATGAAATCGATCTCCTCGAAGTAGAGCGGATACTGCTCGTCGAACGTGCCGATCGAATCGAGCACCGCTCGATCGACGCACATCACCGCTCCCGAGATCGCATCGACACGCCGCGTCGAAGAGTCCGACCAGAATCGCACACGCCGTCGTGCCCGGGCGCGCTCCCGGCGCGCGCGCCACGACGAAGAACGAAGCGCCGCCAGCTCGCTCAACTTCTCCCCCATGCTTCCAGGATCGGCGGGAGGAAGATGCCATTCGTGCCCGATGTCCCAGAAGAGTGCGGGGCCGCTCATTCCGATTCCCTCACTGAGCGCAGCGGCGAGTCGATCGATCGAGCCCTCACCGAAAACGACGTCAGGATTCGCGATCACGATCACCTCGCCGCCGCACGACTCCACACCTCGGTTGATCCCCCCGGCATAGCCGAGGTTCCGCTCGGCGGCGATCAGCAGAACGTCGAGGTCCCGGAGCCTGGCGAGCTCGGCATCGTCGCAGGAGTTGTCGACGATGACGACCTGCAATGGCGCGCTCGAAGCCTGCCGGGCCGAAGCGACTGCCTCGCGAGCGAGCTCCGCCGAACGGAAATTGACGATGAGCAGCGATCGCTCACGCTTCGCCATGGCGGAGCACCTTCCAGAGAGCGCCGGCGAATGGCGATGCGACCCGATCGGCGGACTGCCGCGCGGGACGCATCGCGATCGCATCGGCAAAGGCGTCGCCGCTCCATTCCTCCACTGCGATCGCCGGCGGATGCGCCAGGAGGCAAGGTGACGCCGACGCATGCGTGACGAGGGGAACGCCGAGAGCCGCCGCGAGATGTGCGAGGCCCGTCTCTCCTTCTCCCTCGAGGATCGGTTCCAGGAAAAGCGTGCTCGTCAGAAGGAGCGATGTCAGCTCTCCCGCTCGAAGCTCCGGGAACTCGTAGCCGGCGGCGATTGCAGCGATCCCCGCCTCTCCGACGCAGATCGTCTCGACGGGAATCGCGCGGCGCTTCAATTCGGCGATCGTCTTCATGGTCATTCTGAGACGCCGGTCGCCGGTCCCTCCGGAAAAGGCAATCCGCATCCGCTCGATGGGAGGAGCCTTGCGCGTCGCGTCGGGATCCGACAGCTCGAAAGGAAAGCGCCCGGTATCATCCGAATCGACGATCAGACGAACCGGCTCGGGCTCGTGGAGAGCGACCGAGATCGTCGCGATCCTCTCGCCGCCGAGCCTCACGCGTGAGGTTCGCGTCTCACTCGCGAGGATCGCGCTCGTATCGATGACCGGATCCGCAACGCTGAGCGGCGTCGCTCCCGCCGCGACGCGAACGCTCCGGACGAGCGCCGCGATCTCCGGCGCGAGGGGCCCCTCTCCCTCGAAATCGATGTGCATCGGCGGCTGTGTCACGCCGTACCGGTTCTCACTTCCGACGCGACCTCCCATGAATGCGAGACGGCGATCAGCCCGATCTCGTACCGGTCGCCGGCGATGGAGAAGGCGGGGCGGATGTCTTTCCTGTCGAACACATGCATCGCATTCTCGTCGCCGGCGAAAAGAACGACGGCGTAGTCTCCACGGAGCAGGGGAACGGACCGGAGCTTGATCGTCAGGTCGTAATGCGAACGCCCTGCGAATGGCTCCACCCCATCGCCGTGCGTCCCGACGGCGAAACACTGCATCTCGTCGGCGGCCCGCAGGACACCGAGCATGAGGTGGATCGGCTGCGAGGGAATCGACGAATCGATGCCCACTCGCACATGAATATCGTCTCCCGTCGCAAACGTCTCCGACGGCCTGCCGAGCCGATCGGTCAAAGTCAGCTCTCCGATGCGGATCGGCGAGATGCTGCTGACAGATTCGTCGGGCACCACGCCCTTCTCCCGATCGCGCTCCATGAGGAATGTCTCGTATTCATGGACGACGTCGACCGAGGGCCCGATTCTGCGGACCGTCCCCTGGTCGAGCCAGATCGTGCGGTGGCAGAGCGTCGAGATGTAGTAGAGCGCATGCGAGCAGAAGAGAATCGTCTTCCCTTTCGTCTGGAACTCCCGGATCTTGTCGATGCACTTCTTCTGGAAGTGGCCATCGCCCACCGCGAGCGCTTCGTCGATCACCAGGATGTCGGGATCGACGTTGACCGCAACCGAAAACGCGAGGCGCATGTACATGCCGGAAGAGTAGGTCTTGACGGGCTGATCGAGAAAACTGCCGAGCTCGGAGAACTCGAGGATCAGCGGAAGGCGCTCTCGAACTTCCGCCGGGCTGAGCCCGAGGATCGCGGCGTTGAGTGCGGCGTTGTCGCGGCCGGTGAACTCGGGGTGAAACCCCGTACCGAGCTCGAGAATCGAGGCGATCGTTCCGTTCGTCTCGAGACGTCCCGACGTCGGCTGGGTCACGTCGCAGAGCAGCTTGAGAAGTGTGCTCTTCCCCGCTCCGTTCTGTCCGATCAGCCCGACGGTCTCTCCGGTGGCGATCGCGAACGAGACGTCCTGGAGCGCCGGGAAGACCGTATGGCGCCTCACCGGAGTCAGCATCTCGAGAAAACGATCGATCGGCCGGCGATAGAGGCGATAGCTCTTGGAGAGCTCGGCCGCCCGGATGGCAACGTTCATCGATTCATTGTACGCGGAGGCCGAAAGGGGCGTCCAAACGTCAGTCGCGCTCGCGCCGTTCCCGCTCTTTGCGCCGCTCGAGCCGGCGCAAAGCCCGCTGGAAGTCGCGCTCGCTCATCGCCTCCCCTCCTCCCCTCGAGACGAATGGAAAGTCCAGACCGAGCTGGGTGAACGGATTGATCATCGGCAGCGGGTTGCCGCCTTGTGCCACCGTCCCCACCATCGGCATCATGATGGGGAGAAAGCGTAAGCGATAGCGCGTGCGCCCGATCTCCAGCGGCCACTGCAGGGGATAGCCGTTCTCCTCCTCGTCTTCCACGACGTAGAAGTCGCTGAAAATCGTCAGCAGCGCTTTGCGCGAGTAGTCGGGTGGCGGAGTCTTCTTCGCCGGCTCCTCCTCCTGCGCAAGGCCTTGTGAGGGGTGCAGAGCGAGAACGATCCCCATGAGCAGGACCATCGCCAGCCGTCGGATCACGTTCGTTTCCACTCCATTCGTTTCTCTTCGACGGCAGCTCATCGGCTGAGGTTTCTCCCTCATGCTGATTCCAGCAATCCCGATACCCAAGATCCGGCTGGTGCCGCCCTCGGCGGTCCGCGCCTCGGATCGAAAGCGGCGCGTGCGCCGCACTCCAAAGCCCCCGCCCTCTCGCCGCCCTCGATGACGGAAACCACCGGCCATGGTCCGGCATCAGACCATGCAGATGTCCGAACGACCCTACATCACCTGCAGGCAGCTCATCGACTTCATCGCCGACTACGTTTCGGGCGACCTCGACGATCTGTCGCGACACGAGCTCGAGCGCCACCTCGGGCGTTGCCGGTCCTGCCAGGCCTACCTCGACAGCTATCGAACGACGACCGAGCTTCTCGGAGAGCTCGACGAGCCGGCCACCGATGTCCCAGAGGAACTGGTGAGCGACATCATGGCGCGCACGCGCGACATGAAGTTTCTCCAGGCAGCGACACTTCGTGGATAATCTCGTGAAGACTCGTGCTCATGTTCCGTCGCACGCATTCTCATCGACCGGCGCGGACGACAGGGAATCTTTCATGGACATCTCAACGCAAACGCGATCCGAGGGGAGCGAAGCGCGGCTGCTCGAGCGTCTGCGGGGAGGCGACAGCCGCGCGTTCGAGACGCTGGTGCGGACTCATACCCCGATCCTCCTGCGTGTTGCCCGGCGGTTCATGCGCAGCGAAGAGGACGCGCGCGACGCCGTTCAGGACGCATTCGTTTCCATGTTCAAGGCCCTCGGCGGCTTCGAGTCGAATGCCCGTCTATCGACGTGGCTCCATCGGATTCTGATCAACGCCTGCCTCATGAAGCTGCGCACCCGGCGCCGGCATCCGGAGGAAGACATCGAGGAGTACCTTCCACGATTCCGTGACGATGGCCACCAGCTGGAATCGAGCGTTCCCTGGGCCGAGTCCGCCGAGACGATCCTCGAGCTTCGCGAGCTGAGCAACCTCGTGCAACGGTCGATCGATCAATTGCCCGATACCTACCGCGTCGTTCTTCTCTTGCGCGACATCGAAGAGCTCACCACCGAAGAGGCGGCGCAGATTCTCGGAGTGACGCCGAATGCGGTAAAAATCAGACTTCATCGCGGGCGGCAGGCTCTCCGCACGCTGCTCGACCCTCACATAAGGAGCGTGGAATGACGAGTGCCCGCCCCTTTCTTCCGTGCAGCGAAGTGATCGCGTTTCTCGCCGATTACCTCGCCAACGAGCTCGCCGAGGAGATCCGCGCCGAGTTCCAGCGGCATCTCGTTGTCTGCCCATCGTGCATCGCGTATCTCCGGAGCTACGAACAGACGATCCGGATGGCGAAGCTGGCTGCGATCGATACCTCGGAGATCGACGACGCGCCCGAGGATCTGATCAACGCGATTCTCGAGGCGCGAATGAAGGAATGAGGGCACAAGCTGGCCAGTCTCAAATCCCGAGAGTCTTTGAGATAGACTTTGCGGACTACTCCGATCAAACCAAAACACACACGACTGACTATGGAGGTTGCATGCGCTCGAAGCCCACACTCTCGTATTTGATCATCGTTCTTCTCGTCACGCTGCCCATCGCCGCGCAGCACGATCATGGCAAGCCGGCCACGGCAAAAACACCCTCGGAGGCATTCCGGGCGGAGATGGTCGGGCAGCTCGACTACCTCGAGAAACAGACGCTCGCGCTCGCCGGAGCAGTACCGCAGGAAAAGTACGACTGGAGACCTTCCGAGGGAATCCGATCGGTGGCCGAGGCGTATCTGCACGTAGCCCAGGGAAACTACTTTCTCGGCACGATCATCGGAGTCGCACCTCCGGAAGGTATGGATCTGCGCGCACTCGACAAGGCGGCGACGGACAAGGTGAAAGTCGCCGAGATGATGCGAGCCTCCTTCGATCACGCGCGGAAGATGGTCAAGGGATTGAGCGACGCCGATCTGGAGAAGGAAGTCGATTTCTTCGGACGCAAGACGACCATCCGGAACGTGCTCGTGACGCTGATCGCGCACGGACACGAGCACCTCGGGCAGTCGATCGCCTATGCGCGCGTCAACGGCGTCAAGCCTCCCTGGAGCGAGTAGCAGCCCTCACGACCCACCACGCGGTGTGGGCGATCAGCGCCCACACCGCGACGTTGAGGGCGATCAGGACAACGACCGCTGCGGCGCGGGCTCCGTACGACATCTCGGAGAAATCGGCGAAGAAGAGGTCGAGCCCCACTGTAGCGGGCCATGCCGGCCACGCCCACGGCGAGTACCAGCCGAGGATCGTCACGCCGAGGCCCGCCAGCGCCGAGAGGAATCCGCGACTCGGGCGCATCGTCACCCCTCCAGCGGAATGAGCGCGCCGTTGATGCTCGCCGCGGCATCGGAGAGAAGAAAAAGAATCGTTTCGGCCACGCGATCAAGCGGCACGAGCCTCGCCTCCGGCATCGCCTTGCGCGTCGCCGGCGTGTCGAGCGAGTCCGGGAGGATTGCATTTGCAGTGATCCCCGAGCCTTCGAGCTCGGCCGCGGTGAGCTCGATCAGCACATTGAGCGCCGATTTCGAAACGGTGTAGGCGGCGGCTCCGGCGAGCTTCGTCCGCGTGGCCGCGGAGCTGATGGCGATGATTCTTCCCGGCTCGTCGCGGCGCATGTGCGCCAGCACATGACGGATCACGAAGAACGAGCTGTCGGCATTGAGTCCCATCATCTGCCGCCACGTCTCGCCGCTCGTCTGCGAGACGTTTCCACCTGCGTACCCGCCGGCGAGATGAACGAGCCCGTACGGCGCTCCGAAGCGCTGGACCGCTTCCTCGAGCGCGGCGCGAACGCTCGACTCGTTCGTGAGATCGGACCGGACGGCTTCGACGTTCGCCCCTTCGGGACGTTCCGTGCGGTAGAGCACGACGCAACGATGATCACGCGCCGTTCGCGGAACAACCACCTCCCCCAATCCACCCGTACCTCCGGTGATGATCAGCGTTCTCATCCGCGTGATTGTATGCCGAGCGAGAGACGAGGGGCGAGGGGCGAGAGGCGAGAGGCGAGAGATCCTCGCACCTCTGCTATCTGAAATCTGCCATCTGCTATGCCTCTCCCGTCTCTCCCTTCTCGCCTCTCTCGTCTCTCGCCCCTCGTCCCTATGCTATCCGCCTTCTGCCTCTCGGCTTGACTGCCCTCGGTCGCTCCACTATTCTGGCTCTCCCTCCGGAAATACTGCGGTACAGAGGGAAGGTTTCAAAAAGGGTCCGAGGGATTCAGGCGCTTAGCTCAGTCGGTAGAGCATCACCTTCACACGGTGGGGGTCAGCGGTTCGAGTCCGCTAGCGCCTACCACCTCCCTTCGATCCGGACAGGCTCTTAGCTCAGTTGGTTAGAGCGCCACCTTGACACGGTGGAGGTCAGCGGTTCGAGCCCGCTAGAGCCTACCATCCGACTCTTCCCTCACCCCTCTGCGATCTGGAAACTGCCATCTGTTTTTCTTCTGTTATCTGCCATCTGCCATCTGCTCTTCCGCTCTCGTCCCTCTCGTCTCTCACCCTCTCACCTCTGCCATCTGCCATTTGCCATCTGCTCTTCCTCCCTCGTCCCTCGTCTCTCGTCTCTCCTCCCTCGTCCCTCGTCCCTCGTCCCCCCTCCCCCTCGCCGCCTCTGAACTATACTTCCCGCCGTGATCACCCCCGGTGAAACGATTCTCGTTCTCGATTTCGGAGCGCAATACACACAGCTCATCGCCCGCCGGGTACGCGAGCAGAAGGTCTACTCCGAGATCCATCCGTTCGATTTCTCCGTCGATGCGATCCGCCGGCTCGCGCCGAAGGGCATCATCCTCTCCGGCGGGCCTCAATCGGTTTACGGCGCGAACGCCCCTTACTGCGCGCGCGAGGTCTTCGATCTCGGCATCCCGATCCTCGGGATCTGCTACGGAATGCAGCTCACCGCCTACCTCCTCGGAGGAAGAGTCGAAGCGGCGACCGAGCGGGAGTACGGCCGCGCCGAGGTCGGCGTGCAGGAAAGCATGCTCTTCCGCGACACGCCGGCTCACCAGCGCGTCTGGGCGAGCCACGGCGACCGCATTCTCGAGGTGCCGCCGGGATTCCGGACGATCGCCTCGTCGCCGAACGCTCCGATTGCCGGATTCGAGAATGTCGAACGGAGCTGTTTCGGGATCCAGTTCCACCCCGAAGTCACGCACACCGAGGCGGGAGCGCAGATCATCCGCAACTTCCTCTTCGGCGTCTGCGGCTGCAGCGGCACCTGGGATCTGGGCGATTTCAGGCGGCGCAAAGTGGAGGAGATTCGCAATCTGGTCGGCGATCGCCGCGCGATTGCGGCCGTGAGTGGCGGCGTCGATTCATCGGTCGCGTCGCTGCTGGTCGCCGAAGCGATCGGCGATCAGCTCACCGCGGTATTCGTCGATACGGGGCTGCTGCGAAAGGACGAAGCGATTCAGGTCGTATCGCGGCTCAGCGACGGGCTCGGAATGCACATCATCGCAGTCGACGCGAAGGAGCGCTTCTTCGCGCGCCTGGACGGCATCAGCGATCCGGAGCTCAAGAGGAAACGGATCGGCTACGAATTCATCGCCATCTTCGAAGAAGAGGCGCGGAGGATTCCGGACGTCGATTTCCTCGTGCAGGGGACGCTCTATCCCGACGTGATCGAGTCCGTCTCGATCAAAGGACCCTCGGCCGTGATCAAGACGCATCACAACGTCGGCGGACTTCCGGAGAAGATGGGCCTCTCCCTGATCGAGCCCGTCCGCGAGCTCTTCAAAGACGAGGTCCGGCTCCTCGGGATCGAGCTCGGCCTCGAAGAAGAATTCGTCTGGAGACATCCTTTTCCAGGGCCGGGTCTCGCCGTTCGGATCCTCGGCGAGGTGACGCCCGACCGCGTCGAGATCCTGCAGAACGCCGACGCGATCGCCATCGAGGAGATTCGCCGGGCGGGACTCTACCGCGACATCTCCCAGGGATTCGCCGTTCTTCTTCCGGTCAGGACCGTCGGCGTGATGGGCGACGAGCGGACCTACGAGAACGTGATCGCGCTGCGCGCCGTCTCGACGACCGATTTCATGACCGCGGACTGGTACCGTATGCCGCACGAGGTCCTCGACATCATCTCGCGCCGGATCGTGAACGAAGTGCGCGGCGTCAACCGCGTCGTCTACGACATCTCCTCCAAGCCGCCGAGCACGATCGAGTGGGAGTGACGAGCCGTCGTCGTCGCCATCGCCGTCAGGTTCTCTCCCCGACTCGCGACAGCCGGCGTGACACTGCACCCCGGGGTGCATGGATCACAGCCGGCGGAGCACGCGGCCGAGGATACGAAGCGCCAGGCAATGCATCCCGGAGGGATGCATGGATTCTAGCCGGTGGTGAGCGCGAAGCGCCACCACCGGACGCCGGCAACACCGTTTCCCATCGCCGCACACCGAAGGTGTGCATGGAGCCCACGCCGGCCACCGCAACAGGCTTGCTGACCTCCACGCAGCGCAATCGCTTCGCCCGCATTCTCGCGACACCCAAACCCATGGCGCCCGCGTGGCCGCGAAGGCGGCCGCTACAACCTCAGCCCCGCCCGTGAGGGCGGGGACGATTACACGGGATCTCATTTCGGAAGGCCGCGAAGGCGGCCGGCACAGAGCGTCGGCCGCATCCCCCACCCACACAGGGCGGGCGCGGGACGCCCGCTCTCCCCACCGCGTGCTCGCGACACCGAAACGATGGCCGCTGTTCGAGGGGGTCGTGCGTCCTCGCACGATCGCGATGGCTGAAAAGGCTCGGGATGACAGCGTTCCTCGCGTCGCATCCGCGACAAGGTTCGGCCACTTTCTCCCTAGTCGCTCAGGTTGCGAATCACGGTCGGGATGTCGAGATCGTTGCCGAAGTCGTTGGCCATCGGTCCGAAGCCGGAGGTGCGGCGGAAGAACGGCGGATCGTAGATCTCCTCCTCGGCGCCGATCTGCGGCGGAGCCTCCGCGGACGCTTCGGCGCTCTGCTGCGGAGCCGCCAGACGCATCTCCTGCGTCGCCATGCGCGCCGCCGCCGGCTGACTCGGCGTGCGGCCGGAGAGCGACTCTCCGCGCGCATTGAGGAATCCGCGCGTCGCCGTGTCGAACCCGGTGGCGATGACGGTGACCTTGATCTCGTCCTGCATCTTCGGATCGATGACCGTGCCGAAGATGATGTTGGCCTCTTCGTCCGCGGCCTCCTGGATCACCGACGCCGCCTCGTTGACTTCGAACAGCGTCATGTCGTTGCCGCCGGTGACGTTGATCAGAACGCCTCTCGCTCCTTCGATCGACGCTTCCTCGAGCAGCGGTGAGGAGATGGCGCGCTGCGCCGCTTCGACCGCACGGTGCTCGCCGCTGGCGACTCCCGTGCCCATGAGCGCCATTCCCATTCCGTGCATGATCGTCTTCACGTCGGCGAAGTCGAGATTGATCTCGCCGGGAACGGTGATCAGATCGGAGATTCCCTGAACCGCCTGACGCAGGATGTCATCCGCGATCCGGAACGCATCGCTGAGCGAGGTTGCACGCTCGACGAAGTTCAGGAGGCGCTCGTTGGGAATCGTGATCAGCGTGTCGACCGAGTCGCGCAGCGCCCGGATCCCCTGCTCGGCCTGAACGCGCCGGCGCTTTCCTTCGAAGTTGAAGGGCTTGGTGACGACGGCGACGGTCAGCGCTCCGAGCTCGCTGGCGAGCGACGCGATGATGGGCGTCGCCCCGGTCGCCGTGCCGCCCCCCATGCCGCCGGTGATGAAGATCATGTCGGCTCCGCTGAGAACCTCGAGGATCTTGTCGGTGTCTTCGAGCGCCGCCTGCTTGCCGACGTCGGGATTCGCTCCCGCGCCCAGACCCTTGGTCAGCTTCGAGCCGATCTGCAGCTTGACCGAGGCGAGCGAGTTGCGCATCGCCTGCAGATCGGTGTTGGCGACGATGAACTCCACACCGCCGATTCCCGACTGGATCATCCGGTTGACGGCATTGCCGCCGCCTCCACCGACTCCGATGACCTTGATTTTTGCCGGCAGCTCTTCGTCCATCGAGATCTCGAGCTTCCCTCGTCCTGGTGACTCATCGAATGTAATCATGTTCCGCCCTCCGGATTGAAGACTGCTGCCACTTGCCGAGCCCGAGCCGGCAACCAGCCGGCCGGACGATCTGTCCGAGCACGTCGCGATCGAGGCTGGGCGGGGGCGAGCCATGCCTCGCCCCCGCCACGCGCAGGAAGCTCCGGAGCTGCACCTCCGTCACCTCCCCTTCAGGGCGTATGCGCAGATACCCCCCTACGCTCTCACGACCATTCACATTGCACCTCAGCTCTGCGCAAACCATTGTTTGAACGACTCCGCAACACGGGCGAAGCGAGTTCGCGGCCGCTTGCGCTCCTCGGCTTTCGCCCGAAATCCCCACAGCAGCAGCCCCGCAGCGGTCGCCCACTCCGGTCCTGCAACCGTGTCGGCGAGACCTCCGAGCCCCGCCGGCACCCCCTTGCGAGCCTGCTGATCGAACACCTGCTCGATCATCTCGATCATGCCGTCCATCTCCGCCCCTCCGCCGACGACGACCACTCCGGAGCGGATCTCCTTCTCCAGACCCACCTTCTCGATGTCGCGATACACCAGCTTGGCGATCTCCGCCGCGCGCGGCTCGAGAATGTTGGTCAGCTCGTGACGGGAGAGAATCTTCGCCGGCCTTCCACCGACGGTGGGAACCTCGATAGGATCTTCGTCGGTGATGAGCGAGGCGAGCGCGCAGGCATGGCGCTTCTTGATCCGCTCCGCGTCTTCCATCGGCGTGCGCAGGACGACCGAGATATCGGAGGTGAAATGACCCGCACCGACCGGCAGTACGTTGGTATGAACGACATTGCCTTCGAGAAAGACGGCGTAGTCGGTCGTCCCCGCACCGAGGTCGAGGAGAAGCACGCCCATTTCGCGCTCGTCGTGCGTGAGAACCGCTTCCGCCGCGGCGAGCGGCTCGAGGACCAGTTCGGTGACGGCGATTCCCGCCTTGTTGACGCAGGTCAGCACGTTCTGATCGTGAGTGCGCGCGCCGGTGACAATGTGGACGTTGGCCTCGAGACGTGAGCCTGTCATCGCCAGCGGATCGTGGATTCCGTCCTGTCCGTCGACGACGAACTCGCGCGGAATCACGTGGAGCAGCTCGAGCTCCCCCGGAATGCTGATCGACTTCGAGGCCTCGATCACCCGATCGATATCCTCTTTGCCGATCTCTTTGTGGCGTCCCATCACCGAGACGACCCCCTTCGAATTGATCGAGCGGATGTGGTCGCCGGCGACGCCGACGAAGGCCGATTCGATCTGCAGGCCGGCCATCACCTCGGCCTCGTCGACGGCCTTCTTGATCGCCTCGATGGCCTGGTCGAGGTTGATGATGTTCCCTCGACGCGTTCCCTTCATCGGCGAGGTGCCTTTCCCGATGATCTCGAGCTGGCCCCGATCGTTCACTTCCCCCACCAGCACACACGCTTTCGAAGTCCCGATGTCGAGCGCTACGACGTAATTCTCGGTCTTGGGCATGGCTCCTGTCTCCTGTTCGCGCCCGCTCGCATCAGTTCGCGATCGCGCTGTTCTCAATTTCCCGGTGAGGCTCGACGGCGATCTTCGCCCGTTTCGGCCGCACGATGACTCGTTCTCGGAAACGAAGGTCCGCGTATTCGATCGACGCCGGACCGTATCCCTCGGCCGCGGCGATACCGTAGAGGGTTTTCCACCGCGTGACCGCATGCTCGTCGGGCAGAACCACCTGCGCGTAGAGCGCACGGTCGTACAGCAGAAATCCGTCCGGCTCGACGGGCGTGACTTCGGACACGCGCGCGTGGAGCTCCGGGCTCTTCGCGCGCAGCGACTGGAGGAATGCGATACATCGTACGATCCCGGGGCCGCCGGCCCCTGTGATCAGCGGGAAATCGGCAGCACCAATCTCCGGCGACATCTCGTCGAAGACCACTCCGTCCGCATCGGCATAGCGCACGCGCCCGTCTTCGAGCACGAGCGCGACGGGGACGCGCTCGAAGAGATGAAGAATCAGCCCGTCGGGAAGACGCTTCTCGACGGCGACGCTCTTCACCCAGGGGAGCGCGCGGAGATCCGCATCGAGTCGCGCCAGATTGATCTTGAAGAGATTCGCTCCGATGTAGGGAGAGGTGATGGCATCCAGCTGAGCCGCGGTCGTGCGAGATGCACCGACCGTCTCGATCGACCGGATCTCGAATCGCGAATCCTGCTGCGTTCTCTGAAAGATCCAGACGCCGCCGATCGCGAAGAGGGTGATGAGAATCACGTTTGCTCCGACGATCAGAAGCCTGTGAGCCCGCAGCTGGCGCTGGTTGCGCCGCGTGCGCCCGAGATCGACCGGGCGCATGAACTGGCGGCCCGATTCGACGCTCATGATTCTCCCTCCACCAGCGCCTGGCCGACGCCATTGATGTCACCAGCTCCCATCGTCAGGAACAGGTCGTTCGATCCCAGGAGCGAGCGGAGCTGCTCGACCAGCTCGTCGATCTCTCCCCCCATCAGCTTCACGTTCTCCGCTCCCAGTTTTCTCGCCGCCTCGGTGATCAGGCTCGAGCTGATCCCTTCGATCGGATCTTCCCGCGCCGGGTAAATCTGCGAGACGAAGGCGAGGTCGGCTCGCTGGAGCGAATCGGCGAACTCACGCGAGAAGTCGCGGGTGCGCGAATAGAGATGCGGCTGGAAGAGGGCGACGAGGCGCCGTCCTGGATAGCTTCGTCGCGCCGCTTCGAGCGTCACAGCGATCTCGGTCGGATGGTGCGCGTAGTCGTCGACCACGATCGCCCCGCGCCACTCCCCGAGAATCTGGAATCTCCGCTCCACGCCGGTGAACTTCTCGAGCGACGCTGCAGCGGTCTCGAACGGCACGTCGATCTCGAAGGCGACGGCGATGGCCGCGAGCGCGTTCCGGACATTGTGAGAACCGGGGACGCGCAGCTGCACGGTTCCCAGCGATTCGCCGGAGCGCTCCACCGTGAAATGCGTCCCTGGCGTATCGAACTGAAGGTCGACGGCGCGAAGCGACGCCTCTTCGCCGAGGCCGTAACGGATGGAGCGCCTGGGAAGCGAATCGAGAAGCGCGCGGACGTTGTCGTCGTCGATGCATCCGATCACGCTGCCGTAGAACGGAACGCGTCTGGCGAACTGAGCAAACGCGTCTCGGATGTCGTCGAGATCGCGATAGCAGTCGAGATGATCCGCCTCGATGCTGGTGATGACCGCGAGCGAGGGCTCGAGTGTGAGAAACGATCGGTCGTACTCGTCCGCCTCGACCACCAGAAACTCGCCCGTTCCCAGGCGGGCGCTGCTGTCGATGTTCCGCAGCACTCCTCCGATGATGAGCGTCGGATCGAGTCCGGCGTCCGACAGCACGAGAGCGGTCATCGCCGACGTCGTCGTCTTGCCGTGCGTTCCGGCGATGGCGATGCCCCTCTTGAGGCGCATGATCTCGCCGAGCATCTCGGCGCGGCGAACCACGGGAAGATTGATCTCCCGCGCATGCGCAACTTCCGGGCTCTCCTGCCGGACCGCCGAAGAGATAACGACGAGATCGGCATCGGCGAGGTGACGTTCATCATGCCCGATGGCAACGGGAATCCCGAGGCGTACAAGCCTGTCGGTGATCGCGCTCGACTTCAGATCGCAGCCGGAAATCATCAGATCGTAGTTGCTCAGAATCTCCGCGATGCCACTCATGCCGATTCCGCCGATGCCGACGAAATGGATGTTCTTAATGTGGCCGAAATTCATGACATATAGTTAGTTCAAATAGATTCATTCTAAATATGCCGCCATGGCAATGCAATTAAATTCTCTCGATATTTTCGATGATCCCGGCGATCCTCGCCGTCGCCTCCGGCGTCGCCAGCCGCTTCGCCGCCTCCCCCATGCGCCGCGTTCGATCGGGATCGGCCGCCAGCTCGCTGATCCTCGCCGCCAGCTTCTCCGGCGTCAGCTCCCTTTCGGTGATCACCGTCGCTCCCTCCGCCGCCTCCACAACGCGCGCGTTGACCTCCTGATGATTGTTCGCCGCCAGGGCGAACGGAACGAGAATCGAGGCCCGCCCGACGGCACAAAGCTCGCCGATGGTCATCGCTCCCGCGCGCGCGACCACCAGATCGGCGGCCGCCATTTCCTCGGACATCGCATCGAGCCACGGCACGACTCTCGCCTCCGGAAACGGCGAGGCGCGATAGGCTTCGCTCACCCGCGCATGATCGTTCGGTCCCGTCTGATGGACGATGTCGAGCCTCCCCACGAGACGTGCGAGAAAGAGCAGCGCGACGATCATCGTCTCGTTGAGGATTCGCGACCCCTGGCTTCCACCGAACAGAAGCAGGCGGCTCTTCCCCTCGCGAAGCGAAAGCGGCTCTCCCCGCACTTCGAGGAACTCCTGCCGGACCGGGTTCCCGGTGACGCTCCCCTCGCGCCCGAGACGCTGCAGCGCTTCGGGAAACGCAACCGCAACGTGACTGACCAGGCGTGCCAGAAGACGATTTGTGAGACCCGGAAAGGCGTTCTGCTCGTGGATCAGCGTCGGGATCCGCCGCACGGCTCCTGCGGCGAGCAGAGGTCCGGAGGCATAGCCTCCGACTCCCAGAATCACCGAGGGACGATGGCGCGAGATCAGACGCCACGCCTGCAAGAAGCCGCGCGGAAGACGAATCAGATTTCGAATCGTTTCCGCAGGCGACTTCCCCTTGAGTCCGCCGACGGAGATCAGCTCGAGGGGAAAGCCGGCGCGCGGCACGAGAGTTTTCTCCAGACCGTAGTCAGTGCCGACGAAGACAGCACGGCGCCGCGGATTGCGCGCGACGTACTCGCGCGCGATGGCGAGCGCCGGGTAGATGTGTCCCCCCGTTCCTCCGCCTCCGATCATCAACACTCCCGCCTCATTCTTCATGTCCGGAGCTCAACGCCTCCATCTCCACAACTCGTGCATCCACGACCGCAGGCGATGCCTCCTGCGCGCACACTCGACCCTGAACGGAAACCTCCGAGCCCGGAATCTCGACCCCATCTCGCTCTCCCTTCATCCGTGTCTCGCTCCGCATCAATCCGACTGCTGGGAAATGTTCAAAAGCAGGCCGATGGCAATCATGCTGGCCATCAATGACGAGCCGCCATAGCTGACCAGGGGCAATGGAATTCCTTTCGTGGGCAACAGACAGAGGGCGACGCTGACATTGATCAGCATCTGCAGCCCGATCATGAGCGTGAATCCGAGAGCGGCATAGAAGGCAAAGCGGTCACGAGCCAGCCAGGCGAGACGGAACCCGCGCCAGAGAAGAAAGGCGAAGGCCAGCAGAAGGATCATCGCGCCGGTGAACCCGAGCTCTTCGCCGATGATCGAGAAGATGAAATCGGTGTGCGGCTCGGGGAGGAAGAAGAGCTTCTGGCGGCCGTTTCCGATTCCGAGTCCCGTCATTCCTCCCGTGCCGATCGCGATCAGCGACTGCATCGCCTGGAACCCCTTCCCCAGCGGGTCGGCCTCCGGATTGAGAAACGACAGAAGGCGATCGCGACGGTAGTCGGCCGACAGCAGAAGCGCGATGCAGGCCGGAACGAGTGCGATCGAAAAAACGGCGATTCGTTTCCAGGAAACGCCGGCGACGAAGAGCAGGATGAGCGACACGGCGAGAATCGTCAGTGCGGTTCCGAAGTCGGGACCGAGAAGGACCAACCCGCAGATCGTCGCCAGGACGCTTCCGATCGGCAACAGCGTCGAAGGGAGATCGTCGATCCGCTCTTCCTTCTGCGCCAGTTGCGAGGCGAGGAAGAGAATGATGATCGGCTTGGCCAGCTCCGACGGCTGGAAATGGAAGCGCGAGATGACGATCCAGCGATGGGTGCCGTTGATGGCCGGCTGAAAGAGCGCGACGATCAGAAGAGCGACCACCCCGGCAACCAGCACATGAACCAGCACGGGCATGCGAAGGCGGTTCAGGTCGACGTGCATGAGCGCCAGCATGACCCCTGCCGAAACGAGGAGCCAGAGGCTCTGGCGGCCGAGATAGAAATAAGGATTGTCGATCCCGCTCTTCTGCATGGCGATCATCGCCGATGCGCTGTAGATCATCGCCAGCCCGACGACGATGATCAGCATCGCCGCGCCGAACAGGTACCTGTCGTAGGTCAGCCGGCGGCTCATAGCGCGTTCACCAGCTCCTCGAAGTGTCGTCCACGATGCTCGAAGTTCTCGTACTGATCGAAGCTGGCACAGGCCGGCGAGAGAAGGACGACGTCTCCAGGCCGGGCATGGCGATGAGCGAAGCGGACCGCCGCGCCCAGATCGCCGCACGGCTCGATCGTGGTCGTTCCCTCAAGCGCCTCTTCGATCGTGGATGCCGCCGAACCGATCGTCAGCACCGCATGCGCCTTGCGAGCGACGAGATCGCGAAGGCGCTCGAACTCACCATCCTTGTCCTTCCCGCCGAGAATCAGCAGGACGCAGCCGTCGTCCATCCCCTCGAGACTCTTGAGCGTCGCGTCGACATTCGTCCCCTTCGAATCATTGATGTAGCGAGCCCCATCGAGCTCCCGCACGAGAACCATCCGATGCGGCAATCCGCGGAACGAGCGGAATGCGCGCTCGACCGCATCATCGGGAACGCCGAGCGCATCGACGGCGAGCCACGCGGCGAGGGCATTCTCGACGTTCGCGACTCCGGGAATCGCGAGCACCGCACGCTCGATCTCGCGGCGTCCTCCACCATCCTCGAGCACGAGCATCTCGTTCTCCAGCCACGCTCCCGGAACGGTTCGGTGCGACGAGGAAAATCGGCTCACCCTCGCCGGCGTCGGCGGCTCGGAGGTCTTCGGATCGCCGGCGTTGACCACGGCGGCATCGTCCGGCGTCTGATTGCGGAAAATCCGATACTTCGCCCCGGCATAATCGTCGAGCGTCGCATAGCGATCCATGTGGTCGGGAGTGATGTTCAGCAGTACGGCGACATCGGCCCGAAACGTCTCGATCGTCTCGAGCTGAAACGAAGAGAGCTCGACGACGTACGTCCGCTCGCGTTCCCCGTCGATCGCGCCGATCAGAGGCTCGCCGATGTTTCCCGCAACGACCGGCTCGCGCCCCGCTTCGGTCAGAATCTCTCCCACCAGCGCCGTCGTCGTCGACTTTCCGTTCGATCCGGTGATCGCCACGACGCGCCCGCGCAGGTGGCGAAACGCGAGCTCGATCTCGGCGACGACCGGCACTCCGAGCGCCGACGCCTTCTGCACGATCGGAATCGTCGTCGGAACGCCCGGGCTGAGAACGACGAGATCGATCCCTTCGACCAGATCTTCGGGATGCGATCCGAAGAGCGTCCGCACACGCGAATCGAGGCCGGCGGCGAGCGGAAGATCGCGCTCCTTCCTGCTATCGGTGACCGTGACCTCGTCTCCCCTCGCAGCGAGAAAGTTCGCTGCGGCGACTCCCGATTTTCCTGCTCCGAGCACGGTGATCTTCATTCTGGTCGAGCTCCGCCGGCGGCTTCGCTCACCTCAATTTGAGTGTCGATAGACTGAGAAGCGCGAACATGATCGCAACGATCCAGAAGCGAACGACGACTTTGGTCTCGCTCCATCCCGAAAGCTCGAAATGATGATGCAGGGGCGACATGCGAAAGACGCGGCGCCCGGTCATCTTGAAGGAGAGAACCTGAATGATCACCGAAAGCGCCTCGATCACGAAGAGGCCGCCGACGAAGACCAGCAGAATCTCCTGTTTGATCATCACGGCGAGACAGCCGATGGCGGCGCCGAGGGCCAGCGAGCCGACGTCGCCCATGAAGATCTCGGCGGGGTGGGCATTGAACCAGAGAAACCCGAGCGACGCTCCGACCATGGCGCCGCAGAAGACGGCCAGCTCGCCGACGCCCGGAACCCATGCGATGCGGAGATAGTCGGCCATGCGGAAATGCCCCGCCGCGTACGTGAGAACGGTGTACGTGACGCCGGCGATGAGAGTCGAGCCGATCGCCAATCCGTCGAGCCCGTCGGTCAGATTGACGGCATTGGAAGCGCCGACGATGACGATCATGATGAACGGGATGTAGAGAAATCCGAGATTGAGCACGACGGTCGTGAAGGGAAAGGTGAGGGTGGTCGAGTAGACGTTGTGAATCTGGGGAAGGTAGGCGATAGCCAGCGCGGCGACGAGCGCCGTCGAGAACTGAAGGCCGAATTTCTGTCTCGGAGTCAGCCCCAGATTCCGGCGCCGGGCGATCTTCTGAAAATCATCGATGAAACCGATCGCACCGAAGCCGAAGGTCACGAACAGCACGATCCAGATGTAGGGATTCATGATGTCGGCCCAGAGAATGGTCGGGACGAGAATCGCGAGATTGATCAGGATTCCGCCCATCGTCGGCGTTCCCGCCTTCTGCTGATGGGACTGCGGCCCTTCCTCCCGGATGAATTGTCCGAGCTTGATCCTCGCCATTCGTTTGATCAGCCAGGGACCGAGGATGAACGAGATCAGAAGGGCCGTGAGCGCAGCCCAGGCCGTGCGGAAGGTGATGTAGCGGAATACATTGAATCCCGATTCGAGCTCGCGGAGTGGATATAGAAGATAGTAAAGCACCGGTCAGTCCTCGCTCTCCAGCATCGTCACGATGCGATCGAGCCCGATTCCGCGCGACGCCTTCAGCAGAACCAGGTCTCCTTCACCAATCAGCTCGCGCAGGAAGCCGCCGGCCTCGAGGGCATCGCGAAAATGAAAGAGCG
The DNA here is from genome assembly GCA_035546335.1 of Thermoanaerobaculia bacterium. Classification (GTDB taxonomy): domain Bacteria; phylum Acidobacteriota; class Thermoanaerobaculia; order Gp7-AA8; family Gp7-AA8; genus DATKDP01. Next base: position 18,463 of record DATKDP010000016.1, on the reverse strand, counting down.
CCTCCGATCCGAATCCCGCTTCGCGGGCACCCTCCAGCAGCGCCTCCGATCGGGGACCCACCCCGATCACGAGGTCGACCGATTCCGGAATGGCGAGTCCGGCGTCGTGATGAAACTTCAGCTCGTCGCCTCCGAGCTCGAGCATGTCGCCGATCACCGCGATTCTCCGGCCCGGACAGTCGGCGGCAGCGAGAAGCTCGAGCGCCCGTTCCAGCGCATAGGGATTCGAGTTGTAGGTATCGTCATAGAGCATCGCGCCGTGCCACTCGACGAGCACGCCGCGGTGATGGCCGGGGCGAAGATGCGGGATCCCGCGCTCGATTCCCTCCCAGGAGACGCCGACGATCCGTGCGGTCGCAATCGCCGCGAGAAGATTCTCGAGGTTGTGACTTCCCGGAAGCAGAAGCTCCATCTCTTTTTCGGTTCCCTCCGCCTCGAGCACGAAGCGGGTTCCGCGAAGACCGCGCTCGACGACCGACCTCGCCCGATAGTCGGCGGGCGAGGCGACTCCGTAGGAGATGCGCGGGCCATCGAAGTCATCGCTGATTCGCATCACCCGCGGATCGTCGGCATTGACCACGACGGCCCCCCCGGGCCGTAGATTCTCCAGAAGCTCGCGCTTCGCCGCGGCGATCCCTTCGATCGAATCGAAGAACTCCAGATGAACCGGACGAATGTTCGTGTAGACGCCGATGTCGGGCGGTGTCAGGCGCGCAAGAAATTCGATCTCTCCCCTGGCGCTCATCCCCATCTCCGAGACGACGACATCCGTTCCGTCGGGAACGTTCGCGATGCAGAGGGGGCATCCGATCTGGTTGTTGAAGTTGCCCCATGATTTCCACGTTCTTCGCTCGGTGGCCACGAGGCCGGCGATCATCTCCTTGGTGGTCGTTTTTCCTGCGGAGCCGGTCACGGCGATCAAACTGAACGGAATGCTCCTTCTGATCTCCCTCGCCAGAGACTGCAGTGCCTCGGTCGTGTTCCCGACGCGGATCAGACCGCGGGACGGCCGCGGATGCGGCACGACCTCGACGACCGCGGCAAGGGCCTTCTCGAGAGCCTGCGCGAGAAACGCGTGACCGTCGAGACGCTCGCCGCGGATGGCGAAGAAGAGCGAATCTTCGGTCACTTCGTGACTGTCGATGGCCACCGATCCGATGACCGTCTCGCCGCCCTGAATGACTTCGCCGCCGATCATCTCGGCGACCTGTCGCAGCGTCAGTGACGGCATCCGCCACCTCCGCCGCAGGATGCGCTCTTCAGGCTCCGCCGCCACCCAGCCCGGGCGATCGCCCCTTCCCCCCGGAACTGCCTGGCGATCGCCTTGTCACCACGCTCTCGATGCGAGACCGACGGAGCCCGAACAGACCACCCTCCGACGCTGAAGAAATAATACCTGGTTTTCATAGCGAATTTCAATCTATATTTTCGTAGACTATGACACATGGTTTTCATCTAGAATTTCGTTCTGTTTTTCGATCGCCAGCTCCGCCTCTTCGAGGTCGTCGAAGTGGATGATCCGGTCACCGACCACCTGGTAGTTCTCGTGTCCCTTGCCGGCGATCACCACGACCGTCCCCTCGTCGATGGAGGCGATTCCCTGTTCGATCGCCGCGCGACGATCGCTGAGTCGTGCCCACCGGGCGCCGCCGACTCGGGCGATGCCTTCCTCGATCTGATCGATGATCGCCTCCGGCGGCTCGCTTCGCGGGTTGTCACTGGTCAGAATCGTGAAGTCGGCGAAGCGCCCGGCAATCTCCCCCATCATCGGTCTCTTCCCCTGATCACGGTCGCCGCCGCAGCCGAAGATCAGGGTGATCTTCCGATCGGGAGCCATCGCACGAATCGCTCGGAGGAGCTTCTCGAGTGCGTCGGGCTTGTGGGCGTAGTCGACCAGGACTGTTCCTCGTGAGGAGGGGACTCGCTCGAAACGGCCGCGGACCGCCGCAAGCGTGCGGATGCCCTGCTCGATCAGCGGAATGTCGATGCCGGCGACCAGCGCCGCTCCGATCGCCGCCATCCAGTTCGACAGGTTCGGCGAGCCGACCAGCGAGGAGCGGAGCGCGACATCGCCCCAGGGAGTCCGGATCACTCCCGAGAGCTCCTCGAGATCGCTGGTGAAGCCTGCAGCGGGATGGATGTCGGCATCCTCTCGCTCTCCGAAGGTGAGAGCGGCGGGGCCGAGCTCGGCGATCAGGCGGAGGCCCCAGGGATCGCCGGCATTCACGACCGCGGTACGCTTTGCTCGATCGATCTGATCGAACAGCACCTTCTTCGCGGCAAAATAGTCTTCGAAGTCGTGATGGAAGTCGAAGTGATCGCGCGACAGATTCGTGAAGACGGCGGCGGCGAACTCGATCCCGAGGGTTCGCTCGAGAGCGAGAGCGTGCGAGGAGACCTCCATGACCGCCCGCGGGACTCCGGCCTCGACCATTCTCGCAAGCCACTGCTGGAGAACGATCGAGTCGGGAGTGGTGCGGTCGGCGATCTCGCGCAGAGCGCCGGCTCGATATTCGATCGTTCCGATCAGGCCGACCGGCTTGCCCGTCGCCTCGAGAATCGACTCGATCATCCTGCTCGTCGTCGTCTTGCCCGACGTTCCGGTGACTCCGATCAGCGAAAGCCGCCGCGACGGATGACCGTGGAAGGCGGCGGCGATCCGCGCCGCCGCCGCTCGGGCATTCCTGGTCTGGACGGTGACGGCTTCGATCCGCAGCGGCTTTTCGGCGACCACGGCGACCGCGCCCTTTTTCAGTGCGGAGTCGACGAAGTCGGATCCATCGACGGAGAAGCCGCGAATCGCGATGAACAGCGAGCCGGGCTCGCATGCCCGCGAATCGGTCGTCACCGATGCGACATCGATCGAAGGATCGCCTGCGATCCCCTCGATCTCGACATCGTTCAGCAGTTCACTCAGTCTCACCGAAGGCGCTCTCCGCTCGACGACATCGACAGCTCGATTCTCCGGACCGATGTTGCGGGTCCCGGCGATGGAGATTGGGTGAGCACGATACCGGCTCCTTCAGCGCGTACGGAAAAGCCGGAAGCGGCCGCGCGCGCGATCGCCGTTCGGGCATCGAGCCCGAGCAGGTCGGGAACTTCGCCCGCCACTGCTCGCGTCGGCCGGCCGGGCGACTCGCCATCCGGTTGCGAGAGCTCAGCCAGCGCCCGGGCGGGAAGAGCGATCTGGCGACCCGGCGATGAGGGGGGCACTCGAAGGTAGCGAAGCGTTGCCGCGGCGACCTCCCGAAACACGGGTGCCGCGACCACACCACCGTAGTGCGACCCTCTCGGCTCCTCGATCACCACGAGAATCGCGAGGCGCGGGCGGTCGGCCGGAACGTAGCCGACGAACGAGGCGACGTACTTGTCGCTCGAGTAGCCTCCCTTGACGGCCTTCTGCGCCGTTCCCGTCTTTCCGGCGACGACATAGTCATCCAGAGCCGCATTCTTTCCCGTGCCGCGAGCCACCGCCGACTTCAGAATCTCGTTGAGCACGGCAGCGGTTTTTTCCGAAACGATCTGTTCGGGCGCGGCGGCCTCGGGGCGATGAACGACCGCCCCCTGATGATCGAGCACGCGATCGAGGATTCTCGGCTCGACCTTCTTTCCGCCGTTGGCGATGACCGCGGCTGCCAGCAGGACCTGCAGCGGCGTCGCGGCGATCTCCTGGCCGATCGAGATCACGGCATTCGACAGCAGAGACCATTTCTCGGTGTCGCGGATGATTCCGGAGGCCTCGCCTGGAAGGCCGATGCCGGTCTGATGGCCGAATCCGAACCTGCGGACGTAGTGATGCAGGCGGCGCTGACCGAGAGCGAGCGCCACGCGGATGGTGCCGACGTTCGAGGAGTGCGCGACCACGTCTTCGAAGGAGAGATAGCCGTATGCGTGCCCGCCGTGCTCCCGAATACGAAAGCTGGCGATCTCGATGTAGCCGGGACCGCAGTCGAGAATCTGCGACGGGGTGACCACACCCTCTTCCAGTCCGGCCGCAGCGGTGACGATTTTGAACGTCGATCCGGGCTCGTAGAGGTCCTGAACGGCACGGTTCCTCCAGGAGGACGATGGGAAATCACGAAAGCGGTTCGGATCGAAGCGGGGATACGACGCCATGGCCAGAATCGCCCCGTCATTCGGATCCATGACGATCACCGAACCGCCGACCGCGCGGGTCCGCTCGATCGCCCCCTCCAGGGCGCGCTCGGCAATGAACTGCACGACCTGATCGATGGTCAGGACGAGGTTCTGGCCATCGACCGCGGCGTTGGCTCCTTCCCCCCCGACCAGGTACATTCCTCGGCGCGCATCGCGAAGGAGAGTGACTTTCCCCGCTCGACCGCGAGCGAAGCCGTCGAAGGCGTGCTCGACTCCCGCCAGCCCCTCGCCGTCGATTCCGACGTACCCGAGCAGGTTTGCTCCCAGCGACTTCTTCGGATAGGAACGACGATGCTCCTCCAGGAGATAGATTCCGGGGAGTGAGAGGTTGCGGACTGAGGAAGCAACCTCCGGCGAGACCTGTCGCGCAACCCAGGCGAACTCTCCACGACCGCGCAATTTCCGTTCGATCCCCTCCGGCAGGATGGTGAGCCCCTCGACGGCAGCCAGCTTTCGAGATGTTTCGGCCGGATCGACGATCGCCTGCGGATCGGCATAGATCGAGTGCGCATCGATGCTCTCCGCCAGGATGCGTCCCTTCGCATCGAGGATCGAACCGCGCACCGGCGTGAGCGAGAGCGTTCGCTCCTGCTGCTTCGCAGCCCGCGTGACGTACTCCGGATGCCGGACGATCTGGATCTGAACGAGTCGCACGACGATGACGACACCCCATGCGGTGAGGAAGGCGAAGAGCATGATCAGGCGCTTGCGCTGAACGGCCATCACGGCAGATCCTTGCCGGCAACCTGTGCCTGCGGGTCGGGCGAGCCGACCGACACATCGGGAGGAGGCGGAACGACGAGAATCACGCTCCGTCCGTCGGTCGCTCGAAATCCGAGTTGCGTCGCCCTGGCTTCCACCTCGTCGAGCGAGGTCAGACGCTCGATCTCGACCTGGAGCTTCTTGTTCGCGCCTTCGAGCTCCCTCTTCGTCGTCTGCAGCCGGCTCGCTTCCCGGCCGAGACGAATGACCTCGAGATTTTCCCAGGTGAACAGGAGGAGAAACAGACCGATGGGGATTCCGAGCGAGAAGACGGCGAGCAGCTCGCGGAAGCGCTGCCGATCCCGCTCCCGGACGATGTGTGCATTCTCGATCGGCTTTCTCTGGGTATACATGACCGTCGCCGAACGGAGTCAACGAACAAGGGTGAAGGTCTGCCTCCTGGCACGACCTCTGGACCACCACGCACACCCACCCTCCACGCTCCACCCCTCCCAGGCCTTCGGCCGCACCCACACCCGACCCTTCCCCGAACCTTCACCCTTGCCGGTTGACTCCGCACTCGGGTCCTCGGAGCCGGCCATTCACGCGCTCTCCGAATTCCCTTTCTTCTCCGCGATCCGCAACTTCGCACTGCGCGCCCGCGGATTCCTCTCCACCTCGTCCTCGCCCGCTCCGATCAATTTCGATCGCCTCACGACTTCCTTCGCCCCGCACCCGCAGACTGGAAGGCGCGGTGGACAGGTGCACTCGCCGGCGAGACGACGAAACGCCCTCTTGACGATTCGATCCTCGAGAGAGTGAAACGAGATGATCGCCAGCCTGCCTCCGGCCACGAGCCTGCCAACCGCGTCGTCGATGAACCTCTCGAGTCCCGTCAGCTCCTCGTTGGTCGCGATCCGAAGCGCCTGAAACGTCAAGGTCGCGGGATCGATCTTCTCGCGCGCACCGCGCGATCCATGCCCCCTCGCGCCCCTCACGATCTCCGCCAGTCTCGTGGTCGTCGTGATCGGCTCCTCGCTCCGGGCGCCGACGATGGCTCTGGCGATCCGTCGCGCCATCGGCTCCTCGCCATACTCCCGCAGGATTCTCGCGATCTCGTCCTCGTCGAGACGATTCACCAGATCGGCGGCCGTCACTCCCTCGCTGCTCATTCTCATGTCCAGCGGACCCTCCGCGCGAAACGAGAAACCGCGTCCCGGCTCATCGATCTGCATCGACGAGACACCGAGATCGGCGAGCACCGCATCGACCGCCTCGATTCCCTCTCTCTCCAGAATGTCAATGAGCTCTTCATACCGGCCGGTGACGAATCGCACGCGGCCGTCGAACCTTCGAAGTCTGCTGCGGGCCTTCTCGATCGCCAATGGATCGCGGTCGATCGCCAGCAGCTCCGCCTCCGGCCAGGCGCGCAGAAGACCTTCCGCGTGCCCCCCGAGCCCGACCGTCGCATCGACGATCAACCCGTCCGCTCTCGCCGGCCGCAGCCACTCCACTACTTCGCTGAAAAGAACAGGCTCATGTCGAGTCTCGCGCATCGCATCCGCTCCACGCTCGACCCCTGCAAGCCGTGGTCACACTCCGTGAAGCTCCAGCTCCTTGAAATCGTCGGGAGTGAGCGGCGTCTCGGCGATCCTCCGCTGAATCCGCTCGCCACTCCACACCACCAGATGATCCTGACTCCCCAGGACCACCACGTCACTCGTGATTCCTGCGACCTCCCGCAGAACCGCCGGCACCAGAAGCCGTCCCTGCGAATCCATCGTGCCGAGCTGCCCGAAGTAGTTCGCCCGCTCCAGCAGCCTGCTCTTGGCCATCGAAGTCGCCGGCACCCGGGCCAGCCGCGACTGAAAATCCTCCCAGACCGCGAGCGGATAGATCATCGCCCGCTCTCCATCCAGTGACGTGATGAAGCAGTCGGCCCCGTAACGCTCTTCGATGACCCGGCGAAACGCCGTTGGGATCTTGATCCGTCCCTTGTCATCGACGGTCGCAGGGGCATGCCCCATGAGCTGATTGAGTTCCACGGTGTGTAGAGTTCCGTCACGTTTTTCGGAAACGTACCACTATTCTCCACTAGTGTCCACTACTTTCCACTCGGGGCCACGGAGGAGGGGAGGCGAGGGGCGAGAGACGAGGGGCGAGAGACGAGAGGCGAGAGCAGATGGCAGATGGCAGATAGTGGATGGTGGATAGCAGGTGGCGGTTGGCGGTTGGCGGTTGGTTGATGGAGAGTGCCTCGTTGCTTTCCGTGCCCGGCTTCTCGTCTCCCTCTCGCCCCTCGCCTCTCGCCCCTCGCCCTACCGCACGATCCGCTTGATCTTTTTCACGACGTCGGTCGTGACGAGGCGGTCGGCGGAGCTGAGGACGCGACGGATCATGTCGAGCACGTTGCCACGACCGCTCCAGTGCTCGTGCAGCACCGCTTCATCGGTATCGACGAGAATTCTGTTGAGGATGTAGACGGCGAGGACGAGATCGTCGAGGTAGCCGATGGGGCCGACGATCGCCTCCGGCACGATATCGAGCGGAAAGATGAAGTAGGCGATTCCGGTTCCGAGCAGGACCTTGTTTTTTCCATGCACCCGGCGATCGGTCGTCAGACGCCACAGGAGGATGAAAACGTCGGGGACGAAGAAGAGATACTCGGTGAGATCGGAGCGTTTTCCGCCCCTGGCCACAAAATCTCCGATGCGAGAGCGAAGTCGGTCGTAGAAACGCTTCGCCCTCGTCTCGGTGACCGGAACCAGATCCTCGGACATCTGTTCGAGATCGGGCATCTCGCCATCATTCGTTTCGGTCTCTTCGCGTTTTTCAGCCATGGAAGCCCTCCAGCCCGGCAGGAGGGTCGGCGCCGCCGTTGCCGAGCAGCAGCTCGATCCCCCCTTCGACGAGTCGTATACGCTCGATCGTGACATCAACGAACGATGGCAAGAAACGATCCAACGCAATCACCACGGTCTGCGCCGGCGAGTCGAGCGACAGCCCCTCGGCACGGAGCATCCCCCTGGCCAGATGAAACAGAAACTTCGGAACCGGAACGAATCCGAACGCCGATGCACTCTCGAGCGGGATGCGGATGGTCCCGTTCTGGTGATCGATTCTGCGGATACGGAGGCGAAAGGGCACCGGAACGAGGGTCCTTCCCTTCCCCGACACGCGGATCTCGCCATCGTGAAACTCCAGCGAAAGCTCGTCGATCGGAGCCTTGTTCGCACGGAGCATCTCCCTGGCGAAGGCTTCCAGCCTCCTGCCGCGCACCCGGAGCGCCATCGAATCCCACGCGATGAGCCGATCTTCTGCCATGCTTTTCACACCTTCTATATTATCCTCTGCGCGGCAATGCCGAAGCGAACCGACATTCAATCGATTCTCATCATCGGATCCGGCCCCATCGTCATCGGCCAGGCGTGCGAATTCGATTACTCCGGAACCCAGGCGTGCAAGGCGCTGGCGGAAGAAGGGTACCGCATCATTCTCGTCAACTCGAATCCGGCGACGATCATGACCGACCCGGAGTTCGCCGACGCAACGTACGTCGAGCCGCTGACCCTTCCGACGCTCGAGAGGATCATCGAGCGGGAGCGGCCCGACGCCCTGCTGCCAACCGTGGGGGGCCAGACCGCCTTGAATCTCGCGATCGCGCTCCACGAGGCGGGAGTGCTCGAGCGCTACGGCGTCGAGCTGATCGGCGCCAGCTACGAGGCGGTGCGAACCGCCGAAGACCGGCAATTGTTCAAAGAGGCGATGGGCGCGATCGGGGTGGAGGTGCCTCACTCCGGCTATGCGGCATCACTCGACGAAGCGCTCGATCTCGCTTCGGATATCGGCTATCCGATCGTAATCCGTCCTTCGTTCACGCTGGGGGGGACAGGCGGCGGAATCGCCTACAACGTCGACGAGCTGCGCGAGACGGTTGCACGCGGACTCGATCTGTCTCCGGTTCATCGCGTCCTTGTGGAGGAATCGGTGATCGGATGGAAGGAATTCGAGCTGGAGGTGATGCGCGACCGTGCGGACAACGTGATCATCGTCTGCTCGATCGAGAACGTCGATCCGATGGGCGTGCACACGGGCGATTCGATCACCGTCGCACCGCAGCAGACCCTGTCGAACGTCGAGTATCAGGAAATGCGCGACGAGGCGAAGCGGATCATCCGGGCGATCGGGGTGGAGACGGGGGGATCGAACATCCAGTTCGCCGTTCATCCGGCCAGCAGCCGCCGCGTCGCCATCGAGATGAATCCGCGCGTGTCGCGCTCATCGGCCCTCGCGTCGAAGGCGACCGGATTCCCGATCGCCAAGTTTGCCGCCAAGCTCGCCGCCGGCTACACGCTCGACGAGATTCCGAACGACATCACCAAAAAGACTCCCGCGAGCTTCGAGCCGACGCTCGACTACGTCGTGGTCAAGCTTCCCCGTTTCGCTTTCGAGAAGTTTCCGAACACGCCTCCCATTCTCGGCCTCGCCATGCAGTCGGTCGGCGAGGCGATGGCCATCGGGCGCAACTTCAATGAGGCATTCCAGAAAGGACTCCGCTCGCTCGAGATCGGGGTCGACGGGTTCCGCGGCCGCGACGGCGAGACCGACCGGCAGAAGCTGCTCGAGCTCCTGCGACAACCGACACCCTCGCGTATTCTTGCAGTCGGCGACGCGCTTCGATCGGGATTCTCCGTCGAGGAGATCCACGAAGCGACGTCGATCGACCGGTGGTTCCTCGAGCAGATGGCCACCATCATCGGACTCGAATCGGAGATCGCTGCTTCGGCAGCCTCTCTGCACGACGAGCCGCCCTCGATCTCCGAAGCCCTCCTGAGCTGGAAACGCGAAGGGTTTTCCGACCGGCAGATCGCGCGTCTGACCTCGTCCGACGAGCGCACCATCCGTTCACTCCGCCATCGGCTCGGCATTCGACCGGTCTACAAGCGTGTCGACACCTGTGCCGCCGAATTCGTCGCCTCCACGCCCTATCTCTACTCGACCTACGATCTCGAGGACGAATCGGAGTGCACCGACCGCAGGAAGGTCATGATTCTCGGGTCGGGACCGATTCGTATCGGACAGGGAATCGAGTTCGATACCTGCTGCGTGCACGCTTCCTTCGCGCTGCAGGAGAGTGGATACGAGACGATCATGGTCAACTGCAATCCAGAGACGGTCTCGACCGATTACGACACTTCGGATCGCCTCTACTTCGAGCCGCTGACCCTCGAGGACGTTCTCGAAATCGTCGACCTGGAGCGACCCGAGGGAATCATCGTTCAGTTCGGTGGGCAGACTCCACTGAAGCTCGCCAGGGAGCTGGCGGAGGCGGGTGCCCCACTCTGGGGGACCTCGACGGACTCGATCGATCTCGCCGAGGATCGAGAGCGGTTCGGAGCACTCCTCGACCGGCTCGGGATTCTCGCACCACCGCATGGCTCGGCGCGCTCGGAGGAGGAAGCCTTCACGATCGCCGACGGCATCGGATACCCGCTGGTGGTCCGCCCGTCCTACGTCCTGGGGGGGCGGGCGATGGCCATCGTCTACGATCGGGAAGCGTTGCGACAGTACATGAGATACGCCGTCGAGGCGGCTCCCGACCATCCGATCCTGATCGATCGATTTCTGGAGAATGCATTCGAGATCGACGTCGACGCGGTCTCCGACGGGCATTCCGTCGTGATCGCCGGAGTGATGCAGCACATCGAGGAAGCCGGTATTCATTCGGGTGATTCGACGACGGTGATCCCTCCCTACATGATCAGCCAGCGCGACCAGGACAGGATCCGCCGGCGGACCATCGAGCTCGCGCGCGCTCTCGATGTCGTCGGTTTGATGAACGTTCAGTATGCGATCGTCGGCGGAGACCTCTATGTGCTCGAGGTGAATCCCCGCGCATCGCGAACAATCCCCTACGTGGAGAAGGCAACTGGCGTCCCGTTCAGCAGGATTGCCGCGAACGCGATGGGGGGAATGACGCTGTCCGAACAGGGGCTGCTGAGCGAGCCGAGGCCCAACCGCTATTACGTCAAGGCTCCTGTCTTTCCGTTTTCCAAATTCCCCGCCGAAGACACCGTGCTCGGGCCGGAGATGAAATCGACTGGTGAGGTGATGGGAAGTTCGGAATCATTCGGAGAAGCGTACTCGCGTGCGCTCCTCGGCGCCGGAGTGGCGCTCCCCGTGTCGGGAACGGCATTCATCTCCGTCAATGACAACGACAAGCGGGCCGTCACCGTGCAGCTCGCAAGGGAGTTGACGGAGCTCGGATTCGAACTGATTGCGACGCGAGGGACCGCCGAGTTTCTCAACCGTCACAGCGTCCCCGCCTCCGTCGTCTTCAAGGTGCACGAAGGCGGACGACCCAACATCGTCGACCGGATGATCAATCGCGAAGTCAACATCGTCATCAACACTCCCCTCGGTCGCTCCGCGTTCTACGATGACACCTACATCCGCCGAACGGCGCTCCGCTACGGGATTCCGTGCATCACGACCCTCTCGGCAGCTGCGGCGTGTGTCGAAGGAATCCGCGCAGGGGCGGCCGCGTCACCGGTGCTCAGCCTGCAGGAACAGCACGGACGGGCACGCCGTGAGCCGAGGTAGGAGCTTCGCGCTTTTCAAGCTGCTTCACGCACGGAGCTCTGAGTGATCCCGACGAATTGCATCGAGAATTCAAGCCGCGACCGTGATCTGCGCCCTCGCCCTGGCCAGCTCAGTCTTGAAGACGTTCATGCAGCGGATGGTGTACTCGACCGCGCGACCTGCGGCATTCGCAGCGAGCGCTCCGGAGATCAGGCGGTGGGGCCTTGCACTACCCGGTTTCTCCGAACGGAACGAAGATTTCCCGAATGGACTCGGTTTCCCCAGCTCGACGATGATCTCGTGTACGGTGACGTCGGCCCCGCCCAGATAACGGAAGTCCCACTCGACGCCCTCGCCCGGCTTGAGCACGATCTCGTGAGGATTGATCGTCAGGAATGTCCTTCCTGCCGCCTGCTCCACGTCGACGCGGACGGGGAACGTTCGGTAGTCGAGATGTTCGTTCAGATCCTCCGGAAGGACGATCCGATCCGATGAGGCTGGCGGCGCCGCGGTGGTGAAGGGTGACTGCGCACGCGGCGGCGCTGGAATGAACGAAGCAGGACGAGGCCGCTCGACGCCCGCCAGCCACGCCGCGATCGGACCGCTGTCCTGCGGATAGCGGGGGCGACGCCGCGATGCTTTCGGAGCTGCAGGGGTCGGCGGTTTGCGAGCGGCCGCCGGCGGCTTCTGCTCGGCGATTTTTTTCGGCTCCTTCGGGCGAAGAGGCACCGGAGCGGCAGACTTCGATGGTTTCGCTGTACCCTTCAGCGGGCGGGCGGGCGGCTGGGCGCCTCTCGCCGCAGACCCTGCGCTCACTCGCTTTCCAGCCCCAGCGGCCGGCTTCTTGAATGAGGTCTTTTCCGCGATCGGTTTCTTTGCAACGAGCCTCTTCGCGATCGCCTTCTTCGCCGCCGGCCTGGTCACGGGTTTCCTGCCCACCGGCTTTTTCGGGAGCCGCTTCTTCGCGACCTGTTTCTTCGGGAGCGGCTTCCTGGGAACCGGCTTTGGGGCCACCTGTTTTTTGGCGACCCGCTTTTTGGCGACCCGCTTTTTGGCAACCCGCTTTTTGGCAACCCGCTTTTTGGCAACCTGCTTTTTGGCCACCTGCTTTTTGGCAACCTGCTTTTTGGCCACCCGCTTTTTGGCCACCCGCTTTTTGGCAACCTGCTTTCCTGAAACCGGCTTCTTCGCCGCCTTCGCGACACGCCTGGATGCGGGCTTCGGTGCTCGAGCCTTCTTCGCTGCAGGTTTCGTCCACGCCGCTTTCTTTCGAGTTGCCGGCTTCCTGGGCCCGGCTTTCTTCGGACCGCTCTTCGCCAGGCGAGCTGCTGGCCGAGGCGCGGATTTCCCCGGGCGGCCAGAAGCCGGCTTCGCGGCCTTGCCGGATGCCATCTTCTTTCTGTGCGCTGCCGTAACGCCCGATCTCTTCCCCTTCGCCGTCGGCATCGTGTTCCCTTCTACCTCGGAAGTGCGCGGTAAAAATTGATGGCGCACTATACCAACGGCCTGTCGAATCCGCTAGAGATTTCCGCGCCCATTTCTCGCTATTCTGCGGAATCCAATGACGTTACCGCCGCCGCTCCCTCGAAATCTGCGCGATGCAGACTCATGGTCGAGCGAAATCAGGGGGAAACGAGCTCAGCCGATTTGGGCTCGAAGCGCTGCCACGAGCTCCGCACCGACTGCCGAGATCTCTTCCTGGCTCTCCCCCTCGACCATGACGCGCACGAGGTTTTCGGTGCCGGAGTAGCGAACGACGATACGGCCACGATCGGCGAGGCGGGATTCAGCGCGGAGGAGGGCCTGCTGGAAGTCAACGAGGGTATCGAGCGGCGGCTGGGCGCTCACTCTCTCGTTGAGAAGGATCTGGGGCATTGGATCGAAGGTCTCGATCCCGGAGAAGGGAGACGATTCGCCGGCGAGCAGCTCCGAGATGACGAGTCCGGTGTGAAGTCCGTCGCCGGTGGTATGAACGGTCAGGTCGATGATGTGGCCCGACTGCTCGCCACCGAGGGTCGCACCGTTCTCCACCATCATCTCCAGAACGTACTTGTCGCCGACAGCCGCTCGGAGCAGGCGAATGCCCGACTCGCCGAGCTTTTTCTCGAATCCGAAGTTGGACATGATCGTGGCGACCACCAGGTGGTTGGGCAGGCGGCCGAGCCGCTGCTCGCGGCGTGCCCAGAGGTAGAGAATCTCGTCGCCGTTTCGGATTCGACCACGATCGTCTACGAAGATCGCCCGGTCTGCGTCGCCGTCGAAGGCGATTCCGAGGTCCGCCCGCGTTTCGATGACACGTTCGGCGAGACCCCCCGGGTGGAGCGCCCCCGAGTCGAGGTTGATGTTGCGTCCGTTGGGCTGATCGTTGATGACGGTGACCGAAGCGCCCGTCCGCCGGAAGACTTCGGGGGCGATTCTCGATGCGGCGCCGTAGCCCGTATCGAGGACGACGGTCCTGCCGGACAATCCTCCGGATGCCACGGATGACACGAGAAACTCCTCGTATCGTTCGATCAGCTCGGGAGATTCCCGCAGAGGAGGCTCGGCCGCGATTCTCGTCGTTTCCTCTCTCGCTGCGAGCAGCTCATCCTCGATCTTCTTCTCCAGAGCGTCGGAGAGTTTCATCCCGTCGCTTCCGAAAATCTTCACGCCATTGTCGTCGTACGGATTGTGCGAAGCGGAGATCGAGATTCCGGCGGCGGCGCCCGTGACCCGACAAAGATAGGCAACCGCGGGTGTCGGTACGATCCCGATCGATCGCGACCGCCCACCACCCGAGCTCAGACCCGCCGCGAGGGCCGTCGCGATGCGCGGGCCCGACTCGCGTGTATCCATGCCGAGAAGAACGAGGGGCTCGGAATGCGAGACCGCCAATCTCCGCGCGAGCACCGCGCCGAGAGCGAACATGGTGGCATCATCGAGCGGAAAGCCATCTGCCTTTCCTCGAATCCCGTCCGTTCCGAAAAGAGCTCGCATTCGGTTCTCGTCCCTGATCCGGCGCGCAACGGCGCGCGGCCTCTCCTGGTCGCATTCATCACCCGGCCGGCTAGAGGCTGGAGGCTGGAGGCTCGAGACTAGAGGCTCGACCTCCTCGTCCCTCGTCTCTCGTCCCTCGTCCCTCGTCCCTGTCCCTCGTCAGCCTCCAGCCTCCAGCCTCTAACCTCTAGCCTCTAGCTAGCGTGCCGGGGGATTCTCCATCATGGCGGAGGGGAAGTCGAGCCGGCCCCGGGGGGTGGCGGCGGTGGAGGAGGAGGAGGAGGAGGATTGACTTCGACGGTGATGACAGCCGTAGGTGGCTCCACGACAACCACGAGCGGATTGTCGGATACCAGGCCGACGGAGAGCTGGAAGGTCGCCGTACGACCCGACAGGATGATTCTCTCCGTTGCGACTTCGCTGACATTGCGCACCAGCGACAGAGGACCGGAGACGAGCGCATTCGGCGGATTGACGGTGACCGCGCCGAGACCGTAGCCGCTGGGAAGCTGCCCGACGAGGAACTCTCGGATGGGAACGATCTTCTGCCGCCTCGGCTCGAGGCGCAGCGTGACTTTTGGCGGATCGATGGCGATCACTTCGATCCCGGGCGGAACGTTGATCGACTGCGGAAGGACGGGAACGCCGACCTCGCCTCCGGCCATGACATTGCTCAGATCGAGAGTCGCCTCGAGGTTCTGCGAGGTCAGCGATCGGAGCGGGGTGAGGCGGCCACGAAGGCGCACGCTCACCGTCTCGCGCACGGGTGTGGTGATGATCAGGTCACGTGGTAGCCCGACGAACGCGAGAGGAACGTCGAATGATCGATCGAGGAGCCGCTCGCGACGCGGAGCGGAGACGAGCACCCAGTAGCCGATCGCCAGAACCAGAGCGAGAATCTTCATCGCAGGATTGGAGACGATCGTCTTGACGTTCATCGCCGTTCCTTCCCCTTCGGCCCGACATACACCAGGAGGAAGTCTTCGAGGGCCTCCGGGTCGAGATTCTCGTAGAGGACTCCGTCGAGGGTCACGGCGATCGAGCCATTTTCTTCGGAGATGACGATCACCAGCGCGTCGGTCTCTTCGCTCAGCCCGAGGGCAGCACGGTGCCGCGTCCCGTAGTTCTTCGAGATGTCGGTGTTGGAGCTCAGAGGGAGAAAGCAGCCGGCGGCGAGAATGCGGCCGTGATGGACGACCACGGCCCCGTCGTGCAGCGGAGTATTGGGGGTGAAGATATTGAGCAGAAGCTCGGCCGAAAGATAGGCGTCGAGCGTCTTCCCACTCTCGGTGAACATCCGCAGGCTCTGCGTCCTCTCCATGACGATCAACGCTCCCACTTTGCGCCGGGCCAGCTCGGTCGAGGCCGAGAGAATCTCCTCGAACGGCGATTCGGTCGCACGATGAGAGAGAAAGGGAGAGAGCGGACTCTGGCCGAACGAGGTCAGGGCCCTCCGAATCTCGTGCTGGAACAGGACGATGATGGCGAATGGAAGATAGAAGAGAATCTCGCGCGCCAGCGCCTCCAGGGCGAGAAGATCGAGTGCCCGGGCGATGAAGTAGGCGCCGCCGATGGCCATCAGGCCGAAGGCCATCTGCATCGCGCGCGTTCCGCGGATCAGAATCAGAATGTTGTAGAGAATGAAGGCGACCACCAGGATGTCGACGGCATCACGCCAGCCGAAGTCGAGAGTATTCAGCCGTTCCAGGATCATCGTCGCGCACCGCCGATCGCCTCATGGACTCGGAGAAAATCGACCGTCTCAGCCACATCGTGAGCTCGCACCACGGCCGCGCCTCCATCCGCCGCGGCGGCGATTGCGGCGAGTGAGCCGGGCATTCTTTCGCGGCCCGCGGAGCGTCCGGTGAGATGACCGATGAATGCCTTCCGCGACGCACCGATGACGAACGGGGCAATCGCCGACAGCTCACCACAGCGCGCCAGAATCTCGAGATTGTGATCGAACGTCTTCCCGAATCCGATTCCGGGATCGATCAGAATCGATTCGCGCGCGATCCCCGCCTTGACGGCTGCAGACGCCCACGCGGCGAGCTCGCCTTCGATCTCGCCCATCAGATCGTCGTAGTGAATCGATTCCTGCATCGTGCGCGGCTCCCCTCGCATGTGCATCAGAATGACTGGAACATTCCGATCACGGATCACGTCTGCGAGCCCGGGATCGAACCGAAGTGCCGTGACATCGTTGACCAGGTCCGCTCCCGCGGCGATGGCCGCCACGGCAACGGCACTTTTCATTGTATCGATCGAGATGGGAATGTCACTACGCCTGCGAATGCCTTCGATCACGGGAAGAACCCGCGCGCGCTCCTCGTCGGCTCCCACGGCCTGGGCTCCGGGCCGTGTGGATTCCCCTCCGACATCGATGACCGCCGCCCCCTCCGCCTCCATCGCCAGGCTCGACTCGATTGCGATCCGCGGATCGTAGTGAGCCCCTCCGTCGGAAAACGAGTCGGGCGTCACGTTGATGATTCCCATCACCAGAGGGACGCCCGAAAACGACAACGACCTGCCGCGCGGAAGAGCGAGTCGATCCATCAACGTCGAACCATGCGCTGCGAGATCAGTCCCGCCGCCCCTTGCAAGCTCACCGATCTTCCTCACGACGGATTCTCGCGCCCAGAGGCTGCAGCCGTTCCTCGATCCGCTCGTATCCCCGGTCGATCTGATGGATGTTGTGAATCACGCTCTCTCCCTTCGCGCAGAGTGCGGCGAGCAGCAGCGCCATCCCGGCACGAATGTCGGGGCTGGTGATGTCCGCTCCGTAGAGCCTGTTCCCGCCGACGATGATGGCTCGATGCGGATCGCAGAGAATGATTCTCGCCCCCATGCCGATCAGCTTGTCGGTGAAGAAGAGCCGCGACTCGAACATCTTCTCGAAGATCATCACCGTCCCATCCGCCTGCGTGGCGAGGATGATCATGATCGACAGGAGATCCGCAGGGAATGCCGGCCAGGGGCCGTCGTCGATCTTCGGAACAGCGAAGCCGACGTCGTATTGAACCTGCAGCTTCTGCTCGCGGGGAACGATCACGTTCGGACCATCCACTCTGATCTCGACTCCGAGCTTCTCGAGCATCAGGCGTACTGCGTAGAGGTGCTGTGGCACCGCGTTCTCGATCGTGAGCTCGCTGCGCGTCACGGCGGCCAGGCCGATATAGGAGCCGACTTCGATGTGGTCACTGGGAATCGTGAAGTCGGTTCCGTGCAGACTGTCGACTCCATGAATCGTGAGCGAGTTCGTTGCAATGCCCTCGATACGAGCGCCCATCTCGTTGAGAAACAGGCAGAGATCCTGAACGTGCGGTTCAGCGGCGGCGTTGTAGATCAGCGTCATCCCCGCCGCGAGCACGGCAGCCATCACCGCATTCTCGGTCGCGGTAACGGATGCCTCGTCCAGAAACATCTTCTTTCCCACCAGATTGAGTGCGCTCATCCGGTATTCGGTCGCGGAAACCTCGATCTGGGCTCCCAGAGTCTCCAGAGCCATCAGATGCGTGTCGATGCGCCTCCGTCCGATCGCATCCCCCCCGGGCTTGCTGATCACTGCGGCACCGCATCGCGCCAGCAAAGGACCTGCGAGAAGGATCGATGCGCGAATCCTCCGCGAGAGCGCGGGATCGGGCGCCGAGGAACATTCTCCCCGCACCTCGATTCGAACGACATTCCGCTCGATCCGCTCGACCGATGCTCCGAGACCCTCGAGCAACTGCAGCATGATCCGGACGTCCTCGATGTCCGGAAGATTCCGCAGCGTGACCGGCTCGTCCGTCAACAGACAGGCGGCGAGAATCGGTAACGCGGCGTTCTTGTTGCCGCCCGGGCGGATACTCCCCTCGAGCCTGCGACCCCCTTCGACGACAAATCGCTCCATGCTCTTCGCATTCTAGCCCGGGAAGCGATGGTCTGGTCGGGGGGATCGGGGCGAGAGAGGCGAGAGGCGAGGGGCGAGGGGCGAGGGGCGAGAGAGATGAGATAGCAGATAGCAGAGGGCAGAGGGCAGAGGGCAGAGGGCAGAGGGCAGAGG
>DATKDP010000015.1:0-5019 GCA_035546335.1 Thermoanaerobaculia bacterium | reverse complement strand
TTCCCGCGAGACGATGGACCACTCGCGCCACGGTGCGATGACCGTCAGCTCCGGCGCGAGCGCCTGCCACGCGAGCTCGAAGCGCACCTGATCGTTGCCCTTGCCTGTGCAGCCGTGCGCCAGGCCATCGCATCCCGTTGCCAGCGCGATCTCGACCTGCTTGCGCGCGATCAGCGGGCGCGCCGTAGCGGTGCCGAGGAGATAATCCTTCTCGTAGATCGCTCCAGCTTTGAGAACGGGGAAGATGTAATCCTCCGCGAACTCGGCCTTCGCATCGACGAGGTGAAAATCAGCGGCTCCCGTCTGATAGGCCTTCTCTTCGAGGCCTGCAGTCTCTTCCTGCTGTCCGACGTCGACGGCCACCGCGACCACTTCGCATCCGTAGTTCTCCTGAAGCCAGGGGACGATGATGGATGTGTCGAGACCGCCGGAGTAGGCGAGGGCGACGCGTTTCGGTGTCTGTTTCATCGATTCTGTTTTCCTTTTCTCTAAATTGACTTCAGCGTTTCTTCCAGCGCTTTGACGAACGCGCTGAGCGCTTTCTTCGGTACGGTGTACGGCGGGAGGAGCCGGATGACTTTCTCGCGCGCGGTGCCGGCTACGAAGCCCTTCGCAAGCAGCTCGCGAACGACCGGAGCTGCCGGCCGGTCGAGCTCGATGCCCCACATCATTCCCATTCCGCGAATTACGACGATGGCGCTCTGCCGCTTCTGAAGCGACTCGAGCTCTCCTCGGAACCACTCGCCCAGCTTGGTCACGCGATCGAGGAGCTTCTCGCTCTCGATTGCCTGCAGGACGGTCAGCCCCAGCCGGCACGCGAGCGGATTGCCGCCGAATGTCGTTCCGTGATGTCCCGGCTTGACGACACCATCGAGTGCAGGTCCTGTGAGCACGGCTCCGAGCGGAAGCCCGCCGCCGAGAGGTTTCGCCAGCGTGACCATGTCGGGCACGACCCCCGAGTGCTCGAATGCGAAGAGCTTCCCGGTTCGCCCGAGGCCGCACTGGATCTCGTCGTAGATCAGGAGGGCGCCGGTGCGATCGGCCAACTGCCGCGCTGCCACGAGGAACTCATCGCTGAGCGGGACGACTCCGCCCTCTCCCAGCACCGGCTCGAGGATGATCGCCGACGTATCGGCGGTCACCGCGGCGCGGAGCGCTTCGATGTCGTTGGGTGCTACGAACTCGACGCCCGGGACGAGCGGGGCGAACGGCGTGCGATACGCCTCGTGTCCCGTCATCGAAAGCGAGCCGAGCGTTCTGCCGTGAAAGCTTTCTTCGAGCGCAACGATCCTGCTGCGGCCAGGATTCACCAGGCGCGCGAACTTCAACGCTGCTTCGTTGGCTTCCGTGCCGCTGTTGCAGAAGAAGATGCGCGACATCAGCGATGCTTCGACGAGGCTCTGCGCGAGTAGACCCTGCGCCGGGTGATAGTAGAGATTCGACACGTGCAGCAGGCTTCGCGTCTCCTCGCGGATCGCCTGAACGATTCGAGGATGCTGGTGTCCGAGAACGTTGACGGCGATGCCTCCGAGAAGATCCCAGTACTTTTTACCGTCGGCGCAGACGAGCTGCGACCCTCGTCCGCTTCGCGGATGAAACGGAGTGCGCGCGTATGTCCCGAGGATGAAGGAGCGGTCGCGCAGCTCGACTGCGGCGGGCGAATTGTCATGCAGCAACAAGGTGCGTTCCTCCTTCTCCGCCCGCGAGTGAGGCGGCGTGCCGGCTCGGGCCGGCGATGACGACGTTTGCTACACCACCTGCGAGCGCTTCCAGACATGCGCGGAGCTTCGGCTTCATTCCGCCGGAGACGGCGGAAGATGCGAGCAGCGCCGCGGCCCCCGACATGTCGAGCGACGGAACGATCGTGCCGTTCGTATCGAGCACTCCTTCGACATCTGTGAGAAACACCAGCTTTGTCGCGCCGGTCGCGATTGCGATCGCAGCTGCCGCCGCGTCAGCATTCACATTGAGCAGGGCTCCTTCCGGCGACATACCGAGCGAGGCGATGACCGGCAGGAACCCGCCCCCGAGAAGAGTCAGCGCGAGCGCCGGATCGGAGGCGAAGACCTGGCCGACGAGCTCGAGGTCGATGCCGTCGATCGGCGGATGAAGCGTGGCCTGGATCGTGTCGCCGTCCGCGCCGGAAAAGCCGGCTGCAGCAACGCCGGACATTGCGAGCTGCGAGACCAGCGATTTGTTGACGTTGCCGGCAAGCACACCGGTGACGATCTCGAGAGTCCGCGCGTCGGTGACTCGCAGCCCCTGCACCGTCCGCTTCGGAATGCCGGCCGCGGCAAGCGCTTTGTCGATATTCTTTCCGCCGCCGTGGACGACGACGAGGTTCGGGTTCACGCTCCACCGCTCCGCGATCGCGCCGATTGCGAGATCGCGCAGCTGGACGTCATCGAGGAGGCTTCCTCCCAGTTTCACAACGGTGAGCTCCGTCATGCGAGTGACTCCTTTTCGTCGAAGCCGTGAACGCGATTGAAGTTCTGGACCGCCTGCGAAGCGGCGCCCTTGAGCAGGTTGTCGATCACCGAGACGATCACGGCGCGGCGGCCGCCCTGAAGGAGCACGAAACCGATCTCCGCTCGCGGCGTGCCGACGACGTGGCGCAGCTCCGGAAGATCGCCGGCCGGCCTGACACGAACGAACGGCGCATTCTCGTAGGCCTTCATGTACGCCTCGCGCATCGTCGCGTCCGTCATCACTTTCGTGAACGAGACGTGAATGGTCGCCAGAATGCCGCGCACGGTCGGGAGCAGATGAGCCACGAAGACGAGAGGCGCTCTCGAATCGAGGTTCAGCCCCTGGCGGACTTCCGGCTCATGCCGGTGATGCCCGACGCTGTACGCCTTGAAATTGCCGGCGAGCTCGGAGAACGAGTAGGCAACGTCGCTCTTTTTGCCCGCGCCGGACACGCCGCTCTTGACGTCGCAGATCAGCGGCTGTTCGCGGTCGATCAACCAGCGGAGCGGCCTGAGCGCGAGCAGAATCGCGGTGGGATAGCAGCCGGGATTTGCCACGATGCGTGCGCCGGGAAGCTCGCCGTTGCACCACTCGGTCAGTCCGTAAACGGACTCCGGGAGGAGCTCGGGACGCGGATGATCAAACCCGTACCAACCGGGATATTGCGTCGGTTCTCGAAGCCGGAAAGAACCTGACAGGTCGATCACGCCGTATCCCGAGTCGACGAGCCGCGGGCCGAGCTCGGCGGATGTTTCGTTCGGGGTGGCGAGAAACACCGAGTCGGCTCCGGTCTGCTCGAGATGCTCGAAAGAGAAAGGTTCGGCGGCCGGCCCGGCCGTTCCGTCGAGCGACGGGTGGATCGACGAGAACGGGACGGTTCTGCCGCCAACGCCCGAATAGACCCCGGCCAGCTGGACTTCGGAATGGCGCGCGAGAATGGCGACCAGTTCCGATCCTGCGTATCCGGTGGCTCCGACGATGGCTACACGTTTCATGGCGTTGTGAAGTTCTCCAGTTGCTCGGGAAAAATGAGAGAGAGGCGCGCGCTGACGGATCAGGCGCGCGTGGTACGGCGCTCGCGCCGGGGGGGCGCGATGCTCTCGCGGAACTGGCGAACGAGCTTGGAGGCGGCCGTGGTAGAGCGGACGGCGAGAAAAATCGTGTCATCGCCCGCGATCGTTCCGGCGACCTGCGGGATCGCGGCGGAGTCGAGGGCGAGAGCGAGCGGCTGAGCGGCGGCGACGCGGGTTCTCACGACGACGAGGTTGCCGGCCTGCTCGATGGAGACGGCGAACTCCGCGAGAGCGCGGTTGAGGCGGTTCTCCCGCGTCTCTGGGGTGGTGAACGGAATGACGGTGCTCGAGGAGCCGGTTTGGCCGATGGCGGCATAGCCGTTGGGGGTCTTGGCGAGACCGAGCTCGCGGATATCGCGGGAGAGGGTCGGCTGCGTGGTGTCGAAGCCTTCAGCATGGAGGATCGCGAGGAGCTCTTCCTGGGAGGACACGGCGCGCTTCGCGACGATCCTGAGGATCGTTTCGCGGCGGCGGACGGGGTCGCTATTCGAATATTTATGCATCTTCGTGAATAATTATGCACCCTGAAACTGCGCTGTCAAGGTGTTTATTCCGGGGGGCAGAGGTGGGAGGGAGGGCCCACCCTCTCCCTCTCCCCGCGAAGTCGGGGAGAGGGTGGTGCGCGGCATCGTCGCAGACGTCGAGGACTTGCGAGATCGTCGCGCGCCGGGAGAGGGGCGTTGGAGCTTGCCGCTACTCCTGCCAGTCGGCTGCATTCGAATTGCCTGCGCGGCCCATCAGGCGCACCTTCTTCGCTCGGCCCAGAACCAGGGAGCACACCCTACATTAACGGAACCTACCCTTTTCAAACGGCGCCGGGAGGCTAATAATGTGTGCTCTCCGTCGCGCATGTCTCACGTCTGAACTCCGCCGAGGGCGCGAGCATTCGCTTTTTTGCAGGGACGAATGTCTTTCAGGTCCGTCCGAACAGGGCCAGAGGGTTCCGATCATGAGGTCTTCGATCAAGCTTTTTCTCGCCGCAGTCATTCTCGTGTCGTCGACCGAGCTCATTGCCCAGAATCGCCTCGTCAATCCAGGTTTCGCAGGCAACCTCGAAGGCTGGGACTTCTTTTCTGATTCCGAACAGAGCGTAGACTTCGACCAGCGGGACGCGAACGGTAACCCCATGTCGGGCTCGGTCCGGCAGAAGTTCCTGCTGCTTGAGTCGGTTCCCAACCAGCGGATAGCCAGTATTTTTCAGGTTGTTAAGGTCGTTCCGGGTACGAGCTACGTATTCGGCGGCAAGTACCGCAACGACAACGGTCTGCCGCCGGGCGCAGCACGTCCGCCCGGCATCGGGCTGTGGTGGCTGGATGCGGAGGGAGATGTTCTTCCCGTAGAGACGAGGTTCACCGCGGACGGAAACTTTTCCGAGGGAGTCTGGCAGTCGATTTCGGCGACCGGAACAGCGCCGACGAACGCGGTGGCCGGCGTCATTCTTCTCTTCATACCCTCTCACACCAACTTTCAGGCCCTC
>DATKDP010000014.1:0-4208 GCA_035546335.1 Thermoanaerobaculia bacterium | reverse complement strand
GCTGGTCGATCAGATGATCGCGGAGGTTGAAGGAGAACGGGGCGCGCTGCCGCTGATGGCGTTTGCGGTGTCCCAGCTTTGGCAGAAGAGAGATCGCCAGGAAGGTCTGTTGACCCGACAGACTTACGAGGAGATCGGTGGTGTCGCGGGCGCGCTCGCGCAGCACGCCGAGGCCACGATGGAGCGGATTGGGATGGACCGGATCGCGATCGTCCGAGAGCTGTTCCGAAACCTCGTCACGGCGCAAGGAACGAGAGCGGCGAGAGACCGCGATGACCTGCTGTCGATCTTTGCTCAGGATGAGCGCGAAAACGTGGCTGGCGTACTCGACTCACTCGTCGCCGCCCGGCTTCTCACCTCCTACAAGGTGAAGGATTCGACGAGCGATGCAGAGCGCGAACAGCCTCGCATCGAGATCGTCCACGAATCGCTGCTGACGAAATGGCCACGGCTCGTTCGCTGGCAGATGCAGGACGCCGAAGGCGCGCAACTCCGCGACGAGCTTCGTCAGTCGGCCGATCTGTGGAATCAGCACGACCGATCGGACGACTTCCTCTGGACCGGGACCGCATACCAGGAGTACCAGCTCTGGCGCGCGCGCTATACGGGCGGAGTGACGCCACTCGAAGAGTCTTTCGCGGAAGCCGCGAGAAAACTCGCTGATCGGAAGCGAATGAGAAGGCGGGTCATGGTCGGCACGCTCCTCGTCGTGGCTGTCGTGGTTGCCGCGATCACATCATGGCTCTGGCAGCAGGCGGAGAAAGGCGCCCGTCTTGCGGAAGCGGCGGAGCTTCTCGCGCTCGGGAGGCTCGAGCTCGAGGACCACCCCACGACAGCGCTGGCTTTCGCTCTTGCCAGCCTCGAACGCGCCGACTCCGCCGCAGCACGCCGCTTCGCACTGGAAACACTCTGGCGCGGCGGCGCGGCATTCGTCGTTCCCGTGGAGGTGCAGTCCGTCGCCTTCAGCCCGGACGGACGGTGGCTGGCTACGGGTGGTGCGTCCGGTGGCATCCGCCTCTGGTCTCGCCAAGGCGGTCCATCGAAGCTCGTGGCAGATCCTGACGCCAGTGTGCCGCTGGTGAGTTTCGGCCCGGCCAGCGACCGGCTCGTCATCACCGCCGAGCGGACGCTGCGAGTTCTCTCCATTCCCGACATGCGCGAGCTCCGCAAAACCGACTTCGGTGCTCATGTTTGGGTCGAACGCCGCGGAGCAAGGCTTTTTACGGTGACGGCGCAGCCCGAAAATGCACAGCCCGTGCAGTCGTGGCCGCTCACCGGCGGCGGACCGGAGTTTGTGGGACGCTGGGACCCCTCCGGCGTTTCCAACGCGGCCATCAGCGGAAGCGGAAAATGGCTCGCCGAGGCTCGGGAGCGGGCGCTCTACCTGCGGCCGCTGTCGGATCTGGCCTCCCCTCCCCGCTTGTTGGGAACGCATCGCTCGATCATCTCCGGCCTCCTCTTCGACACGGATCGCGATCGTCTGCTGTCTGTGGACACGACCGGGGAGCTGCGACTCTGGCCGACGCAAACAAGCGAAACGTATCGGTCGAGACAGTTGGAAGCGGGGACGAACCTCCTGAGGATGGATGCAAATGGCGCGACGCTCGCCGCTGCGCAATACGGCGGTCTGCGCACTTCGCAAGTTGCTTCAGTCTGGGACTTGAACGGACCGCCGGATGCCGATCCCCGCATTCTCCGCAACGGAGACGCACGGCACCTCCACTCGCTCTCAATGGAAGGCAGTGGTCGCTGGCTGGCCGCGGCGCTGAACGACTTCGCCGTCGTCTGGCCGCTCAGACGTTCGGAGCCTCGTGTTCTCCGCGGCCAGGATGCACCCTTTATCCGGGTGGCGTTCACCACGGACAGCAGGCAGCTGGTGTCCTCATCGCAGTCTGGTTCCGTTCGACTCTGGCCGATCTCACCGGCCGTCGGGCCGAAACAGAAGGTTCTGCTGCAGGAAAAAGACGGCATCGTAGGTTTCGCTGTCGATCCGTCGGGCGCGAATGTGTTTGCTGCCGTGTGGGCCTCTGGTCGGCCCCTTCTGGTCCCGCTTGACGGCGGAGCGGCACGACTTCTCCCGAGGATGGCTCGGGGAGTGCTCGAACCTCCTGCCTTTTCAGCCGATGGCCGTCTGGCAGCAGCGGCCACTCGGGGCGATCCAAACAAGGATCAGATCAAGAATCAGATCGAGATTTGGGATCTCCAGTCGGGCAACATGCGCGCCCTCGATCCTCGCGCCGGCAGCGAGTCTGGTGGCTTCGGCAAGGGATTTGAGGGGGTGGTGTGGGAAGTCGAGTTCACTTCGAACGGACATCTCCTGAGTGCGGGTGTCACCGGGTTGCGGCTGTGGGACCTCGCACGCGGCACGAGCACTCTGTTGAAACGGGCCGAGATTTCCACGATGTCGGTTCTGGCAGGAAGTTCGGTCGATCGATTCCTGCTGTCCGAGATCGACATTACAAAAAGGACCGCCACCGTCAGCGTTCACGATCTTCGGAGCAGGACCTCGCGCCGGTTGACGTCCCATGGAAACCGAGTTTCCGCCGTGGCGTTGGACCGCACAGGAACCATCGCCGTGACCGGCGACTTCGATGGAGTCGTGCGCGTCGGACTCGTCACCGGTGAAGAACCTCTTTTGTTGTATGGGCATCGGCTGGAGATCACCAGCGTCGCCGTATCCCCTGACGGCGAGTGGATCGCATCGGGAAGCCAGGATGGATCGATCCGCCTCTGGCGAATGCCGGACGTTTCCAAACCGCCTTTGCACACCCTGCCACATGAGCAAATCCTGGCCAAGCTCCGGTCGCTAACCAACCTTCGCGTCGTGAAGGATTCCTTGTCGGCCACCGGCTATAAAGTCGACATCGGCCCCTTTCCCGGTTGGAACAACGCGGCGGAGTGGTAAATGATTCGCTGGTCGGCCGCGCGTGGGAACACGATCCGGACCGGTTGTGTTAGCTCGTCGGCAAAGGTAGCATCCGGTTCGCAGAGTGGGCGCTGGCGCCCGCCAGGTTCTCTCCTAGTCCCCTAGCTCAGTTGGTTAGAGCGCCACCTTGACACGGTGGAGGTCAGCGGTTCGAGCCCGCTGGGGACTACCATCACTCCTTCGCCAGAAACGCTCCCGCCTGCCGCATCGCCGCCGCGCTCGTCAGCAGATCTTCGTGCCCCGCTCCGTCGACGATGACGTGCTCCCCGGGGGATGACGCCGACGGGTTACCGGGGGCGGAGCCGGAGCGAATCGGCTCACTCCACGCGCACGATGGCGTCGCCGGACGTGTTGTCGATCGACTGAACGAACGGCACGACGCGGCCTGAACCGCTGAGCACTTCCACGTCGACGAGCATGTCGCGCAGATCGCCGAAGGAGTCGCGCGATGCGCCGATGATCGTGCGCGCCAGGTCGGAGATCCGCAGCGCCTGCCCGGCGCTGAGCGAGAAGTCGTGCGAGGGGTGCGCGCTTCCGGTGGCCAGCGAGCCGCCGAGAAGACGAAGTGCAGCGTCACCCGCACGACCGCCGTCTGCCCGGCTGCTTCGACCAGCAGACCGCGGTCGCCCGCGAGATCCTCGTTCGCGCTGGCTGGCTGTGACGAACCGGGCTATCATTTCTCCATTCCATTTCGGCGAGGAACCATGCTCCGGACGATGTGCTGCGCCACGCTGTCGCTCCTTCTCTCCGTCTCGTGCTCTCCGGAAACGAAGACAGAACCGGCGGCAGGCCAGGCCAGTGCTGCGCCGAAGCCGGCGCCGGCACCAGCATCGGCGGCCGGCGCGACGGCGGACTCCGGCACCGGCGGCGATCCTTTTGCGGACGACTATGCGTCGATCCGGCGGCAGATCACGAGATTCGACGGCGATACCGCAAGGCTTGATGAGGCCCGGCAACGCATCATGGACATCCTGGCCAAAAACCGCGGCTACGCGCCGGCGTACGTCGCTCTGACGCGAATCGAGGTCCTCGAGTTCACGGATGGCGAGTTTTCGCAGTCCGAGGCACTCCAGCGGGCGACCAAGCTCATGAATCACGCCCTGAAGCTCGATCCGAATCTCTACGATGCGCACCGCACCGCTGCCTGGATCGCCGTTCGCAGCGGCGATTACGACCTCGCGGAGGAGTCGTTGCGGAAAGCCGAAGAGCTGAAGCCCGGCCATCCGCCGGCGAAGCTGCTTCGGGCCTGGATGGCCCTCCAGCAGGAAGAAGCGCTCAGGGC
>DATKDP010000013.1:0-2997 GCA_035546335.1 Thermoanaerobaculia bacterium | reverse complement strand
CACGTTCCTCGTCGCCGCGCTTGCGATTCCTTCGCAGGTCACGATGCTTCCGCTCTTCCTGATGCTCAAGTCGATGGGCCTGGTCAATACCTACGTCGGTGCGATGATCCCGTTCCTGGCGACGATCTACGGGATCTTTCTCGTGCGGCAGTTCATGGTCTCGGTTCCGGACGATCTGATCGCGGCGGCCCGCATGGATGGTGCGAACGAGTGGCAGATCTACTGGTCGATCATCCTCCCGCTCGCGCGACCGGTATTAGCGACCCTCGCCATCTTCACGTTCATGTCGGCGTGGAACGACTTCATGTGGCCGCTGATCATCCTGACCGACGATGACCGGTACACGCTGCCGGTTGCCGTGGCGAACCTGCTGGGAGAGCACGTGCAGGATCTCGAGCTGATGATGGCGTCTTCGGTGCTCACGATCATTCCAGTCCTGCTGCTCTTCTTCGTCCTGCAGAAGCAGTACATTGCCGGACTGATGGCAGGAAGTGTAAAGGGATGATGCCCTCGCGCTGGAACATTCATCGACTGCTGATCGTCCTGCTCGTGACGGCGAGCCTCCAGGCGCAGCCGCGGCGTCTCGACCATGTCGCGTCGGAGCGATGGGAAGCCGATCCGTCCGACGGGGTTGCGATGACGATCTCGACGGAGGAAAACGCTGATCGAGCCCTCCGGATCGATTTCGATTTCGGGGGCGGGGGAGGCTATGCGATTGCACGGCTCCCGCTGGATATCGAGCTGCCGGAGAACTACGAGTTCTCGTTTCTGCTTCGGGGTGAGACGCCGGTGAATACGCTCGAGTTCAAGCTGCTCGATCCGAGTGGGGAGAATGTCTGGTGGAGGGTCCGCCGTCGCTATCGGTTTCCCGAAGAGTGGACGCGTGTCCGGTTCAAGAAACGGCATCTCGATTTCGCATGGGGTCCGAAAGGGGGCGGCGAGATCGAACATCTCTCGGCGATCGAGATCGTTGTGACCGCCGCGGAGGGGGGAAGCGGGACGATCTGGGTCGACGATCTGACGTTCACGCCCCTCGAGCCGGAGCGCCCGTACGATCTCACGCCATCGGTGAGCGCATCCTCGGAGGCACCATCGCAACCGGCGCCACATGCTCTCGACGGCGATCCGTCGACGGCGTGGCACAGTGCGGGGCAGCGGACGCAGAGTCTCCAGATCGATTTCCTTCGCCGCCGCGAGCTCGGCGGACTCGTGATCGACTGGGCCGAGAGGGGGGCTGCAGTCGACTACGACGTGCTCCTCTCGATCGACGGCGAGACGTGGGATCGGCTGTGGCGTGTACGTGATGGCGACGGGGGACGCGACTACGTGGTGGTTCCGGAGGCCGAGGCGAGGTTCGTGCGACTGGAGCTGCTGCGTGGCGATGGCGAGCGCTATGGAATCCGAGAGATCGAGGTGGCGGAGCCGCAGTTCTCGGAGACGAAGAATGCGATGTTCGAGCGGATCGCGGCTGAGGCTCGTCCGGGTCTGTATCCGAAGTATCTGTCGCGAACGCAATCCTACTGGACGATTGTCGGAGCCCCTGAGGATCCGGGCGAGGCACTGATCAACGAAGAGGGGATGATCGACATCGATCCGATCCGCTTCTCTCTCGATCCGTTCATCAGTGTGGATGACGACGGCACTACGAACCTGCTCACCTGGGCCGATGCCAGCGAGATCACCCAATCGCTCGAGAATGATGAACTGCCGATTCCGACCGTGGTCCGCGATCACGGTGATGTTCGCCTGTCGATCACCGCCTTCGCACGCGGCGAAGCGGGCCACTCGGTCCTGTGGGTACGGTACGGTGTGGAGAACCTTTCGGCCGTGCAGCGAGACGTGACTCTTCACCTCGCGATCCGCCCGCTGCAGGTCAATCCGTCCTGGCAGTTTCTCGCCATCGAGGGCGGATCTGCCGAGATTCTTTCGATCGAGCAAACGGAATCCGGCATCGTCGTGAATGACACCACTACCATCATCCCGCTGACATCGCCCGACTCGTTCGGGGCACAGCGATTCGATCAGGGTGACGTCGTCGAGGCTCTGGCGGAGGGACGCCTCCCCTCGCCGGGCTCAGTCGAAGATCCTTTTGGATCGGCCTCGGGGGTGATGTCATGGTCGCTGTTCCTGTCTCCTGGAGAACGACGCGAAGTCGTCGTGACGGTACCGTTCCACGAGCGCCCCGCCGACCTCGACGGCGGGCTTGCATCATCGGGCGCTTCGCAACTGGCCGAGCGTGAGCTCGCCGTGGCACGGTCGGAATGGGCGAACCGGCTCGGCAGGGTCAGGATTCACCTTCCCGAGTCCGCCAGCCACATCAGCCGCGCGATTCGCAGCAATCTCGCTTACATCCTGATCAATATGGACGGACCTTCGATTCAGCCGGGATCGCGGTCCTACGATCGATCGTGGATCCGCGACGGATCGCTGACGTCCGCCGCCCTGCTTCGTCTCGCACACTCCGAGGAAGTGCGGCGGTTCATCGAATGGTATGCGAAGTATCAGAGAGAGGGCGGATACGTACCGTGTTGCGTTGGGACGAGGGGTGCCGATCCTGTTCCCGAGAACGACAGCCACGGCCAGTTCATCTATCTGGTGAAGGAGTACTTCGACTTCACCGGCGATCGGATGCTGCTCGAGCAGATGTGGCCACACGTCCGTAAGGCGGTCGATTACATCGATACCCTCCGGCACGAGAGGATGACCGACGAGTACCGGCAACCTGAGACGCTGGCGTTCTACGGTCTCGTGCCTGAGTCGATCAGCCACGAAGGGTACTCGGCGAAGCCGATGCATTCGTACTGGGACGACTTCTTCACGCTCAAAGGATTAGTGGACGCAACGGAGATTGCGAGCGTGATCGGCGCGGACCAGGAGCATGCGAGATTTGCGCGGATCCGCGATGAGTTCCGCCGGGACCTGTTCGCTTCGATCGAGCGCACGATGGTGATGCACGGGATCGACTACATCCCCGGCTCGGTGGAGCTCGGTGATTTC
>DATKDP010000012.1:0-27707 GCA_035546335.1 Thermoanaerobaculia bacterium | reverse complement strand
CCGAGGCCGTGCGCCGCAAGAGCTACAGCGTCGTCCTGCTCGACGAGATCGAGAAGGCGCATCCCGACATCACGAACCTGCTGCTGCAGATTCTGGAGGACGGTATCCTGACCGACTCGCTCGGGAACCAGGTCGACTTTCGCAACACGCTGATCATCATGACTTCCAACCTCGGGACGCGCATCCTCTCGACCAGGGGAACGCTCGGCTTCCGCGAGCAGTCGTCCGAGTCGGAGCAGCGCAATGCCGAGCAGCTCGTCAACAGCGAGCTCAAGCGCCAGTTCTCTCCCGAGTTCATCAACCGGATCGACGACATCATCGTCTTCAATCCTCTCGGTGATGCCGAGCTCCGGCTCATCTGCAGACTTCTGATCGACGACGTCAACCACGCGCTGGCGAACAAGGGAGTGCAGATCGCGGTCGACGATTCGGTGGTCGCCTGGCTTCTCGAAAAGGCCTCCCAGGAGACGAACTCGGGGGCTCGGCCGCTGCGCCGGGCCATCCAGCGCCACATCGAGGACGAGCTCTCCGAGCACCTGATCCGCAACAAAGAGCAGGCCGGCGAGAGAATCGAGTTCACCGTCCAGGATGGAGAGATCGTCCTGCTCACGCCCGGCGTCGACGTGATGACGAACTGAGGGCGCGCGGATGAACTCCCGCGGTGGGTCCAGAGCCTCAACCTGATTCGGACGGCTGGCGGAGGCCTCATGCGAATCGAAAGAGCGTCGTGAGTCTGATGGTCAGCGCCATGCCGTCGAGGTCCCCGAGCGAACGAAGAGTCAGACCGCCTTCTGATCAGTCAGTTGTCTCATTTTCGTGAACATTTCGTTGCGTAGCCGGGAGGGCCACCTCCGGGAATTTCTGTTCGCAGTGAAGGCTTTCGAACTGCATTCGACGGCGGTGCCCCGGGGAAGACACGCCGGGAGGCGCTTCGTTTCAGTAGAATGCGTCCCGCGTTCTTCTGGTCTTCAGCAGGTGACCTTTCCCATTGCCGATCGTCCTAGTTGGGGCTCTCTATCTGAGATGAAACGATTCCTCGCGGTTACGGTTCTCGCAGGGCTGGCTTTCATCGCCCTTCCGCTCGAGGCGCAGGCGCCGGCCGGCGCTTCGCGAAGCCTCGCCGGTCAACCGATCGAGCGCTTCGAGGTCGTCGGCAACACCTCGGTTGCCAGCGACACCATCCGGGTCTACCTCGGGATCGTCCCTGGCGATCCGTACGATCCGGTGATGATCCAGACGAACTTCGCCAATCTGTGGCAGACCGGCCTGTTCGACGACATCCGGATCGGAGCCGAGCAGGGAGATTCAGGCGTCGTCGTCCGCGTGAGCGTGGTGGAGCGGCCGCGAATCGGAGCGGTGGAGTACCGAGGGAACAAGGAGCTCAACACCTCGAAGATCGTCGAGGCGCTCGAGCGCGACAAGATCAATCTTCACGTCGGAAGCACGATCGAGCAGACGCTCGTGCGGCGCGCGGCGGAATCGATTCGGAAGGCGTACGCCGAAGCGGGATTCGAAGGCGTGGTCATCGAGCCGCGCACCGAACAGATGACGCTGCCCGCCGAGAGGCGAGTCGTTTTCGACATCCGGGAGGGGGTCAAGGCGAGAGTCGCTGGAATCGACTTCACCGGCAACCGGAGATTCTCCGACAGGCGGCTGCGCTCGGTGATGAAGGATGTGAAGAAGCACAACATCGTCACTTGGATCCGGAAGAAAAACGTCTACACCCCCTCGAAGCTGCAGGAGGATCTGGAACGGGTCCGCGACCACTATCTCGATTACGGCTACAAGGACGTGAGCTTCGGCGATCCGCGTGTGGAGACTGTAGGACGATCGAAGAGGGGCAGAGTGAGGCTTTCGATCCCCGTCGTCGAAGGCGATGTTCACACCTTCGGAAGCGTCTCGATCGGAGGGAACAGCGTCTACACCGACGAGCAGATCATCGGGAACTGGCCGCTGAAGAGCGGCGAGGTTCTGCGCCGGCGCCCCGTCCAGAATCGCATCGAAGCGTTTCAGGAGCTCTATTCGAGGCAGGGCTACATCTACGCGTTCATCAATCCGGAGTACGAAGACCGCGAGAACAACGTCGTCGACGTTCGGATCGAGGTGTTCGAGGGCGAACAGTTCCGCCTCGGGCGTCTCGAATTCCAGGGAAACACCACGACGAAAGACAAAGTGCTCCGCCGTGAGATCTTCCTCGACGAGGGCGACATCATGGACATGGAGACCTTCAAGGCGAGCATGTTCAAGCTCGGACAGCTGGGCTACTTCAAGATCACCGAGAACCCCGACTTCAAAGTCAATCCCGAATCGAAGACGGTCGACATCGTCGTCAAGGGGCTGGAGGAAGGGCGGAACGACATCCAGTTCGGTGGCGGCTACTCCGAGACCTATGGATTTTTCGGTCAGTTTCAGTTCTCGACGAGAAACTTCATGGGCGAGGGAGACAGCATCGGCGTGAGCTTCCAGCGCGGTCGCCGGCAGGACTTCTTCAGCCTCTCCTACGCCGATCCATGGTTCATGGATCGTCCCCACAGTTTCGGGATTTCGGTGTTCAATCGAAACACCGTCTTTCCTCAGGTGGTCGGGTTCGAGAGCCGGGGGCAGGGCGGGACACTCGCTTACGGCTACCGCGTGGATCGTTTCGAGTCGATCTCGTTCCTCTACGGGCTGCAGAAGGTGGAAGAGAACACCGAGTTCGTTCCTCTGCCGGACGATGAAGGGAACATTCCGCTTCCGGCCATCAGCAACACCGAGTTCACTTCCTCGACTTTCGTTCCGGCGTACCGCTTCGACTCACGCGACAATCCCTACGACACCTCGCGCGGCATGCGGACTGCACTGTCGGTCGCCTACAGCGGCGGGCCGCTCGGTGGCACCATCAACATTTTCAAGCCCGAGATCAACTTCACGCTCTATCACCGGCTGTCGCGTCGCACCACGTTGAGCTTCAACGTGGAGGCGGGACAGATCTTTCCGCAGGAGAAGGACTGCGCCAATCTCTTCGCCGACCTGCAGCAGTTCGAAAACCAGCTCTGCGTGCCGCGCTCGGAACGATACTTCGTCGGCGGTGAGCAGTCGGTGCGCGGGTTTCAGTCCTACACACTCGGACCACTCGAGGAATTGAACGGATTCGACTCGCGCGTAGGGGGGTACAAGAAGGCGATCTTCAACGCCGAGTATGTCATCCGGGTGAACGATCCGTTACGCTTCGTCCTCTTTGCCGATGCGGGAAACGCATTCGGCTACCATGAGGATTGGGATTTCAGCAGACTCCGGTATTCTACGGGTGCAGAGCTGCGGATCTTTCTCCCCGTTTTCCAGTTTCCACTGCGGTTCATCTACGCGGTCAATCCGGACCGGCAGCCGGGCGATCAGTTTCAGTCGTTCCAGTTCTCGATCGGGAATACGTTCTGAGATGTCTGTGATTTAGGAATCAACCTCGGCGGCATTCAGCCTCCCCGGCACGGTCAATCAACGCGGAGCCTCGGTGCTGGACGCCTCGATCTGAAGGAGAATCCATGAAGAAGTTGTCGATGTTTCTGGTGACGGCCGTGATTGCAGCGCCGATGTTCGCCCAGAGCGCTCCCTCGCGTGTGGCGGTGATCAACGTGCAGAAAGTGCTCGTCGACTCGGCGGCAGGAAAAGTGGCTCTCGAGAAGCTCAAGAAAGTTCAGGACGAAAAGGCTGCCAGGGCGCAGAAGATGAGCGAAGAGATCGCATCGCTCGAGCAGCAGATCAACCAGCGTCGTCTCTCCCTCGCGGACGACAAGCTCGCCGAGCTGCAGAAGCAGTTCTCTGAAAAGAAGATCGCCCTGCAGCGGTTTGCTCAGGATGCCGATCGCGAGCTTCAGGAACAGCGCGATCGCGAGCTTCAGGCGCTCAACGATCGGATCATGCCGATCATCAACGACCTCGGAAAGGAGATGGGCTTCGCCGTCATCTTCAACAAGTTCGAGGCCGGCCTCGTCTACGCATCCGAGGCGATCGACATCACCGACGTCGTCATCAAGCGCTTCAACGAGATGGCTCAGAAGCAGGCGGCGAAATAAGAAGAGTGAAGAGTGAAGAGTGAAGGGTGAAGAGTGAAGGGTGAAGGGTGAAGAGTGAAGGGTGAAGAGTGAAGGCTGAAGACCGGGCGTTCCTGAGTCTCACTCCTTCCCTTCACCCTCACCTTGTTGCAATCTTTGGCGCCTTCGTGTTCCCGCGCTGGCGCCTGCGCAGCCTCCGCATCCCCGGGTTCTCCGTCGACTCCTCCACCGTCATGATCCGGTGGTAGCGCTCAGGCGCTCACCACCGGCCGCTTCGGTTCACCCTTCACCCTTCACCCTTCACTGCCAGTGGCATACAATGCGCGACCATGTCGAAGCTGACAGCCGGCGAGATCGTCAGCCTCGTCGAAGGCGTATTCGAGGGGGAACGATCGCAGCTGATCGAAGGCGTGAAGCCTCTCGCTGATGCGAGCGAGCGCGACCTCAGCTTTCTTTCGAGCCCGAAGTACGAGCACCTGCTCGAATCGACGCGCGCTGCGGCGATTCTCGTTTCCGAGAGCTTCGCTGCGCACTCGCCTCGCTTCATCCGTGTTCGCGATCCCTACTTCGCGCTCTCCCAGGTGTTGCAGCGCTGGTTCTCGGAGATTCCTCGTCCCGAAGGGATCTCACCCGCTGCAGCGATCGATCCCGGTGCGACCATCGGCAGGAACGCCCGAATCGGCGCGTTCGTCTCGATCGGCGCCGGAGCCGTGATCGGGGATGACGTGACAATCTTCGACGGCAGCGTCATCGGCGCCGGAACGACCATCGGTGAGGGATCGGTGGTCCACTCCAACGCCAGTATCCGGTATGGAACGATCGTCGGAAGGAACTGCGTCATTCATTCGAATGCAGTGATCGGATCGGATGGGTTCGGCTTTGCCACCCACGACGGCAGGCATCACAAGATCCCGCAGATCGGGATCGTGCGAATCGAGGATGATGTGGAGATCGGTGCGGGAACGACGATCGATCGCGGTGCACTCGGAGAGACGGTGATCGGCGAGGGAACGAAGATCGACAACCTCGTGCAGATCGGTCACAACGTCCGGATCGGTCATCACTGTCTCGTGGTGTCCCAGAGCGGGGTTGCCGGCTCCACTGAGGTCGGAGACTACTCGATCCTCGCCGGACAGTCGGGGCTTCACGGACATCTCGAGATCGGTTCGCGGGTGCAGGTGGCGGCGCGTGCCCAGGTCACCAAGAGCTGGAAGGGACCGATCACCATTGCCGGCTCTCCTGCGCGGCCGCTGCGGGAGCACCTTCGCAGCGAAGCGCTGCTGCGCCGCCTTCCGGAGCTGTTCGAGCGAATCGAGCGAATCGAGCGAGACAGGGGAATCGAGCGCACGCTCGAAACACCGCACCGGGACTCCAATTCCGAGTGATCGAGGTGAGGATGCTGACCATCAACGAGATCATGAAACTCCTTCCCCACCGCTATCCGATGCTGCTGATCGATCGCATTCTGGAGATCGAAGGAGATCAGAGGATCGTCGGACTCAAGAACGTGACCGTGAACGAGCAGTTCTTCCAGGGACATTTCCCCGGTTCTCCCGTCATGCCGGGCGTTCTGATCATCGAGGCGCTGGCTCAGTGCGGTGCGGTTCTTTGCACCCGGCAGGTACCCGATCGCGAGCGCAAGCTCTTCTACTTCGGCGGAATCGACAAGGCGCGCTTCCGGAAGCCGGTGATCCCGGGCGATCAGCTCATTCTCGAGGTGACGTTGATTCAGCGCCGGGCGAATACGGCTAGGCTCAAAGGAGTCGCGAGAGTCGGCGACAATCTCGTGGCTGAAGCGGAGCTGCTCAGCGTCATGGTCGACAGGCAGGAGTGAGATGGCAGGACGCATTCATCCGACCGCGATCATCGACGAAAGCGCAGTGATTTCCGAGGACGTCGAGATCGGCGCCTGGGCCATCATCGAAGCCGATGTTCAAGTCGGTCGTGGGTGTGTCATCGGCCCATGGTCGCGCATCGAGGGGCCTGCGATTCTCGGCGAGCGCAACCGGCTCGTCAGCCATTGCTCGATCGGATCGCCCCCCCAGGATCTGAAATTTCAGGGGGAGAAAACGGAGCTGCGAATCGGCGACGACAATGTCTTTCGTGAGTTCGTGACGGTCAATCGAGGAACTGCCGGCGGTGGCGGCTCGACGACCATCGGCTCGTCGAACTTCTTCATGGCCTATGCTCACGTGGCTCACGACTGCCATGTCGGCTCGCATTGCATCTTCGGCAACGCGGCGACCCTGGCGGGCCACGTCGAAGTCGCCGACCACGCCAACATCGGGGCCTTCGCGGCGGTCCATCAATTCTGTAGGGTGGGCGCCCACGCATTCATCGGAGGCTTCACGGTCGTGACGCAGGACGTGCTTCCGTATGTGAAGACCGTGGGCGGCCGCGAAGCGAAAACCTACGGAGTCAACACCATCGGGCTCCAGCGGCGTGGCCTGTCGAAGGAGACGATCTCGGCGATCGACAGCGCCTACCGCCTTCTGATCCGCTCGAAACTGAGTGTGGAGGCGGCACTCGAGCGGATCGAGAACGAGCTGCCGGATGTTCCGGAGGTGCGCTATTTCGCCGCGTTCGTTCGGGGCGCCAAACGAGGACTCATCCGCTAGCGGGGCACGATCTGCAGGCGCGCGTCGAGCGCCTCGAAACGACCACGCACTGAGCCTCCTGTCACTCACACTCCTTCCGGCTTCCCTCTGTCCCAGGCAATCGCATTCCGAAAGGAAGGATCATCTTCCCCTTGGTTTTTGATAAGCTCCGTCAGCCCGAGGGGAAGAGTCCGGTTCATGGAAACAAAAATTCGTATCGGGGTCGTCGGAACGGGATACCTCGGCAGGCTGCATGCGCGGATTCTCACGGAGATGCCGGAGGTCGAGACGGCCGGCTTCGTCGAAGTGGATGATGCCATCGCCTCCGAAGTCGGTGCGAGTCTCGGGCTCGAGCGATTCCCGGACGCCGCATCGCTCGCCTCGAGAGTCGACTGCGCGGTCGTGGCCACGCCGACGCACAGCCACTTCGAGATCGCCGAGCTCTTCCTGCGCGCGGGCCGCGACGTGCTCGTCGAGAAACCGATCACCGCGACTCCGTCTGAGGCGCGAGCTCTGATCGAGCTGGAGCGAAAGAGCGGCCGCATCGTCCAGGTGGGCCACGTCGAGCGCTACAATCCGGCGATCACCGCGATTGCGCCATTCCTTTCGGGAACGCGCTTCGTCGAAGCGACGCGGCTCGGCGTCTTCGTGACGCGGTCACTGGACATCGACGTGTTGCACGATCTGATGATTCACGATTTGAACCTCGTGCTCTCGCTCCTCGAATCGGAAGTCGTCGACGTCCGCGCGGTCGGGGTGCCCGTCCTGACCGACAAGGTCGACATCGCAAACGTTCGCCTCCAGCTCGCGAGCGGTGCGGTTGCCAACCTCACCGCCAG
The DNA here is from genome assembly GCA_035546335.1 of Thermoanaerobaculia bacterium. GTDB lineage: Bacteria > Acidobacteriota > Thermoanaerobaculia > Gp7-AA8 > Gp7-AA8 > DATKDP01. Next base: position 20,243 of record DATKDP010000012.1, on the reverse strand, counting down.
TCGCGTGTCGAACGAGCGTGTGCGCAAGGTTCGTTTCTTCGGTGCCGACTCGTACATCTCGGTCGACACGAAAGAGCAGGATGTGAAGGGGTATCGCCTGGTTGCCGGCAACGGAGCGAAAGCGATCCAACCGCTCGAAGTCGATGTACTGCGGAAGGAGCCGTTGCGCGCCGAGCTCGAAGCGTTCATCGAGTGCGTTCGCTCGAGGAGCCGGCCGCTGGTTGGGAGCCAGGACGGGCTCGCGGCGCTCGAGCTGGCAGGGCGGGTGGGTGAGGCGATCGAAGAGTCATTGACGCAGTGGGAAGGCTCGAGATGAGCGACGCTCGCATCGGAATCATCGGAGGATCGGGTCTCTACCAGATGGAGGGAGCTGATGTGCTCTTCGAGCGCTCGCTCGAGACGCCGTTCGGCTCGCCGTCGGACGCGTATGTCATCGCTTCCATCGAAGGCGAGCGCGTCGCGTTTCTCGCACGTCACGGACGCGGGCATCACCTGATGCCGACGGAGATCAATTTTCGGGCGAACATCTACGGCTTCAAGGTTCTCGGTGTCGACACGATCGTATCGGCCTCCGCTGTCGGCTCGATGAAGGAAGAGTACCGGCCGATGGACATCGTCCTGCCGGACCAGTTCATCGACCGCACGAGGCATCGCCCCGATACGTTCTTCGGCAACGGGATCGCTGCCCATGTGTCGATGGCCGATCCGATCTGCGGCTCGGTGGCTCTCGCACTCCATGGATCGGCGATCGAGGCAGGGGCCAGCGTCCACAGGGGAGGCATCTATCTCTGTATGGAGGGACCGCAGTTCTCGACGCGGGCCGAGTCGCTGCTCTATCGTTCGTGGGGAGTCGACGTGATCGGTATGACCAATCTTCAGGAGGCGAAGCTGGCGCGCGAAGCGGAGATCTGTTATGCGAGCCTGGCGATGATCACCGACTACGACTGCTGGCACGAGACCGAGGAGCCGGTGACCGTCGAGCAGGTGATCGGCTATCTGACGAAGAATGCCGGAACCGCGACCTCGATCATCCGCAACGTCGTTCCGCGGCTGGCCGGCAGCATCAGGAACTGCAGCTGCCGTGATGCTCTGAGATATGCGATCATCACCGACCGCTCGCGGATTCCGCCCGACATCAAGATCGATCTCGCGCCCATCATCGGGCGCTATCTCTGAGATCAAGGAGCGTTCGCTTGTCCATACTCGTCGTCGGCAGTGTCGCATTCGACAGTATCGCGACTCCCTTCGGAAAGGCCGATCGCGCCCTCGGCGGCTCGGCGACCTATTTTTCCGTAGCGGCCGCCTACTTTTCTCCCGTGCAGCTCGTCGCCGTCGTCGGGGACGATTTTTCCGAGGCCGACATGGACGTTTTCAGCGACCGCGACATCGACACGGGCGGGCTGCTGCGGGTGCCCGGGAAGACCTTTTACTGGCGTGGTGAGTACGGCTATGACCTGAACGTCGCCACGACGAGAGAGACTCAGCTGAACGTGTTCGCCGATTTTCGCCCCGAGCTGCCGCAGCATTTCCGCGATCCCGCCGTTCTCTTTCTCGCGAATATCGATCCAGAGCTGCAGCTCGACGTGCTGCGCCAGGCGGGAAATCCGCGGCTTGCTGCGCTCGACACGATGAATTTCTGGATCACCTCGAAGAAGAAGGAGCTGGAGAACGTGATCCGCGAGGTCGATCTGCTGGTGGTCAACGAGGCGGAGGTGCGGCAGTTCACGGGAGAGACGAATCTCGTCAAGGGAGGTCGCAGCATTCTGAGGCTCGGGCCGCAGACGATCGTGATCAAGCGGGGGGAGTACGGCGTACTGATGGTCACGCCCGATCGCATTTTCGCCGCGCCTGCGTATCCTCTGGAGAACGTCTTCGATCCGACCGGGGCCGGCGACACGTTCGCGGGAGGATTTCTCGGCTATCTGGCGCGCACGAGCTTCAGCGAGGAAGAGTATCGTCGCGCCATCGTCTTCGGCAGCGTCCTGGCGTCGTTCAATGTCGAGGCATTCTCGCTCGACAGGCTGCGCTCGATCTCACGAGGCGAGATCCAGGAGCGCTATCGAGAGTTCCGCGCGCTCACGCAGTTCGAAGACGTCGAGCCGCTGGAGTGACGAGGTATGTCCTGCTTCGCGCCCTTCGCGGCTTCGCGCGGGACAGGGTCACGCGAAGGCGCGAAGACACAATCATGTGAACGGTAGTTGGATCTGGATCCGTCATCGACGGGCGTCGTAGACGATCTCTCCGTTGACGATGGTGTAGCGCACTTTCGTTTCGAAGAGACGCGATGGATCGGTTTCCAGCAGATCGCCTTCGACGATCGTGAGGTCGGCGAACTTGCCGGGCTCGATCGTGCCACGCGTCTGCTCTTCGAATGCCGCCCACGCCGCCTCGGCCGAGAATCCGCGGATTGCTTCCCGCAACGTCACGGCTTCAGCCGGGTACCAGCCACCGGGCGGCCACCCCTTCTGGTCCTGACGCGTCACGGCGGCATGGATCCCGAAGAAGGGATTGACCGCTTCCACGGGAAAATCGGAGCCGAACGCCAGCCGCGCTCCGGCATTCAAAAGCGAGCGCCAGGCATAACCGCCACGGATACGCTCTTTTCCGACACGATCCTCTGCCCAGTACATGTCGGAAGTCGCGTGCGTCGGTTGCATCGAAGCGATGATGCCGAGGTGGGCGAGTCGCGGAATGTCCTCGAGAGCGATGATCTGGAGGTGCTCGATGCGGAAGCGGTGCTCTTCGCGGACTCCTGCCTGTTCGGCGGCCTCGAGAACGGTCCGCGCCCCGCGGTCACCGATGGCGTGGACATTGACCTGGAAGCCGCGCTCGAGGCCTCGCCGCATCGTGGTCGCCAGCTGCTCGCGGCTCGTCGTCAGCAGGCCGATGTTCTCCGGCTCGTCGCTGTAGGGAGCGAGAAGTGCGGCGCCACGGCTGCCGAGCGCGCCGTCGGAATAGAGTTTGACGGACCGGATCGTCAGGCGATTTCCGTAGTCGAGGAGCGGCCCGCGCCCGAGCCATCGATCGACGACTTCCGGGTCGGACGAGAGCATCATGTAGATGCGGATCGGCATGCGTCCCTGGTCGATCAGCTCCTTGACGATCTCGATCAGCATCTCGTCGTCGTCCGCATTGCCCGCCTGATGAATCGCGGTGAGTCCGGTCCTGGCGATCATCTGCGCTGCGCGCTCGATGCGTGATGCCAGTGCCGCGCGGGAGGGGGGAGGAATGAACTTCTTCACCAGTTCGCGCGCATCGTCAATGAAGACGCCGGTCGGCTCGCCCGACGCGTGGCGAAGGATCCTCCCTCCCGAGGGATCGGGAGTCGCCGCTGTGATGCGCGCCGCCCGCATCGCGGCCGAATTGGCTACCGACGCATGTCCGTCGACGCGGTCGAGCCAGACGGGGTGATCACCGATGATGCGATCGATCATCGCGGCGGTGGGATACTCTTTCACCTCCCAGGCGTTCTGGTCCCACCCGCGTCCCTCGATCCACTCACCTGCGGGGGTTCTCCGAGCGTGCTCGGCGACGCGCCGGAGCACCTCGTCGAACGATGTGGCGCCGCGAAGATCGACGATGTCGAGCGATTTGCCGAGATTGTCGATGTGCGCGTGCGCGTCGATGAGACCGGGAAGGATCGTCGCGCCGCTGGCATCGACGAGCACAGCATTGGCGAGCCTGGCGGCCTCCGCTGCAGGAATGAGCGCGTCGATCCTGCCGTTCCGGATAAGTACCGCCACGTCACGCAGTGGAGTGAGCTCGGTACCGGCGAGGATCGTTCCTCCGGTCACGACAAGGAGGTTCTCTTTGGGCTTTTTCACGAGATCACTCCCCTGCGGCGGCGCGGCGCATCCTGCAATGGTCAGAATCAGAACGAGCGCAAACGAACGAGTCTGCATCGGTCTCCCCTCACGTTTTCGGGAGACTATCCGATACGGCGGTCCGGTGGGAAGTATGAGACTCGGGGTGGCGTGCCGGTGACTTCGATCCCCTTCGTGATCCGGGTCACGGAACGAATCTGCAACTGGAGCGAGACTTCTCGGTGACGATCGACGGAAACATCATGAAGCCAATCACACATGCCATTCTGCTGGGGTCGATGCTGTTCGCGATTCCGCTCGCCGGCGCGAACTTCGTCGCCTCCGAGATCGAAGGTGTGGGGATCCGCCACGAAGGGCGCATCGTGATCCGCAATGACCACCGTTCGGTCTCCGCGCATCAGTTCCATGGGGACATCGCGCGCGCACTCATCACGCTCGAATCGATTCGCGGCCTGCAGTACAAGCCCTACGGAGCGGTCGTTTTCGACTCCTCGGCGCCTCTGAGCGCTCCTCTATCGCCAGAGCTGGCCGGCATCATCCGCGAAGCGGCGAAGACCCACGGAGTCGATCCAAGGCTGATCACGGCCGTGGCGCGGCGCGAGTCGGGTTTGAACGGGCGTGCTGTCTCCAAAAAAGGGGCAGAGGGACTGATGCAGTTGATGCCGCAGACCGCACGCTTTCTCGGCGTTGCGGATTCGTTCGACCCACGCCAGAACGTTCTTGCCGGGACGCGATATCTGCGCATGCTGCTCGACACGTTCCGCGGCGATCTCGACCTCGCGCTCGCTGCGTACAACGCGGGACCCGGAGCAGTGGAGCGTCACCGCGGCATCCCGCCGTATCGCGAGACCAGGTCCTACGTCGCAGCGGTACGCGCGACGTACGAGCGGTCGCTCGGCCACTGAGGACGGAACCCTGATTGGCAGGGCGCACAGCGAGGCTGCTTCTCGTAGGGGCGAAGCATTTGCGCGCAGGCCGCGGCGACAGGCTCGCGTTACGGCACCGAAGCGCAATAGCTTCGCCCGGGTGCTTGCGAGGCCGTGACATTCTCGGTGGGCGTCGCCTCGAACAACCACACCAGCCATCCAGGGGCGGGCGCGTGACGCCGGTGCCCCCGCTACGAGCCCTCTCCCCAGCCCAGCTTCGTCCGCAGTACGTCGAAGTAGTTCTTTCCCGGAGCCTGAACGAGCAGAACCGTCTGGGGAGACTTGCGGATGCAGACGCGATGCTCGGAGCTGAGCGGGAATCCTTCCTGCCCGTCGAGCGTGAGATAGATCTCCGGGCTCGGTGAAACGATTCCGATCTCGATGGAGATGTCGTCGGGAAGGACGATGGGCCGATTCGACAGCATGTGCGGGCAGATCGGCGTGATGACCACAGCGCCCATCGTCGGATAGATGATCGGCCCCCCTGCGGAAAGGTTGTATGCCGTCGAGCCGGTGGGTGTCGACACGATGAGTCCGTCGGCGCGAAAGGTGGAAACGAACAGACCGGATACCTCGACACGCATCTCGATCATTCTCGCCAGTGCGCCCTTGTTGATGACGGCGTCATTGAGAACGCGGTGGATCGTCGGGCCGTCGCTTCCTCTCGATTCGACCACGAATGTCACGCGCGGCTCGGCTTCGTAGTCGCCGGCGAGCACCTGCTCCAGAACACGCGGAAAGTCGTCGAGACGGATCTCGGTGAGGAAGCCGAGGGTCCCCATGTTCACCCCGATGATCGGGACATGCTGGGGCGCATAGCGCGCCACCGACAGAAGCGTGCCATCCCCTCCAAAAGTGATCACGGCGTCGCTCGCCGCGGCTAGCTCCGACTTGGGCACCGACGAGTACCCGTCGCTCGAGGCGAGCGCCTCCGCGGTGACCTCGTCGAAACAGATGAGATAGTCGCGGTTCCGCAGACCTTCCGCCGTTTTCTTCGCGTAAAGAAGGGCATCCTGCGTCGTCTTTGCGGTGATGCCGATGGATTTCAGCGGCCTCGGTCGCGGCTGGCCGGTCGTCATTCCTCGCCTCGCGCGGCCCGCGCCCCGTGCACGCCGTTCCATCGCAGATCGGATCGATCGATCTCGATTCCGAGCAGGTCGAGAAGGCGCATGGCGAAATGATCGAGATAATCGCTCCACGATTCGCCCGCATAGAACGCCGGAATCGGCGGAACGACGATCGCACCCGCCTGCGTTGCGCGGACGATGTTTTCGGCGTGGATGAGGTTGTATGGCGTTTCACGAAGTGCGAGCAGAAGAGGTCGCCGCTGCTTGAGCGTCAGGTCGGCCGCCCGCTGCACCAGTCCTCGCGAGATTCCAGCAGCGATGGAGGCCAGCATCCCCGCTGAGCAGGGAACGATGACCATCCCGTCTGTGACATACGAGCCCGAAGCGATGATCGCTGCGATGTCGGCATCGGGGTGATGGACGATCTTCGCCTGATCTTCCGGCGGAACCGCCGCGGCGACGATTCCTGCTGGAGTCGATGCGGGAGGAGTCAGCTCGGTTGCGGCGACGCGCAGAGCATTGTTCGTGACGACGAGATGGATCGTCTCGATCTCCCGGAGAGGAGCCGCCATTTGAAGAAAGCGAACCGCGAGGCTGACCCCCGAGGCGCCGGAAATGCCGACGACGAAGCGTTTTCCGCGGGCCTCTCCCCGTTTCATCAGTGCCAGCTTACCGCTGATTCCCTTCGGTGACGAGAGTCCAATCGTAGCGAAGATGCGCGAAGGACACCTGTCCTCGGGTCATCGTGAGCTCGAAACGGCGCTGTGCGCCGCTGAAGAGGGAATGACACCGCAAACCTTGCCGTCATCCTGAGCGAGGCGGATGGGTGGGCGTGAGCGAAGGATCTGCGATCGGCAACTGTCTAAGAACGCAGATCCTTCACTCCCACCCGCACCCCTCCCTCGTTCAGGATGACGTCACGGCCAGTGTCATTGGAAGTGCTCAGACCGAGCTCCGCGGCTTCGCCTTTCCGTCGAGAATCTGACGGACATCCTCCGGCTCGATGGTGATCCGCTCGCCCGCTCGCTCGGGGCCGAGAAAGAGGACCGGATGCAGCACCTTCTCCAGCGTTGCGCGCAAGGCGCGCGCGCCGAGCTTCTGGCGCTGAGCGGCATGCGCCACTTCGTAGAGCGCTCCCTCGGAGAACTCGAGCTGAATCTGGTCGAGAGCACAGAGCCGCTGGTACTCCGGGATCAGCGCCTCCCGCGGCTGGGTGAGGATCGCGACGAGCTCGTCGGCGCCGAGCTCCTGAAGCTGCACGCGCACCGGAAGCCGCCCGAGGAGCTCGGGCAGGAAACCGTAGTGGACCAGCTCGTCGGTCGAGAGATGCTGGTCCGATCCCTGGTCGCTGCTGAAGAAGCCAATGGACTTCGATTCGTCGTCTTCCTCCAGGTCGGAGAACGATCCGGCGCAGATGAAGAGGATGTTCGTGATGTCGAGCTCGACGTAGTCGTACTTGTTCCAGTGCGCTGTGACATTCAGCGGAACGAACAGCTTGTCTCCTTCGAGAATCTTGAGGAGGGACTGCTGGACTCCTTCGCCGCCGATGTCGCGCGATCCTGCTCCGGTTCTCACACCCCCCGAGCGGCGGGCGATCTTGTCGATCTCGTCGATGAAGACGATTCCATTCTCGGCGGCGGAGACATTCTGATTGGTCGCATAGAGCAGACGTCCGATCGCCACTTCCACGTCCTCGCCGTAGTAGCCCGCCTCGGTGAACGCGGTCGCGTCGTTGTAGGCGAACGGTACATCGAGGATCTTCGCCAGAGAACGGGCGAGGTAGGTCTTTCCGGAACCGGAAGGACCGATCATCAGGATGTTCGATTTGCGAATCGAGACCTCGCCGCCGAACTTGAGGTACTCGATGCGCTTGAGGTGGTTGTAGGCGGCGATCGCGAGGACTTCCTTCGCCTGCTTCTGCCCGACGACGTATTGGTCGAGCTGCTCGTAGATGCGGCGCGGCGTGACGTGGAGGAACCGGTAGACCTCGCGCTTTTCCTTCATGGAAGGCCTCAATCGAGTATAGCACGCGCCTCTCGGGCGAATTCAGAGGAGGGAGATCGAGCTGATCCTGATGAATCCGGAGCTCTCGAATCGTGGGCGCTCAGCTTGCCGATTCGTTCTCGATACCCCCTGGAGACTCTTCGACCTCTGGTGCTTCGATTGCAAGCTCAGGCGGGGAGGAGGGGCACGAATGCATCCTGCAGCTTCGGACAGTCCATCGATCTGGATCGACACGGCGCCCGCGACAGAATATCCGGCTCTCGACGGAGACACGGAAACCGATGTCGCGATCGTCGGCGCGGGCATCACCGGTATCACGGCGGCATACCTTCTCGGGAAGGAAGGGCGCCATGTCGTGCTGCTCGACAAGGGGCGAATCGCGATGGCGGAGACAGGCCACACGACGGCGCACATCGTCGACGCGGCGGACGCCGACTATCGCGAACTGGTCAAGACTCACGGAGAGCAAAATGTTCGTCTCGATTCGGAAGCGGTCCGGTCGGCGGTCGTCAGGATCCGTGCATTCGTGGATGAGCTGAGGATCGATTGCGACTTCCGGCCTGTCGACGGATACCTGTTCACCGAAAACCCCGATCATCTCGATCATCTGAAGAAGCAGCTCGAGCATCTCGCCGCGGCCGGTGTCGAAGTCGAGTGGGTCGACGACGTTCCGCTCCCTTTTTCGACCGCCGGAGCGCTGCGGTATCGCAATCAGCACTCCTTCCATGTTCGCCGCTATCTGCTGCCGCTGGCCGAAGCGGCCGCGGCGCTCGGAGTGCGCATCGTGGAGAACACGCTTGCCACGGCCGTGGAGAACGCGGAAAGCGACGGCTGGTGTCGCCTGACCACCGATCGCGGCGTGATTCGCGCGCGGCATGTGATTCTCGCTTCGCACGTGCCGATCAACGATCGCAGCGCTCTTTGGGCGAAGATGCATGCGACGCGAACGTATGTCGTCGCCACGCCGATCGAGCCCGGGCGAGCTCCGGACGCGCTCTTCTGGGACACGGAAGACCCCTATCACTATGTCCGGCTTTTCGAGACGGACGGTCGTCTTTTTCTGATCGTCGGAGGGGAGGATCGCGACGTCGGCAAGGAAGGGAACGACGAAGAGCGGTACGGTGCTCTCGAGACGTGGTGCCGCGAGCGTTTCGGATCGACTGAATTTCCCTGGCGCTGGTCAGGGCAGATCAACGAGCCTGCGGACTCGATCCCGTTGATCGGAGAGAGCAGTCACGGAACGAATGTCTGGATGGCGACCGGGTACTCGGGCACGGGCATGACCTACGGAACGTTGGGTGCGATGATCCTCGCCGATCTGGTTTTGGGGCGGACGAACCGATTTTCGGAGCTGTACGCGCCGGGGCGGATCAGAATGGCGTCGATGCTCGAGACCATCGCTACGAAGGCGGCCGAAATGCCGAAACGCCTTTTCGACAAAGTGACGGGTGCGGATGTCGAAACGACGACGGTGGAGGAAATTGCCGAGGGCGATGGAGCCATCGTCTCCGCGGGAGAGCAGAAGTACGGCGTGGCGAGGGTCGACGGAGCTCTGCAAAGTGTCGATCCCACCTGTACCCACATGGGCTGCACCGTGGCGTGGAACGGTGCGGAGAAGAGTTGGGATTGTCCCTGCCACGGCTCGCGCTTCGATCTCGAAGGGAAGGTGATCAACGGACCCGCCACGACGCCGCTCGAGCGCGCGGAGTATCCCGAACGTCACCAAAACCGGTAGAGACAAACCTGCGCGGCGAACCAGACTATTTCTTGAAACCGAAGTCTGAGGATTCGCCTCTCAGAGTTTGATCATAGAAGCCGGGCGCGGGCGCGGGCTCGGGCTCGGGCACGGGCACGGGTGGCTCACTCGGTTGGGCGGCGCGATTTGATCAAATGGCCAGTATCTGTGCGATGCGGTCGAGAGATGTTACGCAGACGCAGGCCGGGCTCGGGACCATAGAGGGGCGAGCTCGATGCTCACCGCCTCGAAGGGAGGTTCGCAGATCACTGTATCTCCGGAGTGCGCGGAGACGAGCCGCCAGCCGCCGTCCTTCCGCGCGAGCACTTCGAGTGTCCGCAGCGAGGGGTCGACGATCCAGAGGAATTGAATCGCGGCGCGAGCGTAGATCGGCAGCTTCGCCTGCCGGTCGATCCGTTCGCTCGAAGGAGAGATGACCTCGCACAGCCAGTCGGGAGGAATCTCGAACCACGGAAGCTCGGGAAGCTCGGGCATCCGTTCGTGTCGCCATCCTCCGATGTCAGGGACGAGCACGTCGGCGCCGAGATGGAGCTCGGGCTCGTCCAGAATCCACCATCCTCCCGGCCCTCTGCGGCCCCGCTGGAATGCATCATGGAGATCGGCGCCGAGTGTGGACGTGGCATTCGCATGCCGTGGCGCAGGACGAGGGGATACGTAGAGATCGCCCTCGATGATCTCGGCGATCTTGTCGTCCGGCACCCCTGCCAGATCCTCGTACAGCGCCGCTTCCTTGATCCTCTCTGTCACGAGCCCGAGGCTACCTCGGATTCGCGTCGGGAGGCAAGCGTTTGCTGCATCGATCAGGAGCGATAGTCGGCGTTGACGGAGACGTAGTCGTGCCCGAGATCGCTGGTCAGCAGGGTCGCAGCGGCGGTGCCCGATCCGAGGTCGACGATGACGGGCACGCGCTCGCGGGAGAAGATCCTGGCGGCGTCTTTCTCCCGATAGCCGTTCGGCTTTCCGTGATGGACCACGATGACATCGCCGATCGCGAGGGAGATGCGATCGGGTGCAAATCTGACTCCGCTCCGGCCGAGGGCGGCGAGGATTCGACCCCAGTTCGGATCACCGCCGTTGAGTGCGGTCTTCACCAGGGGAGAGGTGGCGATCGCATGAGCCGCGATGCGCGCATCACGAATCGATCGTGCGCCGCGCACTTCGAGCTCCATCACCCGAGTCGCCCCTTCTCCATCCCGTACGATCATCCAGGCGAGCGTCCGGCAGACTTCGCCGAGAGCGCGACGAAAATCTTCACCGTCGCTCTCCCTCTCCAGGGTCGTTCCGCCGAGCCTGCCTGAGGCGAGAAGCAGAACGGTGTCGTTGGTCGACGTGTCGCCGTCGACTGAGATTGCGTTGAAGCTGGAAGCCGCCGCGTGACAAAGTGCGTCTTTCAGGAATCGAGGCGAGCCGGAGACATCGGTCATCAGGAACGCGAGCATCGTCGCCATGTTGGGATGAATCATCCCGGCACCCTTGGCAACGCCGACGATCCGGCCGCGCTTTCCATCGTGGATGAAGCTCGCTGCCGCCACCTTCGGTCCGATGTCGGTGGTCAGAATCGCATGCGAGAGCGCTTCGACGCCGCCGGAGGAAAGGCGCGCTACGGCATCCGGGAGGGCACTTCGCACCTTCGCGTCGGGAAGAACGACTCCGATCACGCCGGTCGAGGCGAGAAAGACCTCACGCTCCGGGATCGAGAGAAGCTGCGCGGTGCGCTCGCGGACGCGACGTGCCGCATCGATTCCATCCGGACCGGTGATCGCATTGGCACAGCCGGCATTCACGACGACGGCCCGAACGCGGCCCCCGCTGCGGGCGAGGGCGCGGCGCGACAGGACCACCGGAGCCGCCTGAAAGCGATTTGTCGTGAAGATCGCCGCCGCGGTCGTCCCTTCGTCGGCGACGATCAATCCGAGGTCCGGGCGGCGCTTCCGGATGCCGCTCCGAATTCCCGACGCTGCAAAGCCCTTCGGAAGTCTCGTCATGCCGTTTCCCCCGTCGAATACGAGCGGTTCAGCCGCAGCGCGGCGATCCGATCGTTCGCCTCTCGCGCGGCAGCCGCGACGTGCCGGGGATTCGCTCCACCGGAAGCCGGCTTCGCTGCGAGTGACCGATCGACGTCCGCCGCATCGAAGTCGGTGGGGAGGATTCCGTCGTCGGTCTCGACGTCTCTCAACGGAACGCCGTTCGCGAGGGCGACGGCGAGACGCTGGCCGACGATCTCGTGGGCTCGCCGGAAGGGAATACCGCGCTCAGCGAGACGATCGGCGAGACCGGTTGCGAGCAACAGATCCGATGACGCGGCGGCGCGCATCCGCACGCGATCGAGGATCAATCCGTCCGTCATGGCCGCCAGCAGCGGAACGACGAGAACGAGGACGTCTGCGGTGCGGAAGAGAGGCTCCTTGTCGAGCTGCAGATCCTTGTTGTAGGCGAGCGGCAATCCCTTGATCACCGCCAGAAGACCGGTGAGCTCGCCGATGGCACGTCCGGCGTGTCCTCGTGTCAGCTCGAGCAGGTCGGGGTTCTTCTTGTGCGGCATCCGCGACGATCCGGTGGCCAGCGAGTCGGGCAGCTCGACGAATCCGAGCTCGTCCGAGGAATAGATGATCAGATCTTCGGCGAAACGCGAGAGATGAACGAGCAGCATCGCAGCGCAGTGGAGATAGTCGACGGCGCCGTCGCGATCGGAGACAGCGTCGAGTGAATTGGCGGAAGCCCGCGAGAATCCGAGTGCGCGGGCCAGCGAGAGCCGGTCGATGGCGAGCGGTGTACCGGCGAGCGCACCCGATCCGAGCGGACATTCGTCGAGACGATCGATCGCGGCGCGAAAACGATCTGCGTCTCGGATCAGCATTTCGACCCAGGCGAGACACCAATGGCCGAACGTGATCGCCTCCGCCTGTTTGAGGTGCGTGTACCCGGGCATCGGCGTGCCCGCCTCGGCCTCTGCCCGTCTCGAGAGGCTCGAAGCGAAATCGAGAATCTGTTCATGAGTGACGGCCATCGTTCTGCGGAGCCAGAGTCGGAGATCGGTCGCCACCTGATCGTTGCGCGAGCGTCCCGTGTGCAGCTTCCCGGCGATCGGTCCGACATATTCGAGCAGGCGATCTTCCACGAAGGAATGAACGTCCTCCCACGCACCGGAGCCGCCGGGCGTTTGCGTCCCGATCTCTCCAAGAGCAGCGACGATCCGGTCATGCTCGTCCGCCGTCAGGACGCTCACCTGGCGAAGCGCACCCGCCCATGCTCTCGACCCTTCGATCTCCTCGGCGAGAAGCCGGTGGTCATAGGCGAACGAATCGTTCAGCCTCTTGAAGTCGGGCGTGAGCGAATCGCTGAATCGTCCTCCCCACAGATTGTTCGTCATCACCATCTCTCTCTGAGCGTCACGAGATCTTCGAGTCGAAAGCGGCGCAGCTCAGCATTCCTCGGCAGTCGCCTCCAGCGCGAAGGGTGCGAGCCGGTTCCTTCCGCGGAGCGGCAGCCCGTAGAGTCGGATGAAGCCCGCCGAATCGGTGACGTCGTATCCCGCCATGTCGAACGAGGCGAGGTCCTGTGAGTAGAGCGACTGAGGCGACGTGCGCGAGGTGACGATGCAGCTTCCTTTGTATAGCTTGAGCGTCACGCTGCCCGTCGTCGTCGCGGCGACGTTTTCGAAGAACGCATCGAGCGCGGAGCGGAGAGGCGAGAACCACTGCCCGTTGTAGATGAGCTCTGCATAGCGGAGTGCCAGCCGCTCTTTTTCGTGAAGCGTCTCGCGATCGAGTGTGAGCGATTCAAGCGCGCGAAGGGCGCTGACGAGCAGAGTGCCTCCAGGCGTTTCGTACACGCCGCGCGATTTGATTCCGATCAGACGGTTCTCGACCATGTCCGACCGGCCGATGCCGTGGCGTCCGCCGATCGTATTCAACGTCGAGATCAGCGAGGCGGGGGATAGTGTCTCCCCGTTCACGGACGTCGGAAAGCTCTGCTCGAAGCCGATCGTCACCCTCTCCGGAACGTCCGGAGCATCGACCGGATCGGTGGTCAGGCGGAACATCGACGGCTCCGGCTCATACGCTGGATCCTCGAGCGGGCCTCCCTCGTGAGACAGATGCCAGAGGTTGCGGTCGCGCGAGAATGGATCTTTCCTGGTGACGGGGATCGGAATGCCGCGCTCGGCCGCGTAGTCGATGGCATCCTCCCGCGAGCGGATCGACCACTCGCGCCACGGCGCGACTACGGCGAGCTCTGGTGCGAGCCCCTGATAGGCGAGCTCGAACCGCACCTGATCGTTGCCTTTCCCGGTGCATCCGTGGGCCAATCCGTCACATCCCGTGGCGAGTGCGATCTCGACCTGTTTCCGCGCGATGACCGGCCGCGCGATCGCCGTGCCGAGAAGGTACTCTCTTTCGTAGACGGCGCCGGAGCGAAGAAGAGGAAAGATGTAGTCGGCGGCGAGCTCCTCCCGCGCATCGACGAGATGAAACGAGCTCGCACCGGTGCGCAGTGCCTTCTCACGCAGGCCTGAAGTTTCCTCCTCCTGGCCGACATCGACGGCGACCGCGACCACCTCGCAGCCGTAGTTCTCTTTCAGCCATGGAATGATGATCGACGTGTCGAGTCCGCCGGAGTAGGCGAGGGCGACTCTGTCCAATTTCTGTTTCACGGATTCAGTTCCTCCTGATGGATGTGTGCCGGATGCGGATCGGGTGGGCGCGGTTCACTCGGCGATTCAGCGGGACTTTCTACTTCGTCGCCGAGATGTGCCTTGACCATGCTCGTCCCGGACGTGACCCTGAGGATGTCTTCGAGCGCCTCGATGAATTCTTCGAGTGCCTTCTTCGGAACGATGTACGGAGGAAGTAGACGGACGACGTTCTCTCGCGCCGTGCCGACGACGATTCCGCGCTCGAGCAATGCGCGTGCGACGGGTGCCGCAGGGCGATCGAGCTCGATTCCCCACATCAGTCCCGCACCGCGGTGCGCCACGACCGCGGGCGAGCGTTTCTGAAGTCGATCGAGAGCGGATCCGAACCACGTACCGATCGAACGGATCCGCGGAAGGAGCTTCTCGACCTCCTGGAGAACGACGAGACCGAGACGGCAGGCGACCGGGTTTCCTCCGAACGTGGTGCCGTGATGTCCCGGTTTGACGACCGACTCGATTGCCGGCCCGGTGATGACGGCGCCGAGGGGAAGGCCGCCTCCGAGAGGCTTGGCGAGGGTGATGATGTCGGGAACGATCCCCGAGCGCTGGTAAGCGAACATCGATCCCGTTCGTCCGAGACCGCACTGGATCTCGTCGACGATGAGGATCGCGCCGGTTCGGTCGGCGGCCCGGCGTGCGGCGATGAGGAATTCATCCGAGAGCGGAACGATTCCTCCCTCCCCGAGAATCGGCTCGAGGATGATCGCGGCCGTCGTCTCGGTCACCGCTGCCTCGAGCGCTTCGACATCGTTCGGCTCGACGAAAGAGACACCGGAAAGGAGGGGTGAGAACGGCTCCCGGTATGCCGCGTGTCCGGTCACGGAGAGCGAGCCGAAGGTGCGGCCGTGGAAGCTCTCGGCGAGGGCCACGATTCCGCTGCGGCCGGGATTGGCGAGCCGCGCGAATTTCAGCGCCGCCTCGTTGGCTTCCGTGCCGCTGTTGCAGAAGAAGACGCGCGAGAGCAGCGAGGCTCGCACCAGCGCTTCCGCGAGCAGCCCCTGCGCCGGATGAAAGTAGAGGTTGGAGACATGCAGCAGCTGCGATGCCTCGGTCTTCACTGTCCGCGTGATGCGCGGATGGCGGTGACCGAGCACATTGACGGCGATGCCTCCGAGAAGATCCCAGTACGCCTTCCCATCCGCATCGATGAGGCGGCATCCCGAGCCGCTGACCGGATGAAACGGCGTACGAGCGTAAGTCCCGAGAACGAACGCTTCTTCTCTCGTGACGACGGCGGCTGGCGATTCGTCATGCAGCAACAAGATGGGTTCCTCCGACTCCTTCGAGAAGGGACGACGCGTGGCGTGATGGCCCTGCGATGACGACGTGCTCGACGCCGCGCTCGATCGCGCTGAGCGCGGCCTGCAGCTTGGGACGCATGCCCCCCGTCACGACGCTCATGTCACCGAGCAGCTCCGCGGCCTGGTGGAAGGTCAGTGAGTCGATGAGCTCACCCTTCCCGTCGAGGAGACCTTCGACATCGGTGAGAAAGATCAGGCTCGTGGCACCGAGGGATGCGGCGATCGAGGCCGCGGCGGTGTCGGCGTTGACATTGAGAAGCCGCCCGTCGGAGCCTGCGGCGACCGAAGCGATGACTGGCAGAAAGCCCGAGCCGAGCAGGGTCATCAGAAGCCTGGGCCGCTCGGCAACGATCCGCCCTACGTGGCCGAGATCGACTCCGTCGACCGGCGGATGGAGGCCGGCGATGAGCGTCCTTCCGTCGGCTCCGGAGATTCCGGCGGCGGGAACCTCGAACGAGGTCAGCTCCGAGACGATCTGTTTGTTGACGCTGCCTGCGAGAGTTGCGATGACGACATCGAGGGTCTCCGTGTCGGTGACACGAAGCCCGTGAGCCGTCCGTTTCGGAATTCCGAGCCGGGCGAGCGATGCGTCGATCCGTTTGCCCCCTCCGTGTACCACGGCGATGTTCTCTCCCGCTTCGTGCGCAGCGGCGATCGCGCGCAGTGCCGAGTGCCGCATCGCGCTGTTCTCGAGGAGGCTTCCGCCGAGTTTGACGACGGTCGATGGTTTCATGCTGCGAGGCCCTCCTTTTCATCGAATCCATGGAGCCTGTTGAAGTTTTGTACGGCCTGAGATGCCGCTCCCTTGAGCAGGTTGTCGATAACCGAAACGACCACGGCGCGACGGCCGCCATTCAGCAGGACGAAGCCGATCTCGGCCTTCGCGGTTCCCACCACATGCTTCAGCTCGGGAAGCTGCCCGGGCGGCCGGACGTGGACGAATGGGGCGTCGCCGTAGGCCTCGCGGTAGAGGTTTGTGATCTCCTGTTCGGTCATCGTTTTCATGAAGGTGATGTGAAGCGTCGCCAGGATCCCCCGGACAGCGGGAAGAAGATGGGGAACGAAGACCAGAGGCGTTCTCTCGCCGATGTGCAGCCGCTCGCGCAGCTCCGGCTCATGACGGTGCTGTCCCACGCCGTAGGCCTTGAAATTTCCGGCGAGCTCGGAGAAGGAGTAGGCGAGCTCGGCGCGCTTTCCGGCGCCGGAGACTCCGCTCTTGGCGTCGCAGACGAGCGTCTGCTCGCGGTCGATCAGATACGACAGGGGACGAAGAGCGAGAAGAATCGCCGTCGGGTAGCAGCCCGGGTTGGCGATGAGCCGCGCACCGCGAAGCTCGCCATTGCACCATTCGGTCAATCCGTAGACGGCCTGCTCGAGGAGTGCGGGGCGCGGGTGCTCGAAGCCGTACCAGCGCGGATAGAGCTGCGCGTCGCGCAGGCGAAAGGCGCCGGACAGATCGATCACCGAGCAGCCGGCATCGAGGAGTTGGGGAGCGATCTCGGCGGAGAGCTCGTTCGGAGTGGCGAGAAAGACCGTCTGCGGAGCCGCAGCGAGAATCCGAGCGAGGTCGAATGGCTCGACAACAGGGCCATCGTCGTCGGACAGCGACGAGTGGAGCTCGGAGAGTCGTGGCACAGAGGATGTCGTGCCCGAGCTGAGCGAGACGAGATCGACGCACGGATGGTGTGCGAGGATCGCGGTCAGCTCCGCTCCGGCGTATCCGGTTGCTCCTACGATGGCGACACGTTGTCTCGTCATGTTTTCTCGTCTCCAGGATTGCGATGAAGTGCGCAGGCCCGGACTCAGGCGCGCGTACGTCGCGCCGGACGCGACTCGATGGCCTCGCGAAGGCGACGGGTGAGGGCGGTGGCGGCGGAGGCCGTTCGAACCGCGATGAAAATCGTGTCGTCGCCGGCGATCGACCCGAGGACGCTCGGCAGCGACGCGTTGTCGAGAGCGAGGGCGAGCGGCTGGGCGCCTGCCGGAGGGGTCTTGATCACGACGAGATTGCCGGCGCGCTCGATCGTGACGGCGAACTCCACAACCGCCTGCTCGAGTCTCGATTCGCCGTGGACTGCATGGACGAAGGGAAGCACGGGCGAGGGTGGCGCTGCCGGGATGACATAGCCAGCGGCCGATTTGGCCAGGCCGAGCTCGCGGATGTCGCGGGAGAGAGTGGGCTGGGTGACATGAACGCCGGTGCGGTCGAGGATCTCGGCCAGCTCGTCCTGGGAGTGGATAGGCTCCTGCTGGACGATCCGGAGGATTTGCCGGCGTCTGCGCATGACGTCGCCAGTTGCATGTTTATTCATCATAGCGAATTATTATGCACTCCTGTCCGATTGTCAAGCAGATGGTCGGGCCGGATATTCCGAGGGGTGCCTGGTGTGTGGCTGGACATTCCGATGTCGAGCCCGTGACGCGGACGATGATCGCTGCCGATGGCTCACCTCGTCGCCCGTCGCCAGGCCGAAGATCGGAATCTTCGGCCACTTCTGTACCCTCTCGCCGTCATACAATTCCCCGATGTCGATGCTCATCCTCGTCCGGCACGGCGACGCGGAGGCGGGCGGCTCCGATGATCAGCGGGCGCTCACCCAGAGAGGCCGCGACGAGATCGACCGCATCGGCCGCTGGGCGGCGCGCAACGGCATCCGTGTCGCACGCATCGGCCACAGCGGGAAGCGGCGCGCCGAGGAGACGGCAGCCATTCTCGCGGCGCATCTCTCCACGCCGGCTGGCGGGGTCCTCGAGGGACTTCGACCGAACGACGATCCGAGGATTGTCGCGCGGCTCATCGAAGAGACGGAAGAGTTGCTGCTCGTGGTCTCCCACATGCCGCTCGTCGGACGCCTCGCCGCGCTGCTGGTTGCCGGTGATGCGGACCTCGATCGATTCCGCATCCCCACAGGATCGGCGATCGCTCTCGTCCGCGAGGGCTCCGTGTGGTCGGTCGGATGGATGGTGACGCCGGAGACCGTGGGGTAGAGGTTCTCAACTGCTGAGATCAGCCGGATTCAACTCTATTGCATCGGCGCCGCTTCGGGTATTCAATACGTCCCCGTACCCGAGAGGGAGTGGAGGGAAAGGCCCGTGAACCTGACGTTTCT
Organism: Thermoanaerobaculia bacterium; assembly: GCA_035546335.1. Lineage (GTDB taxonomy): Bacteria > Acidobacteriota > Thermoanaerobaculia > Gp7-AA8 > Gp7-AA8 > DATKDP01. The sequence goes on along the minus strand of DATKDP010000012.1, from coordinate 1,562 downwards.
CGCGCTCGGCTTCGTCGTTCTCCTCGCAGCGGGCTACCGCATCTACGGGCGATGGATCAGCCGGCAGGTGCAGCTCGACGACAGCTCGGTCACTCCGGCTCATCGCCTGAACGATGGGGAGGACTTCGTTCCGACCCGGCGCTTCTATCTCTTCGGACAGCATTTCTCCGCCATCGCCGCCGCCGGTCCGATCGCCGGTCCGATCATCGCCTGCCAGGTGTTCGGCTGGCTTCCCTGCCTCCTCTGGATCGGAATCGGCGTCGTTCTGATCGGAGCCGTCCACGATTTCCTCGCGCTCACCGCCTCCGTCCGTCACGGCGCTCGCTCGATCGCCGACATCGCGCGCACGCATCTGGGCAGGCGCGCCGGGATGGCGATGATGCTTTTCATCTGGCTCGCGCTCGTCTACGTCATCGTAGCCTTCGCCGATATCACCGCCGCAAGCTTCGTCAGCCCGATCGACGAGCTGCAGGGAGCGGAGATCGCATTCAATGCCGGGGGCGCGGTCGCGGCGGCGAGCATCCTCTATCTTCTTCTGGCCGTGATCATGGGCTTCATCCAGCGGTTTCTGAATCCCCCGCTCGCTCTGCTGACGGTCATCTTCGTCCCGGCGACGTTCGCCGTCGTCTGGGCGGGGACGAAAATCTCGACGCTGTTCCTGTTCGACGCCAGGATGTGGGCTCTCCTGATCCTCGCCTACTGCTGCGTCGCCTCGATGGTTCCGGTCTGGTCCCTTCTTCAGCCGCGCGGCTATCTCGGCGGCTTCATTCTCTATTTCGCTATCGCGTTCGGCATCATCGGCATCTTCTTCGGCGGATACGAGATCAGGCAGGAGGCGTTCAAGGGATGGGATGGCGGAGGGATGACGGGAATGCTCTTCCCCTTCCTCTTCGTGACGATCGCCTGCGGCGCCTGTTCCGGATTCCATGGGCTCGTCTGCTCGGGGACGACCTCGAAGCAGATCGACCGGGAGCGTGACATCCGAGCCGTCGGCTACGGCGGAATGCTGGCCGAGGGCTTCGTCGCCCTCATCGCCCTGGTGACCATCATGATCGTCGCGCCCTCGGATGTGACGGGGCTGAAGCCGGGCACGATCTATGGCAACGGGATCGGCGAGTTCATGATGCTGGTCATCGGCGCCGAATATCGCAACTTCGCCATCACCTTCGGGGCGATGGCCTTCGCCACCTTCGTCTTCGACACGCTCGACGTCTCGATGCGGCTCGGCCGGTACATCGTTCAGGAGCTTTTCCGCTGGCCCGGCCGCTTCGCGGGCTGGATGGCGACGCTGATGACCGTGGCTCTCCCGGCCTACTTCGTGGTGTTCGCTCCTCCCGGGAGCTGGGTGAAATTCTGGACGCTGTTCGGCGCCTCGAACCAGTTGCTGGCGGCTCTGACGCTGCTCGCTGTCACCGTCTGGCTCTACCAGGCGAGACGAAGGATTGCCTTCACCCTCATTCCGATGGCCTTCGTTCTGACGACGACGCTCTGGGCTCTGGTGCGTCTGATGATCGGCAACTTCGAGCTGGCGAAGAAGAGCGGTGCAACCGTCGAGCTGGTCA
>DATKDP010000011.1:0-15302 GCA_035546335.1 Thermoanaerobaculia bacterium | reverse complement strand
TGCCTGCTTCGGGACTGAACCTGGTCGGAGTTGAGTATCTCAGTTCTCCGCATGACCACAAGGCCTTTCTCGACCGCATCGCACAGAACTGACCAAATTGATCAAATCCCGGCGCCCAACCGAGTGAGCCACCCGTGCCCGTGCCCGTGCCCGTGCCCGAGCCCGGCTTCTATGATCAAACTCTGAGAGACGAATCCTCAGACTTCGGTTTCAAGAACCGAAGGTGAGGCTACCCGAACGCTGCCCGCGTCAGGTTCTCGTGCCCGTCCGCGGTGACGACCACATCGTCCTCGATCCGGATGCCGCCATAGCGGCGGAAGGAGTCGACGCGCTGCCAGTCGACGTGCTTCGCCTCGGCGCTCTTGCGCAGCTCACTCAGAAGCGAGTCGATGAAATAGAGACCCGGCTCGATCGTGAAGACCTGCCCCTCTTCGACCACGCGCGTGAGCCTGAGGAAGGGATGCCCCTCCGGCTTCGGAATCGTCTCCCCCGTGCGATCGGCCATGAAGCCGCCGACGTCATGAACCTGCAGGCCGATGTAATGGCCGACTCCATGGGGGAAGAAGGCGCTGGAGATCCGGCGCTCGACGATCGCCTCGGCGTCGAGATCGACGAAGCGGAGCTCGCGCAACAGCTCCGCGATCTTTCGGTGCGCGAGGAGGTGCAGATCCCGATAATCGAGGCCCGGCCGCACCTCGGAACAGAGCTCCAGCTGCGCTTTGTCCATCGATTCGATGAGCTTCTGGAACTCGCTATCTTCGTCGCGAGCCCAGGTTCGCGTGATGTCGGAAGCGTAGCCGTTGAACGAAGCGCCGGCATCGATCAGAAACGAAACGGCGTCTTCGGGCCTGCTGCGCTCCTGGTGCTGATAGTGCAGGACGGCCGCATTCTCGTTGAGCGCGATGATGTTGCCGTAGGGCAGATCGGCCTCGTTGTGGCGCGTGGCCATCAGATACGCCTGATGGATCTCGTACTCCGATCCACCTTCTCTGAAGACTCTCTCGGCGGCGCGATGGCCATCGGCTCCGATCGAGTTGGCGATGCGCATGCATTCGATCTCGTACGCCGTCTTCCAGGCACGCTCGAAGTGAAGTCGGTCGAGCAGCGGCTGCGGATTCGCCTCCGAAAAGCCCCACTCCGCAAACGACTCGTCCCACTCGCCGAGGAAGGCGGTTCTCCCTCTGGCTGGCACGCTGCGGCGCGCCTCGACCGGGTCGGCGATCAGCTCCACCTCCACGTGCTCCACCCATGGCCCCACGGGAGCCGCGGCCGGCTTGTGCCAGTAATCGACCGGCTGATGGAAGAGAAGCCGCGGTTTCGCTCCCGGAGTGTAGAGAAGAAAGCAGTTGGGATTGTCGACGACCGGGACCCAGCTCTCGAGATGCGGATTCATCTTGAATGAATAGGGCATGTCATCGAGGAAGATCATGTGCTGCGCTCCGCCGTAGATCATCACGTGATCGAGCCCCGTCTCGCCGAGCGCTCGGTCGTGCCGCTGCATCATCGTCTGCAGGTGTGCCGGATAGAGTGTCGCAACATTCGTCATCGAAATCGCCCTCCCCTGGGACTGATGGGCGAGAATATCGCATGAGCGGAATTCGATGAAATGTACGAGCGGTCCGGGAGACGCATGAGAGCGGTTCGGCTGATCGCGCCGGGACTGCCGCTCGAAGAGCGGGAGGTCCCCATGCCGGAGGTCGCCGCCGGCGAAGTCCTCGTCGAGATCCGCGCCGCCGGAGTCTGCCACAGCGACGCACACTATCGCCGCGGCGGGCCGACGCTGGGGCTGCTGCCGCTGACGCTCGGCCATGAAGTCGCCGGGGTCGTGCGCGAACACGGTGAGGGGGTAGAGAGACCGCAGAAGGGTGAGCGAGTCGCGATCCACTACCTCCGCTCGTGCGGCATCTGCCGCGCGTGCCGGGTGTACGGGGAACAGTTCTGCTCGACCGTCGCCATGATCGGCAAGGACATCGACGGCGGCTATGCGGACTTCATCGCCGTGCCTGCAATGAACGCACTCTCGCTGCCGGAAGAGCTCTCCTTCGCCGAGGGGGCGGTTCTCATGTGCTCCGGAGCGACCGCATTTCACGCTCTCGCGCTGGCCGATCCGGCCGCAGGCGAGTCGATCGCGATCTTCGGACTCGGCGGACTCGGGATCGCGGCCATTCAGCTCGCGCAGCGATTCTCCCCGGGCGCGCTCTTCGGAGTCGATGTCGTCGACCACAAGATCGCGCTCGCCATCCGGCTGGGAGCCGCAGGCATCGATGCGCGCAATGACTCCGCGGCGGAGATCCGTCTGCAGACCGGCGGCGCGGGCGTCGACATCGCCATCGAGCTCGTCGGCCATCCGGAGTCGATGAGCGCGGCGGTGCGAAGCCTCGCCCCGAAGGGACGTGCGGTCCTCGCCGGGATCTCGCGCCAGCCGATTCCGTTCGATCCCTATCGCGACCTGCTGGGAAAGGAGGCGAGGATCATCGGCTGCTCCGATCATCTGAGGCAGGAGCTCGATGAGCTGATGGAGCTCGCCAGCCAGCGGGTGATCGATCCGGGGCGAATCGTTTCGGCGACGATCCCGCTGTCGGCGGAGGCGATCAATGAGACTCTCGACGCGCTCGACAGAGGAACGGCCGCGGTTCGGACGGTGATCGTAAGAGATTAGCGACCCTCGTACTCTTGCCCGCAAACCTTGGCGTCCCTCGTAGGGACGAAGCATTTGCGCGAGGGACAGAGCCGGGGACTTGCTGCACCGCAACGCAGCGCAATAGCTTCGTCCGCGTGCTTGCTATGAGCGACCCGACTCCTCCGGGGAGAGCGGGCGTCCCGCGCCCGCCTCGGGTGGGCGGGCGGCTGTCGCCGCGCATTCGCCCACCGAGAATCTCACAGCTTCGCAAGCACCAGGGCGAAGCTATTGCGCTGCGCTCCAGTCCAGCGAGCCTGTCGCCGCGGCCCTCGCGCAAATGCTTCGCCCCTACGAGAGTCGGACCGTTCTCTGCGTAACACCTCGTGCTCCGCACTGCCATTGTCACTCAGCCACAATTTTTTTTCTCCTCAGGGGTAGGAAAAGTCCTTCCCCAATCACTCTATATACACAGGAGAATGTCAGCCGCTCGCCCGTCGCGAGGGACTACACCAATCAACAAGACGACTCGGAGGTTCTGCCATGCCGGATCCATCGCCCTCTTTCGCCAAAACCGTGATCTACGTCCATGGGATCGGCAACAAGCCGACTCCCTCCGTGCTGAAGTGCCAGTGGGACCAGGCGCTCTTCGGCGTCGACCTCGGAGAGCGCAGCCGCCTCGCTTACTGGGTCAATCAGGACTTCTATCCCGAACCTCTGACCGACACCTGCGCCGCCGGCGACCTGACCACGGTCGAAGCCGATTCCGCCGCGAGCACGACGATCAGAGCGCTCAGCGGCGAGGCGGACCTCGTCGACCGGGAGATCGAGGTCCTCGGCGGGAACGAGAAGGAGCGCGCGATCCTCCGCCGCATCGCCGCAAAGGTCGAACAGCGCGGCGTCACGAAAACGAGCGGCTTGAAAGCGGCCGACGTCGAAGCGAAAATCCTACCGCTTCCCGCGCCGCTCCGCCGCTGGATCACGCGCCAGCTCACCCGCGCGTTTCTCCGCGACGTCCATCACTTCCTCTTCGACGAAGGGGCGCGGGCGCGCATGCGCGCGAGCCTGCGCGAGCGGCTCGACGCCGGGGGCGGCCCCTTCGTCGTCGTCGCACACAGCCAGGGAAGCTTGATCGCCTACGACGTCCTGCGCGAGCTGGCGAAGAACGAGTGCGACGTCCGACTCTTCGTCACCATCGGCTCACCGCTGGGGCTCGACGAAGTTCAGGACGTCTTCAAGAAGTGGACGCACTCGAAGCAGCTCCCCTTCCCGCCGTGCGTCACACGCTGGATCAATGTCGCCGATCGCTTCGATCCTGTCGCCGCCGATCCCGACCTCAGCGGCGAATTCCACCCGGGCACGGCGCTCGAGAACCACGACAAGTGGGGCCTCAATCCCGACTCGCTCCGCCATCCACACTCCGCAACCGGCTACCTGCGGACCAAGTACGTTCGCCTTCCGGTGCGCGAGGTGGTCGGGAGCGGCTTCGCCCAGGAGGTCCTGAAGTTCGTGATCGCGCGCGATCTCGTGCGCGATCTCGAGGACGCCGGACAGGAAGAGCGCCGTCCGGTGCTGATCGAGCTCGTCGAGCCCCAGGGGACGCGAACGATCGACCACGTCCGCAAGAAGCTCATGCCGCATCTGAAGAAACTTCCGAGAGAAGCGGAGATCGAGGAGCTGAAGCGTTTCGTCGCGGCGCGACTCACGCGTTCCGAGGTCGAGACGCTTCGCGTCGAGATGGGAAGGATCGCGATCAACCACGTCTGGCGCGACGCCGTGAAGCGGATTCTCATCGCCGACTCGACGAACACCATCCAGTGCCGGCCGGCTCATCAGGCCTACGGAGCGAAGGGGCGCAACATCCGCTGGGCGGTGCTCGACACCGGCATTCGCGCTTCCCATCCGCATTTCCAGCGCGCGAGCAACATCGAAGCGCAGTGGGACTGCTCGAAGAGGGGCGCACCGGTCGAGGCGTCCGGCAAGGACATCGACGCCCACGGCCACGGGACGCACGTCGCTGCGATCATCGCCGGCGGGATGACGGTCAAACGAAGGCAGAGTGCGGACGGCGTCCAGCCGGCGGGGGAGATCGAGATCGCCGGGATGGCACCCGATGCGAAGATCCACAGCTACAAGGTGCTGGACGACGACGGTGAAGGAAGCGACTCCTGGGTCATCAAAGCGCTCGACCACATCGCCGAGGTCAACGAGCGCGCAGGCACTCTCGCCATCCACGGCGTGAACCTCAGCCTCGGCGGATCCTTCGACCCCAGCGTGTACGGCTGCGGTCATACGCCTCTCTGTCGCGAGCTTCGCCGCCTATGGCGGCAGGGGGTGATCGTGGTCCTCGCCGCGGGAAACGAAGGGTACGCGGTGCTGCAGGGAGAAGAGGGCAACATCGAGATGAACCTCGATCTCTCGATCGGCGATCCTGCGAATCTTGACGAAGCGATCTCCGTCGGCTCCGTGCACCGGACCGACCCGCATACCTACGGCATCTCGTGGTTCTCGAGCCGCGGACCCACCGCCGACGGCCGGATGAAACCCGATCTCGTAGCACCCGGCGAGAAGATCGTCTCCGCCTGCCATCAATACAGCGGAAGGAAGGAGTCGCTGCGCTATGAAGACCTCTACGTCGAGATGAGCGGCACGAGCATGGCGGCGCCCCACGTCTCGGGGCTCCTCGCCGCGTTCCTCTCGCTCCGCCGCGAGTTCATCGGCTACCCCGACCGGGTGAAGGAGATCCTGACGGACAACTGCACCGACCTGAGGCGCGACCGCTACATCCAGGGTCACGGCATGCCGAACCTGGTGAAGATGCTTGTGAGCGTGTGAGGAAGTGGCCGAACTTTGTCGCGGACGCGGCGCGAGACTCGCTGGGGCTTGCGATACGAAAACCCCGCGTCCGCGACAAGTTCGGCTTTTTGACCGAGCGCAGCAGCACCGAGGAGAGCGGGCGTCCCGCGCCCGCCCCTGTTTCAACCGCGACGCTCCTCCCGAGTGCCACATGCCGAACTCGTCGCGGCTGCGCGTCTGATCATCGCAAGCCCCAGCGACTCTCGCGTCGCATCCGCGACAAAGGTCGGCCGCTTGCTCGCGGCAGAAGGTCAGCGCGTGTAGTGCTCGGCTCCCAGAAAGTGGAGGGACACATACGGCTCGTCACCCACCACCCAGCTATCGTGCGACACAGGAGGAATGTAGAAGAGCATTCCGGGCTCCAGTCGCACTACCGACCCATCCTCGAACGCCGCGACGGCATGTCCCCTCAGCACCAGCCCGACGTGCTCGACCGAGCACGATGCGCTGCCGGCTAGGGAACCGACGTGGACCGACCACTTCCAGCCCGGTTGATAGGTTGCACGTCCGATGGTCATGCCACCGATCTTGACGATCTCGAAACGCCCTCTGTCGAATTCACGCGTCTCGTCTGGACTCTCGAAGCTCTTGATCACCGATTCGCTCATCATCTCCTCCGATGCGTCTGAGAGCGAAAGCGTATCGCAACGGGAGAGCGGGCGTCCCGCGCCCGCCCCTGTTCCAACCGCGACGCTCCTCCCGAGTGCCACATGCCGAACTTGTCGCGACAAAGTTGAGGTCGGCCACAGGCTCCGCCTACATTGCCTACGGTTTGCCGGGGCCGGACGAAGCTGTTCGCCTTCGAGAGTCGAGCGAGCCTGATGCCGCATCTCGCGGCTCACTGCTTCGTCCCTACGAGAGCCGGGACGTGCTCCCCCTCTGTCAAAGGCCGCGAAGGCGGCCACAACCTCAGCCCCGCCCGTGAGGGCGGGGTCGCGTGTCATGCGCATCAGGCTGGTTCACCGCGTCGTCCGTCACCAGGCCGAAGATCAGAATCTTCGGCCACATGCGACATCGTGCCCCTAGCCACATGCCGAACTTGTCGCGGATGCGCGTCTGACCATCGCAAGCCCGAGCGACTCTCGCGTCGCATCCGCGACAAAGTTCGGCCACTTCTTCTCACTCTGCAGCGGCGCGATCGGGAACGATGGTCATCACGGTGATGGGCGGACGAGGTGAGGCGCGCTCCTGACGCGCAGCGAAGAGGCGGCTGCTCAGCGCCACGGTGATCAGATCGAGCAGGATGTAGAGGATGCCGACGCCGGCCGGCGGATTCGCCGAGTGCAGCCCGACGTACGGCACCACGGCCGCCCACTGCCAGTTGCCGATCGCCGTTCCGAGCCACTCGAGGATCATCGTGTAGACGAAGCAGGCGGAGAGCAGAAGACGATTCTCCGAGCGGCGGATCAGAAGGAGTGCGCCGATCCACCAGAGAAGGCCCCACGAGTCGCGGAACAGCATCAGGCTAACGAGCGCGATCAGACTGCCGGAGATCAGAACGCCGCGCGTGATCGAAACTTCACGGTTGCGAAAGAGCTGCTGTCGCGCGCTGACCGCGGCGAGCAGATAGAAAAGACCATGCCCCGGCGGAACGTAGAGGGGGATCAGAGCATGGCGGTAAGAGTAGAGACCCCAGCCGAGGGAGAGGACGCACTCGCCGATGGTGGCGACGACGATCGCGCAGAGGATCTGGCGCGGCTCGACACCCGAGCCGCGGGCGAAGAGCCAGACGAAACCGGCCGTCGCCAGCCCGAGGAGGAGCTGAGCGAACAGACCGCTGCGGTCGCTGAGCAGGAGCAGCGGCATGAAGATCGCCGTAGCGGCGAGGAATGTTCGGGCGTGGCGGTCCACAGGGCGACATTGTCGCGCAGGTGTGGGGGAATGTCGTGGGAAACGGAAATCTACGGGCAGTGGAATCGGGCGGCGAGAGGTGAATCAGAGGCTCATGAAAGCCGAAGCGTCGCGACGCTGCGCAGTCGTACAAGGTCAATGAGATCAGCCGGTTGCGGCCGCAGCCGGCCTCCGGAGCGAGCGCGCGCAATCGCTCGAGATCCTCTCGCTTCTCATCGTTCTTGACGCTGAAAAGAAGGCCAGCGTAGACTCGATGAGCCACACGCACCTGTCGCGAAGAATCGAGAACCGGCTCGTCGTTCCGACGCGAACGACGAAATCGATCAACACGAATTGCATCCGAGCAAAGGAGCAGAAACACCCATGGCAACCATACCGACAGAAAAACTGAAAGCGGCAGAGACGGCGCTGAGCCAGATCGAGCGCCAGTTCGGCAAGGGATCGATCATGCGCCTCGGCCAGCGCGAGCATCTCGCCATCCAGTCGATCTCCACCGGCTCGATCGGCGTCGATGCGGCCCTCGGCGTCGGCGGACTTCCCCGCGGGCGCATCGTCGAAATCTTCGGTCCCGAATCCTCCGGAAAAACGACCCTCTCGCTGCACGTGATCGCCGAGGCGCAGCGCACCGGCGGACTCGCTGCATTCATCGATGCCGAGCACGCGCTCGACGCCGACTACGCCAAACGGCTCGGCGTCGACATCGACAATCTTCTCGTCTCGCAGCCCGACAGCGGGGAGCAGGCGCTCGAGATCGCCGAGATGCTCGTGCGATCGGGCGCCATCGACGTGATCGTCATCGACTCGGTTGCGGCGCTCGTGCCGCGCGCCGAGCTCGAGGGAGAGATGGGCGACAGCCACGTCGGCCTTCACGCGCGCCTGATGTCGCAGGCGCTCCGCAAGCTGACGGCGATCGTTTCGAAATCGAAAACATGCCTCGTCTTCATCAACCAGATCCGCGAGAAGATCGGCGTGATGTTCGGCAGCCCCGAGACGACGACCGGCGGTCGCGCACTCAAGTTCTACGCTTCCATCAGGCTCGACATCCGGCGCACCAGTCAGATCAAGGACGGCGACGAGGTCGTCGGATCGCGCGTCAAGGTCAAGGTCGTGAAGAACAAATGCGCTGCACCGTTCCGTCAGGCGGAGTTCGACATCGGCTACGGCGAGGGAGTCTCCAAGGAAGGGGAGATGATCGATCTCGGACTCGAGAGCAGGATCATCGAGAAATCGGGCTCCTGGTTCTCGTATGGCGACATGCGGCTCGGCCAGGGACGTGAGAACTCGAAGCTCTTCATCCGCGAGAATCCCGAGCTTTCCTCTGAGATCGAGGGACGCGTTCGGAAGGCGCTCGGCATCGGCACACCCGAGCTGACGGTCATCGAAGGGGGCGAGGCCGTGCCGAAGAAAGAGAAGGCGGCTTCGAAGTAATTCGATCGGACCCAGGTTCCCGCTTGCGCGAGGCACGGCAGGCGCCGTGCCTCGTTCATTTTTCATCACAATGTCGCAACCTCTCGTCCTCAGCGCCGTCTCGGACTCCCGCCTCGACATGGCGATCGCGGCGCTGGCGCCGGAGATTTCGCGGCGAGAAGCGCGGCGGCTCATCGCTGCCGGAGCGATCGTGGTGAATGGGCGTCCCGTGAGCGTCGCCTCGCGGCTGCTCCACACGGGAGATCGGATCGCCATCGTCCCCGACGACATCCATATCGATGTGATCGCCGAACGGAAGGAATGGATCGCCATCGACAAGCCGCCCGGCATCGCGACACAGCCGGCGGGAGCGAAGGCCGGGAGTGCCCTCTCGCTCGTCGAGATTCTCGCGGTGTCGTTGCGGAGGCAACGGAAGGATTTCTCCCTCTTCGTCATTCATCGCATCGACACCGGAACCAGCGGGGTGGTGCTCTTCGCGAGAACTCGCGTTGCGTCCGCACGGCTCTCCAGACTCTTCGCCGGCGGCGAGCTGAGAAAGCGATACCTCGGGCTCGTCACGGGAAGAATCGACGAGGAGATCCGCATCGATCGCGCGATCCGGCGCGCCGGGTCGAATGTTTTCGAGACGGCGGACTCGGGACGGCCCGCGACGACGATCGTGATTCCGCGCGCGGCGAGCGATTACGGCTCGCTCGTCGAGCTCGATCTCCTGACCGGACGTACGCATCAGATTCGCGTACACCTGGCGAGCATCGGACATCCGATCATCGGCGATCGAAAGTATGGCTCTGCGCCGGCTCCTCCTGCAGACCCGAAGGGCGAGCTCGTCGCGGATGCGGGCGTGGACCTCGCGAGCTCGCCGGACTCGCGAGCGCGCCCGCGACAGAGCTCGGCCACTTCCCATCCCGCATTTCAATCGGCGGCGCGCCCGATGCTGCATGCGTGGACGGTTTCACATCCCGAGATCGGCACGCTCGTCGCTCCGATTCCTGAGGACTTCCGGGCGACCGCCGAGCGCCTGGGGCTGCCTCTCGCCAACGCGTTGGGCGAAATGCGATAGGATTCGGATCGTATGGACGAATGGACGATTCGCGCAACGACGGTGCTCTGCGTCAGGAAGGACGGGCGCGTTGCAATGGCCGGTGACGGCCAGGTGACCGTCGGAAACACGGTGATGAAGCATGGCGCGGCGAAGGTCCGCCGTCTGTATCACAACAAGATCCTGGCTGGGTTCGCCGGCTCCGCGGCCGACGCGTTCGCTCTCTTCTCGCGCTTCGAGGCGAAGCTGGACGAATATCGAGGAAACCTCGATCGCGCCGTCGTCGAGCTGGCGAAGGACTGGCGGCTGGACAAGTACCTCCGGCAGCTTCAGGCGTTTCTGATCGTCGCCAACGACGAAAAGTCGTTTCTCATCTCCGGAACCGGCGAGCTGATTCAGCCCGATGATGGTCTGCTGGCGATCGGTTCCGGCGGCGCGTTCGCGCTCGCGGCGGCTCGCGCGCTTCTGCGTCACAGCGACATGAATGCCGAAGAGATCGCGACGGAAAGTCTTCGCATCGCCTCGGAAATCTGCATCTACACCAACGACAGGATCACAGTCGAGAGCCTCTGAGCCATGGTCATCATCCTTCCCGGAGAAACCGAGCAGGTCGTGAGCGGAGACCAAATGACTCCCCGCCAAATCGTAGCCGAGCTCGACGAGTACATCGTCGGGCAGCATGCCGCGAAGCGGGCGGTTGCGATCGCCTTGCGCAACCGCTGGCGCCGCCAGCAGCTCCCGGCCGATCTGCGGGAGGAGATCGCGCCGAAAAACATCATCATGATCGGGCCGACCGGCGTGGGCAAAACGGAGATCGCCCGCCGCCTCGCGCGTCTGGCGCACTCGCCATTTCTGAAGATCGAAGCGTCGAAGTTCACCGAGGTGGGCTACGTCGGCCGCGATGTCGAATCGATCGTGCGCGATCTCACTGAGCTCGGAGTCAAGATGATTCGCGAAGAGAAGGCGGCGGCGGTTCGCGCTCAGGCGGAACAGAATGCACGCGAGCGCCTTCTCGATCTGCTGCTTCCCGATGCGCGCCGCTCACCGCGGCCTGCCTTCGTCGGTGCTCCGGAAGTCGCGCCCGGCGCGGAGCAGCCGAGCGAGAGCCGCGAGAAGCTCGGTCGCTGGCTCGACGAAGGGCGTCTGGAAGAGCGCGAAGTGGAGCTCGAGGTCAAGGATCAGGGTTTCCCCTCGTTCGAGATCTTCACGAATCAGGGCGTCGAAGAGATGGGCATCAACGTCAAGGACATGCTGCCCGGCCTCTTCGGAGGGCGAACGCGCAAAGCGAAGATGACCGTCGCCGATGCCCGCGACCTTTTGGTGGCCGAGGAGTCGGACAAGCTGATCGATCAGTCGACGGTCGCCCGCGAGGCGATCGAGCGTGTGGAGCAGAGCGGGATCGTCTTTCTCGACGAGATCGACAAAGTGGCGGGACGCGAGGGGACGCACGGTCCCGACGTCTCGCGCGAAGGAGTCCAGCGCGACCTCCTTCCGATCGTCGAGGGAACGACGGTGAACACGAAGTACGGCATGGTGCGCACCGACCACATCCTCTTCATCGCTGCCGGCGCGTTTCACGTCTCGAAGCCGTCGGATCTCATCCCCGAGCTGCAGGGACGCTTTCCGATTCGCGTCGAGCTCGACTCGCTGACCGAGGAGGACTTCGTTCGCATTCTGAAAGAGCCGAAGAACGCGCTGACGATGCAGTATCGCGAGCTGCTGGCGACGGAAGGGGTCACGCTGCGCTTCGAGGAAGAGGCGATCGGAGAAGTTGCACACTTTGCCGCGGAAGTGAATCGCCGGACCGAGAACATCGGAGCCAGACGTCTTCAGACGATTCTCGAGCGCGTTCTCGACGATCTGTCGTTCCGCGCCGATGAGCTGGCGGGGGAGGAGTTCGTCGTCAGCGCGGAGTACGTCCGCCAGACGGTCGAGGAGATCATCCGCGACGAAGATCTCAGCCGCTACGTACTCTGATTCACATCGAGGTTTCGAGATGAGCATCGCCAGCATCAATCCCGTCGACAACTCCGTTCTCGCCACCTTCGAGCCCCTCGACGACGAGGCGATCGAGGCGAAGCTCGCTCTCGCCGCCGAGAGCTTTCGTTCCTGGCGGAAGACCCCGTTCGCGGAGCGCGCCGGACGGTTGCTCAGCGCGGGGAAGGTACTCGAGAGAGAGAGGGCGCAGCTCGGCCGAGTGATCACCCTGGAGATGGGCAAGCCGATCAGAGCGGCGGAAGCGGAAGTGGCGAAGTCCGCTCTCGTCTGCCGCTACTACGCCGAGAACGGCGAGCGGCACCTCGCGGACGAAGAGGTTCCCACGAGCGCGAAGCGCAGCTACATTCGCTACGAGCCCCTCGGAACCATTCTCGCCGTGATGCCGTGGAACTTCCCCTTCTGGCAGGTGTTCCGTTTTGCCGCACCGGCGCTGATGGCGGGAAACACGGCGCTGCTCAAACACGCATCGAACGTTCCGCAGTGCGCCATTGCGATCGAGCGGGTCCTCGAAGAAGCAGGCTTTCCGCGCGGAGTCTTTCAGACCCTTCTGATCGAAGCCGCGCAGGTGAAACGCGTTCTCGAAGACCCGCGCGTCGCCGCGGCGACGCTCACCGGAAGTGAGCCCGCGGGGAGCGAGGTCGCGGCGACGGCGGGACGGCAGATCAAGAAGACGGTGCTCGAGCTGGGAGGCAGCGATCCCTTCATCGTCACCGCAGCAGCCGGCATCGACGAGGCGATCACGACCGGCGTGCGCGCGCGGATGGCCAACAGCGGCCAGTCGTGCATCGCCGCAAAACGCTTCATCCTCGTCGGCGGAGTCGCCGGCGAGTTCGAACGACGCTTCGTTGCCGCGGTGGAAGCGTTGAAGATCGGCGACCCGATGGACGAGGCGACCGACGTCGGTCCGCTCGCCACACCGAAGATCGCCGCCGATGTCGAGCGGCAGGTGCAGGAGACCATAGCCGCTGGAGCGCGGCTGCTCACGGGAGGAAAGCGCGTCGGAGACGGGGGGAACTACTACGCCCCGACGGTGCTGACCGACATTCCACGCGACTCGCCTGCCTATCGTGACGAGGTGTTCGGACCGGTCGCTTCGCTCTTCCGCGTGAACGACCTCGACGAGGCGATCCGCCTCGCCAACGACACGACCTTCGGGCTCGGCGCGAGCGTCTGGACGAACGATCCGGAGGAGCAGCGGCGTTTCATCGAAGAGATCGAGACGGGCCAGGTATTCGTCAATGCCATGGTCGCCTCCGATCCTCGTCTGCCGTTCGGCGGAGTCAAGCGATCGGGCTACGGTCGCGAGCTGGGCGTGTATGGCATCCGCGAATTCGCCAACGCGAAAACGGTGTGGATCGAGGAAGGATAGCCTCTCCGCGCCGGCGCGAATCGTAGAGACGAAGCATCTTGCGCGAGGGCAGCAACAGCGAGCTTGCTGCGGCGCAACGCGCAATCGCTTCGTCCGGTGCTTGCGGAAACCGCGGGCCGAACTTCCGCGAGCGCTGCCCTGCGGATTGACAATCGGCCCGGTAAGACCCTAACTTGCCACTCGATGCGAACGCGAATGTCGACCAAAGGTCAAATCGTCCTGCCAGCCGAGATCAGACAGAAGGATGGGATCGAGCGGGGCGAGGAGTTCGACGTCGAGCGAATCGACGAGGGGGAGTACCTTCTGAAGCGAGCGCAACGGCGTCCCAATGAGGGTCTCGTCGAGTTGTTGCTCGCATGTCCCGTGAAGGGGTGGTTCGAGCCACTCGATCGTTCGGAGATCACCGACGACATCGAGCCTGATCGACGCCAACGTGCTCAGTGAGCCACGTCAGCTCGCGCTGCGCGGCTTTCGTCGACCACTGCTGCAGTCGCTCCTGGGCGGGCGCTGAGGCAGCGTGCGAACGCGGCGCGACTCTCGTTTGAGAGCTGTAGAATGACGGCCGATGTCCGAGCTCACGCAGGAACAGTTGGAGCAGTTCCGGGAGCGGTTGCTCACCGCGAAGGACTCGATCGAGGAGACCCTTCGGCAGTCAGCGGGAGAACGCCCGGTCGAGCGCAGCGGGTCGACCATCGGGCGTCTGAGCCGGATGGACGCCATGCAGGTGCAGGCGATGGCGCAGATGGGCCGCCGCCAACTCGAGACCCGGCTCAACCGCATCGAAGCAGCCCTCGCGACGATGGACGCCGGCACCTACGGGATGTGCCGCGAGTGCAAGGAGCCGATCAGTCTCAACCGGCTCGAGGCGCTGCCGGAGGCGCCGTTCTGCGTGCCGTGCCAGGAGAGTTTCGAGCAGTAGCGGCTAACGACCTGCCTCGAGCAAGACTATCAGCGGAGCGCGAATCTGCACGCGTGATACACCGTCACCGCGCCCGAGTCTCCTCATCGCCTCACGTCGTGAATGCCTCGTGGCAGTGATCGCAGTAGTGCATGCGCTCGCCGATGCGGCGAACGGTGGAGCGCCGTCCGCAGACGGGACAGGCTGGGGTGTTCGGATTGACGGGCGGCTTCTGTTTTTTATGTTTCGGCATTCTTCGGCATGTCGAGCAGGCGGCGGACCGCAGGAGAGATGCACCCGCGCTGGCGGAGACGGCGTGCAGCGTGACAGGCGTTCGTTTCGCCGGCGGGTCTCGGCTGAGTCTCTGAAGGAAATTGGCTCCGGCAGTTGGACTCGAACCAACGACCCACGGATTAACAGTCCGTTGCTCTACCAACTGAGCTATGCCGGAGCAAGGCGAGGGGCCGCAAAATACCAGCCGGTACCTGCGGCGTCAAGAATCCGAAGTCCTCAAACCGAGGTGGGTTGGTTTCTATTCTCCCGCGAGCGAGGCGATCGCGGCCGCGAGATCACGCTTCATCGCCGCGCGGTCGTCGTCGCGGTAACGGATCAGCTGAATGCCGGGATCGCCGGCGATCATCGCCGAGCAGCGCCGGGTGTGGGCGTCGCGGTAGAGGCAGACGACCGGAATGCCGAAACGGTAGCGCGCGGCTGCGATCTCGTAACCGACGCCCAGCGAGGGACGCGACACTTCCGCGACGAGCACGCCTCCCGCTAGCGCGATCTCCCCGAGCCATCGCAGGTCGCGCTCGAAGATGTCCTGGTCACTGCCGCTTTCCCCGGAAGCGTGGAGGGCGGCCGATGCGACTTCGCCGGCGACGACGGCATGCCCCGCTTCTCGAAGGAAGACGACGATCTCCGCGTACAGCGCGGCGTCTTCACGCCCTCCGCTGATCGAGCCTGAGAAGTAGATGTCCATTCGACTCGAGGCATTGTAAACGCTGCATGACCGTGGTCGCATCGGAACTGGCCGTGCCGTCATCCTTCCATGAGAAGGCAATCAAGAGTCAAGACCGGAGGTGAGACGCCCGACGTGGCGGGCGGTTCGCCTCCTACCGCAGCGGTCGGGTGGTGGCGGTAGGGCGGTGGAATGGTGCAGAGGGTGCGGCGACAGAGAGGCGCCGTCGCATGGCTGCATGGATTGGGTCGAAAGGCGATCGGGTCAAGGCGGCTGGGCGGCGATGCG
>DATKDP010000010.1:0-14461 GCA_035546335.1 Thermoanaerobaculia bacterium | reverse complement strand
CGGCGGCCCAACACCGAGATCAGCTGCGAGGGCCGCGCCGTCGGTGATCGCGGCCCTCGTCAGGTGCATCTCGTTGTTGGGCCGCATTCAACGCTTCTTCTTGGGTCAGTGATCTTTCTTTCCCTGAAGACCGGACATGATGCCCCCGATCCCCGCGAGCGTCAGAAACCCCGTGAGTACAAGCAGCCACACACTCACGCCGCGAGTGTGGAGATACCAGGTTAGCGGGCCGCAGACCATGGCGAGAATGCCCCCTTTCACCAGGTCGCCCACAGCAATGTTGCTAGTCCTGGATGCCTGAGGCCCAGCGGCCGAGACGTCAGAGCCAGCGCCATAGACCACGATACTGTGCGGGAAGCTACCCACCATGGCGACGAAGGTGTCGAGCGCCGGCATCCAGCCGCTTTCGCGCATGTGGCTCGTCGCAGCCTCTGCAACTGCGGCCGGCTCGTTCGGAACGTTTTGCTTTGTCTCCACGGCAACAATCCTCCCGCGGTAGCCCTTTGATCGTAGCGCAGGCTCCAGTAACCCCTGGTCCTCCAGAAGATTGAGGCCGTAGTAGTGACAGCACACGAGCACCCTGACGTTCCCGTCATACGCCATTTGGTTATTATAACCCTCCCTCTGGCTCAAGTCGCATTCCGCCACGCATGCCTCAGCGTGGGATCATCGTGGTCTGGACGCTCGCATGGCCGAGCAGCTCCTGAATCGTCCGGATATCATACCCGTCCTCGAGACGCATCCTCCGTGCGCCGGCTGTAGTGCCGGGACGGGGGTCTCGTCGCGAACGCGATCGAGGAGCCTGAGCGGATGCGGCATGTGCCTCCGAGGTTCCCTCGGTGGAGGGGGCGGTCTCGAGAGGAACGAGATCATCGCGGGAATGTCGCGTGCCCTCGAAGAACGATCCGATTGTGCCGGCCGCCTACGCGGCCTTCCGAGGAACTGCTCGTGATTCGTGACCCCGCCCTCACGGGCGGGGCTGAGGTTGTTGCGGCCGCCTTCGCGGCCGCGGGGTCGGGGAGCGCGAGTCCGGGATGGGCAACGGATCTGCGGCGCGAAACAGGGGCGGGCGCGGGACGCCCGCTCTCCCCAGGTACCAAACGAACGCCCTCTCGACGTCGCGCTCGGCTGAGGGCTTGAATCGGACGGGACTGCTCACCTGGATTTGCGCAGCCGATCACGAATCTCTTCCCAGGTTACTCCTTCCTCGGGATTCGACTCGTGCGCTGCGAGGCGGAGATCGAGCTCCTCGGCTTGCTTCGCCGTGACCGGCAGCCGTTCTGGATCGGCGGCTATGCTATCCCACAGCCTCTCAACAATCTCGAGACGCTGGGGAAGTGGAAGCTTAGTGAGCTCGTCGATCGCAGTGCTCATACCCCTCGTAACGTACTCCAGTGGGAGGTCAAATTCCAGCACCCAACTTCTCACTGAGCGGATTATGCGGAATCATTGAAATGGCCAACCGCGGAATCGCTCCCTGACGGACCGATTTCTACCGTAACTCGCTGAACATCCATGACTTCACGGACTCTCTCAAGGGGAACGAGATCATCGCGGGAATGTCGCGTGCCCTCGAAAAACCGACTGTGCCGGCCGCCTACGCGGCCTTCCGAGGAACTGTAAATGATTCGTGACCCCGCCCTCACGGGCGGGGCTGAGGTTGTTGCGGCCGCCTTCGCGGCCGCGGGGTCGGGGAGCACGAGTCCGGGGTGGGCAACGGATCTGCGGCGCGAAACAGGGGCGGGCGCGGGACGCCCGCTCTCCCCCAGGGTCGGTTGCATCGTCGCGGATGAGACAGGGGCGGGCGCGGGACGCCCGCTCTCCCAGGGGGCACGCTGTTGCGATCATGTGAATGCGCTGCGATCTATCGATATGAAGTGCGACGCCTGCTCTTTCGGCCGAAGAACGAGGAGACGACGAGCCCGAGGGCGAGGAGGAGGAGCAGGTGCAGCCAGCCGCCGAACGTGACGCTGGTCAGCAGACCGGCGAGCCACAATAGAAGAACGAAACCGATGAGGGTCCACATCGCGTCACTCTCGGGCGGGCTGCAGAGAGCATGCCCGAGGGGATGGATGGCGGCCGGGTCGCGTCGCCGGTCGGTCATGTTCGTCGTCCGTCACCGGACCGAAGATCGGAATCTTCGGCCACGCACACCCGCCCGCCCGGATGACAGCAGAGGTGACAGCATGGATCTCAGCGCAGGCGGAAGTTTACCGTCACGGTGTAGAAGACGTCGATCGGCTCGCCTCTGTAGGTGGCGGGACGGAAGCGCCATTCGGCGACCGCTTCGCGCGCTGCGTCGCCGAGGCCGTGAGGGAGATTCTGGATGACTTCGACGTTGTCCACCGAGCCGTCTCCTCGCACGATCGCCCGGATCACCACCGATCCTTCGATCCCCGCGCGCCTCGCCGCCAGTGGATAGCGCGGTCGCGAACGGCTGGTCGCCGCCGGAGCCGTTCCTCCTGCAGGCACCTCCGGGTAGACGCGCCCGGCTGCGGACGTCGCGGGCGGCGGCTCGAAGGCCGGCGGGAGTGGCTCGGGCTCGAACATCGGCGAGTCCGGAGGCTCGTAGCCCGGAAACTCGGGCTGCTCGCGCTCGGCCACTTCGAGCTGCGCACCGCCGGGCGGCGTGGTGAGACGGATGGCGTCGACGTCGGCGTAGACGATCTCTCCACCCGCTTCCACCGCGAAGAAATCGTGATCGCGTGTGAAGATCTGCACTCTCGACGGCGGCTCGAGCTGGCCGACGACCGGATAGAAGATCCCGGGTCCCGCGTAGAGCGGTGTCCGCTTCTCGACGACGCCATCCAGTGGCGGCAGCTCGCGGATTCTCTCCACCCTGGCGGTCCGGCGCGCATGCTCGGCCTCCCCTTCGAGATAGCTCCGCTCGCTCCATCCGAGGGAGCCGTCGGGTGCCTGGATGCGCACCCAGGAGCCTCGTGTCTCGAGCAGCTCGAGCTTCTGCCCCCGTTCGACGGTGGTGATGATCTCGGCCGTGGGGCTCGGTGCAGCGCGAACACGCAGGCCGGTCGGAACGACATAGAGCACGGAGGGCTTCTCCGCCGGGCGATCCTTTTGGCTCCTGCCGACGAAGATCAGGAGGCCCAGCAGCGTGAAGAAGATTCCGCCGAGGGCGATGACGATGGCGGTTCCGCGCTTCGCCTTCGGTGTCCCCTGATCGATCAGTTTCGAGCTCGAGGAGGGCTCCTTCATGTCGTCATCGCCGCGGCTCACGACTCATCAGGACATGGAGAATCGCTTTCTGCACGTGCAGCCGATTCTCCGCTTCGTCGAAGATCACCGATTGCGGCGAATCGACGACCTCGGCTGCAACCTCTTCTCCACGATGTGCGGGAAGGCAGTGCATGAAGATCGCGTCCTTTCGAGCCAGTCCCATCACGCGCCGGTCCACCTGCCACCCTTCGAAATCATGCAGGCGCTTTGCCGATTCCTCCTCCTGCCCCATCGACGTCCAGACGTCGGTGGCGATCACGTCGGCATCGGCAGCCGCTTCCTCGATCGAGCGGGTCACGACCAGGCGCGTGCCCGCGCCCTCGGCGTCGACGGCCGCCCTGGCGACGATCTCGGGATCGGGCTCGTAGCCCGCGGGCGTCGCGACGGCGATGTCCATTCCCACCTTCGACGCACCGAACATCAGCGAGTGCGCCATGTTGTTCCCATCGCCGATCCATCCGATCTTCCGCCCCTTCAAGTCGCCGAGCTTTTCCCAGGCGGTGAAGTAGTCGGTCATCGCCTGGCAGGGATGCAGCAGGTCGGTCAGCCCGTTGATGACCGGAACCGAGGCGAACTCGGCGAGCTCGGTCACGGTCTTGTGCGCGAAGGTGCGGGCCATGATCGCATCGACATAGCGCGAAAGAACCTTGGCCGTGTCGTAGATCGTCTCACCGCGCCCCAGCTGAATGTCTCGCGAGGAGAGAAAGAGGGCGTGACCGCCGAGCTGAAACATCCCTACCTCGAACGACACTCTCGTTCGCGTCGACGACTTTTCGAAAATCATCGCCAGGGTCTGCCCGCGAAGAGCGTCGGAGAATCCGCCGGGATCGCTCTTCATCTCCTTCGCCAGCCGGAAGATCTCCCACACCTCCTCGGCCGTGTAGTCGTGAATGGAAATGAAATCCTCGTGCTTCACTGAACGTCCTTTCCGATCCGAGATGATTCCCGATCTTCGTCCCCGTGCTCGACGCTCTCTCCACGAAACTCACAATGCTCGCCGCACCCGAGCGCGTAGCGGTTGCGCGCGATCCAGCGATAGATCAAATCGGCGATCGAGGACACTCCGGGGATGCGGAAGATCCAGGCGATCCACCGGCCGCGCGGCAGAATCCTGATGAGCTGCTCGGCCGCTTCCGCTCCCTGCCACGTCGCGCCCCGCGGGCCGATGAGCTGCAACGCTTCGCGATAAGCGGAAGGAGGGATCCATGGGAACCGCGCCTGCACTCCGGGTGTCTGCGACGGCACGATCTCGAGAATGTTCCCTCGATCCCAGCGGCGCAACAGCCGCACCGAGCGAGTACAGATTCTGCACAGCCCGTCATAGACGACGGTGTAGGGCCGCACGACTCCATCGTATGGAACGACTTCCTCCCCGGCGACGACGAAGCGCACGATCGGAATCGTCAAGCCGGCTCCTCGATCCTGATCGCCGGCGGATGCGAAAGCGTTGCGTGGACGGGACAGTGCGCCGCGGCTTTCACCGCCGCCGTCCGCCGCTCGGCGGGAAGCTCGGGCCAGATGATCGTCATGACCAGCTCACCGACGCGCAACGGCTGCTCGACGAAGCTCCATGAAATTTCGATCGCCAGTCCGCTTGCATCGAGCCTTGCGTGAGTTGCCCACGAATCGAGAACCGAATGAGTGCAGCTGGCGAGCGCGCCGGCCATCATGTGATAGGGCGAGTATGCCTGCTCGAACGATTCCGCCTCGATGGTCAGCGGCCCCTCGGCGCGCTCGAGGCGAATCGATTCGTCGGAGAGAAGGATGATCTTCATCGGAGGATCCGCGCAGGCGCGCCGGAGGCGGCGAGACTCAGCGCTCGACTTGCCTCGGTGGAATTCCCATCGCCTCGCTGATGCTGAGCTCGGCGAAGAGGCGGATCAGACGGCGACCCTCGGCGTCGGCTGCTTCATAGATGTCGCAGACTTCCTTCACTTCCTGGCCGTCGAATCCGCGAGCGATGGTGAAGCCGTTCTCAGGTTGCTCGGGGATCAGTGCGATTCGCCGTTTCCATTCGCCTACCTCCAACCGGTAGGTGACGAATCCCGCATCCTTTCCGCGCACCGTCCGATCGCCGTCGATCTCCGGAGGAGCGTGAATCGGCGAGAGCGGCGCCGGGCTGTGCTCCTCGAGCAGGCGGGTCAGCTCGAAGAAAAGAAGTGCGCGGAGCTTGACATCCGAAAATCCGAGGGCGCGGAGGAAGCGGAGTCCCGACTGATAACCGGGCGCCATTTCCATCGGCAGCGAGCGAACGACCTCGCACTCGAGCTGAATGGTCTCTCCATTCCAATCGAACGAGATCAGATGGCTTGCATCCTTGGCGAGCGGAACGAGGTGCGCGATCTTGGCACCGGGGATTCCCAGTTCGATGACGAGGGCGTCGGCGTCGCCGATCCTCGCCGCGAGAGGCTGTTCGAAGGAAAGGCGCTGAAATTCCCGTCGTTCTCTGACTTTCAGCATGTGCAGATTGTACTGCACGCCGGGCAACGATGAGGCGATTTCAGCGGTCGGAGTCAATCGACGGCGTGATCGTAGGGCTGCTGCGCGGTGGCGATGCGCAGGTTGATGCGCCGCTGCAGCGCCGCCTTCGAGCTGGCGACTTTCCTCACGTAATTGATCGTCTCGGGGAAAGGCGGAATGCCGCCGTACCGTGCGACATTTCCCTCGCCGGCGTTGTAGGCCGCGAGCATCATCTGCTGATTCCCCTGGTATCGCTTGTTGAGGTAGCGCAGGTAGCGCGTGCCGGCCCGGATGTTGTCCGCAGGATTCATCAGGTCGCTCGCTCCCATCAGCTCTCCGGTGGTGGGAACGAGCTGCATCAGCCCAGCCGCGTTCTTTTCGGAGATCAGCATCGGGCGAAAGTTCGATTCCGCCTCGACCACCGCGGCAACCAGCTCCGGCTGCAGTCCCTGGCGTTTCGCTTCACGATAGATGATCGAACCGTACGGAATTTCCTTGCGGAAAAAGGCCTCCTTGATGGCCTCCGGGCTGGGATGACCAAGCTCCCTGCTGTCGATCGTGAAGAATCGCTCCTTCACTTCCTCGGAAACGACCGAGAACGTGTGGTCTGCTCTCGGCTGCTTCACGATCGCCGAGCTCACTCGCACCGCGTGCGCCTCGTCCCGCCGCTCCAGCACCTTCTCGGGAACGTGCCCGATCCCCATCGCGATCGGAACACTGAAGAGCAGCGTTCCACCCCACGCCACGAGCCTGCCGCGCAATGGTGCGACCATTCTGGCGAGGAGGCTGTGCCGGGCTCGGACGCGAAGCTGACAGGGACAGATGACTCGCGGATCCCTCGATTCGAAATGAAGACGCTCGAAGAATCCCCACGGCGAGGGGCCACCGGACGTCATCGACTGTTGCACAGACTGGTTTCGCGGGCAAAACTCGGACCAGGTTTGCATCACACGAAAATTCAAGGAGATACGGATACACCCTCGGCCGGCTCCCCCGCCGATCAGGGAGTGGGAATCGTCAGCTCGGTCTGCTCGCCGAGCTCCGCAAGATTCAGCTGAGCGTGGGGGGAACGATCGTCTCGGTCGGTTTTACCACAGGCCGTCAGCACAGCTGCGAGTGCCAGCGCCGCCACGAACACGGCAGAGAAATCGGTGATGCCCCATGCTCGAGTCCTGGTCCGGAGTCTGGCGATTCGAGAGAGGGGCGGGCGCGGGACGCCCGCTCTGCCGGGACTGCGGATGCGGAATCCTCACGACACACCGGTCTCGACGGGCATCGAGGAAATCGGCTCCGGCTCCTCCCGTCCCAGCAGTTCCCGCACCTTGCGTTTAGCGCGATCGGCAACGACGAAAAAGGCGGGCACTACGACCAGGCTGAGCGCCGTCGAGACGATGATTCCGCCGATGATGGCGATCGCCATCGGCCCGCGAGTCTCGGCACCTGGTCCGAATGCGAGCGCGGGAGGAACCGCGGCCATCATCGTGGCCATCGAGGTCATGAGAATCGGGCGCAGCCGGATCGGGCCTGCGATCATCATTGCCGAATGCGCATCCTCCCCCTTGCGCTGCAACTGCGACGCATAGTCGACGAGGATGATCGAGTTCTTTTTCGCGATTCCCATCAGAAGCAGCAGACCGATCATGCTGAAGATGTTCAGACTCTTCCCGGTGATCAGCAGAGCGAAGACGGCGCCCGCCATGGAGAGGGGGAGGACCGTGAGCACGGTGATCGGATGGAGAAAGGAGTTGAACTGCGAGGCGAGCACCATGTACGCGACGGCGATTCCGAGGAAGAGGGCGAAGAGAAGAGCGCCCCTCGATTCGCGGAAGGCGACGCTAGCCCCACCGAGGACGGCGTGATATCCCGCAGGGAGCTCCTTCGCCAGCTTTTCGACTTCGACCAGCACGTCACTCTGCGCAAATCCGGGAGCCACGTTTCCGAACATGGAGATGGCTCGCTCGCGATCGCGGCGCATAACGGCCTGCAGCGCCGGCCGCTCTTCCTCCTTGACGAGCGCCGATAGCGGAATCAGCTCGCCCGATCGAGTCCTGACCCTCAGACGATTCAGGTCCTCGGGTCTGGTTCTCTGAGTCGCCATCAGACGCATTCGAACGTCGACGCGACGGCCGCCCGCGCTGTACTTGCCCGCGCGAGCTCCGCCGATGAGGGAGTTGATCGTCGTGGCGACGTCCTCCGCCGAGACGCCGAGATCGGCCGCGCGCGCGCGGTCAGGCGTGATCCGAAGCTCGGGCATCCCCACCTGATAATCGGTATCGAGATCGACGACCATCCCGGTGGCCGACAGCTTCTCGCGCATCGTCCCGCTCAGCTCGACGAGCTGGTCCCACTCGGGGCCTCGAACGGAAAACTCGATCGGGAAACCGCGCTGCGCCGTGAACCCCGACTGCGACAGATCCTGCACGATCGCGCGAACGCCCGGATACGAGTTGAACTCTTTCCGCACCGTTCCCATGAAGTCGTTCTGCGAGGCCTCCCTCCGATCGGGCGGAAGGAGCGTGATGAAGACGATTCCGGTGTTGACGTTGCCGCCTCCGAATCCGCCGACCACGGCGAAAACGCGCTCGACTTCCGGTCGCGAGGCGAGGAACTCCTCGGCACGGCGGAAGATGCGGTCGGTCTCGGAGATATCGGAGCCGACCGATGTCTGCAGCCGCACCATGAGCCTGCTCTGATCCTGCGAGGGGACGAATTCGCTCGGCATCTTCCGGATGGCGAGGAAGGAGACGAGAAAGAGGGCCGCTGCGATGGCCAGCACCGTGAGAGGCCGGCGAAGTCCCCTCGTGAGAACCCAACCGTAGATCACGGCAAGGCGCTCGAAGGCGGAGTCGACAAGCCGCCCCATGCGGCTCCGATGCTCGCGCGAGGTGCTGAGCATCTGCGCGCAACGGGCGGGTGCGAGGGTGATCGCCTCGAGATAGGAGAGAAGAACGGCGACACAGAGGGTGACGCCGAACTGGAGGAAGAACTTTCCGATCACTCCCTTCATGAAGACGACGGGGACGAAGATGGCGACGACGGCCAGCGTGGCCGCGAGTGCGGCGAAGGTGATCTCCGCCGTCCCCTCGCGCGCCGCACGCACTCGATCTTTCCCCGACTCGCCATGACGGAAGATGTTCTCCATGACCATGATGGCGTCATCGACGACGATGCCGACGGCGAGCGCCAGGCCGAGAAGGGTGAAGGTATTCAGCGTGAATCCGAGAAAGTAGATCGTCGCCACCGTACCGAGAAGCGACATGGGGATCGCGAGCACGACGTTGAGCGTGCTCGAGAGCGATCCGAGAAAGAGCCAGCAGACGAGCGCGGTCAGGATCACCGAGAGGAGCAGCTCGAACTCGATCTCGTGAACCGACTCGCGAATGAACTTCGTCGAGTCGAAATTGATCCCCAGCTCCATTCCTTCCGGAAGGGTCTTCCGCAGATCGTCGAGTGCCTTGTAGACGCCGTCCGAGACCGCCACCGCATTCGCGCCGCGCTGTTTCTTGATTCCCAGCCCTTGAGCGGGGAGCCCGTTGACGCGAGCCATGCGGCGGATGTCCTCGAAGCCGTCTTCGACGAGCGCAACCTCGTGCAGATAGACCGGAGAGCCGGCGCTGCTGACGACCAGAGCACGCATCTCTTCGAGATCGAACGCTTCGCCGAGCACCCGGACGTTGATCTCCCGCCCGGAGGTCTCGAGCCGGCCGGCGGGAAGCTCGACGTGCTCGCGCTGCAGCGCCCGATTGACGTCGGCGACGGTGAGCCCTTTCTCGTTCAGCTTGTCGGCGTCGAGCCAGACGCGGATGTTCCGCTCGAGGTATCCCCCCATCATCACTTCGCCGACGCCGGGAACGGTCTGCAGCTTCTCCTTGACGCGATAGCGTGCGATGTCAGCCAGCATCTGCTGCGAGTAGGGGCCGGAGAGACCGACCCACATGATCGGCTGATCCTCGGGATTGGTTTTGGAGATGATCGGAGGATCGAGATCGCGCGGCAGGCGGCGTTGTGTCTGCGCCACGCGCGTCTGGACGTCCTGGAGCGCGAGATCGACGTTGCGGGCCAGATCGAGCTCGATGGTGATGTTCGCACTTCCCTGCCGCGATGACGACGAGACCGATTTGACTCCCTCGACCTGCATGACCGCCTCTTCCAGAGGCTCGACCACGTCGTGCTCCATCACCTCCGGAGCGGCGCCTTCCCAGGCGAGCGACACCGAGATCGTCGGGAAATCGACGTCGGGGAACTGACTGATGCCGATACGCCCGGCGGCGACGACTCCGAAGAGGATCGTGGCGGCCATCAGCATCCAGGCGAAGACCGGTTTTGTGATGCAGGCTTCGGTGATCTTCATGATCGAGCTCCCTGCCGGCGCGCCCGCCGTCTATTGCGACACACGAACCTTGATCCCATCGCGAAGTGGCTCGGCGCCGCGAACGACCAGCATCTCGCCGACCTTCAGTCCTTCCCGTACCTCGACCGCCCCTTCGGCCGTCCGCATCCCTAGCGTGAGCACGCGCTCGTGAGCCACGTCGCCGTCGACGACGAAAGCGAGAAATCCCCGCTCGCTCGGCCGGATCGCGGTCTGTGGAATCACCGCCGCATCGATCGTCGAGCCGATCGGCACGGAGACCCGCGCGAAGGCTCCTGCCTTGATGCTCGCACGCCTCGGATCGTCGACCATGGCGGTGACCTCCACCATCCGGGAGCTCATGCTCGCCGACTCGGCGACGTGGCTGATCCTCGCGGTCATCTCCGTGAGCTCTTCCCCGACGCTGAAACGAATGGGCATACCCGGTCGCACGCGCACCGAATCCTGTTCGGGAACCTGAAAGCGGAGAAGCAGTGGATCACGCCGGACGAGGGTGGCGAGAACAGTCCCCGCCTGAACGTATTGGCCCGTCTGCACGGTCCGCGTCTGGATCGTACCGCCGACCGGAGCGCGGACGAACGCGTCGCGCAGATTGAGCCTCGCCTGCTCGAGTGCCGCGCGCGCCTGCGAGAGCTCGGCGCGCGCAGTTTGCGTCCGCGTCCGCCAGGTGGCGATCTCCTCGCCGCGGATCAGTCCCGGATTCTTCGCGTTGGCTGCCTCGCGTCGTTCGAGCGCCGCTTCCGCTTCGGCCAGCTCGGCTTCCGCTTTCTGATGATTCGCTTCGGCCGCCGCGACTGCCAGTCGATAGCGCTCCGGCTCGATGGCCACGAGAATCGCGTCCTTGCTCGTATGCCCCCCTTCGCGGAATCGAACCTCTTCGACTGCACCGGCGACACGCGCCGTGACCTCCACCTGCTCGAACGCTTCGACCGAGCCGACGGCGCTGACCGTGTATTCGACGAGCTGCGATCGGACGGGCTGAACTTCCACCGGAAATTCGATGCTGCGTGGCGGTCCACCCCCGGCTCCCGCCTGCGTCGTCTGTGCCGACTGGCTCTTCGAGCAGCCGGCCGCGCCGATCAGCGCGATCAGGGCTGCGGCGACGGCACTTCGTTGCATTCTGGCGATCATCGCCCCTCCTCATTTCCGAGCGGACCGAGTCCAGAGGCAGCTCGAAGGTCGAGATGTGCGAGGGCGACCGAATAGCGTGCGCGCGCCTCCGCGACGTCCGATTCGAAGAGCCGGATGTTCGCGTCCGCCACCTCGAGGGCACTCGCGAGCCCCTGCCTGTAAAGCTCACCTGTTTCATCGGCATTCCGCCGCGCCGTCTCCGACGCGATCGCCGCCTGGCGCAACGAAGCCTGATCGCTTCCGAGGTCGGCGATCGCGGTGCGCACCTGCCGCTCGATGTCGCGCTCGCGATCGACGGCGTCGAGATTGGCAAGGCGCGCGAGCGCACGACGCTCCGCCCCCTCCGCTCCCCGCGCTCCTCCGTCGAATGCGCTCCAGGTGAGGATCAGTCCGAGAAATCCATCGACGTCGCGTCCGCTGATGCCGCTCTCGTTCGTGGCACGAGTCTGTCCGTTGAGCGACAGTCGCGGCACGATCCTCATCGACGGCTCGCGGGCGAACTGATCCAGCGCCGCCGCGTGCGAGCGGAGCGATGCGAGGTCGAGTCGGCGCGCTTTGGCGCTCTCCACCACGTCGCTCTCCGAGAGCCCCTGCGCGGGAGGTGCTTCGAGAAGCGGCGCAGGAACGGCCAGCGGCCCCTGAACGTCGGCGTTGACCAGGTTGCTGAGCTGTACGTAAGCGCTGGCCACGTCGCCGCGGGCTCGCGCCGCCTCCCGTTCCGCCGTCGCCAGCTCGAGCTCCGCCCTGGTGACGTCGTTCGAACTGACCAGCCCCGCCTCGAATCGCGCACGCGAATCGGTGAGGCTCGCCGAGGCGAAATTGCGGCGCCGCTCGGCGGCCTGCAGAACCTGCTCGAGGCTCAAGGTCACGAGAAACGCGTCGGCCGCCTCGAAACGAACCAGCCGCTTGTCCTCGCGCGCGCCGAGCTCGATGCTGTCGCGCTCGAGTCTCGCCTGTCGATAGAGAGGAATGGCGCGCAGGTCGAAGAGCGATTGATTCAGCACGAGAGTCGACGAGAGCGCATTCCGGCTCTGGATCGTCACATCCTCATCGCCGATTCGACGGACGCTCTCGTACGCACGCCTCGTGTAGTTTCCGGTGAGAGTCACGTCGGGGAAGAAAAAACTCCGTGCACGCCTCACGCGCGCTTCGGCGACATCGACCCGTGCGTCCGCTGCGAGCGCCCGCTCGTTTCTCGTCACCGCGAGGTGAATCGCCTCTTCGATCGTCAACGCCTCTTCGGCCCTGGCAATGGCAGGCAGCATGGCGCAGGTCAGAAGGACGAAGAGCCGGCGCCGTATGCGCCGTGTCGATCGCGAATCAATCACGACGAGCTCCTCTCTCCATGGATCGTCCTCCAGCAGCCGGAGCTGCCGTGGAGAACCAGATCGCAGATCAGATCCGCGCGCTCGAGCAGCGGCTCCGACGACCCGACAGCACAGGCGCGGCGGACGAAGGAATAGACCACCCCGGCCATTGCCCAGGCAACGTCCTCGGGGGCTCGCCCTGCACGATCGGCGGGACGCGATTCTCTCTTCAGCCATCCGGCGAGTCGAGCCGCGTAACGCTCGAAGCCGGCCGGGACGGGCGGTTGCTGAAGAGCCGAGGATGCAACGGAGAAGTAGATTGTCATGAAATCGCGGCGATCGTCGGCGATCTGCAGTTGCCGCCGGAGCAGCAGCTCGATCTTCTGCTCGAAGGTGAGTCCCCGCGGCGTCGGAGTCTCGAACGTCGCCAGGAACTCCTCGGTCACCAGCGTGAGGATCGCCTGATAGATCTCCTCCTTGCCGGTGAAGTAGCTGTAGAGCGTCGGCGGGGTATAGCCGGCCGCGCGAGCGATCTCGCTGACGGTCGTACCTCGATAGCCTTTGCGGCCGAAGCAGCCGGCAGCGGCATCGAGAATCTCGCGGCGCGCGTACTCGATCGCCCGCTCGCGACGGGGGAATGTGGAGGAGTTGGACACGACGGCAGACTTTAACAGCAGTTAAGCCGGGTTTAACGCTCGATCAAGTGAACTTTCGGTGAAACCGGCTGTGGCCGAACTTTGTCGCGGATGCGGCGCGAGTCTGCTCGGGCTTGCGATGGTCCGACACAGCATCCGCGACAAGTTCGGTTTGTGACGCGCAGGCAGCCCTTTCCCCTCGGGCGGAATTCCTCCCACTGCGATGAAATTCAGTGGGGGCAGCCCCATGACACGAAGCGCTTCCGAGCCGGAATCGACACGCCGTTTTTCGAATCGCGTCGAGAACTACGTCCGATTCCGCCCCGGGTATCCGGCAGCTCTGCTCGACATCCTCGAGAACGAGATCGGACTCACTGCAGGCTTCGCGGTCGCCGACATCGGATCAGGCACGGGAATCTCGGCCGAGCTGTTTCTCGGGCGCGGCTGCACGGTCTTCGGCGTCGAGCCGAATCGGGGGATGAGGCAGGCGGCGGAAGAGCGTCTAGGGAGTCATGAGAGGTTTCACAGCATCGATGGAACCGCTGAAGATACGACTCTGCCGGCGAGGAGCATCGATCTCGTCGTCGCGGCACAAGCCTTTCACTGGTTCGACAGGGACGCCTTGCGAATCGAGCTCGCGCGGATTGCGCGAGAGGATGCCACGATGCTTCTTCTGTGGAACTCGCGCCGCACTGACAGCAGTCCGTTTCTCGAAGAGTACGAGGCGATGCTGCACGAATACGGCACCGACTACGAAGCGGTGAACCACCGTAATCTCGATCCGGAGAGCCTGCGCACGATGTTCGCAGGCGGCGCGATGCAGCGCCGGAGCCTGTACAACGAACAGAGAATGGATCTCGAGGGAGTGCGCGGGAGATTGCTCTCGTCCTCGTATGTTCCAGCGGAGGGAGAGGTCGGCCACGAGCCGATGCTGGCGGCACTCACCCGCATCTTCGATCGCCATCAGGTGAACGGCCGGGTCACCTTCGAATACGACACGGAGATGTACTTCGGGCGCATCCGCCGGTGAATCGGGCTCCGAGGTAGAATGTCGAGATGAGTCCTGACCAGGTGCTCCAGCGATGGCGCGCCGTGAATTTCGACAGACGCTCCACGATTCGGCTGATGTGAAAAGGGGCGCTTTCGCTGCCACACAGGACTGCATCCTGAAAGGCTGCCTGGACCACAGCCGGTGGTGAGCGCGAAGCGCCACCACCGGAACGTTGCACGCAGCGCGAGTGTCAGCGGCAGCCCGGCAGGGCTGCCAGGAAAGGGGCGAGTCCCGGCACCCCTGCCGGGGTGCCCGCGTTGCACGTTGGATCTCG
>DATKDP010000009.1:0-5486 GCA_035546335.1 Thermoanaerobaculia bacterium | reverse complement strand
CAACCCCGCCCTCACGGGCGGGGCTATGGATGTGCCGGCCGCCTTCGCGGCCTGGGATTGATCCCTATGCTTTGATGAACCTGTGTGAAGAATCGGTTGTCGGAAACCTGGAAGCGCTGCGCCGTCACGGCCGCGCACGTTGTGAGCGCAACCTAGCCAGAACGTCGTCAGAGGTCACGAACTCACCCCTCTCGATGGCCAGGTGCGCCTGCCACAGCTCTTCGTCCTCTTCCTCAGTGAGATCGTACGCCTCTCCGGCCTCGTCGATCATCACCTCGACTGACGCCCCTTCCGGCAGCGGTGCGTCGTCATCGATCTCGATCTTTCCGTTGATCACCCGTCCCGTGAGTTTCATGCGCGTCTCTCCGCGGTTGGTCAGCGACTCATTCTACGACAAGGAGCACGCTGCATCGCTTCTTCCCGGCGTGGCCGCGGCCGCATGTGGCCGAACTCCATGTGGCCGAACTTTGTCGCGGATGCGGCGCGATGCTCAACCGTGCTCGCGATGGCCGTACCCCGCATCCGCGACAAGTTCGGCTGTAACGTCTGCGGACTCCGCGACGTTTGTTCCGGCCACCCTCGCGGCCTGGGATTGCCCCATACCGATTCATCGACCAACGCAACCGATTGATTCACCAACGCGCCGATTGATTTCCCAACGCGAAGGAACTGTGAACTGATGCCTCGATCCGAAAACGAAATGAATCGACCGCGAACGGCAGGCTGCCTGGATCGCGATCTACAGGCGACTGTCGTCTCTGCTGTCATCCCGAGCGGGTGGGTGGGTGGGGAAGCGAGGGATCTCCACGCTGGTCCAATGTCTCCGATCGAGTCCACCCCCACGCCGGACGACACGACACCGCGCGACGGAACGCCCGCCGCAGGAAACATCGGCGCAGCGCCGCAGATCCGGTTTCTTGTCCGACCGACGAGCCCGTCGGGAGCATCAGCCCGACGCCGGAGATCCTTCGCCTTCCCGCCCGCCCAACCGCTCGGGATCACAGCGGCCTTCCGTCACACCATCCTCGCGACCCTCGCGATCCTCACGACGATCGCTCAACCCGCCCTCGCCCAGATCCCTCCGGAGGTGATCCACAGCGAAGACTTTCAATCGTACCCAACGCAGGCGAGCCCGGCGGGATGGGTGGACACCGCGGTAGGACAGCCGGGCCCGGCGGCCGAGGGAATCTTCAAGACCTGGCCCGATCCAACGCAGGGGAATCGCGGCACGAACATCGTCTACGGGACAAAGCAGGCATCGGGCAAACCGGAAGGGAAGACGCCGCGCATCGGAACGTTCACGACGCTGACGACGAAATCGTTCGACGGCCGCGGACGGTTCGAGCTCCGCGGGCGCCTGATCCGCACCGCCGCCGACGCGCGCGCCGGAATCACCTTCTTCTCCTCCTATCCCGAAACGGATCGCTACTACCTCCTCGGGCTCTGGTCACAGCCGGGCTCGTCGAAGCTGACGATGCAGCTCTTCGGTTTCCGCGGCCGCGCCGAGGATGGCACGCCCCTCGGCTCCTTCGAGGAAGAGAGCATCATCGACAGCAACGTCACCCCCGAGCCAGGCAAGTGGTACCGCTTCCTCATCCAGTCGGACGTGATCGGAGAGACGACGCACATCCGCGCCCGCTTCTGGCTCGACGGCGAAGCGGAGCCGGAAACGTTCTCGATCGACGCCGCCGACTCGTCGCCCTCGCGACTCACTGCAGGGCGCATCGGCGTCTGGGCCGCGGTCCGCGGCGAGTCGTACGCCGACGAGCTCTTCGCCAAGTCGCCGGTCGACTTCACGGCGCCTGTCATCGAGTTCTTCGAAGGGGAGAGCCCGCTGCCCACCGGAAAGAAGTTCAACCGGAACGTCGCTCCCCTGATTCGCGTGACCGATGACATCGACGCGAGCCCCGCGCGCACGATCGAGCTCGACGGAGAGCCCTTCACCGAAGGCTCGACGGTCGAGAGCGAAGGGCTGCACACGATCCGCGTTCGCGCGATCGACAGCGCGGGCAACGCTTCGGATGGTCAGGTGACGTTCCTCATCGACAAGACTCCCCCCGTCGTCCGCATCGTCGTCGCCGGCGCTCCGCTGACCACGGGCGCAGTGTTCGATCGCGACATCACCCCCTTCGTCGAAGTCGAGGACCTCACCTCGACGACGATCGTTGCAACCCTCGGCGGAGAGCCGTACGACATCGCACACGCCGCCGATCCCGGAACGCCCATCACCGCGGAGGCGCTCCACACGCTCCTCGTCACCGTGACCGACGAGCTCGGCTGGACGACGACCGCGGGACCGGTGAGCTTCGCCGTCGACAAGACGGCGCCCGTGATTCGCATCCTCGAGGGAGGCTCGCCGTTCGGCGCCGGAAGCTACAACCGTGACCTCACGCTCGTGATCGAGGTCGACGACCTCACGCCGCAGTCTGCCGCCTTCACGCTGAACGGCGCCCCCTTCGTTTCCGGCACGCCGATCACGGCGGAGCAGAAGCACACCTTCGCCGGCGAGGCACGCGACCGGGCGGGTCACGTGACGACGCTCGATCCGATCATCTTTTTCATCGACAAGACCAAGCCGCTGGTCGAGATCTTCGATGGGGCGAAGCGTCTTCTCGACGACTCGTATGTCGACCACGACGTCCTCCCCGAGGTGCGGATCAGCGACGAGAGCGAGACGACGACGACGGCGGCGCTGAACGGCGAGCCGTACGATCTCGCGACCCCGATCACCGGGGAGCGGGAGCACCATCTCGAGGTGCGTGTGGTCGATACCGTGGGGTGGATCGTCGATCTCGATGTCCACTTCACGATCGACAAGACCCCGCCGTCGCTCGCGCTCGAGGTGGGCGGCGCTCCGCTCGTCAGCGGGCGGATCTTCAGCGCCGATCTCGCGGTCGAGGCGGTGAGCTCCGACGTGAATCCCGAGCCGCTCGAGGCTCTCCTCAACGGCACTCCCTACGCCCTCGGGTCGGCGATCGAAGACGAACGGAACCACACGATCGTCGTCACGGCGAAGGACAAGGCGGGCAACACGACGACGGCAGGACCGATCGCGTTCGTGCTCGACAAGAGCGCGCCGGAGGTGCGGCTCCTCCTCGAGAACGGCAGTCCGTTTCCCGACGGCGCGCACTTCAATCGCGATCTTCAGCCGCAGCTCGAAGTCGCCGATCTCACGGCGACGACGGTCGTTGCGACCATCACCTCGAATGGGAACGAGCAGCCGTGGACGCCGGGCACTCCAATCACGGCGGAGGGGTC
This sequence comes from Thermoanaerobaculia bacterium, assembly GCA_035546335.1. Taxonomy (GTDB): domain Bacteria; phylum Acidobacteriota; class Thermoanaerobaculia; order Gp7-AA8; family Gp7-AA8; genus DATKDP01. The sequence continues at coordinate 2,228 of DATKDP010000009.1, read as the reverse complement.
GTACACGATCGCCGCGACGGTGACCGATGCCGCAGGTCACGAGACGGTGATCACTCCCGCCGGCTTCGTCATCGACAAGACACCTCCCGCGATCACGATCACCTCCCACGCCGACAGCGCCGCGATCGCGACGCCGCTCATCGCACTGCGCGGCGGATCGGACGATGCGAAGACGGTTCTGCTGAACGGAGTCGCGGCGACGATCGATGCCGCGACGAAGACATTCATATCGAAGGATCTGAACCTTCTCGAAGGAGCGAACCGTTTCGACCTTCTCGCCACCGATCGCGCAGGCAATCAGACGGCGAAGACGCTGACGCTGATCCTCGACACGCGCGCTCCGGAGCTGGCGATCGCCGCCCCCCTGGCGAACGCCTGCAGCAACAGCGGATCGATCGCGCTCTCCGGCACGGTCTCCGATCCGAGACTCGATCGGGTCACCGTGTCGATCGGGGCTCCCGGCGGAGCGCCGGAGGCGAGCGTGACGGCGACAGTTGCGGGCTCGGCCTGGACCGCAACGCTGCCTACGGGCGCGGAAGGGCCGAAGTCGATCGTCGTCGAAGCGGCCGATTCCGTCGGGCATCTCGCGCGACAGCAGATCGCGATCCGCATCGATCGCACCGCACCGCAGATCGAAGTGACCGAAGGGGGTGCGCCCTTCGCCGCGAACCGCGCGGTGGGACGGGCGATCGCGCTCTTCGTCCGCGTCACCGACGCCGATCCCTCCGTCGCGATGCAGGCGAGGCTCGACGGGCAGCCGTACACGCCCGGGACGCAGATCAGCGCCGAAGGGGCGCACACGCTCGTCGTCGAGGCGGCCGACTGCGCGGGCAACGCTGCTGCACCGCTCACGCTCCCCTTCCGCATCGATCTCACCGCGCCGGCTCTGCACGCCATCGATCCGGCGAACGGATCGACCATCCGCACGGCGGTCTCGTCGATCAGCGGAACGACCGACGACGATGTCGCGACCGTAGCCATCTCCGGCGGTCCGCAGACGACGCCCGCCGCGAACGGCACGTTCACCCTCTCCGGCATCACGCTCGCGGAAGGGCTGAACCGATTCCGCATCGAGCTCACCGATCGCGCCGGCAATCGAACCGAGGTGCCGTACGAGGTGCGACTCAAGTCGCAACCGCCATCGCTCGAGATTCTGGAGAGCGGCACGCCGATCCCGCCGGATGCGATCTTCAATCGCGAGATCCGCCCCGAAGTGCGCACCGGCGAGCCGGGCGTCACGCCGGCGGTCACGCTCAACGGCGGGCCCTTCAACTCCGGCTCGCCGGTCACCGCTGACGGCGCGTACACCCTCGCCGCGACAGCGACCGATTCGGTTGGCAACACCGCGTCTTCGTCCGTCGCCTTCACGATCGATCGGACGCCTCCGGTGGTCACGATCACCTCCCCCGCATCAGGACCGGCGGAGGTGGCGGCGATCGATGTCGCCGGAACCGCGGGCGATGCGATCGAGGTGACGGTGAACGGCCGGCTCGCGACCTTGAGCGGCGGCAACTTCAGCGTCACGGCGCTCCCGCTCGATGAGGGGGAGAACGCGATCGTTGCCGCCGGCCGCGACGCCGCCGGCAACTTCGGCCGCGACGAGGTCGTCGTCACCCGCGAGGCGGCGGGTCCGGGCATCATCCTCACGCATCCGGCCGGCGGGCTTCTGACCAACCGGCCGTTCACGCGCGTCGCGGGGCGCGTGCTGACGGCTGCGAAGGCGGCGGGTGTGAGCGTTGAGCGGCGAACGGCGAGCGGCGAGAGCGTGGAATCGACCCTCGCTCTCGATCCTGCCGGCGCCTTCGTCCTCGACGCGCTCCCTCTCGTCGAAGGCGAGAACGTCATCACCGTCTCGACGATCCCCTCGCCTCTCGTCTCTGGTCCCTCGTCTCTCTCCATCACAGTCACCGCCGACCTGACCCCGCCAACCCTCGCCATCCTCGAGGCCGCCCTGCCGCTCGCCGAAGGTGCGCGCTTCCCCGAGCGCGCCATCCTGTCGATCGATGCCTCCGACACTCGTCTCTCGCCTCTCGCCTCTCGCCTCTTCGTCGATGGATCCGAGGTCACTACGCCGCATACCGTCAGCTCCGCCGGCGGCCACACCGCGATCGCTCTCGCACGCGATGACGCCGGCAACGAGACCCGGCTCGAGCGCAACTTCTACATCGGCCTCGCCGGCACGGCAACGGCCGGCTGCGATCTGCGCGAGATCGATCCGCGCGACGGTT
>DATKDP010000008.1:0-6430 GCA_035546335.1 Thermoanaerobaculia bacterium | reverse complement strand
GGGGAAGGGGGAAGGAAGGAAGGGGAAGGGGAGGGGCAGATAGCAGATAGCAGATGGCAGAGGAGCGCGGCTTTTCGCAGCCTCTCGTCCTATCGCCCTCCGCCCTCCGCCCTCTGCTATCCGCCCTCTGCTATCTGCCATCTGCCCTCTGCCTTCTGCTATCTGCTATCTGTTCTATCTGCTACCTGCCTCTCCCCTTCCCCCTTCACCCTTCCCCCTTCACCCTTCCCTCCCTTCTGGCATGCCCGTGGCACCGGGTAACGCGCGATGGCGAAGGATATCCCCTACCGAGTCGGTATCTCCGGTTCCTACGGAGGGCTGAATCTCGGCGACGAGGCGATCCTGCAGTCGATGATCGCCCAGTTGAGGGCCTCTCTACCCGTCGAGATCACCGTCTTCACCCGCAATCCGGAAGACACTCTGAGGCGGCACCGCGTCGAACGAGCAGTTCCGGTGCGCGAGATGTCACGCGACGAATCGCGCCAGGAGATCGAACGGCTCGACTGCTTCGTTCTCGGCGGAGGCGGCATCCTCTACGACTCGCACGCCGATGCGTATCTCCGCGAGGTCAAGCTCGCCCGCGAGACTCGGGTTCCGGTGATGATCTATGCGGTGAGTGCCGGGCCCCTCAAGGAACCGGCGACGCGAGAGCTGGTGCGCGACTGCCTCGAGAGCGCTGCCGTGATCACCGTGCGGGACCGGCGCGCGCGCCACCTTCTCGAAGAGATCGGGGTTCGTGTCGAGATCGTGACGACGGCCGACCCGGCCGTTCTTCTCGAGCCCGAGCCTCTTCCTCCCGGCACACTCTCCCGCGAAGGGGTCGACAAGACGCGTCGTCTGGTCGGCGTTTCGGTCCGGGAGCCCGGGCCCGCCGCTCCCGACATCGACGCGGCGCAGTATCAGGGACTCCTGGCCGATGCCGCCGACTTCATGGTCGACCGTTTCGAAGCTGAGGTGGTATTCATCCCGATGGAGCCGAAGACGAAGGATCTGCAGTTCAGCCATGCGGTCATCGCCGGAATGCGCAATGCCTCGCACGCCGCGGTCCTCAAGGGAGACTACACTGCGGGGCAGATTCTCTCGGTGGTCGGTAACTTCGAGCTGGCGGTCGGCATGAGACTCCATTTCCTCATCTTCGCTGCCAGCCGTGGTGTCCCTTTCGTTGCACTTCCCTATGCCTCGAAGGTGGAGGGATTCATCGAGAAGATGGGAATGACGATGCCGCCGCTCGAAAAGGTCAGCGCCGGACAGCTCATCGCCGACATCGATCGATCGTGGGACACGCGCGATGAGTTTCGCCGGCGCATTCGCGAGGCGTTTCCCCAGCTCCAGCACGATGCGAGGGAAAACAACCGGATCCTCGTCGAACTTCTGCGGTCACTCACGCCTCGGGCCGCAAGGGAGCGATGAAAATATGCCGCCTCTCAAGCGCCTCCCCGATGCTCGATCGATCATCCTGCCGCAGCGGCATGGCACGCTCGCTGCCGAGGTCGATGTCCTCGTTGTCGGAGGGGGGCCGGCGGGCCTCGGAGCGGCTGTCGGCGCTTCCGACGCCGGCGCCAGCGTCGTTCTCGCAGAGCGCTACGGTTTTCTCGGCGGCAATGCGACTGCGGCGCTCGTGATGCCACTCATGTCGTTTCACACACAGGGCTCGCGGAGTGGCGATACGCCGGCGGTCAGCCTGATGCCGGGAGATCACGGCCCGGGCGACCCGGTGATCGGCGGCGTGCTGCTCCGCCTCCTTGAAAAGCTGATCCGGGCTGGCGGTGCGATCGCTCCCTCGGCAGCGACGGGGTACGTCGTCCCCTTCGATCCGGAAATGTTCAAGCTCGTGGCTCTCGATCTGCTCGACGAAGCGGGCGTCACGTTTCTCTTCCATGCATTCGCCAGCGGAACGGAGGTTCGCGACGGGTCTCGCGATGTCGTCTTCGAGACGAAGTCGGGTCCGGTCGTGATCCGCGCCCGCGCCGTCGTCGATTGCACCGGAGATGGTGATGTCGCCTCGCTCGCAGGAGCGAACTGCGAGGTGGGGCGCGAGGAGGACGGGCTCGTCCAGCCGATGACCCTGATGTTCCGCATCGTCGATTTCGATCGCAGTTCGTTCGCGCAGTACATCGCGTCTCACCCCGACCAGTGGAGGGGAGTCTATGGACTGTGGGATCTCGTGCGGAAGGCGACCGACACGGGTGAGCTCGATCTCAAGCGTGAAGACATCCTCTTTTTCGGGACGCCTCATCAGGGAGAAGTCAGCGTCAACAGCACGCGCGTCACGCGAGTGCTAGGAACCGACGTGTGGGATCTGTCGTACGCGGAGTGGGAGAGCCGGAGACAGTTGCGGCAGATCGCGGAATTCCTGCGCAGGCGCGTGCCTGGATTCGAACGAGCCTATGTCGCTCAGAGCGGAGTCAACGTCGGAGTGCGCGAGACTCGCCGCGTCGTCGGAGAATACCGGCTGACTGCCGACGATCTTCTCGGTGCGCGTCGATTCGACGACGTGATCGCACGCGGCTCCTACCCCGTCGACATCCACAATCCGAGGGGGAAGGGGACGGTTCTGAAGCGTCTTCCGCCGGGCGAAGCGTACGACATTCCATTGCGATCGCTTCTGCCGCAGGAAGTGGAACGCATCGTCGTCGCAGGGCGCTGCATCTCGGGAACGCACGAAGCGCATTCATCCTATCGCGTGATGCCCATCTCCATGGCCACGGGTCAGGCTGCCGGCGTCTGTGCCGCGATCGCGGCACGAACCGCTGCGATGCCGCGCGAGGTCCCCGTACGCGAAGTGCAGCGCGAGCTGCGCGATCAGGGAGCGAACCTGGGGTGATCCTGAGCCAGGCTGTGGGCGAAGTTTGTCCGCTTCGGCCAGACGCGTCCGGACAGCCTCACCTCTCGCGCGCCGAAGCGGACAACTTCGGCCTGGCCCCAATCGCGGGCGACAAGCTGATGCGACAGGAGCCTTTTCACGCGCTGCGCCTGAGCGAGGCGGGTAGGGTGGGCGTGAGCGAGGGATCTGCATTCTTAGACAGTTGCCGATCGCAGATCCTTCGCTCACGCCCTCCTTTCCGATGACAAACCAGTGTTCATGCGGGTTTTCTGGTCGTCGGGCAGAGGGTCCGTCGCCCGCTTCCAATGACCGGGTTTGTCATTACTCTCAGCCGCAGCGCGCGCTGTGAAAAGGCTCAGGATGACGTGCCTCTCGCCTCTCGCCTCTCGCCTCGAGCCTAGCGTGCGCTCGGCGCGACCTGTTCGAACTCCGCATACAGTTCCGCCAGCCTGGTGCGGACTTCCGGGTCGGGTCGCGCGAGCTCGGAGGTGATCTCGTCGCGTCGGAGCGAGATGCGGCGAACGGCTGCGAGACGCGCAGGGTCCTGCTGGAGAACCGGATTCTCCTGAATGCTCTTCAACCCTTCGAAAAAACGCGTCGACCATTCGGCGGCGGTGGCGAAATTGTTTCGATTCGCTTCGTAGCTCGTCATTCCGAGTGTCCCGTGCAACCTTGCGAGGCTCAGCTCCAGTTCGAGCCGGTCGTTCTCCCGCGCTGCCTTCCGCGCTCCCACAGACGAGGGGACGTAGCCTGCGACGAAGGCGATGGCGATGGCGAGGAGCGCAATTCCCAGAGTTCTCTTCTGCGCTGATTCCATGGTCGTTCCTCCCTTGTTGCTGGTGCGATTATATGCGCACCGTGCGAGGTCGACCGCCTCGTTGCACCGCACTCCGAAACGACCGTCGGATATGATTCGGTCACGATGCTCGCGCTCGAGCTCATTCTTCTCGGGGCCGCCCTGCTGCTTCTGCTGAGTATCTTCGCCAGCAAGGCTTCAGGGCGTCTCGGAGTGCCCGCCTTGCTGATCTTCCTCGCCATCGGCATGCTCACCGGCTCGGAGGGCCCGGGCGGCATCCACTTCGACGACTTCGTCCTCGCGCAATGGATCGGCGTCGTGGCGCTCGCCTACATCCTCTTCGCAGGCGGCCTCGACACCGACTGGGAGGAGGTCAGGCCGCTGTTTCCGCAGGCTCTGGCTCTCGCCACCGCCGGCGTCGCCGGCACGGCGATTCTCGTTGGCTGGTTCACTCACGCGGTGCTGGGGTTTTCGATGCTCGAAGGGTTTCTCCTGGGCGCCATCGTTTCGTCGACGGATGCTGCCGCAGTCTTCGCGGTCCTCCGCTCGCGCGGCGTTCAGCTCGGGCGGCGCGTGAAGAGTGTTCTGGAGCTCGAATCGGGAAGCAACGACCCGATGGCCGTCTTCCTGACCCTGTCGGCGATCCTGCTGATCAGCCGCCCGGAGGCGACCATGGGCTCCATCGTGGCCGACTTCTTTCAGCAGATGACCATCGGCGCGGTCAGCGGATTCACGATCGGTTGGCTCGGCGTCGTCCTGATCAACCGCGTTCGGCTCGAGTACGAGGGCCTCTATCCCGTGCTGACGCTCTCACTCGTCCTTTTGATCTACGGTCTGACAGCGGTGATCGGGGGCAACGGTTTTCTGGCCGTTTACCTCGCGGGCGTGATCATGGGAAGAAAGCCGTTCATTCACAAGCGAAGCCTGATCCGTTTTCACGACGGAGTCGCGTGGTTGATGCAGATCACCATGTTCCTCGCCCTCGGACTCCTCGTGTTCCCCTCGCGTCTGGTCACCGTGGCATGGATCGGCCTTTTGATCGCCATGTTTCTGATGCTCTTCGGACGCCCTATGGCGGTCATGCTGACGCTCGCTCCGTTCCGCATGCCGCTGCGGGAGAAAGTCTTCATCTCCTGGGTCGGCTTGCGGGGTGCCGTTCCCATCATCCTCGCGACCTTTCCACTGATTGCAGGAGTGCCGCGGGCAGGTGTCATCTTCGACATCGTCTTCTTCATCGTGCTGACTTCAGTTCTCTTCCAGGGAACCACGATTCCATTCGTGGCGAAGATTCTCGGCATCACCACCGATGAGGACCAGATGCCTGGCGAATTGGCGCGCAGGGGAGAGAGCGACCTGATCACGGTTGCCGTGAGCGAGAATTCGCCCGCCGCTCGCCGGCGCGTCGTCGAGCTTGGGCTGCCGAAGGACACTCTGATTCTCCTGGTCAATCGCGATCGGGGCTTCTTGGTGCCCGTGGGCTCGACGAGGATCGAGCCGGGCGATCGCCTGATGGTCTTCACGAGCAAACGCTCGGTCGATCGTGTGCGCGCGATGATCGGCGGAGATTGAGAAGGCGGAGTGCACCGCGAGAAGCGCCGCTTTCCATCCGCGACGTGCCCTGGGAAGCGGCGCTTCGGTCAGATCAGTGATCGAAAGCCTGCGTTGCACCGCCTCGAGAAGGACCATCGGATATGATTCCCTGCAGGGACGATAGAGGAATCGAGATGGGCAATATTCTGACAGTGACTCTCAATCCGACCATCGACGTCAACACCTCCGTCGCGCACGTCGAGCCCGACCACAAGCTGCGCTGCGCCAAGCCGTCGCGAGAGCCGGGTGGCGGCGGCGTCAATGTCGCTCGTGCGATCCGACGGCTGGGTGGCGAGGTCTCCGCACTCTTCACCGCCGGCGGTGCGATCGGCTCGCAGATCAACGAGCTTCTCGGCGAGGAGGGTGTTCAGCAGTTGCCGATTCCCGTCGCGGAAGAATCGCGCGAGAGCGTCAACGTTCTCGAGCAGTCGACAGCGCGTCAGTTTCGCTTCGTCATGCCGGGTCCCGAGTTGCAAGAGCACGAATGGGGCGCGGTCCTCGAAGCCGTCCGCTACCTCGAGCCGCGACCCGGCTACGTCGTCGCCAGCGGCAGCCTTCCGCCCGGCGCCCCGGTCGACTTCTATGGCCGGCTCTCCGAGATCGTCTCCGAGATCGGGAGCCGGCTGATCGTCGACACCTCGGGGGAGCCATTGCAGCACGCTCTGGGCAAGGGCACCTTTCTTCTCAAACCGAACATTCGGGAGTTCCGCCAATTCGCTGGCGGCGATACGTTCAGCGACCGTTTCCTGGAGGGAGCCGCCCTGTCGCTCGTCAGCAGCGGACGGTGCAGCGTCGTCGTCATCTCCCTCGGTGCGGGCGGCGCTCTGGTCGTTCATGGCGGAGGCTTCCGGAGGATCGCGGCTCCGACGGTGAAGATCGAGAGCCGTGTCGGCGCCGGCGACAGTATGGTCGCCGGAATGGTCCTCGCGCTCTCGCGCGGCTTCCCGATCGAAGAGGCAGCGCAGTTCGGTGTGGCCAGCGGCACCGCAGCAGTCATGACTCCCGGCACGGAGCTCTGCCGGCGCGAGGACGCCGAGCGACTGTACGAGGAGATGAAGGCAGCGGAGGGTTGATCGCGCCGAGATCGTTCTGCCGCAGAAGCTGGACCATCCCTTCGTCGGCTGGGCGATGCAGGCGCAGTTGTGGCAGGTGCTGGAGAAGGGCTGCAGAGTCTTCATGACTCCGCCTCCCTTCGATCACAGCAAGCTGTTCGTCGTCGA
>DATKDP010000007.1:0-2072 GCA_035546335.1 Thermoanaerobaculia bacterium | reverse complement strand
TTCCAGTGGCCGCGCGACCATCGTCTCTTTGTGGGATCTGGACTCGGTCAAGGAAATCTCGCGCGAGCCTCTTCAGACCGACCGGCGGATCACGGCCGCTACCTTTGCTGCTGGTGGGCGGGCTCTGGTCGTGGCTTCGGCCGACTGGCTGGGTGAGAAGGTCCTCTTCTCGAAATCGAATGGCGCCGCGATGCATGAGGACGAAGAAGGAAAGATGCGCATCACCTTCAGATTCGACGAAATCGTCAGCGGTGAGACCATCTGTCTGGCCGATCAGTCGGGGCCGCAGGCGCTCGCCGTCGATTCCTCGGGGTCGATCGTCTATTTTCCGGAGAAGCGGTGCGGCTCTCATGGAGGCCTTACCGGGGCCCGCCGCCGCGTTCGCGGTGCTCCGCTCTATTCCATCGATGCCTACGCGCTCGCGATCGATCCGGCCAGCGGCAATCTGTGGGCGACCGACAGATCGGGTACGCTGACTCTCTACAGGGCTCCGAGGCCGGAGAGCAGGTGAGCGGGGGCGAGCCCGCGCACCACGAAAGGCGAACCACAGATGAAATTTGCGATTGTCGTCCTGCCAGGCTCCAACTGCGACCATGATGCCGAGCACGTGACGGGCAATGTTCTCGGTGCCGAGACCGAGATGCTGTGGCATGGGGAGAGTGATCTGAAGGGAGCTGATTGCGTCATCATTCCCGGCGGCTTTTCCTACGGCGATTATCTGCGAGCGGGCGCTCTCGCGAAGTTTGCGCCTCTGATGGAAAGCGTCCGGAACCATGCAGCACGCGGCGGGCTGGTGCTGGGAATCTGTAACGGATTCCAGGTGCTCACCGAGAGCGGGCTGCTCCCCGGTGCGCTGATCCGCAACGAACATCTCCGATTCATGTGCCGCGACGTCTGGATCCGTACCGAGACCGCCGGCACTCCGTTCACGAGTCTCCTCGAGCCGGGCGAGCTTCTGCGGCTTCAGATCGCCCACAATGAAGGCAATTACTTCGCCGAAGAGAAGGTGCTCGACGAGCTCGAACGCAACGACCAGATCGTCTTCCGCTACTGCGACGCGGAGGGGCGGGTGACGCGGGAATCGAATCCCAATGGCTCTGCCAGGAACATCGCCGGGATCTGCAACCGCGAGCGGAACGTGCTCGGGCTGATGCCGCATCCCGAGCGCTGCTCCGAGAGCGTCCTCGGGAATGCCGACGGACTGAAGGTCTTCCGCTCGATCGCAGAGTCTTTCGAACGAGCTGGACAGGTCGGACACGTCTGAGGCTGTCGCGAACCGTCGAGGAGCCACATGTGAGCAATGTTCTGATCACGGGGGGAGCGCGCGGAATCGGTCGCGCGATCGTCGAACGGCTGCTTCGTGACGGCTGCAACGTTGCGTTCACGTACCACACCTCGGAAGACGCCGCACGCGAGGCAGAACGGCTTGCGCCAGAGCCGCAATATTGCCGCGGATGGGAGCTCGACCTCCGCGACGCCGTGGCAACCGAGCGGGTGCTCGATCAGATCACCGGGGAGCTCGGATCCATCGAGGGACTGGTGAACAATGCCGGTGTCCGTCATGACGCGCTGATGCTGCAGATGACGAGTGAGAAGTGGCGTGAGGTGCTCGAGACGAACCTCGATGCCGTGTTCACGGTCACCAGGAGCGTCGTGCCTCTCATGCTGCGCCAGAGGAGCGGCGCGATCGTCAACATCGCATCGCTCTCGGGACTGCACGGAGTGGTCGGTCAGGTCAATTATTCGGCGTCGAAGGGCGGTGTGATCGCCATGAGCCGCTCACTCTCCCGGGAGCTTGCCCGGAGTGGTATTCGGGTCAATTGTGTGGCGCCGGGACTCGTGGACACGACAATGCTCGACGGTCTGGACGAGGATCGGAAGAAGGAGATGCTCCGGCAGATCCCGATGCGGCGGCTGATCCGTGCCGAAGAGGTCGCGGCGGTGGTGGCATTCCTCCTCTCGGACGAGTCGAGCGGAATCACCGGACAGGTCATCCCTGTTGACGGCGGCGCAACCGCGTGAAGGAAAGAATTCATCGTTCATCGTTCATATGAGGGTCGCGACGGTCACTC
>DATKDP010000006.1:0-2030 GCA_035546335.1 Thermoanaerobaculia bacterium | reverse complement strand
ATCAGCGCGGTGACGTTCATCACGGCGGCGTCGTTCCTCGCACAGCAGCAGATTCCGTTCGGCGGCCACATGGTCGCGGCGATGGCGCTGATGGAATCTCCGGCGGTGGTCGTGGGGGTGGTTCTCGCGAGGTATTTCGGAGGTCGCCCGGACGAAACGGCACGCCGGATCGCCTGGCCGGAGCTGCTCCGCGATTCGTTTCTCAACGGCTCGGTCTTCCTGCTGATCGGAAGCATGTTCGTGGGGGGGCTCGCGGGGGAAGCAGGCAACGAGGCGATGCGGCCGCTGACCGAGGATCTGTTCAAGGGGCTGCTCGCATTCTTTCTGCTCGACATGGGGATCATTGCGGCGGGGCGGGCGCGGGCGCTTCGCAGGTCGGGTGCTTTTCTGCTCGCGTTCGCGATTGTCGTTCCGCTCTTCAATGCGGGCGTCGGACTCGGTCTGGCGAAGCTCGCCGGCATGGGAGAGGGAGATGCGCTGATGTTCACGATTCTCTGTGCGAGCGCGTCGTACATCGCGGTGCCCGCCGCGGTGCGCATCGCCATACCGGAGGCGAATCCGACGCTCTACATCTCGACCGCTCTCGCGGTGACGTTTCCGTTCAACATCGTTATCGGCATTCCCTTGTACATGGGGCTGATTCGTGCATGGTGGGGATGAGAAGATGAAAGCTGCGAAAAGAGTGGAGATCGTGGTCGATGCTGTCGATGCGCAGCGCGTCATCGATGTCCTCGACCGCGTCGGCGTCGGAGGATATACCCGGATCCGTGACGTGACCGGGAGCGGCGATCGAGGCATCCGTTCCGCCGACGAGCTGACCGGCGTCTTCAAGAACAACTACTTCCTGGTCGTCTGTGACGATTCCCAGGCGGTGGCCGTCGCCGAGGGCATACGACCGATCCTCGACCAGGTGGGGGGCATCTGTCTGATCTCCGACTGCCTCGTGATCCACTGAATTCATTTCCGAAATTCTGCCGTTCTATATACTGTCGCAACTTCACACGGTGGATGCACCATCAGCCGGAACAGGTTTCACTTCATCACGGAGGCATGGATGGTCACGATTCCGACCGAACCGATTGGCAGTATCCCGAGACCGCCCGAGCTGCTCGACGCGATCGTCGACGGAAACAGTGATGATCCGTCGCTCGATCCTCTCTACGAGGAAGCGATCCGCGACACGATCGCGCGTTTCGAAGAGACCGGATCTCCCGTCGTCACCGACGGCGAGCAGCGCAAGTACCACAACTTCTGGACGTACTCGGTCCACGGACTGCCGAACACGACTCCCGATGGCTTCAGGATACCCTTCACCGCCGGCCACACCCGCCGGATGCCACGGCTCACCTCGGGGCCCTTCCGGTACCGGCGGCTGGCCGACAGCTACCTCGACGTCGCGCAGCGATGCACGAACCTGCCGGTGAAGCAGGCGGTCATCTCTCCTTCCGCTCTGAGCCTGATGTATCCCGCGGAGGGAATCCCGGGGTATTCACGAGACGAGTTCATCGAGGACCTCCTGGGCGAGCACGAAAAGGAGATCCGCCGCTGCCTCGCGAAGGGAGCGTACAAGGTTCAGATCGATTTCACCGAGGGGCGCCTGGCCATAAAGATCGATCCGACCGGCAGCCTGCTCCACAGTTTCATCGATCTGAACAACCTCGCGCTCGCGCGTTTCACGCCGGAAGAGCGCGCGCGGATCGGGATTCACACATGCCCTGGCGGCGATCGCGACTCCACGCACAGCGCCGAGGTCGATTACTCGGATCTCCTCCCGAGTCTCTTCCAGTTGAGGGCGGGAAACTTCTACATCGCGCTGGCGGGAGAGAAGGACCGCCGGCACGTGCTCGAGATCATCCGGGAGTATCTCAAGCCCGAGCACACGGTGTTCATCGGGGTCGTCGCACCGATCGATCCGCACATCGAGACGCCGGAATTGGTGCGTGACCGCGTGCTCGAAGCGGCCGAATACATACCGGTCGAGCAGCTCGGCACGACCGACGACTGCGGGTTCTCCCCCTTCAGCGACGACA
>DATKDP010000005.1:0-105227 GCA_035546335.1 Thermoanaerobaculia bacterium | reverse complement strand
TCGCCTCCCGCCTCTCGTCCCTCGCCTCTCGCCTCTCGCCTCTCGCCCCTCGCCTCTCGTCTCTCACTCGCTCTTCAGGGCGAGCGCGAGGCGCAGCCTGCTGGCGAGACGGGCCGGAATCAGCCCTGAGAGGATCGTCGCGACGAAAGTCGCCAGAAGAGACATGGCGATCAGTGCGACCGGCGGGTCGAAGGCGATGGTCCAGCCGAACGACTGTTTGTTGATCACGTGAATCAGGATCAGCGAGAGCACCAGGCCGGATGCGAGTCCGATGATCGAAGAGGCCGCGCCGAGAATGGCCGACTCGAGCACGAGCATCAGCCGGACCTGTCCGCTCGACATTCCGAGAACCTCGAGAATCGCGATCTCGCGACGTCGTTCGAGTATCAGCGCCGCGAGCGTATTGACAATCCCCAGCACTGCGACGATCAGAGCGATCGCTAGAAGAGCACGGGTGATCAGGAACGTCTGATCGAAGATTCTCATCACCTCGGCTCGAATCGCGACGTTGGTGAAGGCGAATGCTCCGTACTTCGGCCCGAGGACTCGCTCGATCTCTCGCCGGGCGGATTCGGGATCGACGCCCTGGCGTAGAAAGACGGCGATGGTGTTGATCGAAGAATCGCCGTACGACGTCTCGAAGAGCGAACGATCCATGGCCACGACTCCCCGATCGTTGGAGTAGTCGCGATAGATGCCGGTGACAGGGAAGCGCCGCGTGCCGCCGGCAACCGGGAGCTCGATCGCGTCGCCGGATGCGACGCGATACTTGATGGCGAAGCTCTCCGAGACGACGACGCCCTCGAGACGGACGGCGTCCTCGAGTGCCCGCCGCGCCGACCGCGGAGCCACCATCGGAAGCTCGCCATGACTCATCGCGACGTCGAAGTCGCCGCTGCCGACGGTGATCAAACTATCGCGAAAGACGAGATCGCGCCCCCGAAAGCGATCGAACGCGGCGATCATGTCCATGCGTCGCAGATCCTCCGAGATCTCATCAGGAAAGACGGCGATCGGCGCATTGGACAGTCCATGCGATGGCCGGATCCAGAGATCCGATTTGACCGTCTGATCGACCCAGATGCGGACGGTCTCCCGGAAGCTTCCGATCATCAGCGAGACGGCGACCATCATTCCGATCGCGATCGACAGCGCAGCGGCCGCGACGGCGACCCGGCGCAGCGATGCCGGCAGCGAGACCGCCGCGAGCTTGCCTGTCACGCCGGCAGCGCTGCGGAGTGGGGACGCCATCACGGCGGAGAGTGTGACGATCACGAAGGGGGCGAGAAGTGAGAAGCCGGCGATCACCAGAAGAACCGAGACGTAGCCGCCGATGGGCAGGCCGAGCGCGGGAGGGAAGAGCGACGCGACCCAGGCGAGGGCGAACAGCAGCAGTGCCACGACCGTGAATCGCCTTCTTCGCTCCCTCCCGATGCGCTGATGCATGCCGCTGCGGATCATGGTGTTGGGAGAGACCGCCGCGGCCTCGAGGGCGGGCTGAATCGACGCGAGAAGCGAGACCACGATTCCGGCCGCCATCGCGACCGCCACCAGCCCCATTCCCAGCTCGATCTCCCGCGGAGCGGTCGTTACATAGAGTGCATTGACCGTCCTGCCGATGATGTCGAGCGTCGACCAGGCGAGCCCGTAACCGAGCGCGACGCCCGCTGCCGATCCCGTCGCCCCGAAGACCGCTCCTTCGATCAGGAATGCAGCGAAGATCTGGCGGGGTGTCGCGCCGAGGGTCTTCGCCACGCCTACCTGGTCGCGTCGCCGCAGAATCGAGATCAGCACGGTGTTGTAGACGAGAAACACCCCGACGACGAGGGCGACCGCAGCCAGGGCGATGAGGTTGGCGCGAAACGCCCGCAACATGCGACCGACCCGCTCGTTGCGGCGCGAGGGCCGCTCCAGCCGAGCCCCGGGCGGCATCACCTCGGCGAGCAGCGCCTTCGCCTCCTCTTCGACCGCGGCCGGCACCATCAGGTCGATGCGACTGATCTTCCCTTCCATCCCGAACGAGCTCTGCGCCGTCGCGATGTCGAGAACCGCCAGACTTCCATCGAACGCAGTCGCGGGACCGATCGGCTGCAGGAGTCCTCGAATGACGAACGTTCTCCGCTGCCCGAGAACATTGAGCCGCAAAGAATCACCGAGGCCGAGCCGCTGCTGCCCGGCGAATGTTTCGGGAAGAACGATCGAATCGTCGCGGAAGAGGTCGAGGTAGGCGGCGATCTCCGCTGCCCCGCCGGTCGTGCGCTTCTGCCCGGTCGTACCGCCGGCGCCTCCATCCGCTGTCCGCGTTGTGAGGACGGAGGCATAGCGATAGTCGCGGAAGTGGAGATCGGAGAGAAGATCGACGGCCAGGATTCGAATCGGAATTCCGGATCGTTCGAGGAGTCCGTCGACGTCGATGACCGGAGCGAAGCGGACGCCGAGGCGCCAGAGAGGCTGCAGGCCGGCGAGGAGCTCCTCGTCGAGCGGGGCGGCGTCCGCGACGATCTGAAAGTTCGCCCGGCCGGCGATCGCGTCGACCGATTCACCGAAGGCGCGAAGGGCACTGCTGTTCGCGAGCTGGATGGCGACGAGCACCGCCACTCCCACGGCGATCCCGGCGATGGTCAGCAGACTCCTTCCTCGCTCGCGAAGAAGCGGCCGCAACACGAGAGCTTTCAGGATCGTCAGGAAGCCGCGCAGCGCGATGATCCCGCCTGATCGTCTCGACGCATCGGCGGTCATGTGCCCGCGATCCTCGGCGCGGCCGTGCCATCGATCACATCGATGATCAGGTCGCCATACGACGCCGCGCGCTCCGAATGGGTCGCCATCACGATCGTCGATTCGTGCGCCTCGTGCACGGCTCGGAGGAGATCGAGGATCTGCTCGCCGGTTCGCGAGTCGAGATTGCCCGTCGGCTCGTCGGCGAGGATCAGACGCGGGCGATGCACGACGGCGCGTCCGATCGCCACCCGCTGCATCTCGCCTCCCGACAGCTGGTTCGGATAGTGTTTCTCGCGCGGCTCGAGACCGATCTGGCGCAGGACCTCCCTCGTGCGCGAGGTGATCCGCTCGCGGGAGGAGCCGGCGAGAGCGAGCGGAAAGCCGATGTTCTCTTCCACCGAAAGGGTCGGAATGAGATTGAAGAACTGAAAAACGAAACCGATGTCGCTCCGGCGCAGGAGTGTCAGCTCTCTCTCGGAGGCGCGTGCGATGTCGGTGTCGTCGAGGAATACCGAACCGCTGCTCGGACGGTCGACCGCGCCGATCAGATTCAGCAGAGTCGACTTTCCGCTCCCTGAAGGGCCCATCAGCACCGCGAAGGAGCCGGAGGGAATCGACAAGTCGATTTGCTCGAGCGCCGTGACCTCTCCGACATCATCCGTTGCGCCGTAGGCATGCTGGACGCCGACGAGCCGAATCGCGAATCCCGCCACGCCGGCTAGTTTCGGCGCTCAAAGGGCGGGAGGCAAGGGGGAGGGGGCAGATGGCAGAAGGTAGAGGGCAGAAGGCAGAGGGTAGAAGGCAAAAAGCAGATGGCAGGTAGCAAAGAAGATCTGCCATCTGCCATCTGCCATCTGCCATCTGCTATGCGATCCCAGCTAGCTCGCGGCCCTACCCCCACGCTCCTACCCCGAGCCCCGAGCCTCGAGCCCCGAGCCTCGAGCCTCTAACCAATCCTCCGCTCGTTCGTCTATGGGTTGAGAAGGCATCGAGGAGGATGTTCATGAGACGAAGGGGTTCTGTTGGATCGATCATGGTTCTGGTCTTTTTGGCGAGCACGTCGCTGTTCGCGCATGGAGGGCATCGAGGGCATGGAGTCAACATGACCCTGGGTGGAGACTCCCCGTTCACGAGCTGCAGTCAGGTCCGTATCGAGTATCACGGTACCGGCACGATTCGGGGGGAGCAGACGCTGACAGTTCCGGGTTCCTCGCCGCTGCGCATCAGTGCAGCGAAGAACGGTGGGATCGGCGTGCAGGGTCATGCGGGAGCGAACTACGAGATCCAGCTCTGCAAGGCGGCTGCGGCCGATTCGGGAATCTCGCTCGATCAGGTGACGGCGCGTCTCAGCGGGGGCGAGCTGACCGTCGATGGTCCGGCTCGCGGCGAGTGGACCGCTTATCTGATCGTCATGGCTCCGCGCAACGCGACGCTGGCGCTGGAATCGACCAACGGTCCGATCAGTCTGTACGAAGTGTCGGGCGACCTCGAGGCCAACGCAGTCAACGGTCCGATCGGCATCAAGGGTGTTTCCGGAGCTCTTCGTGCGACGGCCCAGAACGGACCGATCTCCATCGCACGCTCCTCGGGCGATCTCCGCGTCGAGACGCGCAACGGCCCTCTGAGCGTGAAGCTAGACGGGATGAGCTGGGAAGGAAAAGGACTCGATGCCAGGACGAAGAATGGTCCGCTCTCGCTCCAGATTCCCGACGGCTATCGATCCGGAGTCGTCGTCGAGGCATTGGGTCGCGGTCCGGTGAACTGCAAGGCGGAAGGGTGCTATCAGCGTCTTCGACACCGGGACGAGGACGAAGGGACGAGACGGATCGAGCTCGGCGGCGCGCGTCAGGCCGTCTACCTCTCGACGGTGAACGGCCCGGTCTCGGTGAAATCGGCGAAGTAGACGTCCCGGTGCGTTTGCGCGCGAGACGATGGAGATGGCGCTCGCCACCGCGCCGTCATTCTTCAGGATGAGGGGTGCTCCGGCGGCGTCTTCTTCGGCCAGAAGAGCGAGGCGGCGATCGACAGAGTCAGGAGCGAGGCGACGACTGCAAGCGAGACTCCGATGGGAATCTTGTAGAACGTCGAGATCAGCATCTTCGCGCCGACGAAGAGAAGCACGAGCGCCAGTCCGATCTTCAGGAAGTGGAACTTGTCCATGATGTCGGCGAGCACGAAGTAGAGCGCGCGAAGCCCCAGGATCGCGCAGACGTTCGACGTATAGACGATGAAGGGATCATTGGTGATCGCGAAGATCGCGGGAATCGAGTCGACTGCGAACAGCACGTCGCTCGCCTCGACCGCGATGAGCACGAGGAACAGGGGGGTGACGAAGCGGCGGCCGTCGCGCACGACCGTGAAGCTCTGTCCGTGATACTCGCTGACGGCCGGAATGAAGCGCCGCGCCAGGCGGTAGATCGGATTGCGCTCGGGTTGAACGTTCTCCTCGCTCTGAAAAAGCAGCTTGATTCCCGTCGCCACCAGGAGCGCTCCGAACACGTAGATCACCCAGTGAAACTGCTGGAGCAGCGCGGCACCCACCCAGATGAAGATTCCGCGCAGGACGAGTGCGCCGATGACGCCCCAGAAGAGAACCCTGTGCTGATAGACCCGCGGAACGGCGAAATAGGCGAAGATGACGATGAAGACGAAGATGTTGTCGACCGACAGCGCCTTTTCGATCAGATAGCCGGTGAGGAATTCCAGCCCTTTCTGAGGTCCGAAGTGATCGTACACCCACAAGTTGAAAAGGAGCGAGAGGACGATCCAGACGATCGTCCAGCCCATCGCTTCCTTGAAGCGGACCACGTGCGCCTTCCGGTGAAAGACGCCGAGATCGATCGCCAGAAGGGCGAGAACGATGAGGGTGAACGAGATCCAGAGGAGGGGAGTGCCGACTGTCTGAAGATGCATAGCGCGTGAATCGAACGCCTGCGCATTGTCTCATTGGAGCCGCCACGCTGGCGAGAGTGAGTTTCAGCTGGTCGCATGGGTCGCGTCGCTCGGGGCAGACGATACGAAGGAATGTCAGCATCCGCGCCGGCGTTTTGAAAATTATTACCGCAGATTCGCCATTGACGCGGGTGCGTGTTCTGCTCTACGATTTCTTCTGATCACCCCTGTTGCTTCGGCGCAGGGCGCGAGGCCGCCCACTGGCGGCCTCTGCTTTTCATGCGCCAGCGAACGATCGTCTACATCGACGGTTTCAACTTCTACTACGGTTGCATCCGGCGCACGCCTTACCGCTGGCTGAACCTCTTTCGTTTCTCGCAGGCGATCCTGCCCAAGAACGACATCGTAAAGGTCAAGTACTTCACGGCAATCGTGAAAGGAAGTCCGAAAGACAACTCGAAGTCGATTCGCCAGAAGACGTATCTGCGCGCACTCGCTACGATCCCATCCATCGAGATTTTCCTCGGCTCGTTTCAGGCCCACTCTGTTCGCCGTCCTCTCGCTGACGGCAGTGGCTCGGCCGTCGTCGTGGACATGAAGGAGAAAGGCTCAGACGTCAATCTCGCTACCGAACTACTGATGGATGCGTTCGCAAACGCTTACGACGTCGCGGTGATCGTCACGAACGATTCCGATCTGGCGGCGCCGGTTCGAGCGGTCTGCAAACTTGGAAAAGCGGTTGGCGTGCTGAATCCCCACCGGAGGCAATCGGTTGAACTGCGCCAATGTGCAAGCTTCGTCAAATCGATCCGGCCGTGGGTGCTGCGGCAGTCGCTCCTGCCGCCTTTGCTGCAGGACGCGAACGGAGAAATTCACAAGCCGGCAGACTGGTAGGGCTCCACGCGATTCCGGACGATTGCTGCGAGCTCGTTCGGCTTATAGCGGATTCGTTTGTCATGGGTGACCGCGATCCAGCCTCGCTGTCCGATTGCCTCGAGCCATTCTTCGTCGGAACAGGTGGGCCCGAAGTGATCCCGATGCCGCTCCACGCTCAGACCCGCTGCTGCGAGGATGTCCGGGAAACGGTTGCCGAGATCACGGTCCGTGAAGAAAACAACACTCACGCCGCCCGCTCGTACAGCACGGCCTGTTCGATCTCGGCTTCGCTCAGCCCGTAATCGGATGCGAGCTCCGATACCTGCTCCCCAGCATCAATGCGGTCGGCGATCGCCGCGGTGGTGACGCCGGCGCGCAGGACGATCGGGCGTCCGAAAGCGACATTCGCATCGATGGCGATGGGTCTGTCCAAAAGCATTTCGCTCGAAACAAAGGGGTACAGACGGACGGGAAACTGCCTTTCGTCCCATTCGACTCTCTTCAGATGCTCGTCAAACAGCCGGCGCATCGCAAGCTGCCCGGAGGCGGACAGCTCGATCAGCTCGCCGTAACGTTCGAGAAAGATCCTTCCGGCCTCCGTACGCAATTCCTTGCTCAGCAGGAGGCGCTCGATCTGAAGCGATTTTTCGGCGTATGCCACAGCTTGACGAAGGGCCATGATCGAGACACCATGGTCGGTCCGTAGCGACCGGAGGACATGTGCTTCGATCAGGTTCCAGAACGACAGAAGCAGAGGGCGCCTGAAAGGAGGATGGATCAAGGGGCGAAAATGCCCCGTGCCATCGGCTCTCGGATAGGGCCGACCCACGACCCATGACCGCAAGGTTGCTTCAGCGACCTTGAGATAACGCGCAGCCTCTGCCAGCGAGTAAGCCGGCTGGCTTCTCTGATCGACGTTTCTTCCACTCCTCATGACTTTCTTCGCATACCAATTGTATTCTGAACTCGAATGAACCATTTGGCGAGAGCAGGTTTCTCGGAACGGAGTGCGATCACGTCAACCTCCAGTCCAAACCTACCCTCCCCCCTCCACGCTTCGCCTAAGTTCTTCCGGGTGGCGCGCGCGAAGTTGTGCCTCTTCGAGGGAGATCCGGCCGCTGTGAACGAGCTCGGCGAGCGAGTCGTCGAGGGCGATCATTCCGATGCGCTTTCCGAGGGTCAGCTCGGTGGCGATGTTCTGGAGGCGATCGGTTCGGATGTGCTGGCGGATCGCATGGTTGGCGATGAGAACCTCGGTTGCCGGGATGCGCCCCCGGATG
Organism: Thermoanaerobaculia bacterium; assembly: GCA_035546335.1. Classification (GTDB taxonomy): domain Bacteria; phylum Acidobacteriota; class Thermoanaerobaculia; order Gp7-AA8; family Gp7-AA8; genus DATKDP01. The sequence goes on along the minus strand of DATKDP010000005.1, from coordinate 97,458 downwards.
TCGATTCGGGGAATCAGCTGCTGGGAGACGATGGCGTGGAGCGAGAGGGCGAGCTGCTGGCGGATCTGCGTCTGCTGGGCCGAGGGGAAGACGTCGATGATCCTGTGGAGCGCCTGCGCGGTGTCGCTCGTGTGGAGCGTCGAGAGGATGAGATGACCCGTCTCCGCGGCCGTGACCGCTGTGGCGACGGTCTCGAGATCGCGCATCTCACCGACTAGGATGACGTCGGGGTCCTGCCGCAACGCCGCTCGAAGCGCTCCCGCAAACGAAGGTGAATCGCGGCCGACTTCGATCTGTTCGATGATCGCTCGATCGTTCTGGTGCTCGTACTCGATCGGATCCTCGATGGTGATGACATGCCGGGCCGAGGTTCGATTGATCTCGCCGATGAGCGCGGCGAGCGTCGAGCTCTTCCCCGATCCGGTGGGTCCGGATATGAGAATGAGCCCGCGCGCCGGGCGTACGAGCTCGGTGAGCGACTGCGGAAGGTTCAACTGCTGGAGCGTCGGAATCTCGAATGGAAGTGCCCGTACGGCGATCGCCAGCCGGCCACGCTGCCGGTGGATGTTGACCCGGAATCGCCAGTTGCGCCCGCGCCGTTCGCTGCCGTTCGCCTCGAGCCGAAGTGAAAAATCGGACGAGCCCTCCTGGTCGAGCTGCTGAGTCGCCCGGCTGGAAAGATAGGGGGAGATCATCGTCCGCAGATCGTCCTCATCGAGCAGCGGGAGGCCGGTCCTGACCAGTGCTCCGTCGACGCGAACGACGGGGGGAAGCCCGTGAATCAGAAGGACGTCGCTCGCTCCGCGGCGAGCCATTTCGACGAGGGCTCGCTCCAGCGGATCCCCCTCTCGAACGTCGGCGCGATCGGCGGGGAGTGCAGGTGCAGACTCCGGTTCGGAGGCGGTCGTCTCGTTGATCTCGCGAACGAGATCGTTGAGCTCCTGGTTTTGCCAGTAGTCTTCCATGCAGTGTCTCGAAGGATGATACGCGCGGCGTCATCCTCAGGTCACGATCAATGCACGCTCATCGGCTCGGGCTCGTGCGCCAGCTCGAGCGACTCTCCGCCGGCGCCGGCGTTGACGTAGACGATGTCACCCTCCCTGAACTTTCCTTCGAGAAGCTCGATGGCGAGCTTGTCCATGACCAGCCGCTGGAGCGCCCTCTTGAGCGGGCGAGCGCCGAAGGCCGGATCGTATCCTTCGCGCGCGAGCATCTCCTTCGCTCCCTCACTGATCTCGATCGTCAGGCCGCGCTCCTCGAGCATTTTGACCAGATGGCGAAGCTGAATCTCGATGATCCGCTTGATGTGCTCGAGTCCGAGTGCATGGAAGACGATCACGTCATCGATGCGGTTGAGGAACTCCGGACGGAAGTGCCGGTGGAGCTCCTGCTCGACGTTCCTGCGCATCTCCTCTTCCTGCTCCGGCGACTTCACCGACTGCTGGTAGTCGTGAATGAACTGCGAGCCGACGTTCGAGGTCATGATGATCACGGTGTTCTTGAAATTGACGACACGACCCTTCGAATCGGTCAGACGCCCGTCGTCGAGAATCTGCAGCATGACGTTGAAGACCTCAGGATGCGCCTTCTCGATCTCGTCGAAGAGAACGACGGCGTAGGGCCGCCGCCGGATCGCCTCGGTCAACTGGCCCCCCTCCTCGTAGCCGACGTAGCCGGGCGGCGCTCCGATCAGGCGGGCGACCGCATGGCGCTCCATGTATTCCGACATGTCGATCCTCACCATCGCGTGCTCGTCGTCGAAGAGGACTTCGGCGAGGGCGCGAGCCAGCTCGGTCTTTCCGACGCCGGTCGGACCCATGAAGAGGAACGAGCCGATCGGCCGGTTGGGATCCTGCAGGCCGGCGCGGGAGCGCCGAACCGCATTGGACACAGCGCGAATCGCTTCCTCCTGCCCGACGACCCGCTGCTGCAGCCGCTCCTCCATCCGGATGAGCTTCTGCACCTCCGACTCCATCATTCTCGTCACCGGAATCCCTGTCCATTTCGAAACGATCTCGGCGATGTCCTCTTCGGTCACTTCCTCTTTGAGCATCGCGCCATGCTTCTGGATCTCCTGAAGACGGCCGGAGGCCTCTTCGAGCTGAGCATTGAGCTGGGGCATGACGCCGTAGCGCAGCTCGGCCGCACGGTTGAGATCTCCCTCACGCTCGGCGCGCTGCGCGTCGTCGCGCGTCGCCTCGATCTGCTCCTTCAATTGCCTGATCTGCGCGATGACCGCTTTCTCGTTCTCCCACTGCGCCTTCAGCCCGGCCGAGGTTTCCTGGAGCTCGGCGAGCTGGGCGTCGATCGCCTTCAGTCGTTCGCGCGACGCCGCGTCGTCTTCTTTGGAGATCGCCTGTTTCTCGATCTGCAACTGGATGATCCGCCGTTCGATCTCGTCGATCTCGGTGGGCATCGAGTCGATCTCGATCCGCAGCCCCGAGGCCGCTTCATCGATGAGGTCGATGGCCTTGTCGGGAAGAAAGCGGTCGCTGATGTAGCGGTGCGACAACACCGCGGCGGCGACGAGAGCCGAGTCTTTGATCTTCACTCCATGATGAACTTCGTAGCGCTCCTCGAGCCCGCGGAGAATGCCGATCGTGTCCTCCACGGTCGGCTCCCCGACGTATACCGGCTGGAACCGGCGCTCGAGCGCTGCGTCCTTCTCGATGTGTTTCTGATATTCCGCGAGGGTCGTTGCTCCGACGGCCCGCAGCTCACCGCGCGCCAGTGCGGGCTTGAGCAGGTTGGATGCGTCCATCGCACCCTCGGCGGCTCCTGCTCCCACCAGGGTGTGCAACTCGTCGATGAAGAGAATGACGTTTCCGTCCGATTCCTCGACTTCCTTGATCACCGCCTTCAGACGATCTTCGAATTCTCCGCGATACTTCGACCCGGCGATCAGCGCTCCCACGTCGAGGGCCGCGACGCGTTTGTTCTTCAGTCCTTCCGGGATATCGCCTTCGATGATGCGCCGGGCGAGCCCTTCGACGATCGCCGTCTTGCCGACGCCGGGCTCGCCGATCAGCACCGGGTTGTTCTTCGTCCGCCGAGACAGGACCTGGATTACGCGCCGGATCTCCTCGTCGCGGCCGATGACCGGATCGAGCTTCCCTCGGCGCGCCAGTTCGGTGAGGTCGCGAGCGTACCGCTCCAGGGCCTGGTACTTCGCCTCCGGGTTCTGATCGGTGACTCGCTGCGTGCCTCGCACGCTCTGCAGGGCCTGCAATACGGCCTCTTTCGTCACCCCGTGCCGCTTCAGGATCTGCGAGGCGCTCGCCTCCTTCACTTCGGTCAGACCGATCAGGAGGTGCTCGGTCGAGACGAACTCGTCCTTGAAATCCGAAGCCGAGGCGAATGCCGCATCGAAAACCTTGCGGAGGTGCGGCGAGGTGAGCGGCTCGGCGGACGCGCCGCCTACTTTGGCTCGTCGCGACAGCTCGTTCGAGACTTCCATCTCGATCGTCGCAACATCGCCTCCGACCTTGCCGAGAATGGGGCGGACAATCCCCTCTTCCTGAGTCAGCAGAGAGAGGAGAAGATGCTCGGCTGACATCTCGGCGTGGCCCGACTGGCGCGCCAGATTCTGGGCTTCGACGACCGCTTCCTGCGCCTTGACGGTAAGCTTATTGAAATTCACGACTTACCTCACATCGTTTGGGGATACCGGCGTTCAAATTTGATATGACCGGGCTCAGGTTCTACCTAACCGGCAATTCTTGCCATTCATTCCCTCCGGAGGTGAATTTTCGTGCTCGCCAGCATCATGCCAGTCGGGTCGGAAGGCAGAAGCAGAAGGCAGAAGCAGAAGGCAGAAGCAGAAGGCAGAAGGCAGAAGGCAGAAGGCAGAAACTAGAAACCAGAAACTAGAGACCAGAAACCAGAAGGACTCGCAGCTGAGAGAATGCGGTTGCAGGATTCAGGTTTCGATTATTTCTGGTTTCTGGTTTCTGGTTTCTCGCTTGCCGACTGTTCCGGAGAGGCGATAGACTCGAAATGGTGGAGACGACCTCACGATGACCGCAAGCGCAGTGTTGACCGAAGAGAAATTGCCGCGGGCGGCCCTCTTCGAGACGCTCCTCGAGCTGATCCGCCGAACGAGCACCATCCTTCCCGACGATGTCGTTCGCGCGATCACCGCGGCGCGCGGGGAGGAGGAGGCATCGTCGAACGCGGAGGTGGCGCTCGGTGTGATCGGCTGCAACATCGATCTCGCGCGGGCCGGCTCGGTTCCTCTCTGCCAGGACACTGGAACGATTCTCTTCTACGTCCAGACGCCGGTCGGCTACGACCAGCTCGTGCTCGAAGAGGTGGCGACGGAGGCAGTCCGGGAGGCGACGCGCCTCGGTTTTCTGCGGCAGAACAGCGTCGACAGCGTCACGGGAAAGAACACGGGGGACAATACGGGACCGGGCTCGCCGGTCTTTCATTTCCACCAGTGGCGCGAGCCGCACATCGAAGTCAGGCTGATGCTTAAAGGGGGAGGCTGCGAGAACATGAACGCGCAGTACAGCCTTCCGCATCTCGAGCTCGGAGGTCGCGATCTCGCCGGCGTGGAGAACGCGATTCTTCATGCGGTCGTCGAAGCGCAGGGACAGGGGTGCGGCCCCGGGATTCTCGGCGTCTGCATCGGAGGCGATCGCACGACCGGGTACAGTCATGCGAAGGAGCAGTTGCTGCGCACCATGGACGATACGAATCCCGATCCGGTCCTGGCCGGACTCGAACAGCGCGTCGTCGCCAAGGCCAATCAGCTCGGAATCGGCCCGATGGGATTCGGCGGAGCGACAACCCTTCTTTCCTGCAAGATCGGAAAGCAGAATCGCCTTCCTGCGAGCTTCTTCGTCAGCGTCGCCTACATGTGCTGGGCCTATCGCCGCCGCGGCGTGACGCTCGACGCGGGAGGAGACGTCCTGGGGTGGCTCTATTGACACGCCACTCGATCGAGGTGACTTCATGGCCCAGGTGAAGCTCACCACGCCGCTCGACGAGAAAACGGTTCGCAGCCTCCAGGTGGGGGACACGGTATCGATCACCGGCCTTCTCTACACCGGGCGCGATGCCGTGCACCATCGACTGCACAGCGGAGTCGCGCCGCCCATCGACCTGCGCGGCCAGATCATCTACCACTGCGGCCCGGTGATGGTGAAAGAGGGCGATCGGTGGATCTGCAAAGCGGCGGGGCCGACCACCAGCTCGCGCGAAGAGCCGTATCAATGGGAGGTCATGCGCGACCACGGCATTCGTGGCGTGATCGGTAAGGGAGGGATGGGAGAGAAGACACTCGCTGCGTGCCGGGAGTACGGTGCCGTCTATCTCCACGCAATCGGAGGTGCGGCGCAGGTCTGCGCAGCATCGGTCAAGCAGGTCGAGGGAGTCGACTGGCTCGATCTCGGCAGCCCCGAGGCGATCTGGCATCTGCGGGTCGAGGACTTCATGGCGATCGTGACGATGGATGCCCACGGTCGCAGTCTCCATCACGACGTTCTCGAGGCCTCGCGCGAGCGATTCGCTTCCCTGAAGGCCTGAACCGATGGCGACCTCGGCACGCCGTCCCCGCATCGAGCGCGACACCCTCGGCGAGGTTCGCGTTCCGGCGGATGCGCTCTACGGCGCCCAGACCCAGCGGGCGGTGGAGAATTTTCCGGTGAGCGGTCTACGCGCGCATCCGGTGTTCATCCGCTCGTTCGTCCTTCTCAAGAAGGCAGCCGCTCTCGCGAATCACGAGCTCGGGATGAAGCGGAGGCTAGCCGTTGCGATCTCCGACGCCTGCGACGAAATTCTCGGCGAAGGCGCGGACTCTTTTTCCCGGATCACGAAGCGGAAGAAGCGAGCAACACGCGCCGGCGGGCGCGCAGCGTTTCGAGGAGCGGGAGAGGACGATATCCGGTCGGTTTCCTACAAGATTCCATCAAGCTATATCAATATTAAATATCGTGATCAATTTGTGGTCGATGTCTTTCAGGCGGGTGCCGGAACCTCGTTCAACATGAACTGCAACGAGGTCATCGCCAACATGGCCAATCTCCGCCTCGGCGGACGCGCCGGCGTCTACGATCCGATCCATCCAAACGATCACGTCAATATGTCGCAGTCGACGAACGACACGTTTCCGACGGCGATTCGCATCGCGACTCTGCTTCTGCTTCGCGAGCTCTTCCCGGCGCTCGATGGTCTCGGATTCGCCCTCGATGCGAAAGGAGAGGAGCTGGCCGGCGTCATCAAGTCCGGGCGGACGCACCTGCAGGACGCCGTTCCCGTGACGCTCGGGCAGGAGTTTCGCGCGTACGCTGCCGCGGTCCGACGGTCCACCAGACTTCTCGAAGAAGCCGCCGGCGAGCTCCGCGAGCTCGGAATCGGAGGAACCGCGACGGGAACGGGAATCAACACACCGCCGGGCTACCGCTTCGTGGTCGTCGACTATCTCCGCCTGATGACGGAGCTGGATCTGGTTCCTGTCGGCGACCTGCGCGAGGCGATGCAGTCGCAGCTTCCGCTCGCGGCGGTGTCGGCGGCATTGCGAAACCTCGCGCTCGAGCTGACGCGGATCACCAATGATCTGCGGCTTCTCGCTTCCGGGCCTCAGACGGGTCTGGCCGAGATCATTCTCCCCGCCGTCCAGCCGGGCTCGTCGATCATGCCTGGCAAAGTCAATCCGTCGATGCTCGAGTGCATGAATCAGGTTGCGTTTCACGTCATCGGCGCGGATACGGCGGTGGCTTACGCGGTGCAGGCCGGCCAGCTCGAGCTCAATGTGATGATGCCGCTCATGGCCTGGGAGATTCTCTTCTCGATCGACATTCTGAAGAACTACCTTCCGCCGTTCACTTCGAAATGCATCGAGGGAATCGAGGCCGACACGAAACGCTGTGAGAACTACTACGTCACTTCGCCCGCGCTCGCCACGCTGCTCAATCCGTTGATCGGGTATGCGAAGGCGGCGGAGATCGCGAAGGAGTCGGCGAGGAGCGGGACCCCCATTCCCGATCTTCTTCGCGCCAGGCGCATTCTGACGGACGAGGAGATCGAGAGAATCTTCACTCCTGAATTTCTGGCGGGAGAGGCCGGCCGGCCGATTCGCTGATGTTCACGATCCGACTCTCATGCGACTGTTCGTTGCCACGCCGCTGCCGCCGGCTCTGAAGCTGGAGATCGAAGCCGCGGTCGAGCCGCTGCGCTCGCAGCTTCCGCCTGCTTCCTGGGTCAGGTCGGACTCCTATCATCTGACCTATGCATTTCTCGATGAACAGCCGGTAACGCTGATCGATCGCCTCGCCTCCCGGCTCGAGCCTTCGCTCGGCCCATTTTCCCGGTTCGATGCGACTCTCGGCGCCGCAGGGTTTTTTCCGTCGCGATCACGCCCGCGAGTCGGATGGCTGGGCTTCGAGGAGAAAGACCGCTTTCGAAGGCTCGCCGAGCAGATTCGAACCGCTGCCCGCACTGTCGATCTCGTTCTCGATTCGAAGGAGCTCATTCCTCATCTCACCCTCGTGCGGATCCGACGTCCGTGGTCTCCGGCGGAGGCCGAAACGTTTCTGCAGGCATTCGCGCGATTCGGCGGAATCACCCTGCCGGTCACCGCCGTCTCCATCTACGAGAGCCGCCTCTCCTCGGGAGGGGCGAAGCACATGGAGTTGCGGCGTATCGAGCTCGCGTGAGCAGGACGCCTGAGAGAGACGAGAGGCGAGGGACGAGAGCGCAGCCTTGCTGTGCATCTCGTAGGGACGAAGCATTTGCGCGAGGGACAGAGCCGAGGGCTTGCTGCGCCGCAACGCAGCGCAATAGCTCCGTCCGGGTGCTTGCGACGATCTCCGCGGGAGAGCGCGTGTCCCGCGCCCGCCGTCTCACGAGCGACGATGCAGCCCACCGCGCGGGAGAGTGGTCGCGCGAAGGTTTCGGGGCGAACGCTGCGCGCCCCTATGATCCGCCGCTTCCGATCTTTCAGGGAACGAGCGTGATGCCGCCGGTGGGTTGTCTCGACGAGGTCGTGGGAAGGGAGACATCGACCGAGTGCGACAGAAACAGATCGGTATCGGGACGTCCTTCGGAGGTGAAGCCGATCACGAGATATTTTCCGGGGCGCTCGAGGTACTTGTAGTTGTTTCCCCAGGGGTCCTTCAGGACGTTCGGTGCAATGAAATGAGGGGCAAGATCTTCGAGCGCATTCGGCAGCCGGCCGTTGGTCAGGTGATAGGCTTCGACCGCCGTTCCGATCGTCTGGATTCTCTGGAAGGAGACGGCTTTCTGCGCTTCGCTGATCGAAGATGCCCGGCGGGCAGTGGCGCTGGTCAGATCGAGGGGATTGCGATGGGATGTGGCGATCGAGACCACGGCGATGACCGAGAGGACGAGCACGAGCGGCAGGGGAACCGAAGGTACTTCGGCCTCCTCTTCGGGCTCGACCGTTTTCTCGGCCGTCACGTCGCGCACTTCCTCGATCAGGTCGCGCGTGAGCAGCTCGTAGAGTGCCTTGTTCGTATCGAACTCGCCGTAGCGGCTGCTCTCGACAATGTCGCCGACAGTCAGCCGGCCGTTGACCAGATCGTATACAGACTTTTCCTCCTCGGAGATTTTGATCTTGTCGAGGACTGCGGAGCGCCGGGTCCTGGTTCGTGACTCTTCGAAGTCGATCTCGTCAGCATCCTCCGATTGGACGACCATGATCTCCTGACTGATCGGTTTCTTCCGGAATGTCATGTCGTAGGAGCGAATCCGCTTCTCGATGATCGGCCATTCGTCGATCATCCGAGCACCTTCCATCAGGATGGACTCAGCGGTGATCGGTACGACGTGATCGCGGTCGTACTCGATGGTCGTCTCCTGCGAGAATTGGTAGTCGCCATCCTTCCAGCGGAAAAGCCGGTAGATGATCTGGAGGATCTGGACCTGGATTGCCTGGCGGAGATTGTCCTGGGAGATGAAACCGTAGTGCGTCAGGATGAAGCCGAGTCGCTGGAGCGTTTCCTTCTGAATCTCGAGCGCACGAGTCAACTGGTCGTTGGAGATCGCTCCGCTCTTCATCAGAACCGTGCCGAGACGGTTCTCGAGGCGGCGATTGAGCGAGTCGGCGGAGACGACCTTGCCGTCGAGAAACGTCACGCTCACCGTGTCGTCTTTGCCGCGAAGCGTCAGCACGCCGGTCTTCCGCTGAAGACCGATCAGCTGAAAGATGTCAGCGAGACTGAAGTCGCGAAGAGTTCCCTCGAGAGCCATTGTTCGATCCGGGCCGCCAGGGGACTAGTGTAACGGGTATCGAATCAGCTGGACAGGCTTTCCCTGTAGACGGGGATCGAGGCCACCAGCCAGAGGAGCAGTGCCAGAGTCCCGGCGATCACACGCAGGGCCAGCTTCATCGTCTCTGCCGGCGATGCGATCGGGGCGAGGCGGCCCACGGTCAACGCGATGGAGAGCAGCAGGAGAAAAGCGAGCAGAATCATCACTCCTCGAACGGAGCTGCCGGCGAGAATCTGGGCCGAGCCCGGAAGAAACGTGGTCATGATTTTTCTGCGCCGCAGCGTCGTGGTCTGATGCTTCTGCACTTCGCCCAGCTTCGCCCGCTTGGTGTCGAGCGATACGCCGTCACGTTTCAGGTAGATGTGGATGCACTGCGTGCAATACGTCGCGCTCTCGTGCGCCGACTTGCAGCGATGGCAGAACGTTCGCCCGCACTTGATGCACTCGCCGGCAAATCCCGATCGCCGGCGCGCCAGCCACAGCCCGGCGGCGAGCACGAGGGCCAGCAGGGAGCCGGCGGTCAGTGGATTCCTGATGCTCTTGGCGAAGTCGAATGTGGCATAGCTCCCATAGATCTCCCTGGCGACGCCCGCGCGCGAAATCTGGTCCGATGCGGCCACCGCCTCGGAAATCGGCAGGCGGTATTGCACCACTTTCTGCTGCGGAGGGCTTGCCAGGAGGCGTTCCACCAGCGAGCGGTTCTTCCGCCTCGCCTGCTCGAGGAAGGATCCCTGCTCGGTGAACTTGTAGAGCTCACCGCTCGCCACCGAGCGGTTGTAATCGGCGATGGCCATCGTCGGATCGGCCGCCGCTGCCTTCTCGTAGGCGAGAGCCGCCGCGGTCAGGTCGTTGTTGACGAGGAAATGGAGGTTCCCAAGGTTCAGATGCGCTCCGGCGAGACGGGGGTTCAGCTCGACCGCTTTCTGGTAGTGAAACCACGCCTGGTCGTCATTTCCGTGCTGCAGCTCGAGGTTGGCCACAAGCAGATGGATGCGCGGCTCGTCCGGAACCACCTGCAGTACCTCGCGAAGTCTGCGGATCACTTCAGGATCGTAGATCCGCTGGATATTCGCGATCGAGCCCTCGACCACAGGGCTGTCGACGACCGTGGCGCGGTACGAGGTCCAGTCGAGGACCGTCGGAGTGGCGGCGAGCAGAAGCAGCAGGATTGAGCTCAGGACCTTCTCGGTCGTATTCGCATACGAGAAGAACAGCGCCAGCCAGAAAGCAATCAGCCAGATCGGGCCGAGCCAGATGAAGATCGGAAGAAACAGCAGTGCGACTGCGAGAACCGTTCCGACCCCGATGTGGAATCGCGACGAAAGCATCTCCCTCAGATCGTGAAACGCAATGCGGCGATATCGGAGAAACAGCACGATCGAGAGAGCCAGCGTTCCTGCGGCCGCGGCGAGGACGAATGCGAAGGTCAGGTTCGATCGCGTCAGCACCGACGAGCGATAGTTCTGGACGATCAGCTTCACGCCGCTCGTCAGAAACCGGAGTGCCCCCGCGTAATCATCGCGCGACCAGGCGATGTCGGCCGCCGTGAGCTCCACGTCAGGGAGTAACGGATCGAGTCGGCGCGCCGTCTCGATCGCCCAGCCGGCCACTTCCTCGCGGTTGTCCTGCTCCGCCTGAAGGGCCAGAGATGCCGCCGAGCGAGCGTAGAGCGGAAACCTCTGGATTCCGAGGGCGTGGCCGATCTTGAAGAGCTCGCCGACTTTCTCGTCGCGATTCTTCGTGTCGCCGCTCTCGCTCGCTGCAGTGATCTGCGGCCACAGCTCGCGGAGCGCCGGATTCGCTTCGGCGGCCAGCAGTTCGGCGGATCCGAGAAGAGCGAGCAGGACGGCCAGCAGGGCGGACGTTGATCGCATTCTCACACTGCCTTGCTCTTCTGAACGAACCGCAGCTTCAGCTCGCCGAGATGCGTGGTGAGAAAGTCGGTTTCCTCCGCAGTCAGATTGCCTCGCGTCTTCTCATCGAGCATCGACAGAATGTCGATCATCTGCCGCGCGGCCGCCAGATCGACTGACGGTTGTGGCTGGTATGGGCTGCGGAGCATCCCCAGACTCATGTAGGCATTCACGATCAGCGACTCGGCGAATGTGGTGAACGGCGTCCCCGGACTCCCCGCCGTATCGCGAAGCGTCTTCCCCCGGTCGTTGGGCTGTTCGCCGCCCCTGCCGGGCTCCGCCGCTCGTTCGGGCTCTTCAGCGCGTTTCGTCTGCAGCGGCGACTCGGCCGGGGTCACTCGTTCCTTGTACTCCTCTCGGAGCTCCCCTTCGGATGTGAAGATCCTCTTGTCGGTCACCTTGAGCGATTCGGCGTCCCTGGTGTCATCCGAGTGGGGCAAATTCTTCCTCCGAGTATCGTGCGCCCCGCATGGCGAGAAGCTATAGTCCTATCAATAACTTGATGCGGGATCTTATCACCGCCGATCGGATGAAGCAATGCGGATCGCCGTGGCCAAGGATTCCGATCTTCGGCCCGATGACGGGCGACGGGATGAGCGATCGGGACGCTCGTCGCGAACCCACCTGTACTGGGCTGCAGTGGACCAGAGGGGATCCGAAGATTCCGATCTTCGGCCCGGTGACGGGCGACGGCGTGAGCGATCGGGGCGCTCTTACTGAGCGCGGCGGTTGCGTTACTGGCTCGGAATCAGACGCCAGGTCATTCCTCGCTCGCCAGCGCGATCACGTGCTCGGCAACGCTGGCTGCGATGCCTTCGGGATCGTAGCCGCCTTCCAGAAGTGAGAGCATGCGTCCTCCGGAGTGCGTTCGGGCAGCCTCGACCATTCGCCTGGTCATCTCGCCATACGCCTGTTCGGTCACGCGCATGCCGCCGAGGGGATCGCGGTAGTGTGCATCGAAGCCGGCCGAGATCAGAATCGCATCGGGGCGAAACTCGTCGAGGAGCGGAAGAATCTCCTCGTCGATCGCATCGAGAAACGCCGCGTCCCCTTCCCCCGCGTCGAGAGGGATGTTTCTGGTGAACCCCTTTCCCTTCGCCCGTCCGATCTCCGACGCGGCACCGGTTCCGGGATAAAAGGGATAGCGGTGAATCGATGTGTAGAAGACGTCGGATCGCTCCTCGAACAGATGTTGCGTCCCGTTGCCGTGGTGCACATCCCAGTCGAGGATGAACACACGCTGGATCGCCGGCGATTCGAGAAGGTATTCGGCAACGCAGGCGATCGTGTTGAAGAAGCAGAAGCCCATCGCCCGCTCGCGCTCGGCATGATGTCCCGGAGGGCGGGCAATGACGAAAGCACGTTTCGTCGTCGCGGCCGGCCAGATCTGTGCGGCCGCCTCGAGTGTGGTGCCGACGGCTGCGCGGGCCGCGGCGCTGGTCGATGCCGAGATCGGATTGTCGAGCGAGTGAAAAAGGCGGCTTCCTTCGCGACAGGCCGCTTCGAGCTCTCGAGCATAGCCTGAGGAATGGACTTTTGCGATGATGCGATCGGTCTCCGGATGGATCGGCGTCTCTCCGATCAGCTCAGCCGATTCGCCCGCCCGGCGAGCTCCTTCGAGCGCGAAATCGAGGCGGTCTGCGCTCTCAGGATGCCCGGGGCCGGTCTGATGGCGATAGAAAAGGGGATTGGTGTAGATGCGCAAGATCGTCTCCGCGAATCGGAGGGTCGCCGGCAGCAGACGCAGCGTCGCGATCCCGGATGCCCGAGTCAACTGTGATACAACGCGGTCCGGTTGAAACGAATTCTGCGTTTCGCGCTGATCCTGGCGCTCACCGTCTTCTTCCTGGCGCTGTTTCTGCGGAACAGCGATCCGAGGAGCGTTCTGCAACTGATCGCCACGACGAACTTCGGATGGCTGATCCTGGCGATCGGGGCCAACATGACCGCGCTGCTCTGCCGGTCGCTTCGCTGGCGCATGATTCTCGATCCCGCGAGCCCGCCACGGCTCTACGACACCTATTTCGCCTCGGCGGCCGGATACATGATCTCGATGCTCCTGCCGATCCGTGCGGCCGACGTGGTCCGGCCCGCGCTCCTCTCGAGACGTACCAGTGTGAAGTTCTCGACAGCACTCGGTACGATCCTGACCGAACGGATGATCGATCTGTTCTCGATGCTCACCTGTTTTCTGCTCTTCTTCGCGACTGCAGGGCAACAGCTCGTCGCCACACTGGGGCGGGGGAAGGTGGTCGCCATTCAAACCGCCGCCGGCATCGCATTGGCAGTCGTCTTGTCCGTCGCCCTGTTCGTGGTCGCGATCTACTTTTTCAATCCGACGGCGCGGAAGCTCCATGAGGTGATCGGGCGAATCCTTCCCCGTGTTCTTCGAACCGGTTGGATGCGTTTCTTCGACTCGTTCGTCACCTCGCTCCGGATCGTTCATCACCCGCGGGCCCTGGCCAAGGTCGTGTTCTTCACCGCCAGCCTCTGGATGTGTCTCGGTCTGCAGTTCTATCTCGTGCTGCTTGCCTTCGATCGCCCGCTGCCCTTCATGGCCAGCTTCTTCGTCACGGCGATGGCCATCATCGGCCTGGTCGTGCCGACCCCGGCGGGCGTCGGCGGCTATCACAAGGCTTCGCAGATTGCGCTCACCTCGTTCTACCTGTTCGACGTGAACACCTCGGTTGCCGTCGCCTTCATCTTTCACCTCGTCGGTGTCTGTCCGGTGATCTTCACCGGGATCTTTCTCGTCACCCACGAAGGATTGAGCTGGAAGTCGATCTCGCGTCTGGCGGAGCGACGGGAGACCCTGCCGGACGACGGCTCGGGAATTGGAGAAACGAAGGAGGAGTGATATCTATAGCCTGCTGCGCCGGGCATGACGGAGTAACTCCCACGCAGCTCGAGCATGCGCTGCCCATTCTGCGGCCACCCCGAAGACCGGGTCGTCGACTCGCGTGAGAGCAAAGAAGGTGACGTGATTCGCCGGAGGCGGCAGTGCGTGCAGTGCGAGCGACGCTTCACCAGCTACGAAAAAATCGAATCGTTGCCTTTTCATGTCGTCAAGCGCGACGAGCGCCGCGAACCGTTCGATCGCGTCAAGCTGATGCGAGGTCTCCAGGTTGCGTGCCGCAAGCGGCCCGTCTCCGCCGGGCTCCTCGAATCGATCGCCGACGGGATCGAAGTGGCGATGCACGAATCGGGAGAGCGGGAGATCTCCAGCCAGCGCCTCGGAATCATGGTCATGGAGCGGCTCCGCGAGCTCGACCAAGTCGCCTATGTGAGATTCGCATCGGTCTACCGCCGGTTCGAGGACGTGGAAGCGTTCGTCCGCGAGCTCGACCAGCTGAAGGACGAGGAGAAAGCATGAGTCAGGTTCGGGAATGGCCATTGCAAAGGAGAGTCTTCCGATCTCCGCGGACCGAGACGTCGATCATTCCAACCGCCAGAGCCGGGTCGTCGAATCACGTCATTCTTCCGGGGAGTGACGGGTGATCCGGACGACGGCGATGGAAAACAGGAAGAAGGACGCAGTCATGGGCGAGCCCAACGAGCCAGCCAAAGAGGAAGCGATCAAGATCCCCGATGTTCTGCCGGTTCTTCCGCTCAAGGATCTGGTCATCTTTCCCTTCATCATCGTCCCCCTCTCGGTCTCCCGTGAGAAGTCGATCAACGCCGTCGATCAGGCTCTGGCCGAGAACCGGGTGATCATGCTGACCGCGCAGAAGGACTTCCAGAACGAGGATCCGGGAGAGGACGAGCTGTATCGAGTCGGTACGGTGGCGATCATCATGCGGATGCTCAAGCTGCCTGACGGCCGGATCCGGATTCTCGTGCAGGGCCTCTCCCGAGCGCGCATCGACTACTTCATTCAAACGGCCCCTTTCTTCAAGGCCAAGATCACGCGCATCGAGGAGCCGGTGACCAGGGAGAGACCCCTCGAGGTCGAGGCTCTGATCCGATCGGTCAAACAGAACCTCGATCGCGCCGTGGCTCTCGGAAAGAACATCTCTCCGGAAGTGATGGTCATCGCGGCGAATCTCGACGATCCCGCCCGCCTGACCGACCTCTGCGCCTCGAATCTCGATCTCAAGCTCGAGGAGGCCCAGCAGATCCTCGAGACGATCGATCCGATCGAGCGCCTCAAGAAGGTCAATGAGCTGCTCATCCGCGAGATCAATCTGCTCACCATGCAGCAGGAGATCTCGACCGCGGCCCAGGGGGAGATGAACAAGAACCAGCGGGAGTACTTCCTCCGCCAGCAGCTCAAGGCGATTCAATCGGAGCTCGGCGAGGGGGAGGAGCTCAGCGAGGAGATCGACAACTACCGGAAGAGAATCGAAGAGAAGGCAATCCCGCCGGAAGCGCGCGAGGAGATCGAAAAGCAGATCAAGCGCCTCGAGCGCTCCCACCCCGAT
Source organism: Thermoanaerobaculia bacterium (assembly GCA_035546335.1). Lineage (GTDB taxonomy): Bacteria > Acidobacteriota > Thermoanaerobaculia > Gp7-AA8 > Gp7-AA8 > DATKDP01. Next base: position 81,890 of record DATKDP010000005.1, on the reverse strand, counting down.
TCCGCGGAGACCTCGATTATCCGAACGTACCTCGATTGGATGACGGGTCTCCCCTGGGGCGTGATGTCCGCCGACAACCACGATCTGGAGCGCGCCCGCCAGATCCTCGACGAAGATCATTACGATCTGGAGAAGATCAAGGAGCGGATCCTCGAGTACCTCGCGGTCCGCAAGCTCAAGGGTACGAAAATGCGCGGTCCGATTCTCTGTTTCGTCGGGCCCCCGGGAGTCGGCAAGACTTCGCTGGGACGTTCGATCGCCCGCGCGCTCGACCGCAAATTCGTCCGCATCTCACTCGGCGGGGTTCGCGACGAGGCGGAGATCCGCGGCCACCGCCGAACCTACGTCGGCGCGCTTCCGGGCCGGATCATTCAGGGGATCAATCAGGCGGGAACGGCCAATCCGGTCTTCATGCTCGACGAAGTCGACAAAGTCGGGGCCGACTATCGGGGCGATCCCTCCTCGGCGCTTCTCGAGGTTCTCGATCCGGAGCAGAACTTCTCGTTCCGCGATCACTACCTCGGCATCTCCTACGATCTGTCGAACGTCATGTTCATCGTCACCGCCAACGTGCTCGACACCATCCAGCCTGCCTTCCTCGACCGGATGGAGGTCATTCGCCTGTCGGGCTATACCGATGAAGAGAAGGTCATGATCGCCAAACGCCATCTGATTCCCAAGCAGATGGAAGAGAACGGAATCGCCGGAATCGACGTGAACTGGACCGATGGCGGCATCATGAAGATCATCACCGGCTACACCAAGGAGGCGGGGCTGCGCAATCTGGAGAGAGAGATCGGAACCATCTGCCGGAAGATCGCGGTGCAGGTCGCCGAAGGGAAGGCTCAGGAGGTCTATCGAATCACCGAACCGGTGATCGAGAAGTACCTCGGTCCGATGCGGCACTTCGCCGAGGAGCTGCTCGAGCGCGATCAGGTCGGAGTCGCCACCGGTCTCGCGTGGACGGCGGTGGGCGGCGACATTCTTTTCATCGAAGCGATCGCGGTGAAGGGGAAAGGAAAGCTGCAGCTCACCGGCCAGCTCGGCGAGGTGATGAAGGAGTCGGCGCAGGCGGCCCTCACCTACTCGCGGGCTCATGCCGAGGAACAGGGAATCGCCCCCGACTTCTTCGAGACCCACGACATCCATATCCATGTGCCGGCGGGTGCGATCCCCAAGGACGGACCCTCCGCCGGAATCACCATCACGGCGGCGATCATCTCGGTGCTCACCGGGAAGCCGGTGCGCCGGAACGTTGCGATGACCGGAGAGGTGACGCTCCGCGGCGAGGTCTTGCCGATCGGCGGGGTGAAGGAAAAAGTCCTGGCCGCGCGGGCGGCCAAGATCAACACGATCATCCTGCCGCGACTCAACGAGCGAGACCTGATCGAAGTGCCGGAGCCGCTCAAGCGCGACATGCAATTCCATTTCGTCGAACATGTGGAAGACGTGCTCGACATCGCCCTTCTGCCGAAGCAGGCGGCGGAACAGAAAACAGTCGAACGCCAGGGGAGGGAGAAGATCACACTTCCCGAGCCGCAGCCCGCCGCGGCGCAGCAGTAATACTGATCGTCGCGCGGTCACAGGGTGAACCACATGGCCGAGCTTGCGTTAACACTGCATTCTTGCTCGGCGAATGCGTCTGCAGGGCCTGGCAAAGCGTAGCAAGCACCCGGACGAAGCTTTTGCGCTGCGCCCCAGCAAGCCCCCGGCTCTGCCCCTCGCGCAAATGCTTCGTCCCTACGAGGCGCACCCGCAAGGTTTGCGGGGCTCAGAGACACCTTCAAGGCGCCCGCGCGTTCATTGTCAGGGGACGCTCGGTGCGTGGTGGCTGCGCTCGATCGCGCGCTGGACCGAGGGAAGAAGGGCGGCGGCAATGGCGAGCTTGACCAGATCCGACAGCAGGAACGGCGCAACCCCCATCGAGAACGCGGCCCGGAAGCCGAGACCGTAGAAGGTCGCGAGCCAGATCATTCCTCCGAGATGGATGACGGCGAGAGCGAGAGCCATTCCCAGGCCGGTGCGAACGATCGAACGCCCCCAACCGCGCTCGGAGACGAATCCCGCAATCCAGGCGGCTGCCGGGAAGGCGTAGAGATAGCCTGCCGTGAATCCGACGAGAACCGCAGGACCTGCGGCACCGCCGGCGAACACCGGGAAGCCGGCCAGACCTTCGAAAAGATAGAGAACGACGGCAGCGGTACCCCGTGCCGAGCCCAGCGAAGCCGCGATCAGAAGCAGCGCGAGTGGCTGCAGTGTCCATGGAACGGGGGAGAAGGGAATCGGGATCGCCGCCTGTGCCGACACCGCGAGCAGAAAGCTCCCGGTCACGATCAGAAGGATGTTCATCGCAACGGAGCGATTGATCATCCGCTCGATCACCAGGCTCGGCAGCGTCATCGGACTGTTGTTCTCCATTTCCGTTTCTCCGCCCGAGACCATATCCGATTTTCCGCTCCTGCGAAAGGGGATCCGAGGGAGGGGGAGCTTCTTGCGATCCGAGGTTACTCTCTTTATAGTTCGGTCAGGTTGGCGAACGCACCCGAAGCCACGTCCCTCGAGCGGTTCAGCGGTGTCGATTTTGGAAGGGGACGACCGCGTGAGCGGGGCACGAGAGACACTGAGGATGCCCGGTGATGGCTAAGACACTTTCCATCCACTCGTTCCGCGGAGGTACCGGCAAGTCCAACATCAGCGCGAACATCGCCACCATCCTCGCGCTCGAAGGGAAGCGGGTCGCGGTCATCGACACCGACATTCAGTCGCCCGGGATTCACGTGCTCTTCGGACTGAGCGAAGGGGACATGACGAGCGCGCTGAACGACTATCTCTACGGGCGCTGCGAGATCCGTCAGGCGGCATACGACGTCACTGCGAGACTGGACGCCCCGATTCCGGGCGCGATCTACCTCATTCCTTCGAGCATTCGCGCGGGGGACATCGCCCGCGTGCTGCGCGAAGGATACGACGTCGAACTGCTGACGGAGGGATTCCGGCGGATCACCTCCGATCTGTCGCTCGACGTTCTGATGATCGACACGCACCCGGGACTCAACGAGGAGACGCTGCTGTCGATTGCCCTGTCGGATTCTCTGGGGATCGTCCTGCGTCCCGATCAGCAGGACTTTCAGGGCACCTCGGTCACCGTCGAGGTGGCCCGAAAGCTCGGAGTTCCGCGGATGACGCTGGTTCTCAACAAAGTGCCTTCGACGCTCGCCGTGGAGGATCTGAAACGCCACGTCGCGGAAACGTATCAATGTTCGGTCGCCGCCGCGATTCCGCATTCCGATGAAATGATGTCTCTCGGGAGCGGAGGCATCTTCGCACTTCGCTATCCCGACGACCCGGTCACGGCGGCGTTTCGTCAGATCGCGACCGTTCTGCTGGGAACTTGAGGTCGTCTGCCCCGATGAGCAGACATCGCCAGCGAATCACGCTCGAACCTGCGAAACGATTCGTGAGGAGCCGGCACCGCTGATGACCTCGGACGATCTGTTCACTCGCGACGAGGTGCTCGGCGGCTTTTCGGCTCAGCGCGCCCGCACGCTGCTTTTCCTGATCGAAAACCGGACCGCGCATGTGGTCGAGCGGGAACGTCGCCTGCTCACTCGCTTTCGGAGCGAAGACATCGAGCACGAGCGCGATCTGGCGTTCTTCAGCGCCTTCTCCACCGGAGCCAGCCCCCCCGTTCAGCCACGAATCCAGCAGATCGAACGGTATGCGGACGCGTGGGCGAGCCTGGTTCCCGAGAGTCCGCGGGCTCGCGCAGCGCTTGCACGCGCACTCGGCCAGAAATATCGATTCACATCGAGCTCCGTACCGAAGATCCGAAGAGTCCTCGGGCTCGACGATGAGCGCATGGAGTCCGCCTTCGCCTCCGCGTATCAGGCGCCTCTGGCGACGATCTACGCCGAGGCGACGACACTCGGCTCTCTGCTGCGCTGGCAGGGTGAGCGCATCGGAAAATGGTTCGATGCGCTGCCGCCGTTCTGGGCTGCATTTTCCCTCACCCTCACCGAGACGGTCGGGGTCGGTATTCTCGCTCTTCCGATCGCGCTAGCGGGGGTGGGACCGATCGCGGGAGTGATTTTTCTCGCAATCTTCGGAGCTGTGAACATCATTACCATCGCCGCGATGGCGGAGGTCGTGACGCGGACGGGAAGCATTCGCTACGGTACGGCCTATTTCGGCCGGATGGTGGAGGAATACCTCGGCCGGGCCGGCGCGGCGATGATGACGGTGACGCTTGCGGCGATCTGTGCACTCGCGCTCGTCTGTTTCTACATCGGCTTTTCGTCGGCGATCGCGGGTGCCGTCGGTCTGCCGAAGGAGCTGTGGGCGGCCGTGCTATTCGCGATCGGTATCTACTTCACGTCGCGCGGATCGCTCAGCTCGACTGTGGCATCCGCGCTCGCGGTCGGCGCGATCAACCTGGCGGCGATCGCGCTGCTGGTGGTCCTCACGCTTCCTCATGTCAGCCGTTCCCTTCTGTTCTACGTCAACGTGCCGTTCGTCGGTGGAAGACCCTTCCAGCCGGAGATCCTCGGACTCCTGTTCGGTGTGGTGCTCTCGGCATACTTCGGTCATCTTTCCGTTGGGACCTGCGGAAAGTTCGTTTTGCGCCGCGACGCGACCGGAAAGTCACTTCTGTGGGGTACGGTAGCGGCACAAACAGCCGCGATGGTCATCTACTGTCTCTGGGTCTTCGTCGTCAATGGCGCGATCTCCTCCAGGGCACTCAGCGGGGAAACGGGGACCGTCCTCACACCTCTGGCGATCCTGGTCGGACCGATCGTCCATCTGATTGGAGCCTTCTTCGTCATCCTCGGCATGGGGATGGGATCGATCCATTATTCGCTCGGCTTGTTCAATCTGATTCGTGAGCGCCTTCCTCACGGCATCACCCCGCTTCTGGAGCTTCCGCGCGGAAAGGGGCAGATTCTGCTGAGACCGCGCGGGCTGAATCGAGGCAACGTCGTTGCTGCGCTCAGCTACCACGGCACGCGGGACGGGCGGGCTCGCTTCCGGCTCGACGTCACCGGCTCGGCGGGCACGCGTCGATTGGGCTTCGAGACCGCCGCTTCGTGGCAATCGCGGGGAGCCGGCGAGGAGATCGACCTGGCGATCGAGCTCGTCGAGCTCGACGACGAGCGCGCGCTTCTTCGCCTGTCGACGCCATGGAGCCTCGAGTATCAGGCCGGCTGGATGCCGCGAGGACTGCAACTGGCGGAACTGCTCGAGCTCCCTGCGGAGCAGCGCGCCATTCTGCAGCATCTCGTGCGCCACGCAGCGGCATCACCCGCTCTGATTGCCGAGGCCACGGGCGCGCCGGAATCGGCTGTTCGCGCGGATCTGGAGAAGCTGGAAGAGTCGGGGCTGATCGAGCAGGATCATGAGACGGCGAACGTGTACCGAGCCCGTCTCGCAAAATCGACTGGGCGTCGTGTTCCGGGGCGGATCTGGGACGCACTGGCCGACACGCCGGATCCCGCTGCTGCGGAGGTGAACCGGCCACTTCGCGGTCTCGGTTTTCGTTGGCTCGAGCCTCTGCTGAGAAGCCCTCGCGGGCGTTACGCCATCGCCTCGCTTCCGGTCTTCCTCGTCTTTGCCGTCGTCGAATATCTGCTGATCACGAATCAGGAGTCGTTTGCCGGCGCTCTCAGTTTTCTCGGCGTGATCGCGATTCCCGTTTTCGCCGGGCTCTTTCCTGCGCTTCTGCTGGTGTCGAGCCGCAGAAAGGGAGATGTCGTTCCCGGGTTCGTCATCCGATTCCTCGGATCGTGGACCGCATCGATGATCTATCTTCTGTTTCTCGCGAGCGTGCTGATCCACGGGTTTTTCGTCTGGCGGGATCCGACGCTGCGAGTGATGGCGTTCGTCTCCGCAATGGCGACTGCTGCCGTGACGATTCAGATCCTGCGTCGCGGTGCGCTGAAGGCTCGCGCGGCGGTGTGCCTTCGTGAAGATGTTGCGCGATCCGATGAAGCGAGCCTCGATGTGGTGCTCGCCGGAGAGCCGTACGCGACGGCGATCCGGACTGCGGATCGGGATGGCGAGAAGGTGGTGCATGCGTCATCGGCGAGTCTTTCGCCATCCCTGCGGGCCGTCTCTGTGGAGATCGACGATCCTCGCGCCTCGGAGTTGAAGGTGTGGGCTCAGCGAATCCGTGATGACGGTACGGCGGAAGCGATCGACGCCAAGGCGGAAGTCTCTTGCGGAGATCGGCGTGAATCCATCGACCTCTCGTCGACCGGCGGAGAGTGGACCGTTTCACTCGAGCCGGGTCGATGCGGTGTGGAGCTGAGAATGGAGCGGAAGGGATGATCGGCCGCCTCGGAGTCGGGAGGGGGACCCGCAACGCGCTGCTGGCGGTCACGATGGTGCTCATCGTGGCCGGCATCGTCTCGTATCTGCTCCCGCGCTTTCGCGAGAAGGCTCCGATCCGAGTCGGCATTCTTCACTCGTTGAGCGGCACGATGGCGATCAGCGAGACCTCCGTGGTCGATGCGACGGTTCTGGCCATCGAAGAGATCAATGACAGGGGAGGCCTGCTCGGCCGCCGCATCGAGCCGATCGTGGTCGACGGTCGCTCCGATTCGGCGACCTTCGCGAAGGAAGCGAGAGCGCTCATCGTCGATGAGAAGGTCAGCGTGATCTTCGGCTGCTGGACGTCGGCCTGCAGAAAAACGGTCAAGCCGATCGTCGAACAGTTCAGGCATCTGCTCTTCTACCCCGTCCAGTACGAGGGTCTCGAATCGTCTCGACACATCGTCTATACCGGCGCTGCGCCGAATCAGCAGATCATTCCGGCGGTGAAATGGAGCTTCGAGACGATCGGGACGAAGTTCTTTCTGGTCGGATCCGATTACGTCTTCCCTCGCGTTGCCAACCAGATCATCCGCGATCAAGTGCGGGCGCTCCGCGGAGAAATTCTCGGCGAGGAGTACATTCTGCTCGGCAGCGATGACGTCGAGCCCATCGTGCGGAAGATCGTCGAGACTCGCCCCGACGCCATACTCAACACGATCAACGGAGACAGCAACATCGCCTTTTTCCGGCAGCTTCGCGCCGCGGGCATCACGCCGGACCGGATCCCGACCGTCTCGTTCAGCATCACCGAGAACGAGCTCCAGGGAATGGACCTGCTGTCGATGCGAGGCGACTATGCCTCCTGGAACTATTTTCAAAGCCTCGAGGGAGAGGCGAATGCCGCATTCCTCGATCGATTCCGGAGGAGGTACGGAGCCGGCAGGACGACCAGCGATCCGATGGAAGCGGCCTACTTCGGCGTTCACCTCTGGGCGCAAGCCGTCGCGGATGCCGAGACCGACGAGGTGGGAACGGTGCGCGAGATGATCCGCCGCCAGAGCTGGGGTGCACCCGAGGGAGTGGTGTACATCGATCCCGAGAATCTGCACACCTGGAAGACGGTGCGCATCGGAAGGATCGACGAGAAGGGACAGTTCGACATCGTCTGGACCTCCGGCCGGCCGGTGCGCCCCGTTCCTTTTCCGATCTTTCGTTCCACTGACGAATGGCTGGAGTTTCTGGAAGGGCTGCGTCGCGAGTGGGGAGGCTGGGTGAATCCCGGCGTTCCTTCACCGGGCGAGAGACCATGATGGCTAACGCACTCGACACTCTCCAGCGATTCTCGATCGGCAACCGGCTGATCTTCTGGTTCCTCGTGATCGGACTTCTTCCCCTCATCGGGGTGAGCATTCTGATCGACAGGATCAGCGTCCGGGCGCAGACCTACGAGGTGACCCACAGGCTCAGAGCGATCGCCGAGGCGAGGGCCGACCAGATCGAGACGTATGCCCTCGAGCGGAAGCGGAATGTCTCGGCCCTCTCGCGGCTGCCGGAGGTCGTTGGCACGCTCGGTCGTCTGAACCGGCTTTCCGCCGACACGGGCTTCGATTCCGCCGTCTGGCAGCGGGTCGAGCAGCAGTCTCGAGAATTCCTCACGGCATACATAGCCGAATCGGGCTATGCGGACCTCTACCTGATCAATGCCGCCGGCGACGTCGTCTTTTCGATCGAAGAGGGCGACGATCTGAGGACGAACCTTCACACCGGTCCCTATCGCGATACCGAACTGGCCAGCGTCTTCGACCTCGCCACCACGATGCTCGAGACCGAGATCTCGAATTTCGAGTACTACCCGGGAGGCGATCACCTTGCCGCGTTCGTCGCCGCTCCCGTTCTCGAGGACGGCATCATCATCGGCGCGGTCGTCTTCGAGCTCAGGAATGACGAAATCTACGAGATCATCAACGACGATCGGAACCTCGGAGCGACCGGCGAGACGATCGTCGGTCAGCGAAACGGAGATCGCGTGGTGTTCGCCACGCCCGTTCGTCACGATCCGGGCGCGGCGTTCAAGCGATCGATTGGAGTGGGGGAGAGGGCGGCGGAAGGACTCGTGAGCGCGCTCGACGGGAAGCGGGGCTACGGCCTCGCGACCGACTATCGCGGAGGGAATGTCGTCGCGGCATGGCAGTACCTTCCATCGCTCCGCTGGGGCATGCTCGTCAAGATGGATGCAACCGAGGCCTTCGCGCCGATCGAACGTCAGCGGCGCCTCACGCTTCTGATCGCGGGGGTCGCGGCACTTCTGGCACTTGCGTCGGGACTGGTGATCGCCCGCTCCATCTCCACGCCGATCACCCAGCTCGCCACCGGCGTTCGCCGGGCTGCCGAAGGAGATCTCAGCCACCAGGTGCCGGTGCAGGGCCGCGATGAGATCGGCGAGTTGAGCAGGGCGTTCAACTCCATGACCTCGGAATTGAAGGCGATGTACGACACGATGGAAGAAAAGGTCAGGCTTCGCACGCGCGAGCTTCAGCAGACCAACGCCGCGCTGGAGATCGCCCGGGAAGAGGCCTGGAAGGCGAGTGAAGCGAAGTCGAGCTTTCTCGCGACGATGAGCCATGAGATTCGGACGCCGATGAACGCGATCATCGGGATGTCGGGCCTCCTGTCGACGACTGCGCTCGACAGCGAGCAGCAGGATTACGCTCAGACGATTCGCACCGGAGGCGAACAGCTCCTCTCCATCATCAACGACATTCTCGATTTTTCGAAGATCGAAGCGGGGAAGCTCGAGCTGGAGCAGCAGGCATTCGACCTCCGCGAATGCGTCGACTCGGCGGTCGATCTCGTGGCCGGCCGCGCCGTCGAAAAGGGAATCGACATCGCCGTCTACATGATCGAAGGGGAAGCCTCACGCGCCATCGTCGGCGACGTCACCCGCCTCCGCCAGGTGCTCGTGAACCTGCTGAGCAACGCCGTGAAGTTCACCGAACAGGGGGAAGTGGTGATCGACGTCGGCAGTCAGCTCATCGATGAGCGCTCTCTGGAAATTCACTTCGCCGTCAGGGATACGGGAATCGGTGTTCCTCAGGACCGGATGGACCGTCTGTTCAAGTCGTTCAGCCAGGTGGACACATCGACCACACGCCGCTACGGTGGCACCGGACTCGGGCTGGCGATCTCCAAGCGCCTGACCGAAATGATGGGTGGTCGAATGTGGGCCGAGAGCGAGGTGGGGAAAGGCTCCACCTTCCACTTCACGATCCTTGCCGAGCCTGCGCCCGAGATGAAGGCCCGTCAGCGGCCCGAGCTGCCACGCCTCCACGGCCGCAAGATCCTGATCGTCGACGACAACGCGACGAACTGTCAGATCCTCTCTCTTCAGGCGCGGTCGTGGGACATGGTTCCGCAGGCGACGGGAAGTCCTCTCGAAGCGCTCCAATGGATTCGTCAGGGAGAAGAGTTCGACATCGGTATTCTCGACATGCAGATGCCGGAGATGGATGGCGTGATGCTCGCGTCGGAAATCCGGAAAGTCCGCGATCCGGGCGAGCTGCCTCTGGTGATGCTCACCTCGCTCGGCCAGAGGGAGATCGAGCATCGCGCCTGGTTTGCCGCGTTTCTCACAAAACCGGTCAAATCTTCGCAGCTGTACGACGCCATGATCGGCATCTTTGCAGGCACGTCGGTCGAGCCTCGACACGAAACACCCCCTTCGCTTCAGTTCGACTCGAAAATGGCCGAGCGCCTTCCGCTTCGCATCCTCCTCGCCGAAGACAATGCCGTGAACCAGAAGCTGGCGCTTCTGATGCTCGGCAAGATGGGCTATGGCGGTGACGTTGCAGCGAACGGTCTCGAAGCGGTAGAGGCGGTCAGGCGGCAGAAGTACGATGTGGTCCTCATGGACGTCCAGATGCCGGAGATGGATGGGCTCGAAGCGACGCGCGTGATCCGGGATCAGATTCCTCCCGAGCGGCAACCCCGCATCGTCGCCATGACGGCGAATGCGATGGAAGGAGATCGCGAGCTTTGTCTGAGCGCCGGGATGAACGACTACGTCAGCAAGCCGATCCGCGTCGACGAGCTTCAGGCCGCGCTGGAGCGCTCCGCGCCGTCGGAGCTTCCCGCAGAGCCCGCCGCTCGAGAGACCGTCACCGCCGCGACGGCGGAGGAGCCACTCCTCGACGAGAGAATCTGGGCCGACCTGAGGAAGGCCGAAGAAACGGAACCGGGTCTGCTCGAGGAGCTGGTGGGGCTGTTTCAGCAGGAGACGCCCGCCATCCTGCAGATGATCGAGGGTGCCGTTGCGGCCGGCGATGCCGATGCGCTGAAGAAAGCAGCCCACAATCTCAAAGGGAGCACGGCGAACCTCGGGATCAGACGGTTGTCCGCTCTGAGCGCCGAGCTCGAGCGAGACGCGCGCGCCGGGTCACTCGGCTCGGCCGGTGGGCTCGCGTCTCGAATCCGGGAGGAGTACGAGCAGGTCTGCAGGTTGCTTCGAGCCGAGACAGGAGAGAGTCGATGAGCGAGCCCGCGGCAAGCGGTGCGGTCAAAGGGCACGTGCTGGTCGTCGACGACAATGCCGTGAACCGCACGATGCTCGCGCGCTATCTGACGCGCGAGGGGCACACATCGGAATCCGCCGAGAACGGCCGCATCGCGCTCGAGATGATCCGCAACACGTCGTTCGATCTCATTCTGCTCGACGTCGAGATGCCGGAGATGGACGGATATGAGCTGCTCGCTACGCTGAAGGACGACGATCGGCTGCGCGACATCCCGGTCATCATGATCTCGGCGATCGACGAGATCGAGAACGTCGTTCGCTGTATCGAGCAGGGGGCGGAAGACTACCTTCCCAAGCCATTCAATCCCGTGCTGTTGCGCGCCCGCGTCGGCGCGTGCCTGGAGAAGAAGCGCTTTCGCGACCAGGAAGTGCTCTATCTCGAGCAGGTGAACCGCGTCGCTGCGGCGGCATCGTCCGTCGAGGCGCAGACCTTCGAACCGGAAAGTCTCGACGAGGTCGGCCGGCGGGACGATGCGCTCGGGCAGCTCGCGCGCGTATTCACTCGAATGGCGAGAGAGGTTCGAGAGCGGGAGCAACGCCTTCAGCGCCAGGTCCGGCAGCTCAGCATCGAGATCGACCGCGCCCGAGAGGCGAAGCAGGTTGCCGAGATCACCGAGACCGACTATTTCCGCGCGCTGCAGCAGAAGGCGAAAAAAATTCGGAAGGGTGAAGAGGGAAGAGTGAAGAGTGAAGAGTGAAGAGTGAAGAGTGAAGGGGGAAGGGGGAAGATGCCTTTTTCAGGTTTCAGGTTTCGGATCCTGAGAAGAAAACCTGAAACCTGAAACCTGAAAAAGGCCTTCACTCTTCACTCTTCACCCTTCACCCTTCACTCTTCACCCTTCACCCTTCACCCTTCACCCTTCACCCTTCCCTCATTCTTCCTTCTCCGTCGTATCAGCAGGGCAGGCAGGAGGGTGATGGAAGCCAGCCCGGTCAGTCCGACTCCGAAGATTGCGGCATAGCCGATCGAGCGGAGACCCGGGTAGTGCGACAGGGCGAACGAGCCGTAGCCGACGATCGAGGTGATCGCCGCCATGACGACCGCCTTGCCGACTTCGGTGGCGTGAATCTCGAACTCTCCCGGCGCCTCGAGAAACCGTTGAAGGGTGTAGATGCCGTAGTCGGTTGCGACGCCGATGATCATCAACCCGACGAAGACGTTCATGAAGTTGAGCTCGAGGTCGAACAGCGCCATGAGTCCGAGCATGCCGGTCGATCCCGCGACGAACGGCGCGAAGGAGAGCAGGGTCAGGCTGAGCGATCGAAAGGTCAGGAAGATCACGATGAAGACGGCGATCGAGCCGAGGGTGGTGGCGCGGATCGCGTCCTGTCGGACGATCCCCCGAAGGACGCCGCTGGCGAGGTTGACTCCCGTGAGGATCGCCTCCGGCTGCTTTTGTGCCGCTGCGAGCAGCGGCGCCGGAACGTCGCGGCCCCACGTACCTCCGGCCGGATAGAGATAGATGACCGAGGCGTGGCCGTTCGAGGTCTTTTTCAGGAACCGTGTCAGAAGCTTCGCGATCGTCTCGTCCTCGATCTGTTCGACCGAAATCGTCGTCTCGACGGTCAGTGCCCGGCGGAACAGCTCCAGATAGTGCCCATAGGCTTCGGGGCGGAAGCCGTTCTCCACGAGAGCCGCCTCGAACGTTCGTTCGATGCGATCCGGTGAGAATCGATCACTCCGCTCCCGCTGCAGGATCTCGATCACCTCGCGCTGCCGGCTCTCGGCCGGCAGATAGCTGCTGATCGACTGATACGAAGCGATCACGCCGCGCTCGACGAGCGGATCGAGAAGGTTCGCCGCCCGGTGGGTTCGTTCGAGAGCCTCTTCGACGGTTGGCGCTTCGTTCACCCACATCATGAAATCGAACGATTGCCCGAGTCGTTCCGTGAGCCGTTCCTGCAGCAGCATCCCCGGGTTTCCTCTGGCACGGAGATCCTGGATGTTGTCGCTGAAGCGGAGTCGAGTGGCGAGCAGCGCAGAGACGATGGTGCAGATGATCCAGAAGACGATGACGGCGCGCTGGTGTCGCATGCTCCACTCGATCAGTCTCTCGGAGCCGAACGAGTGATGAAACAGTCGTGGTGCCCGGCCGCTCCGCCCGTGCTCGCTCTGAACGATCAGGGCGGGCAGCACGAAGACCACCGCCAGCAGGAAAAACAGAATTCCGGTTCCGGTGAGGAAGCCGAGCTGGGTCATGCCCCGAAAATCGGTGGCCACGAAAGCGTAAAAGGTGATCGAGGTCGTCACCGCCGCGACGAGCACGCCGGGAAGCGTGTGATGCATCAGCGTCCGGATCGCTTCCTCGCGCGATTCGCCGCGATTCCGCTCGTCGACATAGCGCCCGTACGTCACCATGATGAAATCGATTCCCAGACCGGCGAGCAGAGCTGCGAAACCGGCGCTCGCCGACGAGAGCTCGCCGTAGGCGAATCCGGCGAGACCGAATGTCAGAGCCAGGGCCAGCGCCATCGGCAGCCCCGCATACCCGATCGACGCGACGCGGCGGAAACCGTAGAGAAACACCGCAAGGACGCCGAAGAAGGAGAACAGGACGTTGGCGATGATGTCGTTGCGGATCAGTTGTTCGTCCGCAAAGGCGATCGCGTATCCGCCGGTGTATCCGATCTCCGGCGCCGGAAGATCGGGGTGCGCCTCTCGAATCTCCTCCAGGGCTCTCTGCTCGATCGTCGTCGCCTCGGCCATCAGCGCCTGGGCGAAGGGAATGTCCTGCGCCGCACGCTTCGGCTTCGTCAGGATCAACACCATCCTGCCGTCCTCCGACAGGTAGTAGCCGCTCGATGCATCGATCGAGAAGCCTGCACCGCTGCGGCGTAACTTCCCGGCGTAGATCGGAAGGAGGCGGAAGGGATCGTAGAGCACCAGATCCTTCATCGCCGTCGCCTGAGGCGTCCGGAGCATCGCCCGGTTGGTTGCCACCGAGTCGCGAATCCCCTCGTCGGTCAGTAGCTCTGCGACGCGATCGAGCTCGGCAGGAGACAGAAAGAGAAGTGCGTGGGGCAGAATCTCGTCGATCAGGTCGATCGGGTTGGGGATTCGGTAGTCGACCTCGTCGATGTGGGGCGAATGTTCGTAGCCGGCCGCGATCGATCCGATCAGCTCCTCGTACTGCGTGATGTCATGGCCCTCTGGCAGCTCGAGGACGACGATGTGATAATCGATCGTCCCCATTTCCTCGAGCACCTTCCGGAAGTCGTTGATCTCCTTGTTGTGCTGAGGAACGAGATTGAGAATGTCGGGATCGAACCGCAGCCGCATGGCTCCCACCAGCCCGATCGCCCCCACCATGCCGGCGATGAGAAGGATCAGACGGCTGCGCGTCAGGCAGACGTGTGCGATGAAGTCGAGAATTCTTCTTGTCACCCAGGTCGCTCGAACGTTCACGGATTTTGTGTGGCGGGCAATGTGCTTGCTGGAGGATGCACCCGCGGGGGGATACCATGCGAGATAGACGGAGTCAAGGATTGCCGGGAGCTCTTCTCGCGTCGTCAGTCGCGGTACTGATCATTCTCGCCCTCAATTTCGGCTCCGCCGGCTGCTCCAGACCCGATACGCTGACCGCGGAGAGAGCCGAGTCGCTCATCCGCTCGCGCGTCTTCAGTCGCGAGCCGATCTACGCCGAGGTGCCGCAGCGCGTCTCCTATGGCCCGCGCTCGCCGAAGGACGATTACGATGAGAAAGCGGTTCGCACGCTTCGGAATCTCGAATCAGCGGGTCTTTTGACGGTGACCGAAACAGGGGAGTCGGACGGCACCGAGACCTGGGCCGGCAGGGTGACGAGCGATGGATTCCGGATCCTCGGAACCATGCCCAGCGCCCGCGGTCCCGTATTCCGCGGAAAGATCGCGGAGAAGGTGTACGATCGTGTTCAGAACTTCGTCCGCCATCCTGCCGATCCTCTGGTCGGTCGGGCCGAGCTCGTCTGGCATTACGAGAATCCGACTCCGCTCTATCCGCTGTTCGAGACGAAGATCGACAAGCCGCTCGACGTTCCCTTCGTCTCGGTCATCTCCATCCATTGGGAAGACCACCAGTGGAGGATCGGCGTGATCGTGCCGAAGAAGCTGGCCAAGTAGGGTGGGTGTCGTTTCCGCCACCCCGGATGACTCGAGCCGTCATCCCTCAGCCACATGGCGCGTCACCGCCGGCGTCGCACGACGCCGTTCCTCCGGGCGATGATCGCCTCGGTCGCCTCGTCGGGGAAGAAGCCGGTCTCCACGACGCCCGCAAAACGGCGGATCTCGGTGACGACCTCGGCGACGTCCCGATCGGAAGGAAGCACCAGGTCGATCAGGTGATGTCCTTCGTCGGTCACCAGCGGCCGGCCGTCTCGATGGCGGAGGGATGACGGCAGCCCCAGCGTCTCGAAACGGCGCAGCATCGTCGCCGAGACGAACTGCACGACCTCGACAGGAAGAGGCACGCCTCCGAGGCGCTCGACTTCCTTCGATCCGTCGGCGATCACCAGAAAGCGTTTCGCCGCCTGCTCGACGATCTTCTCGCGCAGCAACGCGCCCCCCCGTCCCTTGATCATGCGGAGGTGGGGATCGATCTCGTCCGCTCCGTCGACGGCGAGATCGATTCCGTCCACATCGGAAAGAGCGACGCAGGAGATTCCGAGTGAACGGGCGAGATCTACAGTCCAGTTCGACGTGCAGACGGCGGTGATCGCAGTCAGCCTGCCTGCCGCAGTTTCCTCGCCGAGAAGCCGGATGAATTCTTCTGCGGTGCTCCCCGTACCGAGTCCCACGACCATCGAGGAGCGGACTTCGGCGATCGCAGCGCGGGCGGCATCGATCTTCAGTGCGCGCGCGTCAGAGCCCATGAGGTTCTCCTGATCCAGGCCAGCAACTCACCGCCGTTTTCCCCGGAGGCTCGATCGATTGCGGTCGTAGATGATCTTCAGCCCCTTGAGCGTCAGCTCTTCGTCGACCTGGTCGATGTACCGGCTGTCGGCGGCGAGAAGTGGGGCGAGTCCTCCCGTCGCGATGACGTGCTCGAGACCGGGCACCTCGTCGCGAATCCGGGCGAGGATCCCGTCGACGAGCCCGAGGTATCCGAAATAGATTCCCGACTGCATGCTGGCGACGGTGTTCGTGCCGATCAGATGGGAGGGGCGGCGGATCTCGACGCGCGGAAGCCGCGCGGCGCGCGCGAAGAGCGCTTCGGACGAGATCATGAGCCCCGGAGCGATGACACCTCCCTCGTACTCTCCCTGCGCGGAGACGAGGTCGAAGGTCGTCGCCGTGCCGAAGTCGACGACGACCGACGGTCCGCCGTAGATGTGATGTGCGGCCACGGCGTTGACGATGCGATCGGCACCGACCTCGAGTGGATTCTCGGTGTGAATCGGCATCCCGCTCTTCGTCCCCGGCTCGACGAAGAGGGGAGCGACGTCGAAGTAGCGCCCGAGCATCTGCTCGATGGTCGTGTTCAGAGGGGGAACGACGGAAGAGACGATGGCGCCGGCGATCGGATCGCTGGTCGTCCCGCTCACCAGCTGACGAGCGAGGATGCCGTACTCGTCGGCGGTCCGGTCGCGTGCGGTGGCAAGACGCCAGGAGGCGACGAGGTGCTCGCCCTGGTAGACGCCGAGCACGATGTTGGTGTTGCCGACATCGACGACGAGGAGGTTGCTGTTCATCCGGGTGAATGATACCAGCGGGGAGGAGGGCAGAAGGCAGAGGGCAGAGGGCAGAGGGCAGAAGGCAGAAGGCAGAAAACCCGAAACCTGAAACCTGAAACCTGAAGAGTGAAACCCGAAGCCTCCAACAATCACGTTTTCAGGTTTCAGGTTTCCTCTGCCTCTGCCCCCTCTGCCCTCTGCCTTCTGCCTTCCCCTCAGCTGATCAAGTCGCCCGAGGAGACAGGAACCGTCTCGCTTCCATGACGGATCAGGGCTCGGCCGAGCTCGTCGATCCCTCCCCAGGTTCCGGAGATGCTGCGGTCGCCGATGATGCAATGAATTCGATCGCCCGGCTGATGGACGGTGAGACGGCGCCATTCGGAAAGGATGGTCTGGCGGTTGGCGCCGGCAGCGAGCGTGCGGTCTGCGAATTCGATGAAAGCCCAGGTGGCATGCTCGAGCTCGACGTGCTCGACAGGCGACGTTTCCTCGATGGAGGTGACGTTCTCCGGAGCATCGCCGCCGAGATCGGCGAGATTGATGCCGATTCCGATGGCGACGCAGGCTTCGTCTTCACGCGTCTTCGCTTCGATCAGCACGCCGGCGATCTTTTTTCCATCGACGACGATGTCGTTCGGCCACTTGATCTTCGCGTCGATGCGGAATGTCTCTCGCAGAAAATGGGCGAGCATGTTGGCGATGGCCAGCGGAAGGATCGCCAGATCGGCGATATTCATCGAGCGAAGGATCGTCGCGTAGATCCCGCGGTCCCTGGGAGAGAACCAGCGCCGGCTGTTGCGTCCCCTGCCGGCGAGCTGCTCGCGAGCGACGATGATCGCGGAGGGAATGGGGATGTCGTTCTCGAAACACTCTGCGATGACCCGCCGAGCGACCTCGTTGGTCGAGCTCACGCGCGGCACGAGCGCGATCGACTCGATGACCCGGAGTCGGGAGGCGAGTTGCGTGAGGTCGGTCGTGGTCATAGGTTCTGCTGCAGTTTCTCGAGACGTGCGATCAGCTCCACCTTACGCTGCCGAGCCTGATCGACGACCGCTGGCGGAGCCTTGCGAACGAATTCGTCGTTCTCCAGGCGTCCGGTGACCGAGGCCAGCTCACGCCCGATCTGCTCGATCTCGCGGCGTACTTTTTCGCCCTGCTCGGGGCTCACTTCCTTGTGCGGAAACTCGACGGCGAGCTCGATGCCGGCGATCAGATCGCGATGTGCGCCGGCGGGAGGAGGCTCGTTGAACACGACCTCGTCGAGCCGTGCCTGCTCGATCAGCAGATAGCCGGCGTTCTCGAAGAAGCGTCGCTCGCGATCGTTCGCGATCTGCAGAAACAGCCGAAACCGATCCTTCGGCGCAAAGCCCCTCTCAGCCCGCAGATTGCGAATCGTCGTGATCATCTGCTGGATCACGGCAATCATTCGCTCCGCTTCCGGATCGTCGAGAATCTCGTGTTCGATCGGATAAGGCGCCACCATGACTGACGGATGGGCCCCCTTCAACTTCTGCCAGATCTCCTCGGTGATGAAGGGCATGAACGGATGGAGGAGCCTGAGCGAGCGATCGAGAACTTCGAGAAGGACGCGCTTCGCTCTGCGCCGGTCGTGGGCATCCCCATGGCGTGCGAGCAGCACCGGCTTGGCGAACTCGATGTACCAGTCACACAGCTCGTGCCAGAAGAAGTGATAGATGGTGTTGGCTGCCTCGTCGAAGCGGAAGCTCGCCAGGGCGCGGTTCACGTCCGCCGTGGTTCGATTCAGTCGCGAGAGGATCCAGCGCTCGACCGCCTCGAGCTCGTCGCGCTCGATGGGGCTCGCGTCGCGAAGCTCGACGTCGATGTGCATCAGGGCGAATCGTGAAGCATTCCAGATCTTGTTGGCGAATGCCGAATATCCCTGCATCCGGTTTCGCGCCAGAGGAATGTCGCGTCCCGTCGCCAGAATCGCGAGGGTGAAGCGTACGGCGTCGGCTCCGAATTCGTCGATCACGTCGAGTGGGTCGATGACATTCCCCTTCGACTTCGACATCTTCTGACCGTGCTCGTCCCGAACCAGGCCGTTGAGAAAGACCGTCGAGAAGGGAGCCTTTCCGGTGAAACGAACGCCCATCATGATCATGCGCGCGACCCAGAAAAAGAGAATGTCGAAACCGGTGATCAGCGTGTCCGTCGGATAGAAGACGCGAAAGTCTTCCGTCTGCTCGGGCCATCCCATCGTCGAGAACGGCCAGAGCGCCGACGAGAACCAGGTGTCGAGAACGTCGGAGTCCTGCACCAGCGTGCCGGACCCGCACTGCGGGCACGACGCCGGCTCCTGCTCGCTGACGACGACCCCGCCGCATTCACAGTAGAAGGCCGGAATCCGGTGCCCCCACCACAGCTGGCGCGAGATGCACCAGTCGTGAATGTTCTCCATCCAGTTGAAGTAGGTCGACTCCCACGATTGCGGAACGATGGTGATCGTCCCGTTGCGCACCAGCTCGACGGCGGGCTCCGCCAGCGGGGCGATCCTGACGAACCACTGGCGCGAGACCATCGGCTCGACGACCGCATCGCACTTTCCGCAGAAGCCGACGGCGTGAATGTGATCGTGCGTCGCCCGTAGAAACCCCTCGTTCTCGAGCCGTTCGAGAACCAGCGCTCTCGCTTCCGTTCGGTCGAGACCTTCGAACGTCGCCCCTGCCTCCGGCGTCATTCGCCCCGCCTCGTCGATCACCTGCAGGCGCGGGAGCTCGTTCCTGATTCCCGACTCGTAGTCGTTCCGATCGTGTGCCGGTGTGACTTTGACCACGCCGGTGCCGAACTCCGGATCGACGAGAACGGAGTCGCCGATGATCGGAATGCGCCGGCCGGCGAGCGGCAGCTCGACCGTCTGTCCGATCAGATGGCGATAGCGCTCGTCGCCGGGATGAACGGCCACCGCCGTGTCGCCGAGCATCGTCTCCGGCCGTGTCGTGGCGACGGTCAGGCGCACGTCCGAGCCGGTCACCGGGTAGTCGATGTGATAGAGCCGTCCCGTGACCTCGCGGTATTCGACTTCGATGTCGGAGATCGCCGTTCTGCAGCGCGGGCACCAGTTCACCATCGCCACGTCGCGGTAGATCAATCCCTCTTCGTAGAGACGGACGAAGACGTGACGCACGGCGCGCGAGAGGCCGTCGTCGAGAGTGAAGCGCTCGCGACTCCAGTCGCACGAGACACCCATGCGAACGAGCTGATCCTTGATCTGATTCTTGTGATCTTCCTTCCACGACCAGACGCGAGCGACGAATTCGTCGCGTCCCAGCTCGAGACGTGAGATCCCTTCCTTCGCCAGCTCCCGCTCGACGACCATCTGCGTGGCGATTCCGGCGTGATCCGTGCCAGGAAGCCAGAGCGTGTTGAAGCCGCTCATCCGCTTCCAGCGCACCAGAATGTCCTGAAGCGAGTTGACCAGAGCGTGTCCGATGTGCAGCCGCCCGGTCACGTTCGGCGGGGGAATCACGATCGAGAAATTCGGAATCTCGCGATCGACCACCGGAGTGAAGAATCCTTCGTCTTCCCAGAAGTGGTACCAGCGCTGTTCGAACTCAGCGGGGTGATAGCGTTTCGAGAGCTCTTCCTGCGTCATCGTCCGTCGTGAAAAAGAAGGGCATTATAGCCTCTGACCTCGTCGCAATGGAGACGCTGAAAGGCGGGCTCCCGACCCCCCGGCGACCGCGTCGTGGGACAATTCCAGTCCCGAAGGGGAGCGCGCACGTTCCCTGCATTCGGCTACACTGCTCTCCGGTGCCGGCCATGCGGATTCTGGGAATCGAAACCTCGTGTGATGAGACCTCCGTTGCCATCCTGGAGGGTGACGGGACCGTGCGCAGCAATCTCATCGCCTCGCAGATCGAGCGCCACCGCCCCTTCGGCGGTGTCGTACCGGAGATCGCCTCCCGCGAGCATCTCCAGCATCTGATGCCGTTGATCGATCAGTCTCTCGACGAGGCCGGAGTCGCGCTCTCGGAAGTCTCGGCAATTGCAGTGACATCCGGTCCGGGTCTCATCGGGGCGCTGCTCGTCGGTCTGTCGGCAGCGCAGGGACTCGCGTATGGTCTTCGAATTCCGCTCGTCGCCGTGAATCACCTCGAGGGTCATATCGACTCTCCCTATCTCCAGCTCTCCGGTCCGGCGATTCCCATGCCGGATCGCTTTCTCAGCCTCGTCGTCTCGGGAGGGCATTCTTCGGTCTATGACGTGCGAGCGAGTGAGGGCGCGCGTATGATCAACAGGACCCGCGATGATGCCGCGGGGGAAGTCTTCGACAAAGTCGCCAAGTTCATCGGTCTCCCCTATCCCGGGGGACCTCAGATCGAGGCCCGAGGACGCGACGGCGATCCGGCGCGCTATGACTTTCCGCTCGCACGGTTCAAGGACGGATCGGTCGACTTTTCCTTTTCCGGTCTGAAGTCGAACTCGATTCGCCTCGCCAGGCGGGAAGGATTGACTCCGCCGATCGAATCGATGGATCGCGAGACTCTCGTCCGGCTCGCCGGCTTCTGTGCGTCGTTCCAGAAGGCCGTCGTCGATCAGATCCTCGACCGACTCGAGACGATCTGGCGATCGCTCGATTCAGCGCGGCGACCCGGGGAGCTCGCAGTCGCCGGCGGCGTCGCCGCCAACACCGAGCTTCGCGAGCGCGCAACCTCCTGGTGCGCCGAGGCTGGTTTGTCGATCCGGCTCCCGGAACGACGCTACTGCACCGATAATGCGGCGATGATCGCGTTTGCCGGACTTCGCCGGCTGGGGAACGTCTCCGGCGATCCGCTGCGCGTGAAGGCGCGGTCGAGGATGGCGGTTGGTGGTTAGAGACGAGAGACGAGAGATGAGAGACGAGAGACGAGATGTGATCGAGGCAGAGAATAGATCCGGAATCTGCTCGCCTCTCTTTCCTCGCCCCTCGTCTCTCGCCCCTCGCCCCTCGGAAAAACGACGAAAACCCCGCCGGGTGAGGGCGGGGCTTCGTGCAGGAGGGTAGGAGATGAGTCTACCTCGACATTCAATGAATGAGACGTGTGAGCGGGACGAGGGTTTCGGCGTACGATCGAGATGACCTCATGAAAGTCGTCGTTTCAGGTGGCAGTGGATTCATCGGCTCGGCTGTTGTCCGGCATCGGCTCGAGCGCGGCGACGAGGTCGTGGTGATCTCCAGGCGCCCGGCGAGCGTGACGGTCGGACGCGGTGTCGGCTGGGACGGGCCACAGTTTCGCGAGGAGGTGGCGACGGCCGACGCCGTGATCAATCTCGCGGGGGAGAACATCGCCAGGGGACGATGGAGCGAGGATCGGAAAGAGGCGCTCCGGGAGAGCCGCCTGCGCAGCACCGAATGGATCGTCGGCGCGTTCCGAACGGAGCCCGGAAGACGGCGCGTGCTGATCAATGCCTCCGCCATCGGCTACTACGGATCTCGCGGAAACGAGGTGCTGACCGAGGACTCGCAACCGGGATTCGATTTCCTCTCGAAGCTGACGCGCGATTGGGAATCGGCAGCGCGCACTGCGCAGCCCCTGGCTCGCGTGGTGATCCTTCGCTTCGGCATCGTGCTCGGAACGGATGGCGGTGCCCTGCCTCGGATGATGCTCCCCTTCAAACTGTTCGCAGGTGGTCGCATCGGGAGGGGAGACCAGTGGATGTCGTGGATCGATCGCGACGACGTGGTGGGACTGATCGATTGGGCGCTGCGCGATCCGGCGGTCGAAGGCGTCTTCAACGCCACCGCCCCCGCGCCGGTGACGAATGCCGAATTCACGCGCCGGCTCGCCTCCGCGCTGCACCGCCCGGCGATCCTTCCCGTTCCCCCCTTCGCGCTCCGGCTCGTCCTCGGTGAGATGGCCGGCGCGTTGCTGCTCGCCAGCCAGCGGGTCGTCCCCGGACGGGCGCTCGAAGCGGGGTATTCGTTCCGCTACGCCGAGCTCGACGACTCGCTCGGGCACCTGCTGTAGCGCGGGCGCGGAAGCCCGTGTCCACCGCACCCTGAGAATGGTGTGCTCATCATCCAGGAACGCCGTCATCCGCGTCGTCCGTCACCGGGCCGAAGATCGGAATCTTCGGCCACGTGCGCGATCGTGCCCATGGTTCACCCGTCACCGGGGCCGAAGATCGGAATCTTCGGCCACGTGCGCGATCGTGCCCATGGGTCACCGCGTCGTCCGTCACCGGGGCCGAAGATCGGAATCTTCGGCCACGTGCGCGATCGTGCCCATGGTTCACCGCGTTGTCCGTCACCGGGGCCGAAGGTCGGGATCTTCGGCCACTTGCTCTCCCATCAGAATTAATCAGAATTGCCAGGAGCCTCGAAATTCCCGGTGGAAACAGACGCGAAAACGTTGTATAAGGCCTTGTATAACCTTTGGTGAGATTCGGGGATCTGTCGTCAGCCTACAATTGAGTGAATTGCGGAGCCTTTCCACGCATGCCTTTTTTATGTTAACTAGCGTGTAATCAGTAGTTTCAGCGCGATCGCTCCGATGGCATTTCCGATGCTCTCTCAGTGCGGTCGTAGCCGAACGGTAGAAACGTTTCAACAAATAATGGAGGAATGCATGACACTTTTGAGGCGAATTTTTTTCCTCGGAGCAATCCTGCTCGTCGCCCTCTCGGCGTTCGGGCAGGGAACGACGAGCTCGTTGACCGGGACCGTCACGACCGGGGGCGACCAGCTTCCGGGAGCGACGGTGACGATCAGCTCGCCAGCGATGCAGGGAGTCCGTACGACCGTGACGGACGTCAACGGCAACTACAACTTCCCTGCGCTTCCACCGGGCCAGTACTCGGTGCTCTTCGAGATGGAGGGCATGGCCCCCATCACACGGACGGTGCGCATCGGCCTCGCACGCACCGAGCGCGTGAATGCCAATCTGCAGTTGTCGGCGGTAGCCGAGGCGATCACCGTCACGGCGTCGGCGCCGGCGGTCCTCGAGACGACGGAGATTCAGTCGAACTTCACGATCGAGGAGATCAACAACCTGCCGATCGGACGGGCGATTCAGAACATCGTCACCCTCGCACCGGGAACGACCACCACGGGCCCTGGCGGCCAGATCACGATCTCGGGCGCCTTTGCCCATGACTCGCTCTACCTGGTCAATGGAGCAGTGACCAACGAGAACGTCCGCGGGCAGACCGACAACCTCTTCATCGAGGATGCGATCCAGGAGACGTCGATTCTCAGCGGCTCGATCTCGTCGGAGTACGGCCGTTTCACCGGAGGCGTCGTCTCGGCGATCACCAAGTCGGGCGGCAACGAGTTCTCCGGCAGCTTCCGCGACAGCTTCACCAACCCCTCATGGGACGAGACCACCCCGGCCGGTGAGCCGCAGCAGGCGAGCAATCTGAACGAGACGTACGAAGCGACGCTCGGCGGGCGCATCGTCCGCGACCGCCTCTGGTTCTTCGGGGCGGGACGTTTGTTCGAGCGCGATATCCCCGGGTTCTTCACAAACAGCACGATCCCGCGCCCGACGACGGTCGAGACCGACGAGCGGTACGAGGTCAAGCTAACCGGGCAGATCAACCCGAAGCACAACCTCGTCGGCAGCTACTTGAGCTACGAGATCGACCAGACGCCGCACTGCGCGTTCGGCTGCTGGGATTTGTCGACGATGGACATCAATGGTCGCCAGATCCCCCGCGAGATGATCACCGCACGCTACAGCGGCATCATCACCAGCAACTTCCTCGTCGAGGCAGGCTACTCGACGCGCGATCTGGTGTTCCAGCAGAGCGGCGGCGATCACGTGACGACGAACCACAACGATCCGCGCGATCTCGCCCTCGGAAGCTGGGCTTATGACATCAGCTACGGCGGCGCGTGGGGCGCCCCGATCTTCTGCGGCGTCTGCGACGACGAGGTCCGCGAGAACGAGTACTACCAGCTCAAGGGAACCTACTATCTCGCCACAACCGGAGCCGGATCGCACAACATCGTCGCCGGCTACGAGAACTTCATGGAGTCGCGCTTCGCGAACAACTACCAGTCGGGCTCGAACCTCGACATGTACATCTTTTCCGGAATCGCTCCGACACGGACACCGAACGGCGAGCTCCGGCCGGTAGTCGCCGAGGGCGACTGGATCCTCTGGACTCCGATTCTGATCCTCTCGCAGGGCTCCGACTTCGTCACCGACTCGTTCTTCGTCAATGACAAGTGGGATCTCAACCAGAACTTCAGCTTCAACCTCGGCGTTCGCTACGACAAGAACGACGGCGTCGACAGCGGTGGCAACCCCATCTCCAAAGACAAGAACTGGAGCCCGCGTCTCGGCGCGATCTACGACGTTCGGGGCGATGGACGCCTCCGCCTGAACGCGAGCTACAGCCGCTACGTCTCTCGAATCCAGGAGACCGTTGGCGGAGGTGGTGGGGGCGGCAATCCCGCCTACTTCATCTATGAGTACCGAGGACCGCAGATCGGCGGCCCCGACAGCGGCCTGAACTCCTTCGGCGTTCTCGAGGCGGTCTTCCGCTGGTTCCTCAACGAGTGCGACGCGGCCGGCCGTTGCGGACGCGACAACCTCGACCTTCTCATCGGCGCCGGCGTCCCCGGCTTCAACCAGCGCTTCCCCGGCGATCTGAAGTCGCCGAACGTCGACGAGTTCACCGTCGGATTCGGAACGCAGATCGGACAGGCCGGCTTCTTCCGCCTCGATTACATCGATCGCGAGTGGAACGACTTCTACGGTGTCTTCACCACCCCGGGCGATCACGCAACCGATCCTTTCGTCGGGACGCTCGACGTCGTGACGACTTCCAACACGAATGACGAGAAGCGGAGCTATCAGGGAGTCCAGCTCCAGGGGAGCTACCGCGCGACCTCGCGCCTCCACTTCGGCGGCAACTACACCTGGTCGGAGACGAAGGGATCGATCGATGGAGAGACCCTCGGAAACGGCCCGATCGGCAGCGCGATTCATTCGTACGCCGAGTACAAGGCGTTCGCGCAGCACAACCCCGTCGGATTCCTTCTGACGGACCAGACTCACAAGGCTCGTCTCTGGGCCTCGTTTGACCTCCCGATCGGCCGGCTCGGCAGCCTGAATTTCGGCCTTCTCGAGCGCTTCGACTCCGGCTCACCGTACTCGGCTGTGACGACCGTGCCGGTGGGTGCGTTCGTGACGAACCCCGGGTACCGTACGCCGCCCAACACGGTGACCTACTTCTTCAGTGATCGCGGCGCCTTCCGCTGGGAGGATGCAACGGCAACCGACGTAGCCCTCACCTGGAACGTCGGACTCGGTCCGGTCAATGTCTTCCTCCGTGGGGACATGCTGAACGTGTTCAACGAAACGGCCCAGGTGAACGGCGTCAGCACCGTCCGCCGTCTCGCCGCGTTCAACCCCTTCACAACGACTCCTGTCGAAGGAGTTCATTGGACAAAGGTGGCGAACTTCGGTCAGGCCACCACGGCCGCTCATTACCAGCTGCCCCGCACCTGGCGCTTCACCGCGGGCATCCGGTTCTGAGCCTCGTTTTTCACTCGATGCAGCAAGGGCCCCGGCAGTACGCCGGGGCCTTTTGTTTGTCCCTCCACTCATCGGGGCACGTTCGCCGAGCTCGTCATTCTGAGCGAGGAGGCAGGGGCGGGTGTGAGCGAAGAATCTGCGTTCTTAGACAGTTGCCGATCGCAGATCCTTCGCTCACACCCACCCGCCCACCTCGCTCAGGATGACGGGGGTTGTCCTGACTCTTTTCCCCGCCGGCGCCTGACGCCGTGACGCGGCGCCAGGATGACGATCCGAACTAAAATCCGGCACGCAGCGGTTTCCAGTTCGCGTGATGCGCAGAGCCACTCTCCTGAAGAACGCCTCGTTCACTCTCCTGCCGATCGCTGCGGTCGTTTTCGCCTTCGCCTGCCGTTCTCGCGAGCGCGAGCAGCCACCGCGCGACACTCCCCTCTTCATCATCTCCATCGACACGCTTCGGTCCGACCGGCTGCCGCTCTACGGGCATGCGGAAGGCCACACTCCGAACCTCGACCGCTTCCGCCGCGACGCGGTCCTCTTCCGCAAAGCGTTCAGCAACGTACCGCTGACGCTGCCTGCCCACGCCTCGCTCTTCACCGGATCGCTTCCTCATGAGCACGGTGTTCGCGACAACATCGGATACCGAGTCGATCCGGACGAGGCGATGCTCGCCCACCTTCTGAGGGCTCACGGATACGAGACGGGAGCGGCGGTCTCCAGCTTCGTTCTTCGACGCGACACGGGAATCGCCAAAGGCTTCGATTTCTACGACGACGCGATGACCATCAATCCCGCCGAGACCATGTCGTCGTGGCAGCGCGACGGTGATGCGACGCGCCTCGCGCTGACGAGCTGGCTCGAGTCGGCGCGGTCGGAGAAGGTTTTCGGATTCCTCCATCTCTACGAGCCCCACCTTCCGTACTCGCCACCAGAGCCCTGGGCTTCGCGTCTCGCCGATCCGTACGACGGTGAGATCGCGCGCGCCGACGAGATCGTCGGCGCATTTCTCGAGACTCTTCGAGCGAAGGGCCTCTACGATCGCGCGATGATCGTCATCCTTTCCGACCATGGCGAGGGTCTCGGCGATCACGGAGAGCTCGAGCACGGCGTCTTTCTCTATCGTGAGTCGATTCAGGTTCCGCTTCTCGTCAAGCTTCCGGAGAATGAACGGGCGGGGGAGGAGATCGCCTCGGTCGCATCCCTCACGGATCTCGTCCCGACGATTCTCGGGCGCGTTGGAATCGCGGCGCAACGCGAGCTCGACGGCGTCGATCTCTTCGCGGCAACCGCGCCAGCGGACCGTACCGTCTACAGCGAATCGTATTACCCGCGGCTCCACTACGGCTGGAGCGAGCTGATCTCGCAGGTGGGAGAACGCTTCCATCTGATCGAAGCGCCGACGGTCGAGCTGTACGATTACGTCGACGATCCCGCGGAAACACGGAACGTGGCAGGCGAGCATCGCAGGATCGTGGCGACCCTGCGTGCGAAGATCGCAACCATTCTCGCCGCCAGCTCGTTCGAGGAGCCCGTGGCCATGAGTCCGGAGGATATCCGGAAGCTCGAATCGCTCGGCTATCTCGGCGTCACGACGAAAGCCTCCGGACCGTTGCCCGACCCGAAGCAGCATATCGCTCTTCTCACACAGTTCGGGCGTGGCGCCGCCGCATTGCAGAAAGGCGATTACGATACCGCCCTGGCCATCGGCAACCGCATCGTCGCCGACAATCCGCGGTTTCTTCAGGGGTGGGGCCTGATCAGCTCCGCCCATCGCAAGAGGGGTGACGCCGCGGGAGCCGTTCGCGCGCTGGAAAAACAGATGGAGGAGTCTCCGGGAAATCCGCAGACGGCGCTCGCTCTGGCGAGTCTCCAGCTCGAGCTGAAAAACTTTCGCGAGGCGAGAACCTACGCGGAGCTCGCCGCCCCGCACGTCCCTTCGTTCGCCTACGAGACGCTGGCGAGCATCGCACTCGCGGAGAAGGATCTGGCGGCAGCGGAGAACGCCGCGAAAAAAGCGGCGGAAGCATCTCCTCTTCGCGTGCAGCCGCTGATGTTGCTCTCGCAGGTTCATCATGCCCGCCGCAACTTTCAGGCCGAGCTCGAGCTGCTCGAGCGCGTCCGGAGCATGGTCGGCCAGCAGCGGCTCTCGCCGATCGCCGAGCTCGAGTTTCGGCGCGGTGAAGCGCTTCTTCAGCTGCGCCGCGCTGCCGACGCGGAACGTGCGTTTCGCGCCGAGACGGAGCATTTCCCCTCGAACCGCAGAGCATGGGTGAATCTCGCACTGGTCGTCGGGGCGCAGGGGCGCCGGGATGAAGCACGATCCCTCCTGGCGAAAGCGCTGGAGGCGAATCCCGATGCGGCGATGCGCCGCCTCGCGCGGGAGGCGCTCGATGTGATGGGGGATGTGGAGGGGGGGCGGAGGTTGGGAGTGTGAGGGGATGGCAGATGGCAGATGGCAGAGAGCAGATGGCAGATGGCAGATGGCAGAGAGCAGATGGCAGAGAGCAGAGGGGCGAGGGGCGAGAGACGAGAGGCGAGAGGCGAAGTGAAGGGTGGACGGGGCACCCCGAAGGGGTGCATGGAATCCAGCCGGTGGTGAGCGCGAAGCGCCACCACCGGATCAAGAGTCCGACAAGAAGATTTGCACCCCGAAGGGGTGCCAGGATGAACCGACAGATAGCAGATGTGTGTAACTGAAGCATGAAGAGTGAAAGGCATTTCGAAGGGGTGCAGGGAATTCGGCCGGTGGTGAGCGCGACGCGCCACCAACGGATGGTGGGCCGCCGCTTGAACGCCCTCCGCGGCTCCTTCTGCCTTCTGCTTTCTGCCCTCTGCCTCCTTCTCCCGGGCTGTCGCAGATCGGAGTCTGCCGCCCGCTCGGCGGCCGGCGGACCGATCATCATCATCTCGGTCGACACTCTGCGCGCGGATCACCTTCCGGCCTACGGAGCGACCGCAGTCAGGACCCCTGCGCTCGACGCTCTAGCCGGCGACAGCATCGTCTTCGAGAATGCGTATGCGCAGGTTCCACTGACCCTTCCCTCACACGTCTCGATGTTCACGGGGAAGCTCCCTGCCGAGGTGAACGTTCGCAACAATCTCGGGTACAGCTTCGATCCGACGATCCCTTCGCTTCCGACTCTCTTCCGCGACAAGGGCTACGAGACGGCGGCATTCGTTTCGGCGTACGTACTGCGGGCGGCGACGGGACTCGGAGCCGCGTTCGATCATTACGACGACGCGGTCGAGCGCGCCGAAGGTGGTGCGATCGGAGACATCGACCGCAGCGGCTTCGACACGGTCGATGCAGCGATCGGCTGGCTTTCACGGCGTGATGGAGAAAAACCGTTCTTCCTCTTCATCCATCTCTTCGAACCGCATTCCCCTTACGAACCGCCGGAACCCTTCCGCGCGGCCTATGCTGACTCTCCGTACAACGGCGAGATCGCCACCGCCGACGCCGCGATCGGCCGGCTGCTCGATGCGCTGCGGGCTCGCTCTCTCTACGAGCGATCGACGATCGTCTTCATGTCGGACCATGGCGAGGGCCTGGGCGATCATGGCGAGAGCGAGCACGGCATCTTTCTCTATCGCGAAGCGATTCACGTTCCGCTCTTTCTGAAGCTGCCGTCGAATGAAATGGCGGGACGGCGGATCGCTGATCCCGTGGGGCTGATTGATGTTTTTCCGACGATCTCTTCGCTCTTCACGCTGGAAACGCCGGAGGCCCCTCGTGGCACCTCCCTTCTCAAGATCGCCGCGGGGAAGGGCGAAGAGCGGCGGATCTTTTCCGAGACGATGTACCCTCGCATACATCTCGGCTGGAGCGACCTCGCCTCGCTCGTCGACGAGCGACATCACTACATCGAAGCTCCGCGGCCGGAGCTCTTCGACATCGTTGCCGATCCGGGGGAAAAACAGGACGTACTCGCCGCTGAGCGACGTGTCTATGCCGCGATGCGGAAGGAGATGGCGGCGTTCGATCGCGCGCTGACCGATCCGGGCATGGTCTCTGCCGAGGATGCCGCGAAGCTGGCGGCCCTCGGGTATCTCGGCGGCACGAGGTCAGCGCTCGCGGATGCCGATCTTCCCGACCCGAAGGAGCGGATCGGTGACCTCGAACGTTTCCGCCACGCATCGGCGCTCCTGCGGAGCGACGAGGTCGATGCGGCGGTCCCGATCCTCGAGGAGATCGTCGAGCGGAATCCCACCTTCGCCGACGCCTGGACTCTGATCGCCAAAGCCCACGAGCAGAGAGGGAGAACCGACGAAGCGCTCGCGGCGTACCGGAAAACGATCGAGTCGGCGCCGATGCTCGCGCCGGGGACCGCGTTGTCGATCGCCAGGTTGCTGCTCCAGGTCGGGCGCTACGACGAAGCGATCGAGCACGCCGATCTCGCCGCGAAAAGCCATCCGGCGGAGGCTCGACTGGTGCGGGCGCGGGCGTACCTCTCGAGGCAGGATCACGAAGCGGCGGAGCGTGAGCTTCAGCCCGCCCTCAGGGAAGCGAGAACCAGGCAGGAGGGCATGGTGATCGTGGCGCAGATTCGGACGGCGCAACGGCGATTCCAGGAAGCGCTCGAGATCGTCGAGGGTGTCGCGCGGGAGATCGACGCTGCCAAGGGACCGCCGCTGGCGATGCTCTCGCTGGTTCGCGCTGATGCGCTTGCCAGACTCGGCCGGCTGGAGGAAGCGCGGACCGCATTCGAAGCTGAGGTTCGCGACTTTCCAGGCAACAGGGAAGCGTACATCAGGCTCGCTGCACTCCATGTTCTTCGGAACGAAACAGACGAAGCGGAACGGCTGATGGCCTCGATGATCCGGCGCAATCCGGCACCTTCGAGCTATTCGATGGTCGTCGAAGCCTACCGGAGTCTGGGGCGGCCGCAGCTCGCCAGGAGCTGGGAGCAGCGGGCGCTTCGCGCCCGGTGAGCCGCTTCTGACTCCGAACCGCTGGAGACGTAGCGGCCCACCGCATTGACGCAGCACTGTGTCTCGCGCGACCGTCACATTTTTCGTAGGGGCGAAGCATTTGTGCGCCGGCCGCGGCGACAGTCTCGGACACGGGCGGGCACGGGACGCCCGCTCTCCCCGCTGCTTCGTCCCTCCGAGTCGCTCCATGCCGTCACCGTCTTCCGGTCATCCGAAGCGGAAATCCAATGATGCGAATGTGAACGCTGTTGTTACGGATCAGTCAAGCTGTCATATAGCTTGAAGATACATATAGTTGCCATGCGGTCACTGGATCGACATCGCGTGGACGCGATCCTGCAACCGAGCGGCTCCGGTTGGACAGTTCAACGAGCGCATGGCGGACATTCGGCGAAAATCGCAACGCCGTGCGTGGAACATGGATCGTTTCAATGACAGAGCGGAGGAATTCATGACACTTTTGAAGCGAATCGTTTTTCTCGGAGCAATCCTGCTCGTCGCGGTTGCATCATTCGGGCAGGGAACGACGAGCTCGCTCACCGGGTCGGTCACGACCGGAGGAGATTCTCTCCCCGGAGCCACCGTGACGATCAGCTCGCCGAGCATGCAGGGTGCTCGTACGACGGTGACCGACGTCAACGGCAACTACAACTTCCCCTCGATTCCACCGGGCCAGTACTCGGTGCTCTTCGAGATGGATGGGATGGCCAGCCAGACGCGCACCGTGCGGGTCGGCCTCGCAAGGACCGAGCGCGTGAACGCCAGTCTGGCGTTGTCGGCGGTCGCCGAAGCGATCACCGTCACCGCGGCAGCTCCCGCAGTCCTCGAAACCACAGAAGTGCAATCGAACTTCACCATCGAAGAGATCAATGATCTGCCGATCGGGCGCGCGATCCAGAACATCGTCACCCTCGCGCCGGGAACCACCACCACGGGCCCGGGCGCAGCGATCATGATCTCGGGAGCGTTCTCCTTCGACTCTCTCTTCCTCGTCAACGGGGCGGTGACCAACGAGAACGTTCGCGGCCAGACCGACAACCTCTTCATCGAAGACGCGATCGAAGAAACCTCGGTTTTGAGCGGGGCCATCTCCGCGGAGTACGGCCGCTTCACCGGAGGCGTCGTTTCCGCGATCACCAAGTCGGGCGGCAACGAATTCAGCGGGTCCTTCCGCGACAGTTTCACCAATCCCTCCTGGGACGAAACGACTCCGGCCGGTGAGCCGCAGCAGGAGAGCAACCTGAATCAGACCTACGAGGCGACACTCGGCGGGCGCGTCGTCCGCGATCGCCTTTGGTTCTTCGGGGCCGGTCGCTACTTCGAACAGGATCTGCCAGGCTTCTTCACCAACAGCACGATCCCGTTGCCGACGACCGTCCAGACCGACGAGCGGTACGAGGTCAAGCTCACGGGACAGGTCACTCCGAAGCACAATCTCGTCGGCAGCTATCTGAGCTACGAGATCGATCAGACGCCGCACTGCGCGTTCGGCTGCTGGGATCTGTCGACCATGGACATCAACGGCCGCCAGTTGCCGCGCGAGATGATCACCGCGCGCTACAGCGGCATCCTCACCAGCAACTTCCTCGTCGAAGCGGGCTACTCGACGCGCGATCTGGTCTTCTCCGGAAGTGGCGGCGATCACGTGACGACGAATCACAACGATCCTCGCGACCTCGCCCTCGGGAGCTGGGCCTATGACATCAGCTACGGAGGTGCGTGGGGCGCCCCGATCTTCTGCGGCATCTGCGACGACGAAGTACGCGAGAACGAGGTTTACCAGCTCAAGGGAACGTACTATCTCGCAACCGCCGGAGCCGGCTCACACAACATCGTCGCCGGTTATGAGAACTTCATGGAGTCGCGCTTCTCGAACAACTTCCAGTCGGGCTCCAATCTCGACATGTACATCTTCAACGGCATCGCTCCGACCCGGACTGCGGACGGCAGCCTCCGTCCGGTGGTTAGTGAGGGCGACTGGATCCTCTGGACACCCATCCAGACTCTCTCTCAGGGATCAGATTTCGTCACCGATTCGGTCTTCCTCAACGACAAGTGGGACCTGAATCAGAACTTCAGCTTCAACCTCGGCGTCCGCTACGACAAGAACGACGGCATGGACAGCGGTGGCAATCCGATCTCCAAAGACAAGAACTGGAGTCCGCGGCTCGGCGTGATCTACGACGTTCGCGGCGATGGAAGGCTGAGGATGAATGCGAGCTACAGCCGTTACGTTTCGCGGATCCAGGAAACCATCGGGGGAGCCGGTGGAGGGGGGAATCCGTCGTACTTCATCTATGAGTACCGCGGCCCGCAGATCGGCGGCCCCGACAGCGGCCTCGACTCCTTCGGCGTTCTCGAAGCGGCCTATCGCTGGTTCCTCAACGAGTGCGATGCGGCCGGCCGTTGCGGCCGTGACAACCTCGATCTGCTCATCGGCGCCGGCGTTCCCGGCTTCAACCAGCGCTTCCTCGGCGATCTGAAGTCGCCGCACGTCGACGAGCTCACCGTCGGAGTCGGAACGCAGATCGGCCGGAACGGATTCTTCCGCGTCGATTACATCGATCGCGAATGGAACGACTTCTACGGACTCTTCACCAGCCCGGGAGATCAGGTCAGCGATCCGCTCATCGGGACGCTCGACGTCGTCACCACCGCGAACACCAACGACGAGAAGCGGACCTATCAGGGGGTTCAGCTTCAGGCGGCCTATCGCGTCACATCACGCCTGAATTTCGGAGGCAACTACACCTGGTCGGAAACGAAGGGAACCGTCGAGGGAGAGACTCTCGGAAACGGGCCCGTCGGCAGCACGATCAATTCCTATCGTGAATACAGGAATTTCGCGCAACACAACCCAGAGGGATTCCTTCTCGCCGATCAGACGCACAAGGGGCGCTTGTGGGCCTCGTACGATCTTCCGATCGGTGGGCTCGGCAGTCTCAGCTTCGGCCTTCTCGAGCGATTCGATTCCGGCACACCCTACTCCGCGGTGACCACCGTTCCTGTGGCTCCGTTCGTGACGAATCCGGGATATGAGACCCCTCCCTCCACCGTGAACTACTTCTTCAGCGACCGCGGTGCGTTCCGCTGGGAGGATCTGACCGCAACCGATGTTTCGCTCACATGGAACCTCGGCTTCGGGCCGGCAAACCTCTTCGTCAAAGGAGATCTCATCAACGCCTTCAACGAAACGGCGCAGGTCGGCGGTGTCACCACGGTTCGCCGTCTCGCCAGCTTCAATCCATTCACCACGACGCCGATCGAAGGCGCGCATTGGGAAAAGGCTTCGAACTTCGGCCAAGCGACGACCGCGGCGCATTACCAGCTGCCCCGCACGTGGCGCTTCACCGCAGGCATCCGCTTCTGACCCTCCAGTCGTCACGACGACGCATCGAAGGCCCCGGCAGTATGCCGGGGCCTTTTTGTGCTAATGCTACCCAAAAATATTTGAAATTCGAGAGTCAAAGGCCGGGCGCGGGCTCGGGTCCGGGCGCGGGCTCGGGAAGGCGCCGGTTGCCTGCTTCGGGACTGAACCTAGTCGGGGTTAAATATCTCGGTCCTTCCGCATGACCACAAGGCCTTTCTCGACCGCATCGCACAGATACTGGCTAAATTGATCAAATCCCGCCGCCCAACCGAGTGAGCCACCCGTGCCCGAGCCCGCGCCCGAGCCCGGCTTCTATGATCAAACTCTGAGAGACGACGGCGGGACAGCGGCAGTTCGAATTTTCATCAGCCATGAAATAAGATAGCCGGCTGAGGCCTGCACTCGTTTCCCCTCTCGTCGGAAGAGAAAAACCCGAAGGAGGACCTCCCGCAATGGCCGAGCAGCGTGGCCAATGGAGCACGAAGATCGGCTTCATCCTCGCGGCGTCGGGATCGGCGATCGGTCTCGGGAACATCGTGTTCTTCGGAGCCAACGCCTACACCTTCGGCGCCGGAGCGTTCTATCTCCCCTATCTTCTCGCGCTGGTGCTGGTGGGCATTCCGGTTCTGATCGCCGAGCTCGGGCTCGGCACCTACACGCATCGCGCCTTTCCCGCCTCGCTCGGACAGGTCGCCGGCCGCGGCGGTGAGCTGATCGGATGGTGGGGCATTCTCAACGCAGCCTTCATCACGATGTACTACGTGACGATTCTCGCCTGGGTCTGCGGGATGTTCCTCGGATCGTTCGCCGAGATCTGGAAGCCTGCGACCGATGTTCCGGCCTTCGGGATCGAAGGGATGGCGAATCCGACCGGATATTTTTTCCGCATGATCTCCTCGCCGATGGTGCTGGTTCTCGTCGCGATCGTCTGGCTGCTCAACATCGTGATCGTCCGAAGGGGAACGGCGACGATCGAGCCGGTGGTGAAGGTGTTCGTACCGCTGATGTGGGTGCTGATGATCGTTCTGATCGTTCGCGGCGTCACTCTGCCGCACGGCGAGGAAGGAATCTATCTGCTCTTCACGCCCGACTTCCGGATCATGAGCGACCCGGAAGTGTGGCGCGGAGCGGTCAGCCAGATCTTCTTCAGCCTGACGCTCGGATTCGGCGTGATGACCGCGTATGCATCGTATCTTCCTCGCAATGCCGACCAGCCGAACAACGGGCTGGTGATCGCCATGCTCAACTGCGGATTCGAATACATTGCAGGGATTGCGATCTTCTCGCTTCTCTTCGCCTTCGCCATCGTTCCCCGCGCCTCGACTCTGGCGATGATGTTCTTCGTCGTGCCGCAGGGGATCGATGCGATGCCGTGGGGCGTGGTCGCCTTCGGCCTGCTCTTCTTCCTGCTGCTTCTGATGGCGGGTCTCTCCTCGTCGATCTCCCTGATCGAAGCGATGAACGTCGCTCTCATCGACAAGTTCGGATGGTCGCGCCGCCAGACGCTTCTGGTCACCAGCATCATCGGTGTTCTCGGCAGCGCGCTCTTCGCGCTTCCTATCGTGATCGACCGAGGCCTGGACGGCAACGGCACCTTCGGGCTCTCGCTGCTCGACCTCATCGACCATTGGGCCTTCGGGCATGGTCTGCTGATCGTGGGGCTGGTCGAATGTCTCATTCTCGGCTGGTGCTTGCCGATCTCGAAGCTCCGCCTCATGCTCAATGAGCACAGCTGGGCACGCCTTCCGGTCGCGTTCGACTGGCTGATCAAGTTCATCGTTCCCCTCGGCCTCGCGACGATTCTCGTCTCTTCGGTCGTCGGCAAGTTGCGGCATGGGATCTACGGACATGACATGGCACTCGACTGGGGGAAGGCGCTCCCTCTTCTCGCGTTCCTCGTCTGGCTGCTCGGAACGACGGGGGTTGCCCTGATCCTGACATTCAAACGCTCCGCGAGATCGGATCGTGAGACGGAGGTCGTGTCATGAAGCGGACTCGCTGGATCGTCGTGGTCATGCTCGTCGCCGTCGGATCGCCGCTGTTCGCTGCCACCACGATCGGGATCGACAGCGAGTTTCCCCTGCGCGGGGTGGAGACCGGTGTCGTCGTCACCGACGATGGCATGCCGGTGAGCAACGCCGCGATCACGGTGGTGTACCGTCCAAACAGCAGAACGAGCTTCACGGCCGTGCTGCGACCGACGGATGTCGCCGGAAGAACGACATGGACTCCGCGCGATGCAGGGATCGTGACTCTCGAAGCTCGCGACCCGTCCGGCAAAGGAGCCGCCCTCGCTTCGCTCAATGTAGCGGTGCGCTTCGGGCACTTTCCGGCGCGCGGGCTCACGATCATGATCGCCGCCGGGATCCTTCTTTTCGGCGGAGCCGTCATCGGGATGATCTTTGTCATCCGCAGCGGCGCATCGCTGCCCGACACGCCGAGCACATGACGCCCCGGCTCTCGTAGGGACGAAGCAGTGAGCCGCGAGATGCCGCATCAGGCTCGCTCGACCTCTCGGAACGCGAACAGCTTCGTCCGGCCCCGGCGAACTGTAGGCAATGTAGTTGGAGCCTGTTGGCCGAAGCTTGGGGAACTGTTCGTCGCGAGATTCGCCTGTCCACGCGATCGGCTACAGACCGAACTTGTCGCGGATGCTGTATCAGACCATCGCAAGCCCTCACATGCTCCGCGTCGCATCCGCGACAAAGTTCGGCCACTTCCCGCTCGCCCCCCCGGCTTTCGTAGGGACGAAGCAGTGAGCCGCGAGATGCCGCATCAGGCTCGCTCAACCTCTCGGAAGGCGAACAGCTTCGTCCGGCCCCGGCGAACTGTAGGCAATGTAGTCGGAGCCTGTGGCCGAAGTTTTGGGAACTGGTCGTCGCGAGATTCGCCTGTCCACGCGATCGGCTACAGACCGAACTTGTCGCGGATGCTGTGTCAGACCATCGCAAGCCCTCACATGCTCCGCGTCGCATCCGCGACAAAGTTCGGCCACTTCCCGCTCGCCTGATGTTCTCTTTCCGTTGATGCTGTGCTACTCTAGGCCACCCCATTTTGGTTCCATACGTTGTGGTTTCGCTAGGACCTTCATCGAATGCGACGTGCGAGGAAATGCATGAAGACGCTCTGTGCCCTGCTGCTCGGGATTCTCGCAGTGTCCGTATCGGCGGCCGAGCTCACCTTCCAGACGAGCTACGCGCCTGACCATTGGCTGAGGCAGAACGAATCATTTCACATCGCGTTGAGCCGGCCGCTCGAGCCCTCGGACGGCCGCCTCGCCGTTTTCTTCGATCAGACCGATGTCACATCGCTCTTCAGCGCCGCCGCGCAGCGCCTGACCTATGAGGCGGCAACCCTCCCCCTTCCCTCCGGGGAGCACGAGCTGGTCATCTATCTCATCAGCCCGGAAGGCGCATGGAACGAAGTGGCGCGCTTTCCGATGCGCGTTCTCAGCCGTCGCGGTCTCACTCGCGCCTCGGTCACCCCCTCGCTCGATCTCGCGGGCAAGGGGCAGTTGGACGAGAGCCATTCGCCCGAGGACAACGCTCCCTCGCGTGACAACTTTCAGGACGCGACCCTCCAGGCTGCGATCCGCAGCGATCACGAATCGCCGGCGTGGGCTCTGCGATCCGAAAGCCAGATCACAGGCGTCTCGTTTCAGAACGAGGCCCTTCGTTTCGGAGAGAAGGGGAATGCCGCTCCGAGAATCGACCTCGGGAGCTACCGCGTCGATTATCAACGCGGTTCCACGCTCTTCTCGGTCGGCCATCTCAGCTTCGGAGCGAGCCGGTATCTCGTCAGCGGCTTCGGAAGCCGGGGTGTCGCGGTGACCTTCGGTCACGAGAAGCCGATCTCGCTTCAGCTGGCGGCACTCAACGGCAGCAGTATCGTCGGATGGGACAATTTTCTCGGCCTGAACAACTCGAGCCACCAGGTTTTCGGAGCGACGCTCGGATTCGAGCTGATTCGCTCGCGACCGGGCGGCTTGCGCCTCGAGACGACCGTATTCGAAGGGTCACTCCAGCCGTTCTCCGCCTTCAATCAGGGGGCTGTCCTCTCCGCCGAAAAGAGCGACGGTGTGGGCATTCGCCTCCTGGCGAGCGATCGGACGCAGCGGTTACGAGTCGAGGCCGGCTATACGGGAAGCAAGTTCCGAGAAGCGAGCGATCCGCAGCTCGAGCTCGACCTCGACGTCGTTCCTCTCGAGGAGCGCAGCCGCGGTGCGATGTATCTCGACGCGACGCTCGCGTTGTTGCAGAACCGTGCGATCTCCGAAAAGACACAGTTGAGCCTGACGCTCGGCGTTCGTCATGAGCAGCTCGAGCCGCTGTTTCGCAGCGTTGGCGCTTCCGCGCAGGCCGACATTCAGAACGATGCCGCCGACCTGACTCTCAGCCTCGGGCCGTTCAATGCGCAGCTGGGACATGCGCGGAGTCGTGACAACCTCGACGACATCGAGTCGATCCTGACGACGAAGACGAGACGAACGGCGCTGAGCGTGGGCGTGCCCATGGCGGCGCTGTTCGGCGTCGAGGGAGCGCGCGCGACGTTTCTCCCCATGCTTTCGATCCAGCTCGACAGGACACACCAGTTCGGCGTCGGAATCCCCGTCAACGCGGAGTTCGCCGAGACGCACGTACCGGATCAGATGAGCGACAACGGTACGGCGAGCCTCGACTGGCAGATCGGGCGCGTCCGCGCGGGCCTCCGCATCGGACGGACGAAGCAGGACAATCGTCAGGTCGGGCGCGAGAACGCCGACTTCGAAACGTCGACGAGCGCCGTTTCCTTCGGATTCAATCCCGTGCCGCGACTCGGATTCGGCATCGAAATGTCCGTCGATGACAACGAGAGTCTCGAGGTCGGCAGGCGCGACCGGAACGAACGCTACGGAACGAATGTGACCTGGACGCTGTTTGGACAGACTGCGCTGACCGCGAGCGCTTCGAAGTCGCTGGCTCATGACAATTTCAGGACGAGTGACTCCGACAGCCTGGACGGCTTCCTCGAGCTTTCGTCGGGGTTCAGGCTCTCTCGAGGCGAGCCTCAGCGAAGGCAGGGCCGCGTATTCCTTCGTTACGGGGATCAGCGCTCGAAGACTCGCGATCTCACCTTCGGGACCGACACCGATCGTGAAGGGGCAACGGTGACGTCGGGTCTGACGTTGAGCCTGTTCTGAGGTGACCAGATGATCAAGCGCATATTCTTCGTCTTCGTGCTGCTCGCAATGAGTCCGGCGTTGCTCGCGATTCAACGTGATCCGAACGGTGTCAATGTCAACACGCGAGGGGCGACGACGGTCTTCATCACGTTCGGCGGATTGACGAACCAGGTGCCGGCTGAAGCGATCTGGTGCGGCGCGCTCATCCCTGCCGCACCCGATATCGGATTCAAGTGCAACCCGGCAACGATCTTCGGCCGTCTGCCTCTTCGCTACAACCAGGGTCGCTTCAGCGGGCAGAGCGGGTTCACCGACATCATGACGATTCCTCAGACCGTGGCCCGACGCGCCTACGAGGCCGCGGCAGCCGGACAGCCCTCGGCGTTCTTCTACGTGAGGCGCTTCACCAGTACCGTCGGTGGTCCGGATGAATATGTATTCGTCACCTGTCGTCTGGCCGGAGGCGGCGCACGCGTGCCGCTCTCGCTGCTCGACGTTCAGCTCCGATTTCAGACGGATACGACTGTGCTCTCGACCCCGGTCGGCCAGCCGGCTCCGAGCTTCCACGCCGACATCACCTACAACGGAACAGGGCGGCTCATCGGCCGTTGGGAAGTCGTCCTGCCGGGCGACGACCCCCCTACGGCCCAGGACCTGCTGCCGGAAGCGAGTCTGCCGGTCGAGCTTCGCCCGCTGCAGCGCAGGTACACGCAGCTCGAACGGTTCAACATGTTTCTGCCGCCGACCGGAAACGTGCGCCTCGATGGTCCCGATCCGGCGAAGCTCCCGACTGCGGTCGAAGGCCTCTATCTGATCCTGCTGCGGATCGAAGCCTCCGACGACAAGGAAGGAAACTCGAACCTCGGCACGGCCGGCTCGGGCAGCGGGATCGTTCACAGTGGCGGTGTCGCCGGCTTTCCGCTCCCGGTCCTCCGCTACTACGTCGGTTCCGCCCTCACGACTTCCTCCACGGGGGCCGCCGGCCCGCTCCGGCAGCTCCTCCCCCTGGCCGGCGCAACGACGGTCCGGACAGCCCCGCTCGAGTTCGCCTGGGCGGAAGATGCTCGCTTTGCTTTCTACAGGCTCGAGGTCGTCGACGCCGCGGGCAAAGAGGTGCTGTCAGCCGTCTTGCAGCCGGGTGTCGGTCGCTATCGTGCTCCCGGCTGGTTCCCTGACAGGGTCTCGGCCGGCGTTCTGCGTTGGCGGGTCGTCGGGCTCTCACCCGATGGCGCGGTCCTGTCGACCTCGGAATGGCGGGGTCTGGACTACAGAGCGGAA
The DNA here is from genome assembly GCA_035546335.1 of Thermoanaerobaculia bacterium. Lineage (GTDB taxonomy): Bacteria > Acidobacteriota > Thermoanaerobaculia > Gp7-AA8 > Gp7-AA8 > DATKDP01. The sequence goes on along the minus strand of DATKDP010000005.1, from coordinate 41,134 downwards.
TGAGGACGCAGAGCTCCCAACTCACGCAGCGTCATAGAGTTGGAGGTGTGCGGGACTCCCAGCGTCACGACCGCGAAGGTCCGCGCCCCGGAGCGGGTTTCTGCCGCCGTTGGGCGGAAGGCGAGCGACTGAGTTACACTCCTCGTTTTCGATGCTGCGCCGCACCGACATGAACGAGAGAACCTTCCCCCCGGAGAGGGCTCACAAGCTCGACGATCCTGCGCGATCGAGATGGCTGCCACCGGAAGACGTGGTAGAAAAGCTCGAGCTGACGCCGGGGATGACCGTTGCTGACATTGGCGCGGGGACAGGATACTTCAGCATTCCGATCGCCCGGAAGATCGAGCCGGGCCGGGTCCACGCCGTCGATCTGCAGGGGCAGATGCTCGAGACTCTGCGAGAGAAGCTCTCCACGGACGCGATCACGAACGTGGTGGTGACCGAGGGAAGTGCGAGCGCGACGAACCTCGATGCGGAGCTGTGTGATCTGGTGTTTCTGGCCAACGTCTGGCATGAACTGAACGATCACGCCGCCGTGCTGGACGAGGCAAGGCGAATCCTCCGGAGCGAAGGTCGCCTTGTGATCCTCGACTGGAGGAAGAGTATCGACCCTCCGCCCGGACCTCCCACCGAGCATCGCGTGTCGATGACCGAGACCGTGGACATGCTGAAGGCGAAAGCGTGGCGCGTCGAGCGAGTCACGCTCGTCGGTAAGTACAGCTACCTGATCCTCGCATCACGTTAGCCAGCGTCACAAGTTCTCGTAGGGTGAAGCATTTGCCGGGGAGAGCGGGCGTCCCGCGCCCGCCCCTGTCCCACGGGCGACGATGCAGCCCACCCGCAAGCACCCGGACGAAGCGATTGCGCTGTGTCGCAGCGTAGCAAGCCTTCGGCTCCGTCCCTGCGAGGAGCACAACAAGGCCGGATTCAGGGCTTCCGAGTTTTGAGGCGGCCTCAGCGTGCGCCCGATCTGCCGGTTACGTGACGGGCCGCGTTTCGTGACCGATCGCTGTATTTCCTCGCCCCTCTGGGGGACTCCAATATCGTGATGGAATGCATCGCCGGGAACCAGCTACTCTACTGCTTCGCCTGCGCGCGAATGTATCCTCTCGCGCGAGCTCGGTGGTGCGACTGCCGCGGCGCTCACGGAAGTCTCGAGTGTCCGCGCTGCAACACCTGCTTCTGCGCCGCACCTCCGGAGTGGCGCGATGCCTTCTGGCATACAGCTTCCGCGACTCTGTCGGAGCGGGGAAAGTGCGCCGGTACGGCGCAATGAAGGGCGGCGGGATGGATCGAGGCCTCGTCCATGGGAGGCCGTCCTCATGAGAGCGAAGATCCTGCTCGTCGCCGGTTCCGACGACGATGTGCTCTCGATCACCAGGGAGCTGCATCGCGCCGGCGTAGCCTGCGAGATCGTACGCGCGGAAACGGCGGGTACGCTCGACGACGCACTCCGGGGATGCCGGTTCGATCTGGCCCTCGTCGACGAGTCGTTCTCATCGCTCGCACCTTCGGCGAGCTGTTTGCTCATCCGAAGCCGCTGTTTCGATCTCCCGGTGATCCTTCTGTCGAATCGTGCCGGAGAGGACGTCGCGTCCGCTGCACTCCGCTGGGGCGCGCGCGATTACGTTTGCCGGAACGCCCTTCACCGCCTCGGATTCGCGGTGGCTCGCGAGCTTCACGATTCCACGCTGCGGGCTGCGGCCAAACAAACGGAGCAGGCTCTCATCTCGAGCGAAGGACGGTATCGACAGATCGTCGAGACCTCGCAGGAGGGAATCTGGATCTGCGATGCCGACGCCATCACCACCTACGTCAACCAGAGAATGGAGGAGATCCTCGGCTATTCCGCCGGCCAGATGATCGGGCGGCCCGTGTTCGACTTCATGGACGCGGGCGAAGAGCAGCTCGCCCGCGAAGCGCTCGAGCGCCGGCGGAAAGGCATTCGCGAGCAGCGCGAAGCAACGTTCCGTGCTGCCGGCGGCCGGGCCGTTCATCTCCTGATGGCCGCGGCTCCTCTGTTCGATGAGCACGAGCGCTACCGCGGCACGCTCGTGATGGCCAGCGACATCACCTCGCGGAAGGAGGCCGAGCTCGAACTGGTACGCCAGAAGGCGATGCTGGCTGAAGCGCAGGAGATGGCGCACATCGGGAGCTGGGACAGCGATGTGCGGACCGGCGTGCTTCGCTGGACCGATGAGCTCTTTCGAATCTTCGGCTGGGAGCCTCGTCAGGGCGGCCTCGAGCGCGCCCCGATCTACGAGCGGATGCCGCCAGAGGATCGTCTCCAGTTCGAGCGTTGGCTGCACACCGCGATCGAAACGAAATCGGAGGTCGCGTTCGAGCATCGGATCGTTCTCGACGACGGGTCAATCCGCCTTCTCTCCTGCCGGACTCGGGCGGTCTTCGGCCCCGACGGTCTCGAGCGGCTTCGCGGGACGACGCAGGACATCACCGAGCACCGCGCGGCCGAAAAGGCGCTGCGCCGGTCTGAAGAGCGGTATCGCCGTCTGTTCGAGGGCGCTCATGACGTCATCTACATGCTCGCTCCCGACGGGACGATCGAAGACGTCAATGCCGCGGTTACCCGGATCGCGGGATGGGAGCCGGAGGAGCTGATCGGCACGAACGTATTCGATCTGATCGTCGAGAGCGCTCGGGAGCCGGCCGCCTTCGAGCTCGGCAGCACGCTGCGTGGCGAGCCGCCGCGATTGACTGAGATACCGATCAGGACGAAACGAGGGGACTCGATCACTCTCGAAGCGATCGGGCTGAGGGAGATCGACGCGGATGGCGCGGTCCATGTGTTCGGCATGGCGCGCGACGTCTCGGAGAGACGGCGGGCGGAGGCAGAGAAGGAGAGGCTGAAGAACAGAATCGAGCTTCTGCTCGAGTCGACGATTACCGGAATCTACGCCATGGATTCCGAGGGGAGGTGCACTCTTGCCAATCGCGCGGCGGCACAGTTGTTCGGGTGGGAGCCGGAAGATCTGATCGGAAAGTCGCTCCACGAGCTGGTGCACCATCATCGTCAGGATGGTTCCTCATATCCGGCCGAGCTTTGCTCTCTGCAGGGAGTTCTGGTGACGGGCCGTCCGATACGACTCCCGGATGACCTCTTGTGGCGACGCGATGGCACGCCCTTTCCCGTCGACGTCACCGCGTCACCGATCCTCGAGAACGGGAAGATCACAGGAGTCGTCGCATCGTTTCTCGATCTCACCGAGAAACGTCTCCTGGAGAAGGAGCTCGACCGCGCCAACCGGCTCAATGGTCTCGGAAGGATCGCGGCGATGATCGCTCACGAGATCAACAACGTGCTCATGGCGATCCAACCGTTCGCCGAAGTCATCGGGCGGCGGACGACGGACGACTCAATCCGGAGCTCGACACAGCACATCATGCAGGCGGTCGGTCGAGGTCGACGCATCACGCAGGAAATCCTCCGGTTCACCCGGGCGACCGAGCCTCAGAAGAAGGCGATCGATGTGCGGTCGTGGATCGAGGAGGTGAAAATCGACCTCGCCGCCATTCTCCCTGCCAACGTCCAACTCACCACACTGCCGTGGATCGAGCCCCTGACGATTGCCGCCGATCGTGAACAGCTCACGCAGGTGCTGACGAATCTGGTAATCAACGCGAAGGACGCGATGCCGGCGGGTGGATCTTTGTCGCTGCGAGTCGAGCACGCCGCGGGGGGAACGTTCTTTCCTTTTGGAACGGTCTCTTCGGAATCCGACCAGGCTCATTTCGTTCTCGCCGATGACGGTGAAGGGATCGAGCCTGCGCTCATTCCGGGTCTGTTCGAGCCGTTCTTCAGCACGAAGAGGGGAGGCACGGGACTCGGTCTGCCGATCGCCGAGCAGATCGTTCGCCTCCACGGAGGGCAGATCTTCGTCACCTCCACAATAGGGGTTGGAACGGAGGTTCATTTCTTCATTCCGCTTACCGATCAGCAGGCGCAAAACGATGTCGCACGGTATGAGGTCCGGCCGAGGCGTCTTTCGAGCGTCCGTCGCGTCCTGATCGTCGAAGACGAAGAGAGCGTCGCATTCGGTATCGCCTCTCTGCTGCGGCAGGAATTGATTCACGCCGAGGTCGTCGGCAGAGGCGACGAAGCGATTCCGGCAATCGAGATCTCCCGGCCGGATGCCGTGATTCTCGATATCGGTCTACCCGACATGAATGGTGTCGAGCTCTATCGCTGGATCGACCAGCGCTGGCCCGATCTCCCGGTGATCTTCTCGACTGGACATGGCGACGAGGCACAGCTCCAGCCATATCTTTCCCGACCGCACGTCGAGTTCCTTCGGAAGCCGTACGAGTCGGACGCGCTCTTCGAAGCTCTTCGTCGGGTATTCGGCGGGTATTCGGCGGCGCGAGCATCGCAAGTGTCGTGATGAAAGCAGAAGGTGCGTGAGGACGTCACAAGCCTTCGTGATCGGGCGCACCGTAGGCCCTGAGCCGGGAAACTACGCTCGTTGCCGGAGAGTGCAGCATGAACATCAGGACCATCATCGAGCCGTTCCGCATCAAAGCCATCGAGGCGATCAAGTTCACGACACACCAGGAGCGCGAGCGCGCTCTCGAAAAGGCAGGCTACAACGTCTTCCTGCTTCGTGCAGACGATGTGCTGATCGACCTCTTGACGGACTCCGGAACCGGAGCCATGTCCGCCGCTCAGTGGAGCGCGCTGATGCAGGGGGACGAGTCCTACGCGGGAGGCCGCTCGTTCTTTCGATTCAAGGATGTCGTCCAGGAGCTCACCGGGTACGAGCACGTGATCCCGACGCATCAGGGAAGAGCTGCCGAGAGGATTCTCTTCCATTCGATTCTGCAGCCCGGCGACATCGTGGTGAACAACATTCACTTCGATACGACGCGGGCCAACATCGAGGTCGAGGGCGCCGATGCGCTCGACTGTGTGATCGCGGAAGGGCTGGTTCCGTCCACGATTCATCCCTTCAAGGGGAACGTCGATCTCGCAAAGCTCGACGCGATCCTCGATCGCCAGAGAGATCGCGTTCGTCTGGTGATGGTGACCGTCACCAACAATTCAGGCGGCGGCCAGCCGGTATCGCTCGAGAATCTGCGCGGTGTGCGCGCGCTGTGCGACCGATATCGGAGGCCGCTGTTTCTCGACGCTTGCCGCTTCGCGGAAAACTCCTGGTTTATCAAGACCCGTGAGAAGGGGCAGTCAGAGCGGACGCCGAAGGAGATCGCTCAGGAAATGTTCTCGCTCGCCGATGGCTGCACGATGTCGGCCAAGAAGGACGGTCTTGCGAACATCGGAGGCTTTCTCGCAATCAACGATGATCGCTGGGCCGAACGATGCCGGAACCTTCTGATTCTGACCGAAGGATTTCCGACCTACGGCGGGCTTGCGGGGTACGATCTGGAAGCGATCGCCAGGGGACTCGAGGAAGTCGTCGAGGAGCCATATCTCCGCTACCGGATCCGCTCCATCGAGTATCTCGCCGAGAAACTGGCCGCCGCGGGAGTGCCGATCGTCCAGCCGCCGGGAGGTCATGCCGTCTACATCGATGCACGCGCAATGCTTCCTCAGATCGATCCCTCGGAGTATCCAGGAATCGCGCTCGTCAATGCGCTCTATGTCGAGGGAGGAGTCCGCTCGTCGGAGATCGGAACGATGATGTTCGGCCGGAAGCCCGACGGAACGGAAGTGCCGTCGGCGATGGACCTGGTTCGTCTGGCGATCCCACGACGCCTCTACACGCAGTCGCACATCGACTACGTCGCCGAGGTCGTGATCGCCGTCGCCGCGAAGAAAGAGCGGCTGTCCGGATTCCGGATCGTGCACGCCCCCCGGTTCCTTCGCCACTTCACGGCACAGCTGGAGCCGCTCGAAACGGTGCCGGTTCCAGCGTGATTGGCAGGTGTGCTGAGACCGTCTCGAGAATCGACGTGGCAGATGTCTCGCGCGACCGTCACATTTCTCGTAGGGGCGAAGCATTTGCGCGCAGGCCGTGGCGACAGGCTCGCGTGACTGGAGCGTAGCGCAATAGCTTCGCCCGGGTGCTTGCGAGATTGTGACATTCTCGGTGGCGAATGCGCGCCCCACCCACCCGGGGGCGGGCGCGGGACGCCCGCTCTCCCCGAAGGCTTGGGTAGCTCATGGCAAGCACCCGGACGAAGCTATTGCGCTGCGTTGCGGCGCGGGCAGGCCCTCGGCTCTGTCCCTCGCGCAAATGCTTCGTCCCTACGAGAGATCAGGGAGCGTCGGCATTGCGTGACAGCATCACCGTTCGCCCCTCCGCCTCGTCACTCGTGCGCGTGCGAGCCTGCCGGCTGGTAGACACAGAGCGGTTCCTCACCGAGAACGTCACCGGTCATCGCATACGCGCGCGCGCGTGAGCCGCCGCAGATCTCGCGGAACTCGCAGACGCCGCATTTGCCGCGAAGTTGTGATGTGTCACGGAGCGACGTGAAGATCGGCGCGTTCCGATAGATCTCCTTCAGCTGGCGGTTTCGGACGTTACCTCCCGAGATCGGCAGAAATCCGCTTGGATACACCTCGCCGATGTGCGAGATGAAGACGAATCCCTTCGCATCGTTCACCCCGCGCGGGACACGCAGGTTCTGATCGGTGACCATTCCGATGATGTCGCGTCGTCTGCTGGCCGAAGCAAACAGAGACGCGACTTCGGGTCCGATCGTTCCTCCTTCCATCAGAGTCCCGATGTCCCCGTTCATCTCCCGCAGACGCTGCTGGATGACATGGCGGCGGTAGTGCTGCGCCTCGGTCGTCTTCACATCGAAGCCGGCGGTCTGACTGATGCGGTAAAGGCGGGCGAAGACCTCCTCCACTTCGATGGCGCTGATCATTTCCTCTGACTTGCCACGGCCCGTCGGAACGAGAAAGAACACGCTCCACATGGCGATGTCGAGCGTCGTCAGAAGCTCTCCCATCGCTTCCAGATCGCCGAGCGTGCGCCTGGTGACCGTCGAGTTGATCTGAACGGGCAGCCCGATCTTCCGCGCGTGCCGGATCGAATTCAGAGTCAGATCGAACGAGCCCGCAACACCGCGGAAGAAGTCGTGGGTTTCGGCCGTCGCACCATCGAGGCTGACTGCCAGCCTCGTGAGTCCCGCCTGTTTCATTCGATCGATCGAATCGGTGGTGAGGAGCGGAGTCGCACTCGGAGTCAACGATGGTTGAAGCCCGCGTCGTCGTGCATAGTCGATGTACTCGTAGATGTCGGGCCGCTTGAGAGGGTCACCCCCCGTCAGCACGAACACCTGTGGCTCGAGCTCTGCGATCTGATCGATCAGCTTGTATCCGTCGTAGGTCGACAGCTCGAACTTGCTCCGCAGCGGTTGTGCGGCTGCCCGGCAGTGCAGACAGGCGAGGTCGCAGGCTCGGGTCGGCTCCCAGATGATCACGAATGGATTCATATTGAAGTCTCTCGCCGCGCTCGTGCCCATGTACGAACCTCCTCGATGTCGAGCTCAATCGAACCACGAGCCTGAACCTCGTCGAATGACCAGGCGCACGCGTGGATGTGATGACGGTCACGTGCAGCGAGCCGCGGCCAGGACCGTTTTCGTCACATGGAGCCGTGGTTGAAGTCACACGAAGTTTCGCGCGACATTCCTATTCTCGTCTCGTGAAGATCGAACGAAGGAATCGTGTCGTCCCGCGCGGTAGAAACGGATCGAGAGATCGATATCGAAAGAGAACACGCGACGAGCTGGTGACTCTCCTCGCGCCATGGATGCGGATCGAATCGAGAACCAAAAGCGAGCTGCTCATCCGGGAGGGTGACGAGGCGACGACGGTCTTTCTCATTCTGGAGGGAAGCTGTCGGATCACGGCGCGCTCGTTACGGGGAGAGTGCCTTCAGCTCGGTGTTCGCCGTCGTCGCGAGATTCTCGGACTCGCTCCTCTTTTCCTCGCCTCGAAGCACCAGACCACGGCGCAGCTCGTGCGTGACAGTATCGTCGGCCGTGTTGCCAGGAAGGATCTCATTCGCCTCTTCGAATCGAATAGCGACGTCAGACTTCGTATTCTTGCGCTTCTGAGCGAGGATCTCGCCGGCTCACACGACGTCATCCGATCGTTGGCGGCAGCCGCATGATCGATTCCGGAGCCGGAAGGAGATGACCGGGTGCTGCCTCCCGAGGTTCGCTGTCGTGTGTGCACGGTCCGCCATGGCGGGGCGTTCTGCAATTTCTCGCGGCAGGCGCTCGCGACCTTCCAGCGAGAATGACCATATGCGGCTCCTTCCGTCACAGTGGACGGCACGATCCATCATCACCCTTCGGACGCTCGCAGGCGAGGGCGCCCGTCACCAAGCGGCAGGTGGCAGCGATCACTGCTCTGTGTGCCATTCATCACTTACCGTTGTGGGAGGCCTGCAGGAGCATGAGTCGCGTAAACGGGAGGTCATTCGATGCTCAGTCTCACAAAGCTCCTTGGCGGCGGCAGCTACTACGGCGACTCGCTTCGCTACGACCGCGACTCGGCCCGGCAGAAGCACGGCAGCCGGCCGGGATCCGGACCTGTCGTGGTGTGGAACGCGACGAAGAGCTGCAATCTCGAATGCATGCACTGCTATGCCGACGCGCTCAGGCAGAAATTCGCGGGCGAGCTGACGACGGACGAAGCGAGAGCGATGATCGATGATCTGGCGCGATTCAACGTGCCGGCGCTCCTCTTCTCGGGTGGCGAGCCTTTCGTGCGCCCCGACCTTCTCGATCTCGCCGAGTACGCAAGTGGTCTCGGAATCCGCGTGACATTCTCCACGAATGGCACTCTGATCGATCGCCGGATCGCGGCGCGCCTGAAACGGATGGGCGTCAGCTACATCGGCATCAGCCTCGACGGACGCGAAGAGAATCACGACCGGTTCCGGGGCAGGAAGGGGGCGTTCAGGGAAGCGTTGCGAGGAATACGAAACTGCCGTGCCGAAGGAATTCGTGTCGGTCTCCGCTTCACCCTGACCTCCGACAACGCGGAGGATCTTCCGGCAATCTACCGGATCATCGAGCGAGAAGGGATCGGGCGTCTCTGCATCTATCACCTCGTCTATTCGGGTCGCGGCTCGTATCTGTCGGGCATCGATCTGGAGGCGCACGAAAAGCGTGACGTGATGAGTGGAGTCATGGAGCAGGTGGAGACGTGGAACGAGGAGGGGAAGGAGATCGAGGTGCTCACGGTGGACAATCATGCCGACGGGCCATTCGCCTACTACTGGCTCCTCATGCGCGACCAGGAGCGGGCCGAGGCGGCGCTCGAGCTGATCCGGAGCAACGGAGGGAACCGCTCGGGCATCGCAATTGCGGCAATCGACAGTTTTGGCCTCGTGCATCCCGACCAGTTCACATCGAATCATGCCGTCGGTTCGATCCGTGAAAGGCCCTTCTCGGAGATCTGGAAGGATCCGAACGTCGAGCTGCTTTCACGGCTGCGAAACAGGAAGGAGCTCCTCAAGGGGCGCTGCGCGACCTGCCGCTGGTTGAGCGCCTGCAACGGGAACTTTCGTGCACGTGCCGAAGCGGCGACAGGCGATTACTGGGAGTCTGATCCTGCCTGTTATCTGCTCGATGAGGAGATCTCGGCATGAGCTCCCTCGTCACTGCCGTTCCCATCTCGATCAACGATCCGCTCAACCAGACGATCCTCGAGGTCTCCGAAGATCAGATTCAGGGATTTGCAGCCGATCCGATCGGGGAGATCGCAGCGAAAAGCGGGATCGACGCGGACACGGTCATCGAGCGAATGCGCGCGATGCTCGAGGCGGGAACCATCCGCAGGATCCGGCAGACGCTTCTCGCGACCAATCTCGCCCAGGGAGCCCTGATTGCGTGGAAGCTGCCGTTCCAGCGTCTCGACGTTGCGTTCGACTTTCTCCTGGAGAACGATCCGTTCACCGGACACATCGTGATACGGCGCGCCGAGCTCGCGGCGGGCGAGACGGACTACCGGCTCTGGACGACCCTCAAGGTGCCGAAAGGATTCTCTCTCGAGGAACATTGTGCTCTGCTTCAGCGGCTGATCGGTGCCGAAGCTCATCGGATCATGCCTCCGCTTCGCGTCTTCGCGCTCGGCGTCGGCCACATGCGCCGGAAGGGTCTCGAGATCGGCGCCAGATCGGAGCATCCGGCGGAAGCGCGAGAGGCTGCCATCGTCGATCTCGATGAGAACGACTGGCGGATTCTGATGGTGCTCAAGCGGGAATTCTCGTCCCTGGAGATCGTGAGGGACCTCTGGTCGGCGAGAGCCGAGGAAGCGGGCGTTGATCGCGCCACGTTCATGCAGGTCGCTTCGGATCTCGATCGGCGCGGAGTCATCGGCCGCTTCTCGACGTTTCTCGAGCATGTGAAGCCTGCCGCCAGCGGAGAGCGCGTCACGAAGTACAACGGGCTGTTCCAATGGGCCGTCCCGAAGGGTCGCGAAATCGAGGCCGGAAGCGAGATCGGCCGCTTTCATGCGCTGACGCACTGCTATTGGCGTGATGCCGGCCCGGAGCTCAATGACGTCAACATCATGGCCGTCGCTCACGGCGAACAGAAGGCGACCGTTCTGATGCAGAAGGAGGCGATCGACGCTCATCTCGACGCCTGCGGGATCCCGTTGCTCTACACGAACACATTCTGGGGAGTGCGGAGCGAGGTGCGACCGTCGGAGATTTCTCCGGTGAGCTATCGCACCTGGAAGCAGCGGTTCGGGCGTGAAGAAAAAACGACACCGAATCCTCACGTCATCCCGAGCCCGAAAACGGCGCTGTGCGCCGCTGAAGAGGGAATGACACCGCAAACGTTGCCGTCATCCTGAGCGAGGCGGTTGGGCGTCCCTACGGCACATGCAGAAATCGCCCGAAGCGGGACGGCAGACGATCTGCGTCACGTGATCCTTCGCCGGATGATTGCACTCGGTGCAGGGCGACTCGGTATCCCCCTGGTACCCGTGACAATCGCAGGGGTATTCCTCCGAAGCAAATGGGATGACCTCGAGACAGGACCTGTGCGTGACGTGCTCGCGCTCGAGATGCCCGCAGCCGCAGGTCATCGCCGGCGACCCCTCGCCGGGTGTGCCGTGTCAGAGAGTGCTTTTCGAGCGAACAGACGTCCGGGTTGCGGGGGAGTGGCGATGGATCGAGTCATTTCGTGTAGGGACTGCGTGCGTGAAAATTCTCAGATGCGATCTCGATTCTCTACGACATCGCGATGAGATGCAACCGGTGCCGTCCGCCGTCACACGATCTCTGTCGCCGGGGTCACTCCATCTCGTGATTCGCATCCTATCGTCACTGACCCTCGAGGGCTGAGACTCCCGGCCGGTTCATGCCGTTCTGGTGACAAAGGACACAAGGCGTTGTGATTCCCTGCACTGCCCCTTGTTCGCATGAGGCTTATCTTGTCGACAGGTCTCAACGTGGGACGGAGGAAGCCGATGGCCAGCACGACAGCAGAACGAATCTCACGCAAGGAAGCGGTCGACCGTCTGCGTGAACACCTCGGTCAGCTCGCCGACGAAGAGCACTCTGTTTGCCAGGTCGCCGCGGAGCGCGGTTTGTTCTGCCGCGGGTTCGCTCGCTATTCGGACGAGGAGCTCGAGAAGCGTTACTACTGGCTCGTCCGGCGCGACCGCAACATGGACAGGGAAGAGCTCGAGGGGCTTGCGAACCAGTGGCAGCTTGCGCGCCAGCTCTTCAGCGATCTGTCGACCGCGTGTGACGTGCAGCAGATTGAGCGCGACACCTGCCGGGGCTGGGACGACTTCACGGACCGGCATCTCGAAGAATACTGCCATGAGCTTCTCGGGCAGAGCGTAGAGATCGATCGGGGATTGTAGCAGGCATCACACCAGAGCTGTGCTGCGCGTCGCAGCCCTCGTCGGGACGATCGATCAGAATTCACGACAACGAAGGAGAAACAGAATGCCGGAGATCCTCGAGCAACCGCGTCCCCGAGTACGTTCGAAGAGCTACAGCTACAAGACGAACGTCGTCTGGACCGGACAGCGCGCCGGCATCATGCATTCCCTGCGCAAGCCCAGCGTGCGCGTCGCGAGCCCGCCTGAGTTTCGCGGCGAGGAAGGCGTCTGGACGCCGGAAGATCTCTTCGTCAGCGCAATCAACATCTGTCTGATGACCACCTTCGTGGCGCTGGCGGAGAGGGCGGCTCTCGCGATCGATTCGTTCGACAGCGATGCCGAAGGGCTGCTCGAGCTGCGCGATGGTGGATTCACATTCACGAAGGTCACGCTGCGGCCGAGAATCGTCGTATCGGACGCTTCGACCGTCGAAGCCGCCGGCCAGTTGCTTCATGCGGCCCATGAGAGCTGTCTGATCGGCAATTCCATCCGAGCAGACGTGATCGTCGATCCGACGATCGGTACCCTTGGATTCGCGTAGTCGAGGCAATCCGGAAGGAGTCGAGAGTTCTGAGCCCTCAGCCAATTCGAAATGTTCCATCCACGCCACCCCGCCTGACGCCGTCCTCGACAGCCCACACGACACTCAGAGCTCTCGACTCCTTCCGTAGGGACGGAGGATTGCGTGCCGGCCATCGCTACAGGCTCGCATGACTGCAACTCAGCGCGCACGGCACCTCGCCGGCCGGCGGGAACCGGCCGACGAAGCAGTGCAGGAGTTTGATCTTCGGCCTCCCCTGACGGCCTCAGCCATCTGGTCGCCCACCAGACCCGAGACCTGCGTTTCCCGCGTCACCGCGGGGTTGCTTTCGAGGCGACCGCAGAGTCACGAATGATAACAATGATGGTTATTTGATATTTCGCGCCGCCTCCAATCCGATGGTTCCGCCCGCCGTTCGGCGAGCCGGCGTCTTCTAGAATTGCCGTCGATGTGTCATTGTCGCCGGTGAAACACTCGAGCGCGGCGGTGGACGACGATGCCTTACACAGAGGAGGACAACCGGCGATGTCGCGCTGATTTTCCTTCGCTCGACCGCCAGGTAGCGAGTGGACCGCTCACCTGCTTCGACGGTCCTGCGGGAACCCAGGTGCCGCGTCAGGTCATCGATTCCATGGCGCAGTACTACAGGACCAGCAACGCGAACACGCATGGCGCTTTCGTCACCAGCATCGAGACGGACGCGATCATTCACGAAGCGCGACGGGCGATGGCCGATTTCGTCGGCGCCCCGGACGGGGGGACGATCTCGTTCGGTCAGAACATGACGACGCTCTGCTACGCGCTGAGTCACGCGTTCGGGAGGCTCATGCGTCCCGGCGACGAGATCGTGATCACACAGCTGGATCACGAGGCGAACCGGGGACCGTGGATCGATCTCGAAGATCGCGGCGTGATCATCCGCGAGGTGCTGATGACCTCCGAGGGAGCTCTCGATTACGACGATCTCGCCCGTCAGGTCAATCCTCACACGCGAATCGTCGCGATCGGCTGGGCGTCGAACGCGCTGGGGACGGTCAACGACATCCGGCTCGCACGGGAGATCGCCAGCGCCGCCGGAGCCTGGCTGATCGTCGATGCGGTTCACTATGCGCCGCATTTTGCGATCGACGCCGGCGCGATCGATTGCGACGCGCTCTTCTGTTCCGTTTACAAGTTCTACGGACCTCACCTCGGAGCTCTCTACATGCGTCCCGGACTGCTCGACCGTCTTCCGACCGAGCGTCTTCGCTCGCAGGAGGCGACGGGTCCCGAGCGGATCGAAATGGGGACGCTGAACCACGCCGCTCTCGCGGGGGTCATCGCGGCGATCGACTATCGGGCATCGTGGGGTGAGGGGTCAGATCGTCGAAGCAGGTTGCTGGCAGCAACCGCCGGCATTGCCGCCTACGAGCGCGAGCTCGCACGCCACTACCGGGATGGTCTGTGCGCGATTCGCGGAGTCACGGTATGGGGACCGGACTTCGCGACGCAGCGCGCTCCCACGATCTCGTTCACGATCGATGGACTCTCGCCCGCCGAGGCGGCCGAGCGGCTGGCGCGGCGCGGCTTCGCCGTCTGGAACGGCGACTTCTTCGCCCCGCGTCCCGTCGAGATTCTCGGGCTCGACACCAGCGGAGGCCTGATCCGCGCCGGCATCTCGATGTACAACACGCGAGCCGAAGTCGACGCGCTGGTCAGGGCGATCGAGGAGATCGTCCCTTGAGCCCCGCGCCGACCATCGCCCGGATTGCCTCCTCGACATCCTCCTCGGTGTATTGCCGATTCGGGTCGTCGCCCGTCAGCCGGTGCACCATCGTCCCTTTGCTGTCGTAGATGAAGACTGCAGGGATTCCGAGAAGGCCGAGCCTGTCGAACGCGTCGGGGATGATCTCGTCCATGAGGTAGTTCGGGATGCGTGCGTCCTGCTGGCGCAGAAACTCGCGAGCCTGCTCGATCGAATCGGGATCGTCCCGATCATCGAGCGAGAGGGAAACGAACGTGACCCCCTGGGGCGTCCAGCGTTTTGCCATCTCCAGCATGTGTGGGAAGCGCTCGAGGCAGGGTGCGCACCAGGTGGCCCAGTTGTCGACCACGACGATCCCGCCGCGCATCGCCTCGAGCTCTTCGACCCACTGCGGGTGCGTCACCTTGACGAGCTGCACCTCGCTGCTCCAGTCGACGCTGCTTGCCGCCGTACTCCGCTTCGTCTCGGGGGGAGCTGTCGTCGATACGGAGGACGACGACTCCGTTTCGCGGCCGCCGCATGCGGAGAGCCCGAAGACGACGAAGAGGAGCGCGGCGCACAGCCGCTTCGAGCTCACGTCACTTCGCATATTCGACTGAGCACCCATGAGCTCGCGTCTCGGCGACGCTCACCGGCTTCCCGGCCAGCATCTCCTGAATCGCATCGCGGACGTGAAAAGCGGTCGGCGTTCCCTTGGTATAATGAACCTCGCCATCACGCCCTCTTCGCGCCGGAGAGTCGTGGATCGCTCCCATGTAGGCGAGCTTCCTGTTCTTTCCGAAGACGAAGTATTCCGGCGTGCGTGTCGCTCCGAGCGCCCGTCCGAGCTGCTGGCTCTCGTCGAACACGTAGGTGAAGTTGTAGCCGTGCTTCTGCGCGTGCTCTTTCATCGCCGGAAGCCGGTCATCCTCGCGATGATTCACCGAGACGCCGACGAAGCGGACGCTCTTTCCCTTCGTTTCCGTTACGAGCTTGACGAGATCGCCGTCCATCCCCTGGACCCAGGGACAATGATTCGCCAGAAACACGAGAACGACGATGTCTTCCTTCAGCTGACCCGATGAAAGGCTGCTGCCATCGGTGGCGGGGAGATTGGAGAAGGAGGGCATCGGTGCCCCGATGTCGATGACAGTATTGAATTCTCCCGCGAAGCAGGCGACGGCGAGAGATCCGACGACGATCGCGAGCAGCGGAGTGCGCTTGAATCGATTCTGGTCCATCACGGTTCCTCCATCGTTGGCTCAGTCGGCCACGTCGGATCGAAACCCATCACGGCCGCCGGAAAGTTCCCGCGGAGTGCGCGGCCCGCGTTACGAATGTGTGACGGAGAGGCGATTCGCAGCTCGTGCACGCGTGATGTCTGATATTTTGCTTCAGTCAGCATGCGATGAGCATCGAGGGAGGTCTGTCTCATGAAGCTGTGGCTGATTCTCGTTCTCCTCTTCCTCGGTTCCTGTACGTCGGGAAATGCTCCCGATTCCCGGGAGGCTGCTCCTTCCTCCGAGGAGGAGGCTGTGACGGTGTTTTTCGACGTCGATGTCGTGCCGATGGATGGCGAGCGCATTCTGCGGCATCAGGCGGTCATGATCCGAGGCGACCGCATCCTCTCGGTCGCGCCGTCGGAGTCGGTTCGCGTGCCGCGGACGGCGACGGTCATCGAGGCGACGGGGAAGTATCTGATCCCCGGTCTCGCCGAGATGCACGGCCACATTCCTCCCCCGTCCGCGCCGCAGGACTTCATCGATTCGGTTCTCTTTCTCTATGTTGCCAATGGAATTACGACGGTTCGCGGCATGCTCGGTTGGCCTGGACAGCTCGAGCTGCGGGAGAAGGCGAATCGAGGAGAGATCGTTGCGCCGACGCTCTATCTCGCCGGGCCGAGCTTCAGCGGCAACTCGATCAACTCTGCTGAAGAAGCGATTGAAAAGGTAAGGCAGCAGAAGGCGGAGGGGTGGAATCTTCTGAAGGTGCACCCGGGCCTCACCCGTGCCGAGTTCGATGCGATGGCACGCACGGCGCGTGAGGTGGGCATGCGGTTCGGCGGACACGTCCCGCAGGAGGTTGGCCTGATGCACGCGATCGAGATGGGCCAGGAGACGTTCGATCATCTCGACGGTTATCTCGAGCATCTCGACGGATTCGATGGGCCACTCGACGAAGCACGACTTCAGGAAGCCGTCGCAAGGACGCGTGAGGCGGGAGCCTGGGTGATTCCGACGATGGCGTTGTGGGAGGTGCTCTACGGCGCGCTCGATCTCGAGACGCTCCGAAGCTATCCGGAGTTGAAATACATGCCTGCGGATCAGGTGGCGCAGTGGATCACGGCGCACCACACTCGGCTGAACAATTCGCAGCTGACCCCCGAGCTCAGGAAGCGCGTTGTCGACAACCGCATGCGCCTTCTCGGAGCACTGAACCGGGGAGGCGTCGGGATCCTGATGGGCACCGACGCTCCGCAGCAGTTCAGCGTTCCCGGATTCTCGCTGCATCGGGAGCTCGAGCGGATGCGCGACGCGGGGATGACGCCGTACGAGATCATCCGATCGGGAACCTACAACGTCGGGGTGTACTTCAGGAACGAAGACGATTTCGGCACGATCGAGCCGGGAAAGAGGGCCGACCTCGTTCTGCTCGACGCCAATCCGCTGGAAGACATCGCAAACGTCGCGCGGCGCGCGGGGGTGATGGTGCGCGGCCGCTGGCTGAGCGAAGAAGAGATCCAGCGTCGCCTCGCGGCGATTGCCCGGTGACACCTGCGGCAAGCCCTGCCGTCATCCTGAGCGAGGCGGTTGGGTGGGCGTGAGCGAAGGATCTGCGATCGGCAACTGTCCAAGAACGCAGATCCTTCACTCACACCCGCACCCCGCCCTCGTTCAGGATGACGGCACGGGCACCTTCACGACGATTCCGCCAATGCCCGGCCTACTGTCTCCGAATGCGCTAGCATGACGCCGCATGCCGATCCGAATTCTTCCACTTCTCATTCTCCTCGCGCTCGCCTGCCAGCGCGACTCGCGCACGCCGCTCTACGTCTACTCGCCGCATGGCCGCGGCCAGCTGCAACTGCTGGAGAGAGCGTTCGAAGAAAAGTATCCCGGCATCGACGTTCGATGGCTCGACATGGGAAGCCAGGAGATCCTCGACCGGCTTCGCTTCGAGAAGGTGAATCCGCAGTGCGACGTCTGGTTCGGCGGGCCGGCGACGATTTTCGATCGCGGGGCTCGCGAAGGTCTTCTCGCTCCCTACAAGCCGAGCTGGGCATCTCACGTCGATCCTCGCGGCGTCGGTCCCGGTGACCTCCACCACGCGGTCTACCGCACTCCCGCGGTGATCGCTTACAACAGCAGAGCAGTCCCTGCCGAGGAGGCGCCGCAGGACTGGAATGATGTG
The DNA here is from genome assembly GCA_035546335.1 of Thermoanaerobaculia bacterium. Taxonomy (GTDB): domain Bacteria; phylum Acidobacteriota; class Thermoanaerobaculia; order Gp7-AA8; family Gp7-AA8; genus DATKDP01. The sequence goes on along the minus strand of DATKDP010000005.1, from coordinate 23,620 downwards.
CTCGATCCGAAGTGGAGAAAGAAGATCCTGATTCGCGATCCGCTGGCCAGCGGTACGATGCGTGCGATCTGGGGTCACATCTTTCAGAAGAGTCTCCGCGAGACGGGCAGCACGGCGGACGCGATCGATTTCTTTCGAAGGCTCGACGCGCAGACCAAGACCTACGTTCTCAACCCTGCGCTGCTTCTGGAAAAGCTCGCCCGTCAGGAAGGGCTGGTGACTTTGTGGGATCTTCAGGATGTTCTGATCAGCCAGAACAAGGGTCTTCCGATCGGTTACGTCTTCCCCGCCAGCGGCACGGTGGTGATCGAAGACGCGATCGCCATGATCCGCGGTGCGCGCCACCCGGAGGCAGCGAAGGTATGGATCGAATTCGTCGGCAGTCCGGAGGCACAGCTACTCGCCGCACGTCACATCTTCCGCCTTCCGGCACGTCTCGATCTTCCGTCTGAAGAGGTCCCTGCATGGGTCGCGCGCGTGGAGCGGGAGATGACGATCGCCGACGTCGACTGGGATCTGCTCGCGAGGGAGACGCCGCGCTGGATGACCGAGTGGGACCAGCACGTTCGCGGAGGGAGGCGGTAGGGCAGAGGCTGGAGGGCAGAGGCTGGAGGCTGGAGACTGGAGGCTGGATAGATAGATCGAGCAGATAGCAGATGGCAGATAGCAGATAGCAGAAGGGCAAGAGGGAGAAGGGCAAGAGGGAGAGGGGCAAGAGGGCCAGGAGGGCAACGGGAAGGCGTCAATCTGCTATCTGCCATAATCTGCCATCTGCCATCTGCCATCTGCTATCCCCAGTCTCCAGTCTCCAGTCTCCAGTCTCCAGCCTCCAGTCTCCAGCCTCTGATCTGGTATGACGGGACACGAAGGTACCTCCGCCCCTCGCAGCGCACCGAGCGCGATGTAACATACGGCTCCGATGAACGACTATCTGCGCCTCGACGGCGTCTCGAAACGCTACGGCGAGATCGTCGCCGTTCGCGGCGTGAGCCTCTCTCTGCATCGCGGAGAGCTCCTCGCTCTCCTCGGGCCGAGCGGAAGCGGCAAGACGACGATCCTCCGCCTCCTGTCCGGATTCGAGACGACCGACGAGGGACGCATTCTCGTCGATGGCGAGGACATCACCGCGCTCCGTCCCGTCGATCGCCGCTTCGGCATGGTCTTCCAGCACTATGCCCTCTTTCCCCATCTGGACGTGGCGCACAACGTAGCCTTCGGCCTTCGATCCCTCGGCGTCCGAGGACGCGATCTCGACGGCCGCGTCGACGACGCCCTCGCTCTGGTCGATCTCCGAGGTTTCGAGAAACGTCGCGTTCATGAGCTGTCGGGTGGACAGCAGCAGCGCGTCGCTCTCGCCAGAGCGCTCGCACCCGAGCCGCGCGTTCTGCTTCTCGACGAGCCGCTCTCGAATCTCGATCCCTCACTCCGCGAGAAGACCAGACTGGAGATGCGCGACCTCGTCCGAAGAGTCGGCATCACCACCATCCTGGTCACCCACGAGCAGGAAGAGGCCTTCGCCCTCGGCGATCGGATTGCGCTGCTGCGCGACGGGCGTCTCGAGCAGGCGGGAACCGCCGAGCAGTTGTACGCCAGTCCGGCGAGCCGTTTCGTCGCCGGCTTCATCGGGAGGGCGAGCGGAATCGAAGGGGAGATTCTCGCGCGTCGCGAGCGCGAGATCGACGTCCGGGTCGAGAACGCAGTCTGGACGCTGCCCGCTGATTCCGCGCCTTCATCGGATCGCGTGATTCTCATGATCCGCCCGGAGGCTCTTCGCCTCGTTCCCTCGAACGACGAGGTGCTCACCGCGCGGATCACAGCGCGCCGCTTCAGCGGAGCGCAGGCGTTCTATCACCTCCGGACGGGGAGGGGAGTCGTTCTCGAAGTCGCCGTAGCCCCTTCACTGGAGACAGCCGGCGACCAGGTCGGTCTGGTGCCGGTCGTCCCGGGAGTGCACCTCTTTCCGCAGGAGACTGATTGAGAATCCGAAAGGCAGCGGTTCCGGGCGCGCTCCTGATCGTGGTGCTCTTCTGGCTGATCGCCTATCCGCTGCTCCTCGTCGCCGTCGAGAGCGTGCGCACGCCCGACGGATGGACCCTCGCTTTCTACGAAGAGCTCGTCACGCACCGGAGCGAATGGTCGGCGCTCTGGGCGAGCATCTGGATCTCGATCGTCACCGTCCTCGTCGCCGCGATCGTCGGGATTCCTCTCGCCTTCCTTTTCTCCCGGTTCGAGTTTCCCGGCAGGCGTGTCCTCGGTGCGCTCATCGCACTGCCGGCCGTCCTTCCGCCGCTGGTGGGAGTGATCGCTTTTCTCTTTCTCTACGGCGAGTCGGGGTTCGTCTCGAAACTGATTCAAGCGACGCTGCGACTCGAGCAGGCGCCGTGGCGGCTTCAGGGCCCTCTCGCCATTCTGCTCGTCCACGCCTATTCGATGTATGTCTACTTCTATCTGCTGACGCGCGTCGGACTGTCGACGATCGATCCATCGCTTCGAGAGGCTGCCGCGTCTCTCGGCGCCGGCCGATGGAGAACGCTCCACAGCGTCGTCATTCCACTTCTACGCCCTTCGCTCGCCGGAGCAGCGCTCCTCACCTTCATGGCCTCGCTCGCCTCCTTCAGCGCACCGTACCTATTCGGCGGCGGGTTCCGCGTGATGACGACGCAGATCGTCTCGACGCGACTGAACGGCAACTACACGATGGCCATGGTGCAGACCGTCGCGCTGACGACGGTCTCGCTGATCGGACTGTGGCTCATCAGCCGCACCGAGCGGCGGGAGAGGCTGGGAGGAGGAAGCAAGGGGACGGCTCCGGCTCCTGTTCGCATCGAGAGTGGGACGGTTCGCTCCGCCGTCGTGCTCGCGTCGTGGAGCCTCGCTCTGCTGCTTCTGCTGCCCCACGTCACGCTGCTCCTTCTGTCGTTCGTTCCCGCGGGAACGTGGACGACCGAAGCGTTTCCTCCCGACTACAGCCTCCGGAACTACGTCTCGCTGGTGACTCAGCCGGAGCGGCTCCGCCCGCTCCTCAACAGTCTCTGGATGGCCGGCGGAGCGATGATCGCCGCGGTGGCGATCTCTCTGGCCGCCTGCCATCTCTCGATCCGCGCCATCGCTCCCGGACGGCGTGTGATCGATCTGCTTCTCGCAGTTCCATGGGCCGTACCTGGAACGGTCTTCGCGATCGCCCTGGCGACGCTGTTCAGCGTCGAAGCGCCATTGATGGGACGAACGATCCTGATCGGCACGATCTGGATCCTGCCGCTCGCCTATCTCGTGCGGAATCTTCCCCTGACCAGTCGCGCGATCGCCTCCGGGTTTCTCGCGCTCGATCCGTCCCTCGAGGAGGCCGCGGCGAGCCTCGGCGCGGGACGCCTGCGCACGCTGCTTCGCGTGACGCTTCCGCTGCTCCGCCCGGCGCTCGCCGCCGCTGCCACGCTCGCATTCGTCACCGGACTCGGAGATTTCGTAACTTCCGTCGTCCTCTACACGTATGACACTCGACCTCTTTCGCTCGAGATCCTGTCGGAGCTGCGGCAGGGGGATGTCGGCGCGGCGGCGGCCTATGGAGTTCTTCTGATGATCATCAGCGCACTCGTCTTCGTGGCGGGGAGCGAGCGAAAGAGGGTGACGCGGTGAGCGCAGCGAACAGCCGTCCGCCGCGCGGGCGGATGCAGTTCAAACGGCTCGCCGTCCTGATTGCGACCAACGGAGTCGACATGATCGGCTTCGCCATGGTGCTGCCGCTTCTTCCCTACTACGCGCTGAACATGAATGCGACGCCCGAGACGATCGGCTGGATCATCGCCTCCTTCTCGATCGCGCAACTTCTCTCGGCGCCGCTGTGGGGTCGCGTTTCCGACCACTATGGCCGGCGCCCCGCGCTTCTGATCGGACTCGGCGCCTCGGCGATCGCCTACATCGTCTTCGGACTCGCCAACACCATCTGGCTGCTTTTTCTCTCCCGCATCGTGCAGGGGGCGGGAGGCGGAACGACGGGTGTGGCGCAGGCCTACGTCGCCGACGTCGTCGATCCGGCCGATCGCGCTCGTGCCCTCGGATGGCTCTCCTCGGCCACCGCGGCCGGCGTGATGATCGGACCGGTCATCGGCTCTCTCGCCGCGCACTGGGGACAGGCGGCGCCCGGCTTCGTCGCCGCCGGCCTCTGTCTGATCAATGTGTTCTTCGCCTGGAAGTGGCTTCCGGAATCGCGAGTCCATGAGGAGAGCAGCAACGTGAGGCGTCCGGTATGGCATGCCGCCTGGAGCGTGCTCCGGCATCCCGGCCTCGCAGTGCCGCGTCTCATCTGGATCTACGCCGTCGGCATGCTCGCCTTCGCCTCTCTCACCGGCGTTCTCGCACTCTACCTCGGTGCGAAGTTCGGCGTGAACGAGAAGACCATCGGATACTTTTTCCTCTACGTCGGGACGCTGAGCCTGGTGATGCGCTCGATCTTCCTCGGTCCCATCGTCGACCGCATCGGCGAGGTGCGCACGATGCGCTCGGGTGCGCTCATGCTCATCGCCGGTCTCGCGCTCTACCCGGCGGCGCCGAATCTCTGGGCATTGGCGGCCGTCATTCCCTTCGTGCCGATCGGGACGGCGCTGCTCTTCCCGGCGACGACGTCGCTGATGTCGAAGTTCTCGGAGAGTGGAGAGGTCGGGCTGACGATGGGAGTCGCGCAGACTTTCGGCGGGATCGCGCGGGTGATCGGTCCGATCATGGCGACCTCGATCTTTCAACGGCTCGGACACGCGATGCCCTTCTTCGTCGCCGCCGGCATCGTCGCCCTCGTCAGCCTCCTCTCGTTCCGCGTCCGCCACCACGCCCCGGTTGCATTGCAGCCGGAATGAGTCGTGTGAGGGGACTTCTGATCGATTCTGGATGATTGAAGAAAGTGTCGCGTCGACATGACGCCGTTGGGACTGAAGAGTGCGGAGCAGGGTAAATGCCGAGGCTGAGGTGAGATCGCTTAGAGGCTCAACAGAATTCTCACGCGATCTTCGACTTCATGCATTACGTCTGGCGACACTTCTCCGTGCCTTCGCTGGAGTCGGTCCACCGAAACCGACCGAATGTCCTCACACTTGATGAAGCTTTTCCTGATGAGGCCACCATCAGGAGGTTCCAAAGCAACGTGAAACGGAATGTTCTTGTCCTTCGTCGTGAGCGGAATCATGACCACCAGGCCCGCGGGGCCTGCATTGAAAAGATCGTCGGAGATGACCAGTCCGGGTCGTTTGCCTCCCTGCTCATGCCCGGTTACCGGATTGAGCTCAACTGACCAGATCTCACCTCGACGCGCTTGTTTCACGGTTCACTCCGATTCCTTTTCGGCATTGGTCCAGAGCGCACGCTCCGCTTGCTCGTGCTTCCACATTGCTTCGTTCGCGCGCAGTTTTCCGAAAGCGTCGTTCGCCTGTTCCAGAAACCGAGTCCTGCGATAGGTTTCGATCGCATCGGCGAGGATCTGCTGCAGTGACTCGTCCGTTTGCTCCGCGAGCTCGCGGATGATCCGATACGATTGTTCCGAAACTCTCACTGCAACCGTTGCCATTAGAGGTGCCTCCGTTGTTGTTACGAATACTGCTACAGAATTGTAGCACAATTTGTACCGACGACGACGGACTGGCCTCGACCATTCAGGGATCGACCTGGCTCCCGACCGCAAGTGACGGGAAAGACAAGTGCAGTGGCGCACGTCAGCCTGCCGGAGATCCTCCCCTCGCCCGCCGCCGACCACCCGCTTCTTAGGACATGAGGCATTCCGGTCGACAGAGGGGCGGGGCGGGACTCCCATTCTCCCCTCGTGGCGCCTGATTCGGATACCATGTTGGATTCATGGACAAGAGCGAAACGACCACCACACTCTCGACGACCTGCGTGATGGACTGTCCTGACACCTGTGCGCTGGAGGTCGAGGTGCGCGACGACAGGATCGAAGCGATCCGCGGAGGGCACGATCATCCGCTGACGGCGGGATTCATCTGCAGCAAGATCGCCCGATTCGCGCAGCGAGTCGAGCACCCCTCGCGCATCCTCCATCCGTTGCGACGGCGCGGACCGAAGGGCTCGGGCGACTTCGAGCCGGTCTCCTGGACGGATGCCATCGACGAGATCACGACGCGATTCCGTGCGATCCGCGAAACCTCGGGGGCGGAAGCGATCCTTCCCTATCGCTATGGAGGCTCGAACGGTTTTCTCGGCGACGGGCTCGTCGACGAGCTCTACTTCCGGCGGCTCGGCGCCTCCCAGATCGCCCGCACGCTCTGCGCCGCGCCGACCGGCGCCGTCGCCACGGCGATGTACGGCAAGATGGCGGGCGTCGCTTACGAAGACTACCCTGAGGCGAAGTGCATCATCGTCTGGGGGACGAATCCGAAAGCGACGAGCATCCACTTCATTCCCTGGCTTCACGAAGCGAAACGCAGCGGCGCCTTCATCGCCGTTGTCGATCCCCGCCTCAATTTCGCCGCGAAGGAGGTCGATCTTCACCTCCCCCTTCTTCCCGGGACGGATCTCCCCCTCGCCCTCGCACTCATCCGCATCTGGAATCACGCCGGACGAATCGATCGGGCTTTCCTGCAGTCGCATGCGGCGGATGACCCGGGCGCCCTGCTCGCCGCCGCCGAGGAGTGGACTGTGGAGCGTGCGTCGGCGGTGTGCGGTGTGAAGGGGGAATCGATCGAGCTTCTTGCCGAGCGTTTCGCGGAAGCGTCGCCCGCGGTGATTCGCTGCGGATGGGGACTCGAGCGCAACAGAAACGGCGCGCGATCGGTCGCCGCGGTTCTCGCCATCCCTGCGCTTCTCGGGAAATTCGGGTTGCGCGGCGGCGGCTACACGTTGAGCAACAGCGCCGCTTCGAGGATGAAGGTGGCGCGCGTGATCGGCGACGCGTTTCCGCCAGCTCGCACGCTCAACATGTCGCAGCTCGGCCCCCTGCTCGACGACCGGACGCTCGATCCGCCGGTGCGCGCACTCTTCGTCTACAACTGCAACCCGGCGGTCACCGTCCCCGATCAGGAGCGCGTGATCGCGGGACTCATGCGCGACGATCTCTTCACCGTCGTCTCCGAACAGGTCATGACCGATACGGCGATCTACGCCGATCTCGTGCTTCCCGCAACGACGTTTCTCGAGCAGTGGGAGATCCGCCGCGGATACGGGGCGTTCGTCGTCGGCGGAATCCAGCCTGTCATCTCGCCGCGCGGCGAGTCGAAGCCGAACCACCAGCTCTTCGCGGAGCTCGGACGTGCGATGGGATTCGACGATGCACCGTTCCACTGGAGCGAGGAGCGCCTCTTCGACGAGACTGCGCGCGCTCTCGAGATGCCGAACGGCGCTTCGCTCGATACGGCGATTCTGCGCGCGGGCCGCTCGCAGCGCTACGACTTCCCGGGCGAGACGCCGGTTCAGTTTCGGACGGTTTTGCCCGTGACGCCGGACGGAAAGATCTGCATCACGCCGTCGATTCTCGGCGTCGAGCCCTATCAGTTCATGGAGATCGCCGATCCGAGCCATCCGCTCGCTCTGGTCAGTCCGGCGAGCCCGAAGATGATCACCAGCTCGATGGGAGAGTACAACTTCGGCGAGCTCACGATTCTGATTCATCCGGACGATGCGTCGAGCCGCGCGATCGCCTCGGGCGATACGGTGCGCGTCTTCAATCAGCTCGGCGAGGTCGTGTGCCGTGCGGAAGTTTCGGCCAAAATCCGCCAGGGCGTCGTCCTGATGCCGAAAGGATCGTGGATGAAGAGCTCCGGCAACCGGCGCGGTGCGACGGCCCTCTGCCCGGCACACGTCGAGGACGTCGCCGGTGGCGCCTGTTACAACGATGCGCGGGTGGAGATTCGTGCAGTACGCTCATGAGGATCTCTTCGCTGGTCCAATGCCGGGGAGAGCGGGCGTCCCGCGCCCGCCTCTGTTCCATCCGCGATGATGCAACCGATGCCCCCGGGTTTGCCTCCGAGTGTCCGAATCCGATGAGCTCTTCGCTGATCCACCGAGGTCCGTTCGTCTATCACCAGGGACGCATCCAGTGGGAGGGGATCTCGATTCCCGACCTCGCGCTCCGGCCGCCCTTTTTTCTGCTGAGCGAAGCGGCGATCCTTCGCAATTTTCGAGCCCTTCGAGACACTCTCGGCCAGTCGGTCGAAGCGCCCGCGATTCGCTATTGCGCGAAGACGAACCACGAGCTCGCCGTTCTCTCGATTCTCGCGCGCGCCGGCTGCGATGTCCTCGTCTCGCATCCCGCGGAGGGAGATCTCGCGGCGAGGGCAGGCTTCGCGCCGGAGACGATGAGCTTCCAGAAGCCGGCTCTCGACGAGGACGACATCGCCTGGATCCTCCGGACGACTCCGGGGCTCGTGCACGTTCATCGTCCGGAAGATCTCCGGCGTCTCGCCGCGGTGAAGAGTCCCGGCCCGCTTCAGATCTCGATTCGCGTCGCCGACGATCTCGCTTCGTGGACGCCGTCACTCCTCGGATTTGCCACCCGCCGTCTCGGATTCACGCGCGACGAAGTGCTGGAGGTCGCATCCGGCAAACTCGACGATCCCCTGCGGGTCGTCGCTCTCAACTGCTACATCGGCACGCAACAGAGCGGGGTGAAGAAGTTTCGTCGAGCGCTCGATCGTCTGTTCCTTCTTCTCGTCGAGCTTCGCTCGCGCGGCGTGCCGGTCGCGGAGCTCAATCTGGGAGGGGGGATTCCAAGCACGATCGGCCGCCTCGGCCCGCGGGACGTCTGGTCGCGCTTTCGCGACCTGCCGAAGGAGACCGGACAGCCTCGACTGGTCGCGTTCGCCCGGAAACTCGGCGAGGAGTTTCGAGATGCCGCGCGCCGGCACGGAGTGACCGGCATCCGGCTCGCCGTCGAGCCCGGCCGCTCGATCGTCGGAGATGCAGCGGTGCTCGTGACGCGTATCGAAGCGATTCACGGCGACTGGCTCTTTCTCGACGCCAGTCGCAACGTCCTCGGCGAGTCGCCGATCATGTTCCGGCGCGCGATCGGACCGGCGGTGATTCGCGATGGAGCGCGGCCGCGCTACTATCACCTATCCGGGAACACGCTCAACACGCTCGATGTGATCGATGTCCGGCGTCGCCTCGACGAGCCGTCGCAGGGCGACCTTCTCGTCTTCGCTGATGCGGGTGCCTACACGATCTCGCGGACGACGCGATACGCCGGACTCGCGCCCGCCGTTTATCTTCTCTCGATGACGGGAGAGGTGACTCTGGTGCGGCGCCGTGAGAACCTCGATGATCTCATCGCACCGATGATGATCGATGGAGCGAGCACGGCCGGTGAATGATTCACCTCTGTTCGTAACGGGAGCCTCGGGGTTCATCGGGAGACATCTCGTGCGCGCTCTCCTCGAACGGGGACGGCGCGTGGTGGCGCTCGTTCGGAAGCGCAATGCCCTTTCCGGGCTCGAAAGCTCACGGCTGGAGATCGTCACCGCGGACCTGCTCGATGTCGCCGCGTATCGAGAGCATTTCCAATCAGCGTCCGTCGTGTATCATCTCGCCGCACTTCGTGTCGCTCCCGGCGTTTCTTCTTCTCTGTTGCGCCGAGTCAACGTGGAAGGAAGCGTTTCGCTCGCGAGCGCATCAATGGAAGCGGGGGTGGGTCGGTTCATCAACGTATCGACGGCGCTCGTGTTCGGGCCGACGAACGGCTGGCTGGCGAATGAAGACTCGCCCTTCACGACATTCGCAAGGCACAATGTCTACCTCGCGACGAGGATCGAAGCTCTGGAATCGCTGGAGAAGCTCTCCGGTGCGGGACTTCCGCTGCTCACGCTCTTCCCGACGATCGTATTCGGCCCTGATCATCCGTCGAATCCGAACCGTCTGACCGCGCAGATCCGCCGCCTCGAGCGCTCTCCCGTCGTCATTCTGCCCGGCGGCGGAGGGCAGCGGCGCAATGTGGTTCATGTCGGCGACGTCGTCGACGCGCTGCTCGCCGCCGAGTCGGCACCTCTCTCGTCGCGGCGCATCATCGCCGGCGGGGAGAACGTTTCGCTCGCCGGCTTCAACGATGAGGTTCTGCTGCAGATCGGCAGGAAGAAGTTGCGTCTCCGCGTCGGCACATCCCTCTCGCGTCGGACGGCGGGGCTGCTCGACCGGCTCCGAAGTTTCGATCCGGCAGAGGGTTACACCATGAGGATGGAGATGCTGCTCAGCGAATGGTGCTTCAGCTCCGAGCGCGCGACCGAGCTTCTGGGGTATGCTCCACGAAAACTTTCCGACGGGATCGCCCTGACCCTCGAGGAGATTCGAAAGGTGAAACAACGTGGCCACTGACATCGAATACGCGGCGGTGTTTCCGCCCCCGGAGGCTCCGGGCTCAGTGATCCGGCGAAAGCAATCCGCGACGTGGGATTCCGTGGCGTCCCGAATGCCTGACTTCTACGACGCGCGGTCGACGCGCTATTACCGCAATTGCGAGATCGCTCTGCTGCAGCGCGAGCTGGGGCCGCTCGCCGGGAAGAAGGTGCTCAAGCTCGACCTCTGGAACGAGGCGATCAACACGAGAATCCTCAACTGGATGGAGGAGCAGGGAGCCGAAGTGTATGGGCTCGACCTGAGCCATCAGGTGACCTCGCGTGCGAAGGGCAACTCGCGAGTGGAAGGAAACCATCTCCATCTGGTGAACGGCGACATCCGCGAGGTCCCCTTCGCTTCGGAGTCCTTCGACGTCGTCTACACGATGGGAACGATCGAGCACATCGCCGAGTACCGCCACGCGATCGGCGAAGTCCACCGCGTGCTCAAACCGGGTGGAACCGCGATCATCGGAGTGCCCTACAAGTGGGATCTCTTTCTCCGGCCGCTTCTCGTCGCCGTGCTCGATCTGTTCGGCAAGTATCCCTACAGCCCCGAAAAATCATTCTCCGCAGGCGGGCTGCGGAAGGACATCGAAGGCTCGGGGCTGACCGTCGTGAAGCGAACAGGAATTCTGACCATCCCCGGGATCCTCAGGATGGCGGACGTCTTTTGTTTCACCCGCGGGATCCGCCTGACGCCGCTGATGTCGCTGATGATCCGCCCCTTCGAGATCATCGAGACGCGGTGGGAATGGCCCGGGCGGTTCGGATACCTGCTGACGATGGCAGCGACCAGGGGGCCGGCCCGAGAGTCATGATCGATCGACGTCATTTCGCCAGGATCGCCGCAGTCTCCGGCCTGGCCGCGGCCGCACCGTTGCTCGCCGCGCAGAGGCAGCCGGCAGGATCGACTCGAAACGTCATCAAACCGAAACGCCTCATCGAAGGAGATCTCGTCGGCCTGGTGCTTCCGGCGTCGCGCGCCTTCGAAGCGGAGGAGATTCATCTGGCACGACGGCAGCTCGAGGCGATCGGGTTCCGGGTGCGGATCGGAGAACATGCGTTCGACCGGCATGGCTATTTCGCGGGAACCGACCGCCATCGCGCGGCCGACATCAACGCGATGTTCGCCGCTGCTGACCTCGCCGGCGTCTTCTGCTATACCGGCGGCTGGGGCTCGCCGCGCGTTCTTCCGCATCTCGACTACGACCTGATCCGCCGCAATCCGAAGGTGCTCATCGGCTTCAGCGACATCACGGCTCTTCTGAATGCCGTGCAGATGAGAACGGGCCTGGTCACGTTTCACGGGCCCGTCGCTGCATCAAATGTCACGCCGTACACGCTGGAGAATATGAAGCGCGTGATCATGTCCGACCAGCCGGTGGGCATTCTTGAAAATCCGGCGAAGCTTGATGACGAGCTGGTGAACCGCCGGTACTACGTCACGACGATTCGCGGAGGCCGAGCTCGTGGACGAATCGTGGGCGGCAATCTGACCCTGATCGCTGCCCTGATGGGGACGCCGTACGAGATCGACACCGAGGGTGCGCTCCTCTTCCTCGAAGACGTCCACGAGGAGCCCTATCGAGTCGACCGCATGCTGACCCAGCTCGCCCTCGGCGGGAAGCTCGATCGCGTCGCCGGTGTCGTCTTCGGCCGGTGCAGCGACTGTCCCGTTCGCGGTGTGACCTTCAGCATCGAAGAGATTCTCCGCGATCGGTTCGAGCCGCTCGGTGTTCCAACGGTGTATGGATTCGCCTTCGGTCACATCGAGCAGAAGCTGACGCTTCCGATCGGATTGGGCGCAATGCTCGACGCCGATCGCGGTGTCGTCGAGATCGACGAGCCTGCTGTCGCTCCACGAGGGTGAGAGTCTGCTGTCATCCCGAGCCGGGAACGGCGCGGCGCGCCGCTGAAGAGGGAATGACACGCAAACCTTGCCGTCATCCTGAGCGAGGCGGTTGGGTGGGCGTGAGCGAAGGATCTGCGATCGGCAACTGTCTAAGAACGCAGATCCTTCACTCACACCCACACCCCACCCTCGTTCAGGATGACGGCATGCCGGTGTCTTTGGAAGCGGGTGGGTGGGCGGGAAGGCGAGGGATCTCCCCTCTGGTCCAATGCAGGGGAGAGCGGGCGTCCCGCGCCCGCCCCTGTTCCATCCGCGATGATGCAACCGACCATCACGCGGTTACCCGTCCGCGACGAGCGTCCCGATTCGCTCACACCGTCGCCTGTCACCAGGCCGAAGATCGGAATCTTCGGCCACGCTCACGCCGGCCTCCCGTTGCAACCAACTCCCGTTGGCGCTACTGTTGATCCAAACCATTGAGAAACAGGAGCAGAGCCCGATGATTACCATCATTCTGGTCGCCGCCACGCTTTCGATTCACGGGACTATCGAGGGCTCGATGCTGGTCGAGATCTCGCCGGAAACGATCCGATCCTACGAAGTCAACCTGCCGGGCGGAGCTACGAAGGAGCGGTGCGTCCGTCGCACCGCCGATACCCTCGCAGACATGTTGGCTCGCGCAAGCGCTGACTACCCGGGCCGGCATCTGGTTCGCGAAGTCGCGGCGACGCGCTGCGAGACGCGGGACGCGATAGGCTGGAGGCTGGCGAGAGACGAGGGGCGAGAGACGAGGGGCGAGAGACGAGAGGCGAGAGACGAGAGACGAGAGACGAGAGACCAGAGGCGAGAGACGAGAGACCAGAAAGGAAGAGCTGGCAGTAGGCCTTCAATTCTGAGTTGACGATCGAAAGAGGCACACGCTCCCGAAGTCCTTCAGTTTTCCGACAAGCCGGCCCTTCGTAATGCGCTAGCCTCTCGCCCCTCGCCGTTCCCTAGCCTCCAGCCTCCAGCCTCCAGCCTCTCGTCTCTCGCCCCTCGCCTCTCGTCTCTCATCTCTCGCTAGCTCCAGCCTCTCGATTCTCGCCCCCTGTATCTTTCCACCCCCCCGCTGGACTCATGGTTCGAAGCAGCGAATCGCTGCCACCAATTGAACCAAACCAGGAAGCAAACAAAAAAGGAAAAGGGAGAATAGAACAATGAAGAAACTCATCGTACTCGCAGCCATGATCACCCTCACCGCAACATTTGCAAGCGCACAGCTCAGCGACAGCGCGACCCTCACGGTCACGGGAACGGTCGACGAGAGCATCGAGATGTACGTCAGCGCGGCGACCAACAACCCGCTCACGCTGACCAACGGCGGCTCGGCAGCTGCCAGCAATGCCATGGGAATCGTTTCGAAGTTCGGTGCCGCTCCGTCCGGTGGATGGGTTCGCAGCGCGACCTTCGACGCCGCCAGCTATTCGATCTCGGGCAACGTGAAGATCGAAGTCGACGCAGCGAACACCAGCCACAACACGATCGCGATCGCAGCGCAGCTGGGCAGCGCTCCTCCGACCGGCATCTCCTGGACGGTGAACGCGAACTCGATGACGAACCTCGCATCCGGTAGCGTGGTGTCCGGACAGCCCCTCGACGTCAACGACGACTACGTCGCCGACAACGTGGCGCTCGTAGTGACGATCCAGGACAGCGCTGCCGACGCAGCCGACCTCGGCAACGTGATCACCTTCACCGCCTCGCTCACTACGGTGTAAGGCTTGCGGTGACTCTCGGCGCCGGCCCTCTCTGGGGCCGGCGCCTCCTCCGTTTAATTCTCCGAGATTCGAGGTTCGGACTCGTCGCGATTCCGAGCCTCGAATATCCGGGATTCCACAAGGAACCAACGCTTGAGAGACCAAATGATGAAACGACATCTGATCCCGATTCTCACGATGCTCGCCTTGATTCCGATGAGCTTCGCAGGTGCTGCGGAGACCGGCAAGCCACGAAGCGCTCGCTCGAGTCTTGCGCTGACCCCGGCGAGCCTCGAGCTGCTGGGAAAGCCGGGCCAGGGCCTCATGCAGCCGTTTCGCGTCGCCAACAACACACAGGCGACCGTGACTCTGCGCGCCGAAGCCTTCGACCTTCTCGTTCGCAGCGGGAAAGCCGAATGGGTTGCGGCCGGCGAGCTCCCCGGAAGCCTCGCGGCCGCGGTCACGATCTCTCCGCTCGAGCAGGATGTCATGCCCGGCGCGGTCGGGAAGTTCGACGTCACCTTCTCAGTGCCGGTGCAGACCGACATTCGAGGGGTGATGATTCGATTTGTATCGGTGGAAGGAGCGGAAAAACGGAAGCTCGGCATGGGGATGGCCCTCGCCTCTCTCGTAACCTTCACCCTCTCGGATGACGTGAGGGTCGAGCCTCACGCTCTCGTCGTCGTCCCTTCGACGCGGTCGCGCAACCTGACGTTTGTACAGCCGCTCCGCAACGTGGGACGAGAGCCGTTCTACGCAAAGGGAGCGATCGCGATTCTCGACGGAGCCGGCCGGCTGGTCGGAAAGCTCGATATCAAGCGTGCCTGCTTTCTACCCAATCGCCGTGCGACGCTCGAGCTCGAATATCCAGAGCAACTTCCGCCGGGGTCCTATCGCGCGCTACTGACGCTTCAATACAGGGACGGGGTGCTGACGACCGAAGCACCCTTCGACATCCGATGACGCGACGAATCGCGCTCCTGCTGGCTCTCGCCCTCGCGTTACTCGAGGCTGCGACTGCTCACGCCGACATCCGGATCAAGGCCGGGAAGAGTGCTTCAATCGATGTCCCCAATGCCACGGCGGCATACTCACTCGATCCCGATGTCGCCGGCGTCTCTTTCGCACGCCCTGAGATCACTATCGTCGCCTATCGCGAAGGAGTCGCCAGAGTCGCGATCATCACTCCGGCCGGACTCGAAACGCTCGACGTCGTGGTCACGCCGCGCGAGAGTCTGTCGCTTCTTTCGACGCGCTCGCGCAGCGCATTGAACCTCGAGTCCCGCTACGATTCGTGGAGCGAGCGCTTCGACCAGCGCGTTTCCTTCTCCACGAGCCGTGACGGCCGGCAGACGCGAGCCGAGATCCGCCATTCCGCCGTGAGCAACGCCGGTTCGACGGACCAATACATCCCGTGGGCCACCTGGCGGTTCCAGACGCCTTCCTACACTCTGACCCTGCTCGATGCGTGGGTATCGGAATCAGTCCTCACGATGGATCGGCGGCTCGTGCGAGGGGTCCATCTCGATGCGGCCGGCTTCCGCGCTCATGCCGGCTACTCGTTCTATTCGCTCCTCGGGCAGACGTTTCTGCCGAAGGATGAGCGGGAGCGCGTGATCGGACTCAGCTACGATGCACGGCTCACGGATCGTTCGACCGTGACACCGCACCTCTATCGCTTCGACGGAGAGGCTGGCGCAGCCGATCGCAGCGGCACGATCGGATCCCTCGAGTACAAGTACGACCGAGGGAGCGAGCTGACGCTTGCCGCCGAGGCGGCGGTGAGCCGGCTCGACGAGACAGGGGAGCTGGAGACCGGATTCGCTTTGAGATCGGACTATCGGACCGATCGCGATCAGGCACGCCTCGATTTCCGCTATCGGCCGGCCGAGCTCGCCGGTCTGCGCCGCGAGGTGTCGGGATCCTTCGGAGATGCATCGTGGCGACACGTCATTCTCCACTCGCTCGACGCGACCGCGAACGTCACCTTTCAGGATTTCTCGATCTCCGGCTACGAGCAAACTTCGACGAGCTCGGGCCTAACGTTCGCCTACAGGCCGAACAGTCGCTGGGGATTCGGCAGCGGAGGCCGTTACGCTCTTCTCCAGCCGGGCTCTGGCCCCGAGATCGAGCAGTTCGAGATTCCCTTCACGATCAGCTATCGAAGGCCCTCGGCCGGGGGCGCTGCTGAATACCGCTACATCGAGAACAGCCACAGCAATGAAGGTGGTCATCTCGTACGGTTCTCGGGATACGGGAGAATGGCGGGCGCGCGCGCCACGCTGTGGGCCGAGCGCGAGACGAACGCTCCGACTCTCGCCGTGATCTTTCGCGAGCAGCCCGGTCTCGCCCTTCTGCTGGCCGAGCTCGGAATCATCGTCGCTTCCCCCTTCGAGCTGAGCCGGGTGTTGCGCGAGAACCCCGCGCTGGCGGAGCTCGGCTTCATCGAAGGGGTCACCTTCAATCTCTCACCCGTGAGCTATCGCGCAGGCGGCACGCTGGCGTGGATGGAGCGGGGGGCGAGCTCGTTCCGGCTGACCACCAACTACCGCCGTGATGAAGGCATCTCCCGAACGCGCGAAGCCGGCGTCGCTTTCGTCAGCTTTTCGCACCACCTCGGAGCGTCGCTCGATCTGGAGACGGGCTACTCGCGCTCGTTCACACGGTCAGGAGCCGATGACTGGTCTTCCGCGGGCGGCTGGCATCTCGGGATTCGCAAGCGTTTCGACGATTCCGGCGGGAACGGTCTGTCTCTGTTCCGCCGGCGAGGCGAGATCTCCGGCTACGTCTTTCTCGATGAGGAATCGACCGGACGATTCCAGCCGGGAATGACGGTGCTGCCGGGAATCGAGGTCGTGCTCGACGACGAGCAGCGCGTCCGGACCGATGCCCGAGGGTTTTTCGAGTTCCGACGCGTGCCGGAGGGCGTCCACAAGGTGCAGGCGATCTACCTCTCCGACAAGCCATTCAAGTTCACGACGCCGTCGCCGGCTCAGACGGAGATCGGTGAGACGGTCAACTTCGGAATTGCATCGATCGCGGGCCGTCTCTTCGGAGTCATTGAATCGGATCAGAAGATCGCGATCGACGGCGTCACCGTGTCCATCGATGGCGCGGGTGTTTCGAAGAACGTCGTAGTGCGCGGCGGACGCTACTCGATCGATGTGCCACGGCCGGGTGCTTATCTCGTTTCGGTGGAGCGTGCGTCGGTACCATCGGGCTATTCGCTCCTCGGCATCGAGCCGAAAGAGGTCACCATCGCCGATGGCCAGCCCTCGGAAGCGAACTTCGTGATCCCGGCGATCCGAAGCATCGGCGGCACGGTAGAGAGAGGGGGAGCAGGCTCGACCAGGACTGCCTTGAGCGGAGCGGTGGTTCGTCTCGAGGAGGACGGCCGCTCGATGACGACCGACGCCGAGGGTCGTTATCTGTTCCGCGACGTTGCACCCGGTCGCTACACGGTCGTTGCGGAACATGGCGCGATGGCCAACCGGCGATCGATCGCCGTGCCGAAGGGTCCCGCGGCAATGAGGAGCATCGATCTTCTGGTCGATGAAGGACTCCTCACCGCGGCGAGCAGGCCGGCGAAGGGGCGGCGTCGAGCGGATAGCGTAGCGCCGAGTCGGCGTGAGATCGTCCGGCAGGTGGCCGCGGATGATGCACCCGGCTCGGGATCGATGCCGGCGAAGAAAACGCGCGCGGAGTCCGGTGATCTTTTCGCCGTGCAGCTCGGCGTCTATCGCCAGGAAACAAATGCGCTCCGCGCTGTGGAGACTGCCGCTCGGGAAAGCCTCACCGCTTCGATCGACAGGCAGCGAAGCCTTCATCGAGTCGTCACGGCCCCCTTTGCGAGTCGTGCCGAAGCGGACGCCGCGGCGAAGCGCCTCCGGCGGGCTGGGCTCGAAACGACGGTGATTGCAGCACCTGCCAGTCTGATCGCGTCGGCGCCGGCCGTTTCACAGACCTCGCGAACCGATGAGGTCATTGCCGCGAAGCAGGACATCGCACCGTCTCTCCAGGCACCGAACGGTGGGTCCGTTGCATCGAACAGTGAGACCACGTCCGCGGGAATCATCGTCTCGCCGGCGGTGACTGCCGAGAAGCCGGCACCGTCGCGCATTGCACCGGAAAAGGAACCGGTCCGGTCCGAATCTCCAGCGACTCCCGCTGCCTCCCACGCGATGCAGAAGGCACCGACAGCCTCCGCGCAGAAGAGTGAAGCGGCGCCCGCGGTCGCGCAAAGGAACGATTTTCCCGCGGCTTCGCATGCCGCTCCGACGCGCGCGAGACGCCCCGAGCCTATTCGAATGCTTCAGAGCGGATCGCATCGCAACGTGTCGAGTGCCGCGGCGACGGTGAAGATCGCCGAGAGTCAGGGGCTGCAGGCGGTGATCAGGAATTCGGGGACCTTCTTCGAAGTGCTCATCGGACCGTTCGCGTCCGATCAGGCCGTCGGAGTCGCGCAGCGGGAGCTGGAGAAGCGCGGTATCCGTACGCTTTTCGTGATCGAGTCGAGCTCACCGTTCGCGGAGCGCGTGGCGACCGTCGCAGGATTGGTGAGACCATGAGGGAAGGCCTCGCCGCTGTTCTCCTGACAGGATCGCTCGCATTCGTGTCGGCGGAGGCTCGCCCGGCGGTGGACCCCGTTGCACATCCGTCCTCGATCATACGCACCCCATCCGTCTCTATCGAGCCGGCGGTTGTCGAGCTGGATGCCGGCGCTGGAACTTCCTTTCTGCGGGAGATATCGGTCCGCAACGGCACACCCTTCGAGCTCCAGTTCAATGTGGTGGTGGAAGACGTGCTCGTCCACGGAGGAAAGCGATTGTTCCGGCCGGCAGGAGAGAGCCGGGGGAGCATTGCGGCAACGGTGGTCGTCGATCCCGCGGCTCTCGTGCTCCAGCCTGGGCAGAGCGGAAGAGTCTCAGTCCTGATCACCATCCCTCACGAAACCGCGATTCGCGCCGTCGCGATTTTCTTTCGATCACGGACCAATGATGCCAGCGCGCGGGGGCCGGCGATCTCGCTGAACATCGGCGCACTGGTGACGCTCCGACTTTCCGGGAAGCCCGATCTCTTCAGCGGGCCGGTGCTGTTGCGTGAGGAGGGAAGCCGAATCTCGCTGGTACAGACGTTGACGAATCGGGGGAGCGAACTACTGATCGCGAAGGGTACGTTCGCACTGGTTGGTGAGGGGGGCGAGCTGCACACATTGGTTCATCTTCCGCCGACGCGACTGCTTCCCGGTGAGACCACGAATCTTGAAGCGGAATCGCCTCGCGCCCTCCCGCCGGGACGGTATCGCGCGATCTCTACCTTCGCCAGCGACGAGCGTCTCGTGGTGCGCGAGGCGAGCATGCAGTTGGGGGAGCCGAAGTGAAGAGGAACGCTCGGCTTCGATCGCTGTGGGCAGTGCGCATCGTGTTTTTTTGCGTCGCAGCCTGGTTTGCGAGCTCGGCAGCGGGGCAGACCCTGACGCTGTCGCTGCAGCAGGATCCCGGAGGCATCACATTGAGCGGGAGCGGAACCGAGAGCGGATCGGTCGACTTCGGTTTCCTGAGCCGGCATGCCGTCGCCCCCTCCGGCGCGACGATCAGCACCTCGAACGGTTCGTGGAGTCTCACGACGCAGTTTGCAGTCAAGGCCACGCTCACATCGGGAACGAGCGGGAGCTACAGGCTCCAGGCCGAGCTCGGCTCCTCCGATGCCTGGAGAACGTGGAAGATCAACGGCAACAGCATCCCCAGCGGTCTCGCAGTCGATGTGATGCAGAACGGCGCGTACGACTCCGTGTTGGGACAGAGTCTGATGATCGCAATTCCCGACGGCTCTCCCTCCGGCGCGATCGACAACACCATCCATCTGACCGCGATCGCAAACTGATTCTGGCAGATAGCAGATCGCAGCCCTTCCAGAAGTGTGTACCATGGCCCGAATGATCGACCAGCAGGTCACGGCGAAGCTGGAGGAGCTTGGTGTCGCCTGGCAGCGGATCGACTGCGATCCGGCCCTTGCCGATACGGCAGCGTTCTGCGCGCACTACGGATATCCGCTGGCGGACTGTGCGAACACGATCATCGTCGCGAGCAGAAAAGAGCCGAAGCAGTATTCTGCATGTGTCGTTCTCGGGGATACGCGACTCGACGTCAATCACACTGTCTCGAGGCTGATGGGAATCAAGCGCCTCTCGTTCGCGACTGCCGAGGAGACCGAAGCGCTGACAGGGATGACGATCGGAGGGGTGACGGTCTTCGGATTGCCGGAAGCTCTCCCTGTCTACCTCGACAGTGCCGTCATGCGCCGCGAGTCCTTGATCCTCGGCGGCGGAAGTCGCAACTGGAAGATCAGGATGCCGCCGTCGGATCTGTTGCGACTTTCGAATCTTCAGGTGGTGGAAGGGCTCGCGATGGAAAAGACAACCTGAGAACGAAGACGTCATTCGAAGCGCGTGCTCTTTGGCTCACTCGCCGAGGGCGGCGTAGCGAACGATTCGGAAGCGGGCGCCCTGCGCGGCGCGGATCTTCTCTGCGAGTGCTTCGTGCAGCTCCGGCGTCCACCGAGTCCACCGGTCGAAGAACGCGGATGCCGCGTCGCGATCTCCCTGATATTGCAGATTCAGCACCTGACGCAGCAGAGCAGTCACGACCTCGTGATAGCGGTCGTCATGGATCACGAGGCTCGTCGTTTTCGGATCGAATGTCAGGAGGCCGTTCTCGAGAAAGAAGTTGAATTGGGCCAGCTGCATCCTCTGGTAGGGCTGATCCGTGCGCGGGCGGTTGTCCTGCAGGGTGCGACGGATCCCCCCCGCGCGAACGGAGCGAAGGCGCGAATCATCGATGACGTTCTTGCGCCGGAGCAGCGTCGTGGCGAAGAGCGATACGAGGTCGGCCTTCATTTCTTCGACCGAGTCGGCGTTGTCTTCGAGTGCGACGTCGAGCGTCCGACCCTTCTTGTCGACCGCGACGCCGAGGTAGTGTCCGATCTCGTGCCACAGCGTGCGATGAAACTCTCCGTCGGGAGTGAGGTGATCAGCGAATCGAGAATTCACTGCGGCCTGAAACACACGTTGATTGCGTCCGAAGATCGCCGGATCCCTCATGATGTTCCGGCGCAGGAGGATCGTCCGGCCGTATCGTGCTGAAAAGAGCGGATCGTTCGGCAGGATCGTCGCCGTGTTCGTGCCGCGCGCCTGACCGAAGTCGGCGATCACGTCGTAGACGCCGACGGAAATGTCGTCCCGGACGCGTTTCTGCTGATCATAGGGGAGCACGTCCTCGATCTCCTGGAGACTTCCCATGGCTCGACGCAGCTCGGCCGTCTCCTTCTGATCCTGCAGAAGAAGGCTGAGAGCGTGAAACGCCTTCACGCCGTAGAGGGCGTCGTCATAGGTCTCGTACGCCCCGATCTGGGCATTGAGAATCGTGAAGCGGCCGGTCACCCAGGAAGCATCGCCGCTCTCATAGTCGTTGCTCAGCAGGTCGCGCGCACGATTGTGCAGGTAACGCGCGAGCTCCGGATCGCTCGCTTCCATCCGGCGCGCGGCGTTCCTGATCAGGCCGTGCGCTCTGATCAGTTGATCGCCCCAGGCAACCGAGTACGGAACGGCATACAGGACGGCTGCTTCGGGTGCCTCGGCCAGCTTGCGAAGCATCGCGCCGAGGGCAGGGTGAAGCGTGTCGAGGACTGAATGGCGCGCGAGCGTGTCGAGGTCGCGACGCAGATTCTCGCGCGTCGCGCGGCGGACCATCGTTCGTTCGCCGAGCAGGTCGTTGCGTTTGTCCGGGCTCGCGGCCAGATGGCGCTCGATCTCCTCGCGGGTGATCCCCCACGGATAGACGTTCTTTCCGGAGACCTGAGGATCGACCGGGAGGAATG
The DNA here is from genome assembly GCA_035546335.1 of Thermoanaerobaculia bacterium. GTDB lineage: Bacteria > Acidobacteriota > Thermoanaerobaculia > Gp7-AA8 > Gp7-AA8 > DATKDP01. The sequence continues at coordinate 1,835 of DATKDP010000005.1, read as the reverse complement.
CCTCGCGTTTGTTGTCCAGCGTCGTCGCGATCGGTCCCTGGTTGAGCCGGTAGAGAAGCCGGAGATTTTCGGTCGCCTTCTCCTTGCCGCGCTGCCGTGCGAGTACGTCGAGTGCTTCACGTGCCGGTATCGCCTGATGGTGGCGCGCCTCTTCGTAGAGATCCTGGAAGATCGCTCCGGCTGCGAGAAGGTCGTTCACCGCGGCGATCTGCTCGGCTGTCAGTCCCGACAGATCGGGAGCGAGGCGGATCGTCTCGGTATTCTCGAGGATCGCGCCGCTCCTCGCCTCGGACCAGTATCCCGCGGGGAGCGGCTGGGTCTGGGCTGTGACGGTCGGGGTGAGCAGGAAGAGGGCGAGGGTGGAGATTCGAGTCGATTTCATGGAGGGAGAGTATCAAAGGGAAGGCGGAAGAAAGAATCGATAGCAGATAGCAGATAGCAGATGGCAGATAGCAGAAGGCAGAAGGCAGAAGGCAGAAGGAAGACAGGGTCCCTCGCCCACCGCCCCCTTTGACGACCACCTTGCTATCCGCCATTTGCTATCTGCTATCCGCCCATCTGCCCTCTGCTATCTGCCACCTGCCATGTGCTATCTGCCATGTGCCCTCTGCCCTCTGCCCTCTGCCCTCTGCCTTCTGCCCTCTACCCTCCGTCTTCTGCCTTCCGTCTCCATTTGTTATAACGGTCAGCGATGCTGAAGGAGAAGTCGAAGCGGAAAAAGCACCAGCGGATGCTGGCGCAGCAGAAGATCCTGATCGAGAACGAGCTCGAGCCGGAAGACGATGACATGCCGGCAAGAGACGAAGGGCGCCGGCCGCGTCGCCGCACTGAGGAGGAGTTGACCGAGAGCGGGAGCGACGAAGCGTCACGCCCGGCGGACGAAGCGATCGTTCTGGCCGCCGGCCGGAAGCGAGCGACGGTTCTCGTCGGCGAGTCGACTCTGGAGATTCACCGTCCTGCGCAGCTTGCGGTCGTGGTGGGCGATCTGATCACGATCCGCGAGCGGAGCGACGGAACGAAGTGGATCGGCGAGCGGCTCGAGCGGCGCACCTCGCTGTCGCGCCCCGACGTTCACAACCCTCGCCTCGAGCGCGTCTTCGCCGCGAACATCGATCTCGTGGTCCATGTCGCCTCGACCCGATCACCGCCGCTGCGCACCGGGCTCATCGATCGTTTTCTGATCGCCATACGGCACGGAGGCGCCGAGCCGCTCATCTGCGTCAACAAGATCGACGTCCTGGACGACGAGGAGCGTTGTGATGTCGAGGAGGAATTGGCGGCATACGAGCGCCTCGCGGTTCCGATCGTCTACTGCTCGACGATGACGGGCGAGGGGATCGAGCGGCTGAAGTCTCTTCTGCGCGGGAAGGTGTGCGCCCTCGTCGGTCACAGCGGGGTGGGAAAGTCGTCGCTGGTGAATGCCCTGCACCCGGGTCTCTCCATCCGCGTCGGAGAGGTTCAGGAGAAATACGGCAGAGGCAAACACACGACCAGCGCCTCGATGATGTATCAGCTCGACGACGAGACGCGTCTGATCGACACTCCTGGAATCCGCGAGCTCGGGCTCTGGGACATCGATCGGGAACACCTTCGCTGGTACTTCCCCGAATTCGAGCCGTTCGCAGCCGCCTGCCGCTTCTCCGACTGCTCGCACCTGCACGAGCCGGAATGCGCGGTCAAGGCCGCCGTCGAACGTGAAGAGATCGTTCCCGATCGCTATGCCATGTACGAACGGCTTGCGGAGTGAAATGAAGGGTGAAGAGTGAAGAGTGAAGGGTGAAGAGTGAAGGGTGAAGGGTGAAGGGTGAAGAGTGAAGGGTGAAGGGTGAAGGGTG
>DATKDP010000004.1:0-12985 GCA_035546335.1 Thermoanaerobaculia bacterium | reverse complement strand
AAAGGCCGGGCTCGGGTCCGGGCTCGGGCTCGGGAAACGCGCCGGTTGCCTGCTTCGGGACTGAACCTGGTCGGAGTTGAGTATCTCGGTTCTCCGCATGACCACAATCGACCGCATCGCACAGATACTGATCAAATTGATCAAATCCCGGCGTCCCAACCGAGTGAGCCACCCGTGCCCGAGCCCGAGCCCGCGCCCGAGCCCGGCTTCTATGATCAAACTCTGAGAGACTTCGGCTTCAAGAATCTACGTGGACGAAGCCTTGACCGGTCTGTCCACGTCGTCCACCTTCATCTACCCCTCTTCCTCAACACCAGCCTGAGGCTCTGATCTCCGAAGAGCACCCCCTTCAGGCGCTCGACGAGAATCTTCAGATCGGCGGGCTGCTCGTCGCCGATCGTCAGGAGGGACGCCGACGGATGGGGATGGATCGTGCGCGCTTCCGCGACCTCGAACTGCAGCTCGCGGCCGATGAGCACGAGAGCGGCTACATGCCGCGGTGCGAGGTGGGTTGGATCGCGCCAGAAATCGGAACCACTCACGGCGAGAGACTCCGCGTTCGGCGTTTCGATCATCAGCAATCCATCGTCACGAAGCACGCGGGATGCTTCCGTGAACAGCGAGAAGAGTGTCGCTACGGGGAGGTGCTCGACGACGTGCGATGCGAGGATCGAACCGATGCTTCCCTCGTCGATGCCCTCGAAACACTTCGGAATTCCAGCGACGGCCGCATCGAGTCCCATCTGCCTGAGGTCGGCAACCGACCTCTCGTTCGTATCGAAGCCCCGAGCCGCGATTCCGCGTGCGGAGCAGAGCCGGAGAAACTCCCCCCGCCCGCATCCGATGTCGAGGACCGGCTGATGCGCCTCGGCCAGGCGGACATAGTCCTCCATCGCCTCGCGAATCTCCGCCTCGCTGCCTCGGAGCCCGTCCTCCAGTCGCCGGTAGAGAAAATCCTCCCGCTCGGCTTCCGTCACACCGGGTCGGGCCAGAAGCTCGTTCGAGAGATCCCGGGCGCGCACGGCAAACGCTTCGATCTTCTGATCGAGGGCGGCGAGAAGGGCGTCATTACGCCGCACGGCGACGCCGGTCACCGTCCCCACATGGTCGCGAACCGAGGCCTCCCGACTGATGATCTCCGCGCGCACCGCTGCGAGATCGGTTCGCAGATCGGTGATCATCTCCAGCAGGGCGATGTTGAAATTCCGCTGGCGCTGGAGACGGCTTCTGAACCAGCGGTCCAGAACCGGACCGAAGACGCTCAGCACGAGTCGTTTCAGAGGAGAGAGAGGAGGCCGCCTGTACTCGAGATCGCCGGACCAGACTGCTCGCCAACCTTCGAGTCCTTCGGGGGGGGAATCGATGAAGCGGTCCGTCACTCTTCCCCCTTCACTCTTCGCCCTCTACTCTTCGGCACCCTGAGCGAGAACGTCCACCTGGATGTGCACCGAGACCTCACGGTGAAGGCGGATCTCGACCTGGTGGCGCCCGAGGGTCTTGATCGGATGCGTCAGCTCGATCCGGCGCTTGTCGATCTCCATGCCTTTGGCCAGAAGCTGATCGGCGATGTCATTCGCCGTGACCGACCCGAAGAGCGTGCCGCTCTCGCCGACCCGTTTGTGAACGACGAGCTCGAGTCCTTCGATGTGCTCGGCAGCTTTCTGCGCCTGCACCTTTTCCTGCTGGGCCAGAAGTGCCCACTTCCTGCGCTCCTGCTCGACCGCCTTGAGATTCCCCGAAGTCGCCTCGCGAGCGAGGTTCTTGGGAAAGAGGTAGTTGCGAGCATAGCCGTCCTTGACCTGGACTACATCGCCGCGACCGCCGAGGCCGCGAATCTCATCAGTCAGTATGACTTTCATCTGAGTCATCCTTTCGCTTCATTTTTCGAAAATCAAAGAACGGATCGAAAAGCCCGAGCAGGAACAGCACGCCGAGCGACAGCGGAACGAAGAGCCCGATGATCAGGGCAGCGATGACCGTCCCCCCCAGTCCGAGTCCGACCCGGAGCAGAGTGGCTCGCACGATGGCCAGACCCTGCAGTGAATAGAGGACGATGGTGATCCCGAGCAGATTCAGTCCGGCCACGCGAAGAGAGCCCGACGCCAGCGGAGAGGCCCCGCCCAGAACGAAGCCGAACAGCAGCGCGTCGGGAAAGCGGAGGTTCCTCAGAAGATACGTCCCCCCGGTGATGCGTCCGACCGGGAGTCGCGGAATCATGATCAGGCTCAGAGTGAACATCGTCGCAACCAGCGCCTGGAGCATCAACACGAGATAGGAACCGGTGAACGTTTTCGCCATCGTGGCCATCTGCCCGAGCTTGTCCTCCGACCAGCCGAGCCTTCGATACAGCTCGATGGTGGCTTCCGACTGCGCGTGGAAGTTCGCCAGCATCATGCCGTACGGAGAGATGCCGAAGGCGGCGCGCATGACCAGCTCGGTGACGAAGAGTCCGAGAAGGCTGGTGATCATCGCCGCCATCATCACGTGTCCGAACTCCGCTCCACGCCGCATCATCAGAACCACCACACCGCTGGGAACGCCGAGGGCCAGCAGAAATCCGAGAATCTCCGCAAACCGACCGGGAAACGCGCCCGGGGCGGAGGTCAAAGACGCGAGGATCGCGAGAAGCAGCACCGATCCCGCGACCGCTCCGATCTCCCCTTTTCTGCCGTTGCGCAGACCGGCGCTGATGTAGGCGACCGGAACGAAGACGATCAGCGGCGAGACCGACATGAATGCCGCGGCCATCGCGTAGAGCACGATGCTGCGCATGCTGCCGCCGGCGGGCTGCGAGCCCGCCTCGCTCATCGCCATTCCTGCAGTCACCTGGGTCACCGCCATGGATCAGTCGGTCACGAACGGAAGAAGCGCGGCAATCCTCGCCCGCTTGATCGCGTTCTGAAGCTTTCGCTGGTGCAACGCACACGTTCCTGAAATCCGGCGCGGAAGGATCTTTCCCCGTTCCGGAATGAACTGCTGCAACGTCTTCACATCCTTGAAATCGACGTACTCGATCTTCTCGACGCAGAACTTGCACACCCGCTTGCGCCGATAGAAGAACTTCTTCTTTCCTCCAGGTCCTCCCGACGGTCCGCCGGCTCCTGGTCTCCTCGGGCCTGTCATCGCCATGGCTTCATCCTCCCTTTATTCGGCCGCCGCTTCGGACGCAGCCGTCTCGACCGGCGCCGGCTCCGCCACAGGTGGGGGCGGCGCGACTGCCGGTGCTGGTGATGGTGCTGGTGTGGCCGCAGCGTCTCCCGCGGGAGAGGGGCGCACACGTTCCTTCTTCGGGTTCTTCTTTGCGAGCTTGATCGCGCGTCGCGTCTCGAGATCCGTTCGGACGATCAGGTGCCGCAGAACGAGGTCCGAGTTCTTCATCCGGCGATCCAGCTCGGCGAGCGAGTCTTCCGACTCGAAAACAAAGAGGTGATAAACACCCTCGCTGAACTTGTGGATGGGATATGCGAGCCGTCGACGGCCCCACGGTTCTTCATTCACGAGCTTCGCGCCGGTGCCTTCACCGATCGCTTTGAAGTCGCTGACGAGCTTGGTCTGTTCTTCCTCCGTGGTTTTCGGAGAGAGAATGAACAGGACTTCGTAAGTCCTCATGATTCCTCCTTCTGGCCTAGCGGAGCCCCGCCCGATGCGGAGCCCAAGGAGCTATGGCAGGTTGTCAAGTTACCCGGGCCGGGATGGCTGCGGGCTGGTGATTGTATGAGAAAGCCGTAACTCATTCAATTTATTTCAGGTTGTGCCTCAGGATGACGGAGGATGCGATGTCCTTTTCACCTCACCGGGTTGGAGCCCCGCGGTCCTCGGCGTAGACCCGCGCGTGGGTTACGTCATCGACATAGCCGTGGTAGAGCGTGAGCCGCTGCACCGGCTCGTATCCGGCCTCGCGGATCAGATCCTTCATCTCGCCGGTGGTGACCCGGTTCCGCGCGCCGGCGGCTGCGACGACGTTCTCCTCGATCATGATCGAGCCCATGTCGTTGGCCCCGAACTTGAGCGCGAGCTGCCCGATCTTCAATCCCTGCGTCACCCACGAGGACTGAATCGAACGGATGTTGTCGAGGTAGATCCGTGCGATCGCCTGGGTCCGGAGATACTGAAACGGGCTCTCTTCCTCGATCTGCTGCATCTCGGTGTTCTCGTTCTGGAACGTCCAGGCGATGAAGGCGGTGAAGCCGCCCGTCTCGTCCTGCAGCTCGCGCACCTTCCGCAGATGCTCGATCCGATGCTCCGGAGATTCTCCCTGACCGAACATCATCGTCGCCGTGGTCCGCAGACCGAGCTCGTGCGCCGTGCGCATCACGTCGAGCCAGCCTTCCGACGATGCCTTCGGATACGAGAGCGTCTCGAGGCGGATGCGATCGACGAGGATCTCCGCTCCTCCTCCCGGAATCGATTGCAGCCCCGCCTCGATCAGCCTCGCGATCACATCCCGCAGCGGCATCTTCGTGACCCGCGCGATGAAGAGGATCTCGGGTGGGGAGAATGCGTGACGGTGCACGTCGGGAAACTCCTCCCGCATCCAGCTCAGAAGCTCGGTGTAGTACGAGAGCGGAAGATCGGGATGGACGCCTCCCTGCAGAAGGACTCCCGTTCCACCGAGATCGATCGTCTCCTGGATCTTCTGGCGCAGCTCGTCCCGCGTCAGAAGATATCCTTCGGGATCGCCCGGCTTCCTGTAGAACGCGCAGAATTTGCATCGATAAACGCAGATGTTCGTGTAGTTGATGTTTCGATCGACGATGTAGGTGACGACCTTCGGATCGTTGAGCCGGTTCCGGATCGCATTCGCAGCCTGCCCCAGCTCCAGCAGTTCTCCCTCGCGCATCAGAACGAGCGCTTCCTCGTCCGCGATACGATCGCCGGCGACGGCACGCGTCAGGATGGAGTGAACCGCGGATCGATCAACCATTCGATTTCCTTCTGTCCCTCGATCAGAGAGTATTTTCTCGCCAGGCTGTAGAAGCGCGCAAGCGCCCGTGCCTCCCGCTCCCCGAAGTCGTAATGAAGGGCGCTGCCGAAATATTCGATCAGCTCGCCTAGCGGCAGCCCAAGCTCCTCCGACGCCTCCCGTGCGATGCGGTCGAGATGCGAGAGACCGTACGCCCTGCTCGCCACCAGGCGGTCGAGCAGCTCGCGCCCGTCGACGCGCTCGAGCGCACTCCGGCGGCCGGCCCATAGCCCGAACACGAACGGCTCACCGAACATCCGGTACCACTCACTGGCGAGATCGTAGCGAAAGGTGCCGGGCGAGCCCGACTTCGACATCTGCAGCGCGGGGTCGCCGATGACCACCGCCGCATCGTGCCCTTCGAGCTTCAGAAGCGCAGGCCGCTCGATGGAATCGAACTTGATCCGCTGATAGACGCCGGCTCCGAGTCGCTCTCCGAGGAGGATTCGCGCGAGCGCGAGCGAAGTGCGCGAGCCAGGGTCGAGGCCGACTGAGCGAATTTCCTCGAAGGGAACCTTCGAGACCATCAGAACGCTGCGAACCTCGGTCTCCGACGCGATGCAGATCGAGGGAATGGCGACGATGTCGGAAAGGCGCTCGAGCTCGATGGCCGGGATCAGCCCCAGATCCGCGGCACCGTCGGCGATCAGATCGGCGCAGCGCGCAGGCGAAGTGAGCTCGAACGTATCGTCTGCGCTGCGATTACCGTGAACCAGACCCCACCAGAGGGGGCGCGCATTGAGAAAGGAGATCAGGGCGAAGTGCACGGCGCGCAAGTGTAGCCCAAAGCGCGGGTCGAAAACCCGCGCCCGCCGTTCCCCCCGAGCGCATTGGGAACAATTCCAGTCCCGGAGGGACGGTTGAAAGTAGCCCGGGACGGAGTCCCGGGTTCCGAGCATGCCGGGGACCATCCAGTCCCGGAGGGACGGTTGAAGCTGCCAGCCACCTACACGAACCAACCAGTCGCTAACCCCGCACATACCTCTCGTCGTACCAGTGAACCAACCGGCTTGACCCTTCACCCACCAAAAGCGCGGGTTGAAAACCCGTGCCCCTCAACCCTCCCCAGGTAAGACGTTACAATGACAGCTCAGCAATGCGCGACCAGATCCTCCTCTATGTGAATGGCCGGCGTCACGCGATCTCCGGCGCCGAGGTCTTCACCTCCCTCTCGAACTTTCTGCGCCGTGACCTCGGCGCAACCGGCACGAAGATCGTCTGCGAAGAGGGGGATTGCGGGGCGTGCACCGTCCTCATCGGGCGCGACGAGGGCGGTCGTCTGGTTTACCGTCCCGTCAATTCCTGCATCCAGTTCCTCTTCCAGCTCGACTCGACACACGTGGTGACTGTCGAAGGCCTGCGTCGAAGCAACGAGCTCACGCCGGTTCAGGACGCAATGGTCCGATGCCATGGTGCCCAGTGCGGCTACTGTACCCCGGGCTTCATCGTCGCCATGACCGCTCTCTTCGAGACGAAGCAGTCGATCGAAGAGCACGACGTCCGCGACGCCCTGACCGGCAATCTCTGCCGCTGCACCGGCTACGAGCCGATCATCAGGGCAGCGCTCGAGGTCGATGCGTCGCAGCTCACGCACCTCGACGAGATCTATCCGCCCCAGCCGATCCTCGAGGATCTGCGGAGCCATTCCGCCCTCCCGCTGCTCGTCGAAACATCCGGGAAACGGTTCGCCAGGCCGGTTGATCTCGCCGCGGCGTGCCAGTTCAAGGCCGGGCAGCCGCCGGCGGTCATCGTGCAGGGAGGGACCGACTTCGGAGTCTGGGTCAACAAACGCGGCTTTGGCTTCGAAAACCTTCTCAGTCTCTCCGGCATCGCCGAGCTCACCCGCGTCGAGATCACGGACGAAATGATCGCGATCGGCGGCGCAGTCACCCTTGCAGCATTCGAATCGATCGCCGCGGAGCACGTTCCCGAGCTCGGACCGATCATGGATCGATTCGGCTCGCCGCAGATCAGGAATGCCGGGACACTCGCCGGAAACATTGCCAACGCCTCGCCGATCGCCGACACCCTCCCCTACCTCTACGTCGCAGGAGCCGCCGTCGAGCTGACAGGTCTCGGCGGCTCCCGCGTCGTCCCGATCGACCGCTTCTACCTCGGGTACAAGAAGCTCGATCTCGCAGCCGGCGAGATCATCAGCCGCATCCTGATCCCTCGTGCTTCGAACGGAAGTCTCCTGCGGCTGTACAAGGTCTCGAAGAGGAGTCACCTCGACATCTCGACGTTCACTGCGGCAATCAGAATGAATCTCGCGGGCGATCGGATCGATGCGATGCGCATCGCCTATGGAGGCGTCGCTCCGGTCGTCCTCCGGCTTCCGCGAACCGAGGCCTGGCTCGAGGGGAAACGGTTCGAGCTGCCGGCTCTGGAGAGCGCCGGAGAAATCGCGCGGGAGGAGATCGCACCGATCTCCGACGTCCGCGGCACGCGCGACTTCCGGCTCCAGCTCGCTGAGAATATATTGAAGAAGTTCTACTACGACGTCGCGGAAGGCATGCGGCGACCGGCGAACGCCTGAAAAGCTGGACGATCGACCAATGCCCGTAACCGGAAAGAACATCCCGCACGATTCGGCTCGCGGCCATGTCACGGGCGAGTCACTCTACATCGAGGACATTCCGCCGGTGAAGAACGAGCTCGTCGTCGACTGCTTCTGGAGCCCTGTCTCGCACGGCCGGATCGTTTCGATCGAGACCGCCGATGCACTCTCGGTTCCGCGCATCGCCGGAATATGGACCTGGCGCGATCTTCCGCACAATCTCTTCGGACCGATTCTGAAGGACGAGATCCTGCTCGCCGAGGAGGTCTGTACCTTCATGGGGCAGCCGGTGGTCGTCATCGCCGGTGAGACGCTCGAGGCGGTGCACGCCGCACGAGCGCTACTGCGCGTGACGATCGAGGAGTTGCCGCCGATTCTCACCATCGAGGAGGCGCTGGCTCGCGGCGAGATCATCGGTGAGACCCGGGTCATCCGCCGCGGCGATGTCGACGAGGCGCTGGCCGGGGCCGACCACGTCATCGAAGGGGTCTTCGTCACCGCGGGCCAGGATCACTTCTATCTCGAATCGCAGGCGGCGGTCGTCTATCCGGGCGAGCACGACGCACTCACCGTTCATTCTTCGACGCAGAATCCGACCGAAGTGCAGGAGGTGATCGCTCATCTGCTCGGGCTCTCCATGAATCAGGTGGTGGTCGTGACGAAACGGATGGGAGGAGCGTTCGGCGGGAAGGAGTGTCAGGCGACGCATCCGGCGGCAATCGCCGCCCTCGTCGCCCACAAGACGAAACGCGCCGCCCGCATCGTCTTCACCAAGGACGACGACATGCAGGTGACGGGGAAGCGCCATCCGTTCCGGAATCGCTATCGCGCCGGCTTCGACGGCGACGGAAGGATTCGAGGACTGCGCGTCGATCTCGTTTCCGACGGCGGCGCCTATGCCGACCTCTCGCCCGCGGTGATGGGAAGGGCGATGACGCACTCCGACAACGCCTACTACATTCCCGCCGTCGAGATCACCGGTACGGTCTGCCGCACCAACATGCCGCCGAACACGGCATTCCGCGGATTCGGCGGCCCTCAGGGCGTGGCCACGATCGAGAACATCATCGAAGAGATCGCGGCCTTTCTGAAGAAGGACGCACTCGATGTACGCCTGGCGAACTGCTACGGTATCGACGATCGCAACATCACGCCCTACGGGCAGATCGTCCGAAACAACACCCTGCCACGACTCTTCGCCGAGCTCGTCGAAACCTCGGATTACCGCGAGCGAATGAGAGCCGTTCGCGACTTCAACGAGTCGTCCGCGACGCACCTTCGCGGTCTCTCGCTCACGGCCGTGAAGTTCGGTATCTCGTTCAACACCAAGTTCCTCAACCAGGCGAGCGCTCTGGTGAACATCTTCATCGATGGCACCGTCCAGGTCTCGACCGGAGCGACGGAGATGGGTCAGGGCGTCAACACGAAGATCCGCCAGCTCGTCGCCGACGAGCTGGGCACCGGCGTGAGCGACGTGATCGTGATGATCACGTCGACAGAAAAAAACAACAACTCCTCCGCGTCGGCCGCGTCGAGCGCCGCCGACCTCAACGGAAGCGCCGCCGTCGACGCCTGCCGGCGTCTTCGCGAACGTCTCGCCTCCGTTGCCGCCACGCAGCTCGCTCCTCTCGGCGAAGAGGTGGACGCGACGCGCGAACGGATCGTCTTCGAGGATGGTTCCGTCTTCGATTCGCAGCGGCCCGAGACACGCCTCGCCTTCCGCGATCTCGTCAAGCTGGCCTATCACCAGCGCGTCAGCCTGGGCGAGCGCGGTTTCTACGCCACGCAGGGGATCGATTGGGACTGGCCCAGCGGGTCGGGGAATCCATTTCTCTACTACACCAACGGCTGCGCCGCATCCGAGGTGCTGATCGATCGCTTCACGGGCGAGATGAAGGTTCTTCGGTCCGATGTCCTGATGGACATCGGGCGTCCGATCAATCCCGGGATCGATCGGGGTCAGATGACCGGCGCGTTCGTGCAGGGAATGGGGTGGGTGACGACCGAGGAGCTGAAGTATTCGGAGCGGGGCGAGCTGCTGTCGCACTCACCGACGACCTACAAGATTCCCGGCATCCACGATCTTCCGGAGATCTTCAATGTCGGGTGGATCGACAACGACAACGTCGTGAACCTGCGCGGGAGCAAGGCGACCGGCGAGCCGCCCTTGCTGCTGGCGATCTCGGTGTGGTGCGCGGCCAAGCACGCCCTCTCGTTCGTTTCCAACGGATCGATTCCCCAGCTTCGGCTCCCTGCGACGAACGAAGAGCTGGCGATGCGAATCGCAGCGTATGCAGAGCAAAGCCGCGCCGTCCCGCCATCGTAAGTCTGCTGTGGACCGAACAAAGTGGCCGAACTTTAGTGGCCGAACTTTGTCGCGGATGCGGCGCGAGACCGGCGATCTCGCGACGATCGTTCCCCTCTCCCCATCAGCCAACTTACCAGGGGCAGCAACGTGACCATGGGGAGAGGGGTCAGGGGTGAGGGGTCGCGCCTCACATGCTTGCGACCCACATCGCACGAGTCGCAGGATAATCTTCGGGCCTTGCCCTCTCGACCCAGTTCGTCGCCGGCGATTCGGGCCAGGACCGAAGTTGTCCGCTTCGGCGAACGAGAGGTCACGGCATCCGTCCGCGACTGGCCGAAGCGGACAAACTTCGACCACATCTCCATGCTATAGTTCCCGCGCAAACGCGCCATGCCTTACCTGCTTCACGAATGGCTGAACGTGATCGTCCGGTGGACACATGTCTTCGCCGGGATTCTGTGGATCGGCCAGACCTACTACTTCACCTGGCTCGACGCCCGCCTTTCCGATCCGAAGGAAGAGGGCCAGGTCTGGATGGTTCACAGCGGCGGCTTCTACGCGGTGGCAAAGCAGAAGTCGCCCGCAGCCGGTCGCACGCTTCACTGGTTCAAGTGGGAAGCGGCGATGACGTGGCTCAGCGGGATCATTCTCCTGGTTCTCGTCTACTACATGGGCGGGCTGATGCTCGCCGCGGGCGACTCGAGACTCACGCTCGGCCAGGCGATCGCCGTCAGCATCGGCCTGCTTCCCCTCGCCTGGCTCGTCTACGACGCCCTCTGGCAGTCACCTCTCGCGCGGAGCTACACCCTCGCCGCCGTGATCTCGTATCTGCTGCTCGTCGCCACCACCTGGGGACTGATTCAGATCCTCTCCGCGCGAGCGGCGTACATGCACGTCGGTGTGATCATGGGCACTCTGATGGCCGCGAACGTCTGGATGCGGATTCTCCCCGCGCAGCGCCGCCTCGTGGCCACGGCACGTGAGGGAAGCGAGCCCGATCAGGCGCTCGCCACGCGTGCGAAGCTCCGCTCGAAGCACAACACGTACATGGTGATCCCGGTCGTCTTCATCATGTTGAGCAGTCATTTCCCCGTAGCCACCTACGGACATCGCTACAACTGGCTGATTCTCGCAGGACTGATCCTGGCGGGGTGGGTTGCGGCTCACATCATTCGAAAGCACTGACTCCGATGAGCGCCTCTCTCTCGCACGACGAGCTGGAACGACTGGCTGCCTCGCTGGCGCCGTCGCTCGACGCGTTCGCGCGGCGCTTCCCGGGCGATGCCGGAGAACGGCAACCGGTCCACACCGTCTACGGCGGCGCGCAGATTTTCAAGGCGGACACTCCGAAGAAACTGGGGGAGCTCGCGCTCCGCTCACTCGCCGACTACGCCCCCGATCCTTTCACCTTCGCGCGCGCGATCGCCCTTCCCGGCGCTGAGCACCTGCCCGATACGATCGGCGCAACGGCCGCACTGGTGAAGGCGATCGAGCGCGATGCCGTCTCGGTTCGGGCGGCGAACGAGCCGGCATGGCTGGCATACACGATCTACCGGCGCGTCGTCGAGAAATTGAAACGAGAGCCCGTCGAAGACTTCCGCATCGATTTCGAGGACGGCTACGGAAATCGTCCCGACGACGAAGAAGACGGCCACGCCGCCAGCGTCGCGCGCGAGCTGGGCGCCGGAGCGAAGGAGGGACTCCTTCCTCCGTTCGTCGGAATCCGCATCAAGCCGTTCTCGCAGGAGCTCGTCAAACGCGGACTCCGCACGCTCGACATCTTCCTGACGACGCTTCTCGAGGAGACCGGCGGTGCGCTTCCCGAAGGGTTCGCGGTGACACTGCCGAAGATCCAGTTCCCCGAGCAGGTGTCGCTGCTCATCGACGCGTTCGAGGCGCTCGAATCGAGGCTCGGACTCGCGGAGGGAACGCTGCGGATGGAATTCATGATCGAGACGACGCAGTCGATCGTGAACGCGGAGGGCGCATCGAACCTTCCGCTCTTCCTCGCCGCCGCCCGCGGCCGCGCAGTCGCCGCACACTTCGGAACGTACGACTACACGGCGAGCTGCAACATCACGGCTGCGCATCAGAGGATGGACCACCCTTCGTGCGACTTCGCGCGGCACATGATGCAGGTCGCCTACGCCGGCGCCGGCCTCCGGATTTCCGACGGCGCGACGAACGTCATGCCCATCGCGCCGCACAGGGCGGCGGACGGCAAGCCGCTCACGCCCGACCAGCTCGCCGAGAACCGAGCGAGCGTTCACCGTGCGTGGCGCCTGCATGTCGACCACATCCGCCACTCCCTGGTTCATGCCTACTACCAGGGGTGGGATCTTCATCCGGCGCAGCTTCCGACGCGTTATGCGGCGATCTATTCGTTCTTTCTCGAAGGGCTCGCAGCGGCGACCGAGCGTCTGAGCAACTTCGTGCAGAAGGCCGCGCAGGCGACGCTCGTCGGCGACATCTTCGACGACGCCGCGACGGGCCAGGGTCTGCTGAACTACTTCATCCGCGGCCTCAACAGCGGCGCGATCACCGAGGAAGAAGCGCTGGGGACGGGGCTGACGCTCGCCGAGCTCCGCAGCCGCTCGTTCGTGAAGATCATGCGCGAACGAAAAGCCGGAATCGCCGGATAGGGGCGCAACAACGTACACCCGGAAGGGTTCGAGGATTCCAGCCGGTGGTGAGCGCGAAGTGCCACCACAATAGCAGATGGCAGATGGCAGATGGCAGCAGGCAGCAGGCACCCCGAAGGGGTGAATGGAACACAGCCGGTGGTGAGCGCGAAGCGCCACCACCGGGCCACCACCGGTTTGCGAGATCCGACATGCAACGCGGGCACCCCGGCAGGGGTGCCGGGACGAAATGTGACATCGCTCGCCCCTTTCCTGGCAGCCCTGCCGGGCTGCCGCTCACTTCGCGCTGCGTGCCACGTTCCGGTGGTGGCGCTTCGCGCTCACCACCGGCTGTGGTCCAGGCATCCTTTCAGGATGCAAATCCTGAGGGGCAGCGAAAGCGCCCCGTTTCACATCAGCCGAATCGTGGAGCGTCTGTCGAAATTCACGGCGCGCCATCGCTGCTTCGCCCCTACGAGCGGAATGTGACGGTCGCGGGAAACCAGGGTATCGGGCGCAGAGGCAGCTCCATGCCG
>DATKDP010000003.1:0-9917 GCA_035546335.1 Thermoanaerobaculia bacterium | reverse complement strand
TCTGATGTGCATGTGCTATTTTATCGCGGTCCACCTCAAAATTAGCGCTCTACCCAAAAAGTTTTCACACAGTCTCGCGGGTGGGGGGCGGGAAGGCGAGGGACCTCCCCGGAGCTGGCAGCACTGAGGCCGGCGGACGGTGCGCCAGGATGTTCGAACAACGACTTCCCGGGAGTAGTCCCTCTTGGCACCTCGGGTTGCGACAAAAGTCCATCGTGTTGTGGACAGGCTCTGCCGACGGCTTGCGCACAAGATCATGGATAGTTGTTGTTTGAGCAAGCAGGCCCAGTGCTCGTTTGGTGAATATCGCCGTCATCGTGTGAATGTGTCGAGGGTGAAGGAGGTTCTGGCATCGGAGGAGGCGTGGTGAATTGCCCATAGTTCTCAGACATGCAGGAATTTCCACACGGCCGCCGGCGGTGAGGAGGGACGCCATGAGACTCGCCTGAGGACCGCATGCCTCGGAGACGCCGCTCTTGCCCTTGATCTACGGCGCCGCCGTCACGGTGCTCTCGCGCCGCTCTCGCAACTTCCGGAGGTCACCGCTGGGGCGAGTGTGGTTCGAAAAACTGGCGATCAAGTGAGGGGGGAGCGGCATGCCACTGTACGATGCTGCAGATTCGATAACCGTCTTGATTCTCGTAATCCGTGTCACTGTTTGACCACCGCAGGTCGAGTCGCAGCGTCTGGGGATCCAACAGTTCTCTAACTTGATTAAATTGTAGTCGGCCGCCACTCCCTTGATGACCATTCCCTCGAGCTCGTGGGTCGCTGCATTGAACACCGGCGAACCAGAGTTGTAGAGGAACGTATCGAGCGTGGCATACAGAAAATCGTCATCGCTGTTGTGCAGGATCCGTGCGCCCCCAGCGAGTTTGGTCGGCAGGCCGGACGGATAGCCGATGGCATAGAGCTTCGCGTCATCCACGATCCTCGTACCCGCTGCCCGCTTCGGCAGATCCTGGTACGTCGGGACTGGCCGGTCGAGCTGGATGACGGCATAGTCGAGAGGCCTGTGGGCGTCGACCAGACTGCCTCGAAATACCTCGTCATCGGAGAATTCGGTCCGGATGACGCCATTCGTCATATGAAAGCCGAACACGAATAGGACATCTTCAGAGAGGTTGTTGCCGTACTTCTCAGTGCAGTGTTCGGCGGTGAGCAAGGTCGACTCGCCGACGAGGAAGGCAGTGCACCGCGCGACCGACCCCTGGTCCCCGAACTTCTCCTTCGGACAAAGATTCAGACTCAGTCCTGGCTTCAGCTTCCATGGCGGCGATCCGATCTCGAACATATCGATGGGAACCATGGCTGCGACGGCGCCGATGTTGCGTATTTCGTCTGCAGTTCTCGTCACACCGGGCGGGAATGCCTCTTCCCGGCTGTCGTCCTTCGACTGGTCGCCGCCTTCGTCCGGATAGATGACGACGGTCCGCTGGACTCTCGCCAGGAGTGCCGAGGGCACGCCGGAGAATGCCGTATCCAACCGAATCGCCTGGGCCGTTCCCTCTACATCGAGTTTTCTTTGCAGCGAGCGATTATCGAGCTCCCTCTCGATCCGTGCCACGAGAGCCCTGTTGAACTCACTGGCCGAGGGCGTGATTTTCTGAAAGAGACTCGCGGCGACCCGGTTGTGAGTCGCCGCCACCCTTGCCGCGTCGCGAAAGATACTCGTGCTCTCGGCGGCCTGATGCCTGCTCCAGCAGGTGACGAGGGATAAAGCGATGACTGTCGCCGCACGCATTGATCGCCTCTACGGCCAGTCGCTCGCTCCGCAACCGACTGTTGTGCCTGCCTGTTGGTCACACGCCCGATCATATTTGAACCCCGGGGCGTTCCCGGTATTGCCCTTCGATGCTTTCCAGTGCATCTCAAAGTGCGTGTGTCTCGGAACCACCGGCTGATTCTCCACCCGAATGTCGATGACTCTGGAGTCGGCGAAGACAACGTCCTGCCAGCCGCTACCCGAGTCGATCTGAACCTTCGCCGGTTTCGCTTCCGTCCTCGCAACAAGGAAAACGTGGCTCGCCCACTTTTCGTACTTGTAACTTCCGTCGGACTGCTCGATTCCCATGTACCCGCAGTAGGGAGCGGCCGATAGGGTTCCTCCGTTGACGTCGAAGAATGCGATGATGTCAGTTCCGCTCGGCACCTGTTTCGCGAAGTCGTCGTTGAGATCGATAAAGGTCGGATCGAGCCCCGTGAGGCTCGGCACGAGCAGATCGTAAGTCAGCTCCCGCACGACCGGCTTGGGCATCAGGCCATTGCCGCCCTCGTCCACGATGCGCACGGCAATCGGCTTCGTAATCTTGACCTCGCAGCGGCCTGTCCTGCACCTCACAGTTCCGCCGGTAACGGTTTCCAGATATTGCTTGACCGTCTGACCCTGAGGCGGCTCGACGTCGTCGGGAAGGATGAGAAGGGGATCATGCGGAGCAGTGGAGTCTCCGTTGATCATCGCCACGCGAAGATCCTTGCCAGGCGCCGTCACGAAGGTGTTCGTCCCGACGAAGGTGACGTGTACCGTGCTTGCCGGTGCCGTCGATCGCCCGGCTGCGCTTGTAGGCTGAGTGGCCGGCGGAGACGACGCCGTCGTTGCGACATGGGGGCTCCTTTCATGGCCATCCCCGCATGCGACGAATGCCACGAGTACGATTGTCAGTAATACGAGATTGCGTCTGCTCATTTTTGCTCTCCTTCCGGTCTGATGAGATGTCTCGAGGCTCCGACGACGACGAGCCCGAGCGAGGGAGATGTCAGCAGCGTTTTTTGCGCCGCCACTGCTGGATCGTCGCCGCCGGCCATCTCTCGATGGAATGCGGTGGCGACCGCCGGTGCCAGCTCGTCGCTGACGCTCCACTTCGCTGCAATGACTGCCGGGGCACCGGCGACGAGGAATGCGGTCGCGAGATTGTCCACTCCATCGACCCGGCCGGATGGCCGAGCCGAGCTGCAGGCCGAGAGGTAGACGATTCTCGCCGCGCTGAGATTCAGGGCCGCGATCCTCAAGGCATCGAGGCTGCCGTCGTGGCCCGAAGAGGGTGCCAGCAGAAGCCGCGATTGCGATGCCCTCGGGCCGAGGGCCACGGCATGGCCGGCCACGTGAAACATCGTCGCACGTCCAAGAAGGCCTACGAGACGGTCGGGGGTCGCCTCATCGCCGGCCACGACAAGTGTGCCCGGGTGCAGTGCAGCAACGCCCTCCGCTTCGTGGCGAGCCCACCGCAATGGCGCGGCGTCGGGATAAGAGGATCGATCGAACACCGTTGCAGCGAAGGAAACCGGAATCGATTCGCGCTGCACGGAACGCTGGCGCGCGCGCAATGCGGAGGCGAGCGCGATCGTCGCACTGGGTGCTTCTGTGAGTGAGCGCCACCCTGGCCCGGCTATTGCGGCAAACGGCACTTCGATCAACCCCGGTTCCAGGACGACCACCGCATCGGTCACGCCTGCGAGATGGTGCTCGACCGAACCGAGCAAATCCTCGCGCGTTCGCCTGCAGGCCAGCAGGTCCTTGCCACGACCGGTCAGCGCATCGGCACAGGCGAGGGAGAGGCGCCGAACTTCGTTCGTCTGCTTCTCGCGCGTCGCCATCGACACACCATCGGGGCGGACGACGAAGATCGCGACACGGCCCGGGAGGGACTTGTAGAGTATGATTGCCGCGTCCTGTGCGAGGCGCTCACGGACCTCGGTTGACGAGTATGGATTTGCGACCTCTCTCGCAGCTGCGTCGCGCAACTCGAAGCGATCGAGAAGCGCGCGGGCTCGTGACCGTTCGCTTAGGTCGAACGCCGCACCGGCGTCACCCGCATCGATCTCCAGCGAGATCGCCTCGGAGAAAATCTCCGCCGCCGGAGCGAACGTAAGCGCTCGCTGCTCGACGTTATGAATCCCTCGGCGTTTCTCTTCAATGATCTCTAACGCGCGCGATAAGCTCGCTCGTGCAGCGACGAGGTCCCCGAGCTGCCGCTCCGCGCGGCTCTGTTCAAGGTAGATCCAGGTGAGCGAACGGATGCCGCCGCGCGCCCGGGTCACGACCGCCGCTCGGTGGAACCCGGCAATCGCCTCTCGCGGATCCACCTCCCGGGCAAGTACGGCTTCCACGAAGAACTGCTGCGCGTCGAGCCTGATCGCGAAGGCTTCGTCAGTGACCGACCGCCGCCAGCGGGCTGCCGCGTCGAGGTCGGCTCTCGAGCCCTCTGCGTCCCCCTGCATCGCCCTCACGAGAGCTCGCTGCAGGTGTGCCTGTGTGGCCAATGGAGCCGATTTGACTTGCTCCGCACTCTTTACGGCGATCTCGAGGAGTGCCGCGGCACGGCGCCATTCACGCCGGTAGATGAGGACGTCGGCGGTACTGGAGATGAATACCGACCTCCGCTCCTGCCGGCCGAAGAATCCAAGTGTTTCCAGGGCTGACTGGCGCATGATCCAGGCTCGGCCGGAATCTCCCGCCTCCTCCAGCGCGTTGGCGAGTAGTTGATCAATCGCCGAACGGCTGTCGGGGTCGCCGATCTCGCTGAAGCCGGCTCGCGATTGCTCGTAGACGTCGATCGCAGCGGAAAGCGATCCGCGAAGGACGAGGCACAAGCCCCGTTCCCACCCGATCTGTGCAGCCAGACTGCGGTATCCGCGCTCGGCAAGCGGGTCGGCAGTGAGTTGCTCGAGAAGTCGCTCGGCATCGTCGATCCGCCCCTGCGAGTAGAGTGCGCTCGCGAGGTAATAGCGCGCGACGAGCGCCATCGGGCTCTTCGCAAGCGAGAAGAGCATTTCCGACTCGCGGAACAGCGGTTCGGCCGCGATCGGCTTCTGCTCGCTGTACATGACCCTCCCCTTGCGATAGCGGAGATAGGCGTGTGCCAGCTGTGAGGCAGTACGACCTGGCGCGCCGTCGATCACGGCCACCGCATCGGCCGCCATCCGCTCTGATACTTCGGAAGCGAGAACCGACGCGATTGCCCGAGCCGATCCCACGGCTCGAGACGCAGCTTCCGAGTCACCACTCAAGAAGGCTTCCGCCCAACGAGCCGGAAACACGGCCTCGGCCCAGCTCCGAGCCAGACGCGGCGATTCGCGAATCATCTGACGGAGGATCGAGTCGTCCTTGGCCGTTACCGCAGCCTCTGCATCCGTCTCCCGCCACGACGTCCGCGAAGGCGGCTGCAGACGTTCGGCCTCCAGCTGTGACTCGCGTGCCCAATCCGAGGAGGGATCGGTTCTTGCGGAATCCAACCACGCCGCGCGCGCCTCGTTCGTGAAACCCAGCCGCGCCAGCGCGACGGCTCGATTGAACGCAGCCGCAGGATGCGAGCGCGATATTGCGAGC
This sequence comes from Thermoanaerobaculia bacterium, assembly GCA_035546335.1. Taxonomy (GTDB): domain Bacteria; phylum Acidobacteriota; class Thermoanaerobaculia; order Gp7-AA8; family Gp7-AA8; genus DATKDP01. The sequence continues at coordinate 4,591 of DATKDP010000003.1, read as the reverse complement.
GCCTGATCTGCGGCGGCCAGAGCGTCGAGGTTGGAGTCGAACGACGCGTCCTGCTCTGCGACAGCCAGGTATGCAGCAGCGAGATTCGCGAGCACGTCGGGCGTTGGATTGCTTTCCGCGAGCGATGCGAGCGCCCCCGCCGCGGTGAGGGATTCGCCGAGGAGCAGGTGTGCTACCGCGGCAAAACCCGGCTGCATTCCCTCCTCCTCGGAACCGAGAATGACTTCGGCCGCAGCCGCGGTAAGCGCGTGGGTTGGAGCGTCTTTCCCCGGCGCCCGGGCAGTCGCGTGGGAAACATGCACGTCGAACGGCGGCGAAAGCCGGCCGGCGACCGGCCGCTTGGGCATGGATGCGAGCACGCGTACCAGCCTGTCCACGCTCGTTTCGCGCGGCTTTTTCCACCTCGCCACGCCGGAGGTAACGCAGATGGCAAGGACGATCGCCGAGCTGATCGTCAGCCCCAATCGCAACAGGCGTCGATTCCTCATGCGCATTACGCTTCTCGCTCAGAGATTAGACGGCCGCGCAGCGCAGATTCCTCATCGTGCCGGCTTGCCGGACGCGATCGATCACAGCGAGAATTCTTTTGCTCCGGTTGCCGGTCATTATATCTTCGATTGCGCTTGCGACGTCGGCGACATGTGCCCGACTCCGATCGGAGGTCCCGACCCCCGGGCCGGTTGAAACCCCGCCCTCCTTTTGCGCGGTGAACATTCGACTCCCGGCATTCACCCTTCAGCGCCCGAAATGCTACAGTCGCGCGCCATGAAGAGTCTCGATCTTGCACGTGATTCTGCCGCACGGTTCCTCGAGTCGCTTCCGGAGCGGCATGTCGGAGCGAAGGCGACGCATGCGGAGCTAAAAAAGACGCTCGCCGTGCCCCTCAGCGAGGATGGGGAGCCGGAGGAGGATGTCCTCCGCGCGCTGATCGACGGCGCAGAGCCCGGGATCGTCGCGAGCGCGGGGCCGCGCTACTTCGGCTACGTCATCGGCGGCAGTCATCCGGTCGCCATTGCCGCGGACTGGATGACCTCCGCATGGGATCAGAATTGCGGCCTTTTCTCCACCTCCGCCGCCGCGTCGGTCGTCGAGGAGATCGTCCGCGACTGGCTGCTCGACCTCTTCGACCTCCCGCGCGCGGCCGGCGTCGGACTGGTCACCGGATGCCAGATGGCGAACTTCACCGCGCTCGCCGCCGCTCGCCACGCCGTTCTCGAAAGCGCCGGCTGGGATGTCGAGCGAAAAGGTCTGATGGGCGCTCCTCCGGTGACGGTCCTCGTCAGCGCAGAATCGCACGTCACGATCCACCGCGCCCTTCGCTTCCTCGGATTCGGCCTCGACGCAGCACGGCGCGTGGAGACCGATGGACAGGGGAGAATGAGCGCCGGAGCATTGCACAAGGCGCTTCGCGATGTCGAAGGTCCCACGATCGTCTGCGCGCAGGCGGGCAACGTCAACACCGGCTCATTCGACCCGCTCGACGAGGTTCTCGACGCGGCGCATGCCCGAGGCGCCTGGGTGCATGTCGATGGAGCGTTCGGTCTGTGGGCGGCGGCGAGCGCCGGCCGCCGCCACCTGCTGAAAGGGTTCGAGCGTGCCGACTCGTGGGCGACCGACGCGCACAAATGGCTCAACGTCCCCTACGACTGCGGCGTCGTGATCGTCGCCGATCCGCGCGCTCACGCCGGCGCGATGTCGGCGACCGCGGAGTATCTCGAGCAGTCGGCGGGAGCCGAGCTCGATCAGGTGAACTTCGTCCCCGAGTTCTCGCGCCGCGGCCGCGGCTTCCCGATCTATGCCGTGCTTCGCCATCTCGGCCGGCGGGGAATCGAGAATCTGGTCGATCGATGCTGCGCTCAGGCGAGGCTCATGGCGTCCCTTCTCGCCGCCGACGACGGCGTGGAGATTCTCAACGACGTCGTCCTGAATCAGGTGCTCGTCCGTTTCGGGAAGGGGAGCGGCGCAGAGAAGGACGAGACGACGCGGCGGGTGATCGCTGCGGTTCAGCGGGAAGGAACGCTCTGGCTGAGCGGCACGACGTGGCACGGCATGGCGGCAATGCGGGTTTCGCTGTCGAACTGGTCGACGACGGACGAGGACGTTCGGAAGTCGGCGGACGCGATCCTGGTGATTCTGAGCGAGGGGGATGGCACGTGAGCGACTGCGTTCCCTGGTCAGTTGCAGTGGCCGAAGATTCCGATCTTCGGCCCTTTGACGAGCGACGGGTGTGAGCGATGGGGAGGCTCGTCGCGGACTCACGTGCCACTGGGCTGCAATGGACCAGAGGGGAGATCCCTCGCGTTCCCACCCACCCGCCCGCTTCCAAATGACACTGGCCGTGCCGTCATCCTGAACGAGGGAGGGGTGCGGGTGTGAGTGAAGGATCTGCGTTCTTAGACAATTGCCGATCGCAGATCCTTCGCTCACGCCCGCCCAACCGCCTCGCTCAGGATGACGCCAAGGTTTGCGTGTCATTCCCTCTTCAGCGGCGCACCGCGCCGTTTTCGAGCTCGGGATGACAGCTCGCCGCTCACTTGATCGCCAGTTTTCCGAACGACACGCGCCCGAGCGATGACGGCCGGAAGTTGCGAACGCGGCGCGAGAGCACCGTGACGGCGGCGCCATAGATCAGCGGAAAAAGCGGCATCTCCGAAGCGAGCAGCTTCGAGATGTTCGAACGCACATCCGCCGTCGGCGTCGCGCGAAACTCTTTCAGAAGCCGGTCCATCTCCGCGTTCCTCCACCGGCTTCGATTGCTGCTGCTCGATGAAGTCTCTCCGCGTCGCGGAATGTTCTCCGACGAGAGAAGCGACTCGAGGAAGTCGGCCGGATCGGGCGTATCGGCGATCCATCCGAGCAGCAGAAGATCGAAGTCGCCTCGGTCGACTCGATCGTAGAACTCGGTCGTGCTCGCCGTGAATACCGTCTCGACGGCGATGCCGAGCTTCGCGACGTATCGAGTGATCGTTTCCGCCGCATGATTCGGATGCGGCATGTAGGGACGAGGGCTCCACGGCAGCAGCAGCGTGAGGCGCGACGGGCGCTCCAGATCAGGCCAGAGCAGCATCTTCTCCGCCTGCGCCATGTCGTGCCGGATCACCTCCGCTTCGCTCGCTCCCTGCTGCATCATCGGCGGGAGAAGATCACGCGCCGTGAAGGTCATGAAGTTCGTGAACGAATGACGCGAGATCTCGTGACGATCGATCGCGTAAGCGATCGCCTTCCGAACGCGCGCATCTCTCAATGACGGGCGCTCGGTGTTGAAATAGAGAATTCCCGTCGAGTTCCCGGGCGTCGTCCAGGCGACGATCGGCAATCCCTCCTTCTGCATGGACACAGCGGTCATCGCCGGAATCGAATCGGTGAAATCGACCTCGCCTGCGCGCACTGCGTTCATCAGCTTCGTCGCCGTCCCGTCGGCGTCCGCCGGGTGGACGACGAAGTGAACCTCGTCGATCGGCACCTTCTCGCGATACGAAGGGTTTCGCTGAAGGCGCAGGATCGATGCTCCCTTCTCCAGAACCGACCCTCTGTAAGCGCCCGTTCCGAACAGCCGCCCTCCCTTCTCCAGCGCAATGCCGCAGAAGTTCGTCGTGAGAAAGAGGCCGAAAGCGGGATTCGGCTCTTTCAGATCGAATACGACACGATCTCCGCGGACCGATGCCGTCGCGCGCTGTCTGAAGTCGCCGACCCGGGCCAGTGACGCCACAACGAGCTCCGCCGTCAGCGGTGTTCCGTCGGAGAAGACGATGCCTTCACGCACCACGGCCGAGCAGCGCGTCGGGCGCTCGAACTCGAGCGGTCGCGCGAGCAGCAGAGGAAGGGGAGGCTCTCCCACCTTCGCCGTTGCAGCCATCAACGGTTCATAGATCTGGTTCACGTACAGCGAGCTGATCGTATCGCGTACCTCGGCGGGATCGTCCGTCGCAACCGGCGCCAGCGATCCGACGGTCAACACGTTGTTCTCAGGCATCGGGACGAATCCTCCGGGTGGAGATTCTATGACATGGCGGGGGTCGGGGGTGGGGGGTCAGGGGTCGAGGCTCGAGGCTCGGGGCTCGAGGCTCGGAGAGAGACGAGAGACGAGGGGCGAGAGACGAGGGGCGAGAGACGAGGGGCGAGGGGGAGATCGTAGGGGCGAAGCATTTGCGCGCGGGCCACTCGCGCGGGCTTGCTCAAACTGTAGCGCAGCGCAATAGCTTCGCCCGGGTTCTTGCGACCCTCGGAAGTTTGCACTTACCTTGGCACCGGCGGCAGGCGAAGCCATCCAGCCTCCAGCCCCGAGCCTCCAGCCTCGCCTCTCGTCTCTCGCCCCCCGAGCCCCGACCCCGAGTTCCGAGCCCCGAGCCTCGAGCCTCGTCTCTCGTCTCTCGTCTCTCGCCTCTCGCCTCTCGCCTCTCGTCTCCAGCCCCCAGCCCCTAGCGGTAGTTTACGAGAAAAGGGCTTGACGTGGTCGCAAGCTGAGCAGGGACAAGCGGATGAGGGAAGGAGCGGTGTATTACCTACCGCGCCGCAGTGAGCGAATCAAGCCTGAGAGAGCGGAGCAGAATCTGCTGAGTGATGTTGTCAGGGGTTTGGACTCGAGCCGTTC
>DATKDP010000002.1:0-92390 GCA_035546335.1 Thermoanaerobaculia bacterium | reverse complement strand
CCTGGTGCTGCATGCGATCGGCAAGTCGCCGCAGATTCTTGAAGGGGGCGGGCGCGGGACGCCCGCTCTCCCCTCGCTTTTTTCGAGCCGAGGATGACGGCGTCGGCTGGTATCCTTGGCAGCATGACAGCACCATCTGTTCGTTCGACCCTCTTCCTGATTCTCGGCGTTCTTCTCTCCATCTCCTGTGCGACAGCGAGCACCGATACGCTCGGGCGCGAAGAGCGCCGCATCGTCGCGAATGTCGACAAACAGATCGACGAGGTAGTCGCCTTTCTCCAGCATGTCGTCGACATCCCCAGCGCGACGCAGAATCTCGACGGCGTCCGCCGCGCAGGAGAGGGCTTCGCCTCGGAGCTCGCGAAGATCGGATTCGAGACCTCCTGGGCGGAGATGCCGACTGAGATGCGACGCGCCGGGCATCTGATCGCCGAGCATCGCGGGCGGCGAGGAAAACGGATTCTATTGATCGGCCATCTCGACACCGTCCTCGAGGGAGCCTCCTGGAGTCGCGATGGAACCGTCGCCAGCGGACCGGGAACCAACGACATGAAGGGAGGCAATGTCGTCATCCTCCACGCCCTGAAGGCTCTGCACGATGCCGGAGCACTGCGCGACCGGCAGATCATCGTCGTCTTCACCGGAGACGAGGAAGATGTCGGCGACCCGAAGGAGACAGCCCGCAAGCCGCTCGTCGATGCCGCGAAGCGAAGCGATGTCGCGCTCGCCTTCGAAACCGCAGTTGGCAACACGGCGGTCGTCGCCCGGCGCGGTGTCACGACATGGCGCCTCGAGGCCAGCGGAGCGACAGGGCACTCCTCCGGCATCTTCGGGCAGAACCGCGGCAGCGGAGCGATTTACGAAGCGGCGCGGATTCTCAACACCTTTCACGACGAGCTGAAAGGTGAGCAATACCTGACGTTCAACGCCAGTGTGATCGTCGGCGGAACGGAGGCGGAGCTCGACGAGGCTGCCAAGCGAGGCTCCGCCTGGGGAAAGACGAACGTCATACCGCAGCGCGTCATCGCCGAGGGTGATCTGCGTTTCATCTCGGAGGCGCAGCGCGACGCCGCGAAAGAGCGGATGCAATCGATCGTTACTCGCAATCTGCCGAAAACCTCCGCGGCGCTCACCTTCCATGACGCATATCCCCCGATGTCTCCCACCGACGGTAACTACGCCCTGCTCGCTCATCTCGATCGCGTCAGTCGCGCCCTCGGTCTGGGAGAAGTGTCAGCCTACGACCCGGGAGCGCGCGGCGCGGGCGATATCTCGTTCATCGCCTCGCTCGCCGACAGTCTCGACGGGCTCGGTGCTACCGGCACCGGAGCGCACACACCCGATGAGACGATCGACCTCGCGACACTTCCGCGCCAGATCAAACGCACCGCGTTGCTGATCTATCGGTTGACCAGGGATTAGGCTCGGGGCTCGGGGCTCATGAGCATCGTCAACATCATCGCAATCCTGGTCACACTGGCGGCCGTCTTCAGCTATGTCAATCACCGCTTCATCCGGCTTCCGGTGACGATCGGCGTGATGTTGATCGCGCTGGCGATGTCGTTCGCGCTGATCCTCGTCGGAACGTTCGGCCCCGACTTCACCGACGAGGTCGAGATCATGCTGCAGAGCATCGACTTCGACGAGACGCTGCTGCATGGAATGCTCAGCTTTCTTCTCTTCGCCGGAGCGCTGCACATCAACCTCAACGATCTCGCCGAGCAGAAGTGGGTCATCGCCACCCTGGCGACGATCGGGCTTCTGATCTCGACTGCGATCATCGGCTTCGGCGGCTGGTGGATCCTCGGAGCGGCGGGAATGCCGATTCCGCTCGTCTACTGCCTGCTGTTCGGCGCGCTCATCTCGCCGACCGATCCGATCGCCGTTCTCGGAATTCTCCGCAAGGCCAACGCACCGAAAACGCTGGAAACGAAGATCGCAGGAGAGTCGCTGTTCAACGATGGCGTGGGCGTGGTCGTGTTTCTCGTGCTGCTCGAGGTGGCGACGGGATCCGTCGAGGTGACGGCCGGACACATCCTCGCCCTCCTGGGCCAGGAGACCGTGGGAGGCGCACTCTTTGGAATCGCCATCGGCTACATCGCCTACCGAATGCTCAAGAGCGTCGACAACTACCAGGTCGAAGTCCTGATCACCCTCGCTCTCGTCACCGGAGGCTACGCGCTGGCGATGGCGCTCCATCTGTCGGGACCGATCGCCATCGTCGTCGCCGGCCTCATGATCGGCAACCAGGGACGACGCCTCGCGATGTCCGACCGGACGCGCGAGCACCTCGACACCTTCTGGGAGCTCGTCGACGAGATTCTCAATGCGATCCTCTTTCTTCTTCTCGGGCTCGAAGTGCTGATCCTGACGTTCACCGAGCGGTACCTGCTGGCCGGTGCGCTTCTGATCCCCGTCGTTCTGCTCGCTCGCTTCATCGCCGTCGGAATTCCCGTTCGCCTGCTGCGAAGGTTCCGGCCATTTTCGCCCGGGGCGGTTCGAATCCTCACCTGGGGAGGACTTCGCGGCGGGATCTCCGTCGCGCTCGCCCTGTCGATTCCGTCCGGCCCCGAGCGCGACGTCGTCCTGGCCATCACCTACGCCGTCGTCATCTTCTCGATCGTCGTGCAGGGTCTGACGATCGGCCCGATGATCCGGCGCTTCGGGGCCGACGGCACGGAGGCGAGTCAGGAATCGTGAGTACGATCGAGGTTCTGCTCGTCGGCGCTGGTCCCATCGGCATCGAGCTGGCGGTCGCGCTCGAGGCGGCCGGAATTCGCTACGCTCATCTCGACGCGGGACAGATCGGCTCGACCATCGCCTGGTACGCACCGAACACCCACTTCTTCTCTTCGCCTGAACGGATCGCCATTGCCGGCGTCCCGCTCCTGACGCTCGACCAGACGAAAGCGACGCGCGAGGAATATCTCACCTACCTCCGCAGCGTCGTTCTCCAGTTCGATCTGAAGATTAATACCTATGAACGGGTGATCTCGCTCGAGCGGCACGCGGCGGGCGGCTTCACCGTCGTCAGCCGCCGCACCGCCGGCGAGCGCCACTGGCATGCATCCAACGTCGTGCTCGCCATCGGCGACATGCACCACCCCACTCTTCTCGGCGTTCCCGGAGAGGATCTCCCCCACGTCAGCCACTACTTCGGCGACCCGCACCTCTACTTCCGAAAGCGCGTGCTGATCGCCGGCGGGAAGAACTCGGCGGTCGAGGCGGCGATTCGCTGCGTCCGCGTCGGCGCGGAAGTCACTCTCTCCTATCGTGGCGCCGAGCTCGATCCCGCGCGCATCAAATACTGGCTTCTTCCCGACATCCGCAGCATGATCCGCGAGGGTCGCATGACGTTTCTTCCACGAACGAGCGTGTGCGAGATTCTCCCCGATCGCGTGATTCTCACGACCGAAGGCGATGACTCCTCACCGCGGTCGGAGATCGAGGCCGATTTCGTACTCCTTCTCACCGGATACGAGCAGGATCCGCAGCTTCTTCTGCAGGCCGGCGTGACGCTCATCGGACCCGAGCGCCGCCCATTCTTCGACGAGGCGACGATGGAGACGAATGTCCCTCATCTCTTCGTCGCCGGCACCGCGACCGCGGGTACGCAGCGCAGCGGGGTCAAGGAGTTCATCGAGACCAGCCACGTCCATGTCGGCCGGATTCTCGCCGCCCTCACCGGCGCCCCACCACCACCCGATGCGCAGCCGGAGTACGAGATCCCGGAAAGTTGAGACGTCTGCACGTCCCGACAGGCTGGATATTGCGTGCCGAGGAGGAGGAAAAGACAGCGCATCCCCGCGGCATCCTGAGCGAGGGATGGGTGGGCGTGAGCGAAGGATCTGCGTTCTACCGTCATCCTGAGCGATCAGGCTCTCTAGCGGAGGTATCCCTCATCGTGACCCAGGCCTGGTCGCAATACGCGAAGGGCGATCTTTCCCCCTCCCCCGTATTACACTTCCCCTACCATGACACCCGACGCAGTCGGCCGGGGCCGGTTCGCGACCACGCAGTGGAGTCTCGTCCTGGCCGCCGCGCGTGGCGGCGCCGGTGACGGCGAGGCTCTGGCGAGGCTCTGCTCACTCTACTGGTATCCGGTCTACGCATTCGTGCGACGGCAGGTGCGGTCGGCCGACGAGGCGCTCGATCTCACCCAGTCCTTTTTCACCCGGCTGCTCGAGAAAGGGGATCTGGGGCAGGCCGACCCGGAGCGCGGGCGCTTCCGCTCCTTTCTTCTCGCGTCGTGCCGTCATTTCATTTCCAACGAGCGCGATCGCGAGCACGCCATCAAGCGTGGAGGCGGGACCGCGGCCGTTCCGATCGACCTCGTAAATGCCGAGGGGCGATACGAGCGCGCGCTGACCACCCACGAGACCCCCGACCGGCTCTACGAGCGCCAGTGGGCGCTGACCCTGATGGACCTCGTCCTCGAGTCCGTCCGTGACGAGTACGTGGAAGCAGGCAACGAGCGCCTCTTCGATCGCCTCCGGGCCTGCATCACCGACACGGAGGGGACGCAGGCGGAAGCGGCACGCGAGCTCGGGATGTCCGTCCCCGCGGTGAAGATGGCGGTCCATCGCCTCCGCAAGCGCTACCGGAAAGCGCTCCGGCAGCGGGTCAGCGACACGCTCGACACGCCGGACGGGGTCGACGACGAGATCCGCCATCTGATGAGCATGGTGGTGTTGTGACCTCCGGCCGTCGATTGCTTCAGTAGACGGCAGGAGGAGATGATCATGACTCGCACCTGTCCACGCTGCGGTTCCGGGATCGAGTCCGACTCGAAGCTCTGTCCGGTCTGTCTGTTCGGAGAAGGGCTGGAGGAGGACACCCAGATCTGTCCGAAGTGTCGCGCCGAGGCGAGAATCGACGCCCGCTTCTGCTCCGAATGCGGCGGCGCGATCGCGGCTGCTGCGCCGTCGGAGATCGCGGATCCGATCCGCACCGCGCTGACCGCGAAGCTCGGTAGCCAGTATCGCATCATCCGTCTGCTCGGAATGGGCGGCATGGGATCGGTCTATCTCGCACGCGATCTGACGCTCGATCGTGAGGTGGCGGTGAAGGTGGTCCGGACCGAGGATGGATCGAGACGGATGTACGACCGGTTCCGCCGCGAAGCGCGAACCGCGGCGAAGCTCTCACATCCGAACATCGTTCCGCTCCACGCGTTCGGCGAGGTCGAGGGGATGCCGTACTTCGTAATGGGCTATGTCCGCGGCGAGTCGCTCGCCGACCGGATGCGGCGCGAGGGAAAGCTCCCCGGGGAGGATGCGCGGCGCATCGTCGCGGAGATCGCGGATGCTCTCGACCATGCGCACCGGCAGGGCGTCGTCCATCGCGACATCAAGCCCGACAATGTCCTGCTCGATGACGAGACGGGCCGCGCGGTGCTCACCGACTTCGGCGTCGCGAAGGCGGTCGGTCAGGGGGAGACCCTGACCCAGCTCGGCAGTGTGGTCGGTACTCCGCAGTACATGTCGCCCGAGCAGGCCTCGGGGCGGGGCGACGCCGACGCGCGCAGCGACATCTATTCGCTGGGGGTGATGGCTTGGGCGATGGTCACCGGACGGCTGCCGTTCGAAGGAAGCACGGCGGCCGAGGTGCTGAGAAAGCATCTGATCGAGGAGCCGCCGGCGTTGCGTTCGGTCGCGCCGTGGGTGAGCGACCGGATGGCACAGGCGATCGAGCGCTGCCTGGCGAAAGAGCCGGATGGCCGCTGGCAGGATGCGCGGTCGCTGAGAATGGCGCTTGCCGTCGACGGTGACAGCAATCTTCCCGACGCGCTGCGAAGCGCGGAAAGCAGCGGCGTTCTGGCGCTGGTGATCACCGCGGCGCTCACCACCTTCTTCGCCGTGCTGATGCGGGCGAACCGGACGGCCGACGAGATCAAGTGGGACATGATCTTCATCACCATCGACATTCCCGTGATCGCCGCGTTCGCCTACTTCTTCTTCGTGCTGCGCCTTCGGCGTCAGGGCTTCCCGCCCCGCGAATCGCACGCGATCATCTGGCGCGAGCCGGCGTGGTGGCTCTGGTGGTATCCCGCTTCCCTTCGCCGTGAGGGCAACGTCTGGGACAGACTGCCCGCTACGGTGCGAGGCCTTCGCTGGTCGATCGTGGCATTCCTGGCCAGCACGCTCGCCGGCTGGACGATCTTCGCGTTCATCGGGGACGATTACATCAGGGATGAGCGCGCTGGAGAGTACGGCGTAGGGGCGCTGATCCAGTTCGCGATCATCGTGGTGACGGTGGTGGCGTGGGCCGCCTTCACGATTCTCGCGAGACGGGAGCTGAGACGAAGAGGGCTGTTCGAGGAGGACGTCAATCGGGTGATGATGTCGGTTCCGCCGAGCCGGGCCGGTTTCTGGGCGAGGCCGCAAATCGCGGCGATCCTCGCACCGGCGGCGAAAGAGATTTCCCGCGGCACCGGCTCACCCCACGAGCAGTTGCAGACGATTCTCCGTCAGGGCGATGAGCTCACCGGAAGTCTCCGCCCCCTCGGCGCGCAGGCCGCGGTCGCGGCGCGGCAGCTCGTCGCATCGATCGACGCGCTCGATCGCGAGATCGCGGATCTCACGCGGAACCTCGAACCGGGAGAGGAGGAGCGTCTCGCGGAGAAGATCGAAGCGCTCTCGGCATCCTCGACGTCCGCCGAGACCTCCGCACCGATGCGCGATCTGCTGGAAAAGCAGCTCGAGCTGATCCGGGATCTCGCCGAGCGGATGGAAGCGGCGAAGGAGAAGAGGAATCGTCGCGTGGAAATGCTCCGGACGCTCGCGCTCCACGTCTCGTCGCTGCGCGCGCGTCAGACGCCGACGCCGTCGGAGCTGCGCGAGATCAGCGACGACGTCAAGGCTCTCTGCGCCGACATCGAGCGGCAGGCCGCGGCCGCCGAGCCGGCGGCGCCGGATGTCGGTTCGATGTCGACGGTCGAACGGGAGTGAGGGCTCGTGCTTGGGATTCTTTCGCCGACAGGCGCCCAGGATCACTCGTAGTGGGTCCACATCCGAATGATCTTCACCGTTCGTTTCTTTTCGAGAATCTGGTAGACCAGGCGGTGATGGATGTTGATCCGGCGCGAGTGGGCGCCGTCGAGATCACCACGGAGTTTTTCCCAGGACGGGGGCGATTGATACGGATCACGCCGCAGGATCTCGATCAGAACTTCAACCTTCGGTTTCAGGCCGGCACGCCTGATCTTTTTCGCATCCTTTGCGGCCTGCTTGGTAAAGACGATGCGCCAGGACCTCACCAGTCGAGAGACTCCAGGCACTCATCGATCGGCGTGGCTAACCCCGCTCGAATCGATTTCCGCATGCCGGGGATCGAAAGCAGATACAGCGTCTCCTGGATCGCGCGCCAGTCATCTTCAGATACCAGGACGGCGTTCGCCCGTTTTCCGGTGATCTGCACCGGCTCGCTCGAGACCGCGGCCTCATCGAGCAACTTGTAGAGATTCGCCCGGGCTTCGCTCGCCGTGATCGTTTTCATCCGTCCTCCATCGTACGTGTTTTCGTACGCTCTGATCAACAGGCCGAAACCTGGATCCCTTCCCATCCATCTGTTCCGGGAGCCAATGTCACGCGAGCGCGAAGGCAAGGATCCGCGACGAGTATCCTTACTCGGTTCGCATCCTCGCCTCGGGGCGCAGAGGGGCTCGGTGGGTGACCTCATGCTGATTCTCGGCGCGGCCTGCTGGACGCTCAATCATCGCCGTGTCAACGCTCACTCAGCTCACTCGCAGACCGATGTCGAACGTTCCGACGTAGCCTTCGCCCTGCTTCGCCACCGGAAGCATCAGGTCGCTCCCGCCGCGGCGGAAGATTCCGTCCCCTGCGTTGAGGGTTCTCCTTCCCCGCTTCGACGCGTAGGGAGGTTGCGCATGCACCTGATCGGTCATCGCGTCGTCGAAGTAGAGCTGCGAGGTGAATTCGAGACCGCGACGCGACGCGGGATCCGTCCTGATCTTGAAGTGAACGTGGACGGTTCTTCCTTCATACCATCCCGGATAGATCGTCATGAAGCGAGCGGTTCCGCTCGCGTCCGTCGTCTGATTTCCGCGCAGGAACTTCTTTCCCCGCGTGTCGAACAGGCCGTTGAAGTCGCGAACGTCGGAGTAGATGCCGAGGGCGTCGCACTGCCAGACATCGACGAGGGCGCCCTCGAGCGGCGTACACGAGTTGCCGTCGATCCGCGAGACGCGAAACAGAAGTCTGAGCGGCGCGCCGGGGCTGATCGCTCCGTCCGCCGGATCCGACCTGATGTCCGAGCGATTCAGCCGCTCGTCGATGAAGTAGGGTCCCCCGGTCTGCTGCGGTCGCACCACGCATGCCGGAGTCGTCACCGGCGACGGCCGCGAGGAGCCGCTCGCCTCTGGTGACTCACCCTGCAGATCGCAGGCGAGCGACAGGGCGGCGGTTGCGCCGATGAGCCCGAGGACGTCTCGACGGCTCACGCCGGGCAGCGAATCTTCTTTCATTGCGCAATCAGTATCGCATGAGCCCCTGCTTCGTTGTCGCCGGCCTTTCTTGCAACGCGCTTACGATGATTCCCATCCCGGGCAGAGGAGGGGAAACCGGCGGTCCTGGAACTTCCGGCGCTCGCCGCTCCGACAGGAGGTACAATCCCACAAAACGACGCAACGGTCTCGACTGGGGCCGCGGGCCAAAAATGAACAATCGTATTCCAGACCTCTGCCGGACGAGGTTCGGTCCGGGTTGACCGATGGCATTCCTCTGTATCCGTTGCAGCGCGGAGATCGATCCGAACTACAGGGCCTGCCCTTACTGCGGCGAGGCCATCACCCAATTCGTTCGCCTCCACCACGACACGCCGGTCGATGGCAAATACAAGATCGTTTCCTGCCTCGGCGTCGGCGGCATGGGGGAAGTGTACAAGGTTCATCACATCGCCCTGGGAGCCACCCGCGTCATCAAGCTGATGCGCTCGAAGATCGCGGTCGATCCGGATGCGCACGAGAGGTTCATTCGCGAAGCGCGACTGGCCACACGGATTCAGCACCCGAACGTCGCCACGCTCTACGATTTTTCGACTCTCTCGGACGGCTCGCGTTACATGGTTTGGGAGTACATCGAGGGTCAGAATCTCCACGAGATGATCGCGGAGAGCGGCCCCCTCTCCCCGCGCCAGGCGGCGAGGCTCGCGCACGATGCGCTGCTCGGACTCGAGGCGATCCACAAGGCAGGAATCGTTCATCGCGACATCAGCCCCGAGAACATCATGATCACGCGCGACGACGATGAGGAGCGCGTCAAGATCATCGATCTGGGAATCGCCAAGCAGGGGGAAGATGACGCGCACAAGACGGTGACGGGCGTGTTCGTAGGCAAGTGGAAGTACTGCTCGCCCGAGCACCTCGGGGTTCTTCCCGAGGGTGACAGGATCGATGCGCGCGCCGACCTTTATTCCTTCGGAATCGTGTTGTACGAGATGCTCACCGGCGTCGCACCATTCCAGGCGACTACGCCCCACGGATTCCTGCTGATGCACGCATCCGAGCAACCACGCTCCCTCCGCGAGGTCAATCCGACGGTCACCGCCTCGGCCGAACTGGAAGCGGTGATCTTCCGCGCGCTGAAAAAAAACCGTAACGATCGTTTTGCCAGCGCGAGAGAGTTCGCCGCTGCGCTACGGCCGCTGATTCCCTCGCTCGACGACACACGCGGCTCGCCACCCCGCCGAGCGATCGATAGAACGCTCCCTGAGACTGCGCTGGCTTCAGCGCCGATTCAGGAGATGACGACGCGTGAGATCGAATCACCCGAGATCGACACGCCAATGTCCCGCGAGCTCCTTCCTCTGCCTACACTCTCCGACTCCGGGTCGTACGACGAATCTGAGAGGCCGACACTCGAGACCGTTCGCAAACGGTCACTCTCCAATCGGTGGATCATGATCGCGGTTGTGACAACAGCCGTCCTCGCTCTGGCGGTGATCGGCGAACGAATGACCACACCCACGGCGCCCCCGCTGAAAGAGCCGCGAGTCGCGACGGCTGCGGTCGTTCCCAGCGCAGCGCCGGCTCATCTCGGCCTCAATGCATTTCCATGGAGCGAGATTCGAACGATCCGGAATGCCGACACGGGAGCCGAGCTGGAGTTGAAGGAGCCACTGATCACGCCCGTGTTCGTCGAGCTCACAGTGGGCAGATGGGAGATCCACTTTTCGAATCCTTCTTTCCGCGAGCCGATCGTGAGAACGATCGAGCTCCGAGGTGACGACGAGCAGACCTTGTCGGTCGAATTCCAGAATGCTCGTGATGCGAAACTGCCGCGTTTCGAAGGAGCGAGCCAATGAGAGCGGTCATCGGTCTGATCGCAGCGACGGTGGCGTTCTCCGCGGTCGCGACGGCAGCTCCCGAACCATGGTGGGAGGCCTACAACCGGGGAGTCACTTCCGTACGTGCCGGAAATCACGCGGCGGCGAGTCAGGCGCTGCAGCAGGCGATCAGTGAGAACCCGACCGAAAGCGCAGCGGCCCGTGTCAAGACGGACACGATCATCTACGTGCCCCACTTCTGGCTCGGGATCGCGAAATTCAACCTTGGGGACGTCGACGGCGCTCTGCGCGAGCTCAACACATCACTGAGTCAAGGCGCCATCCGGAACACCATGTACTTCTCGGACCTGCGCGACTGGATCGCCCGGGCACAGGCGCAACAGCAACGCCTTGCCGAGAACATCGCCGCCGAGGGACGCCGCGATGCCAATGCGGCGATCAAGCGAGCCGTCTCCGCGCACATGGACGTCGTAGCCGCGGGAGCGGACCGCGGCGATGCCTATCGAACCGGACAACGGAGGCTGCAGGAAGCGATGGCCGTCACGAACCAGGCCGGAACGAATCTCGCGGAATACAAGCGTGCCACTGAGATGGCAGTCCAGGCTCGTGAGCTGTTCGCCAGCGCGATTGAGGAGGCAAAAAAACAGAAGACGGCGCGACCGGCCGCTCAGAAAGCACCGCCTGTCGCAGTGATCCGCGAGGCTCCAGTGACTGTCGAAGCGCCCCCTGCGGCCCCCGCATCGGATCAGGGGTCTGCCAGGCCACCTCCGATCACCAGCAGCGAGCCCGCGGTGCCGAAAGGCACTCGGACTGCATCGGCGACCGTCTCGCCGTCACAGGCCGACGCACGGGTCGCCCTGCAACAGTACCGTCGCCGCCTGTCGGCCGCCACGCGGGAACACCAGCGAGACCGCGACTTCGCGACCTGGTCCAATCGTGCCGCATCCGAGAGCGAGCAATGGCAGCGCGATCTCGGCGGCGCGACCGACGAGAACGCGTCACGAATCCGCTCTCTCGTCAAACAACGAGAACGCGAGCTGTCGGAGAAACTGGAAACGATCGCCCGTACCAGGGCAGCGGTCATAGTGACCGCGACGAACGAGCGCGCGCTTCTCGAAGCTGCCTATCGTGCTTTCGCCGGGGGCGACTTCGCGCAGGCCGAGGATGTGCTGACGCGCGCGATCGAAAGCAGTCCATGGGCGGAAGCGTACCTTCTGCGCGGGTGCAGCCGTTACACCAGGGCAGTGCTGTCGCGCAATTCCGACGATTTGCTCGCCTCGGCAGCGAGCGATCTGAAAATGGCGCTTCAGCTCAACAGATCGCTGCGTCTCGATCCGAAGGCCTTCTCGCCGAAGCTGCTCGCCTATTTCGAACAGATCAGAAGAGAGTGACCTGACAACCAGCAGGAGCCTGCGGACCCCCGGCATTGTGCCAGCCCGCGCCGGCCGTGCCGCCACGAGCCCGGAATGTATAATGGGCGCTCTACTCATGAACAGAGTGCTCCTGCTCCTGCTCGCTGTGGCGGCCGCCTCCCCTTCGCCGGCGCAGCAGCTCGTCTGTCCCGTGATTTCGGCCGCGTCGGGAAAACCGTGCGAACTGTTTCACTATCACCTGCAGGCATACGATCCGGAGACGAAGGGATTCGCCACGTTCACAGGGATCAACCAGTTCGCATCACTCTCGTCCTGCGAGCAGGCTCGCGAGAAAACTGTCAGGCAGAACGCAGCAGTCGTCGACTACGTGAAGCGGGCGAAGGCGCAGGCATATGAGGCAGACCGCATCGGCGCATGTCACTGCGACATGACGGCTCACGAATCGGGAGGCGTGTTTCTGAGCAACGAGCAAAGGCTGGCGCAGCGACGTACCGCCGAGCATCTCCGCCGCCGCGTACGGGAGCGCCTTCTCACTCTCAATGTGTCGTCCGACTCCGAGTTGATTTCCGGTCTCACCATGGTGACACCCGTCGCTCCGATGTTTGGTGGAGCACGCCTGGTGCCGCTCGAGCCCGCGCGGGCCGTGGTGCTCACAAACTCACCCGCCGACCTCCGGATGACGCGAGCGGCGCAGACCGGCGCGCCAGTAGCGGCGACAATCGATCTTCCGCTCGCCTCGATCACCAGCGCACCGCTGTTGGAGGCACCGGCAGCGGAGGCCTCCGCCGTTGGGATCACGGCACCCGCCGCCGCTCACGTTCCAGAGGAAAGGCCTGCGCCAGTCGAAGCAATCCAGCAGAGCACGGTGCAGTTCGACGATTCAGCGGGCGACACAACGGGCTCGCAATCGGAGCCGGAGACCTCGACGGTCTCGTTTCCCGGCGACGCGGCGGCCGATACGCCCCTTCAGGGCGAGCTATCTCCATCGCGCGAAGACGGCCTCGGGGATCCGCTGCACGAGTTGGACGACGCAGCGGAAGCGTTCATCGGCGTCGAGACGCAGCGCATCCGAAACGTTCTGACCGCGAGCATCGACGTCGGTGACGAGACGGGCGCGAAGATTCTCGAGGCCTGCATGTTGCGAACGCAATTGCTGACCAATCTCCGGTCGCTGATCCAGGGATCGGGCGCGCGCAGCCGGCTCGCTGTGGCCGTCCGAAACGCACGCAAGGAAGTCGACCGGCTTGCCGTGATCACCAGGCTGTTCGGTGAGGACATCGCGCCCCACTGGGCGGCGAAATTCAACGTCGATGTCATCGTCGAGCCGCGGCCGCAAATTGCGGGGAATCCGGAGAGGGTGCTGCGGGATTCGAGCGGCGAGTTCAGCGACGAGCAGAAGAAGCATGCGCTCTATCTTCTGCTGGGCCGTGCCCCCATGACCGAAGAGCAGCAGCTCTGGCTCATTCCCCTGGTCGATCGGTTTCTGCAATGACCAGCACGATGATCGAATGTTTCGCGAGAAGGTTGCGCAATCGTGGCGACCAGCCAGCCGGCTCCAGCATCACCAGAGCCACCGCCGTGATTGTATTCTGCATGGTGACACCGCTGCTGATAGCACAGAATGCGCCTTCGGATGATCCCGACGAATTTGACAAGGCCTTCTACTTCGGGCAGTCGTTCTTTCAATACAACGACTACACCGCCGCATACGACCAGTTCGCCAGGGCCGATGCGCTGAATCCTGACCACCCGGCGGTGCTCTACAACATGGCGCTGCTGCTCGCCAAGAGCGGACGGTACTCCGAGGCGCAGGTGAAGACGGATCGCTATCTGCGGCTCCATCCATCCGGCGCCGAGCGCCCGCTGGTTCTGCAGCTGCAGCTCCGCCTCGAGTTCCAGCGGGAGGTGCAGCGCGTCCGGCAGCTGGATCAGGAATACACCGATCTCTTCACGCGCGGACGGTTTCTCTACGGGCGCAATGACGTTTCGGCCGCGCTCAACCTGTTCGAAGAGGCGGAGAGGCGGCGCCCCACCGATCCCGCCGCAATCTACAACCAGGCCGTGCTGCTGGAGAAGACAGGAGACTATGCACGTGCGGCCGCGCGATACCACAGATACATCGAGCTGGAGCCCGACGACGAGCTGAAGACATCGGCCCACCATCGCATCGTCGTCCTCGAGAGCGAGATCGAGGACATGCGATCAAAAATCGTCTGTCCGTTCTGTGGTCACAAACTTCAGGCAACGGCGACCTGGTGTCATCGATGCTGGCGCGGCCCCTATCTCACCGCGTCCCCTGAATGGAACACGCGGCCATGCATCGAAGGAGCCTCCGCCACCCGAGCGACTTTCCTCAGCGGCGACCAGTTCGATCGAAACGAAGTCCTGCCATGTCTGTTCACCGGGCCGCTGCGCGAGGCGCTCCGCTACAGCCCTGCAAAGCAGGAGGCAATCCAGAAGGCGCGCGAATCCGAGGGGTGGACGTACGACGGCGAAGTGCTCCAGGGCTGGCGCAACAAGGATGGAGGTGAGATCCGCTACCTGCAGGGACCCGGATATCTCGAGAGAATCGACTCACCAACCGGCGGCGAAGTCCTGAGGTACCGCGCGCACGAATCCGGCGATGCCTGGCTGCTCGACCAGGAGGAGTGGTTCATCGACGGAATGAAGTACACGTCCCGATTCACATTCGGCGCCGGCGGCAGAGTTGCTCATCAGCAGGTCGAATATCAGAACGTCGCGGCATGCAATCATCTGATCGAGATGTCAGCGGAGTATCTGTACGACGGAAACGTTCTGTCCGGAGCGAAGCTGCGGGGGGGATATACTGGGTATGCGACCGAAGGATCACCGCGAACCGATTGGGAGGTGATGGTCGCGAGCTCTCGCGATGCTTCAGGTCGCGTCACGAAGAAAGAGCTCGTCGTCACATCCTTCACCAAGATTTACATGGCGCGTCCGTCGGGGAGCGAGCGGTCGGCGGTCAGCACGCTCTTTCCCGGAATGCGAGTCAAGCGGCCGATCACAGATGTGGCGCGCAGTGGCGACCACTGCGGCATCTCCGGCGGGCGTTACCTGAGCAATCCGATCGACCTGCGCCCCTTCTATTTTCTCACGCCGGATCTTGCGATGGTTCTCGGCAACGGTGTGACGCGGGCGACCGTCACCATCTCGTATCCGGACTCGTTCCGGCCGTAGATACCCGCTGTCGACAGCCGGGATCACTCAGCCGTGCCGTCGTCGAGCAGCTTTTTGAGCGCGGTCAGCTGCTCGACACTCCAGAGGTCTTGGGGCCTTCACGCTGCTCGTTTCATCCGGATCAGGTCGTCGAGCCCACGAACCAAGTATAAACCCCGCCTGCGTAACACAAATGCAAGCGATCACGTCTCAAAGGCAGGAGACACCACCATGACTCGGCAGATGCTCGCGACCTCGTTCCTCCTGGTCTCGCTCGCAACGCTCCTCGCCGCCGAAACGCGCCCGATCCCGATCGACAATCCGGCGATCGACATGGAGGGCTACCTCCGCGTCGCCCACGAAGCTGCCGCTCATCGCGAGACGAGACGGATCTCCGAAGAGGAGTTTCTGCACATGAGCCGCGAACCGGGGACGATCATTCTCGACGCGCGCAGCCGCGAGAAATACGACGAGCTTCACATCGCCGGTGCGATCAATCTCAGCTTTCCCGACATCGCGATCGCCACGCTGGCGCAGACGATTCCCGACCGCCAGACGCGCATCCTCATCTACTGCAACAACAACTTCACGAACGCCGAGGGTCCCTTTCCGGCGAAGATCGCGAGCGCCTCACTCAACCTGTCGACGTTCGTCGCGCTCTACAACTACGGCTACCACAACGTCTACGAGCTCGGTCCGCTGATCGAGCTCGGAGCGTCTCGCCTTCCGTTCGAGTCGTCGCCACGAGTTGGGAAATAATTGTTGCAAAACGCACAATAATCAGAACTAAGGACGTGCGCCTGAAGGGTCGTGCACTGCACCCGACAGCGCAGGGGAGAGCGGGCGTCCCGCGCCCGCCTCGGGTGGGTGGGCGGCCCTGTCGTCGGTGGCCGCCCATCAGCGAGCATAGCAATATTCGCACCGCCCACTCGGTTCAACACCGCAGAATTTGCGGAACGCGTCAACCAGTAGCGGCGAAGCAGCGCGAGACATGCTCGAGCGGACTTGCGCTGCGCAACAGCTTCACAGCCCACATCCGCCCAAGGCGGACGCGGGACGCCCGCTCTCCTCGGGGCATTACGCGGCCGCGTTACATCTCACCCGGGCATGGAGTTCGCTGTAGTGGTTAGAATGGCTCGACGGATCTCACTGCTTCTCGCCGGCTTTCTGCTGTCATCCACTGCATCAGCCGTCGAATCGAGCCGGCTTCAGCAGGGCCAGACGCTGATTCGAGCGATGGTCGAACCGCTCCGGCCCGGTATCCGCCTGGCAACTCTGCACGAGCGCGCGCTCTTTTCAGTTCCGCCGCTCGTCCGCTTTTACGAATCACGCGATCATCTCCCTGCCTGGTTCACAGACTCCGTCGTCCGGCACCACGCCATCACCCTGCTCGATGTGCTCCAGCGCGCTGATGACGAAGGGTTATCCCCCGAGCATTATCATGCGAGAGCGATCGATCGGCTTCTCGGTGCGATCAGGAATGGCGATGATTCGATCGAGAACCTCGTCCATCTCGATCTTCTGCTGACCGACGCGTTCCTGACGTACGGCTCACACCTTCTCGCCGGTCACATCAATCCGGAAGCTCTGAGTGCCGAGTGGTTCATCGCACGTCCTGAGACCGACCTCGAAGCACTCCTCACCGATGCGCTCTCGCGCGTCGGCATCCGCACCTCCCTCGAGAGTCTGCGCCCGACACATCCCGACTACCGGCGCCTCACGGAAGCTCTCCGGACATACCGCACCATCGCAGAGCGCGGCGGGTGGCCGGTCGTTCCGGATGGGAAACCGATTGGAGCCGGCTCCAGTGGCGAGCGAGTCCGATCACTTCGCGCGCGGCTGGCGATCACCGGCGATCTCGAGGAGAGCGGCCTCCCCGCCACGAGCTGGGACTCCGCACTCGAGCGTGCAGTGCGAAAGTTCCAGCGCCGTCACGGACTCGCCGGCGACGGCGTAGTCGGGCCGGCCACGCTCGCCGAGCTGAACGTACCGGTCGAGCAGCGGATCGATCAGATGCTCGCGAACCTCGAGCGGTGGCGCTGGCTTCCCGTCGACCTCGGTCCGCGCTTCATCATGGTCAACATCGCCGACTTCATGCTGCATGTCGTCGACGACAGCCGGCCGGTCATGACGATGAAGGTCGTCGTCGGCCGCTCCTACCGGCGCACCCCCGTCGCCAGCGGAGAGATGACGAACATCACCTTCAGACCCGCCTGGAACGTTCCGGAGATCATCGCCGCAACCGACGTGCTGCAGAAGGTCAAGCGCGATCGCAGTTACCTCAGCCGCAATCGAATCAGAGTCTTTCGCGGTGGAAAGGAAGTCGATCCCGGGTCGATCGACTGGTCGCGCTACAGCGAAGCGAGCTTCCCCTTCACCCTGCGGCAGGAGCCGGGAGCGCAGAATGCGCTCGGACGCGTCCGGTTCAATTTCGACAATCGGTTCAACCTTTACCTGCACGATACGCCGGAGCGCGAGCTGTTCGCGCGCGAGATGCGCGATTACAGCTCCGGATGCATCCGGATCGAGCGGCCGGTCGAGCTCGCCGCCTGGCTTCTCGGAGGCGGCCGGTGGAGCTCGAGTGGGGTCTCGGCGGCGATGAACGAAGCGCGGCAGCAGACCGTCGCGCTTCCTCGAAACGTACCGGTTCACATCCTCTACTGGACCGCGTGGGTCGCCCCCGACGGAACGGTCGCCTTTCGCCGCGACATCTACCACCGTGACGAACGGCTGATCGAGGCGTTCCAGCAGCGTCGCCGGGAGAACGGCGTGACGATCGCATGGAGCGAGAGCGACGACGCCCCGGCGGAGGGCAGATAGGGACGATCCGGTCCGGATCATTCCTGATCACGAGTGCCGGGGCCGAGGCAGAATCAGCGTTACATGAGCAGTCGCAGAATCGACTTTACCCGGATCATTCGTGGAGCCGCAGCGACTCGCGACGAGTCACACGCGACGGCGTTCTCTCACGACGAACGTCTCGAAGCCGTCTGGGATCTGACGCGAATCGCACTGGAGTGGACCGGCGATGGTGAACCCCGACTTCAGAGATCTGTTTGCCGAGCTCAACGCACACGGCGTTGAGCTCCGAACGAGACTCGGCCGCTGCACTTCAGATCACCCCCGGTAGCTGATCCGGTAGACCAGGCCGGCGCGATCGTCGGAGACGAGAAGGGCTCCATCCGGCATCACCAGGACATCGACCGGCCGTCCCCACGCTTCGCCCTCCTGAAGCCACCCTTCGGCGAATGGCTCGTAGCTGACGGCTCTGTTCCTCTCCAGCCGGACGAGCGTCACGCGGTAGCCGATCGGAGTCGAGCGATTCCACGAGCCATGCTCGGCGATGAAGATCTGATTCCTGTAAGGGACCGGGAACATCGTTCCGGTGTAAAAGCGCATCCCGAGGGACGCGACGTGCGGCCCCAGCTCGGCTTCCGGCGGTGTGAACTCCTCGCAACGCCGTCCTCCTCCCAGCTCCGGATCGCGAATGTTCTTGCCGTGACACCAGGGATATCCGAAATGAAGGCCGCTCTCCGGCGCTCGATTCAGCTCGTCCGGCGGAACGTCGTCGCCCATCATGTCGCGGCCGTTGTCGGTGAACCACAGCTCCCTGGTCTGAGGATGCCAGGCGAATCCAACCGTGTTGCGCCAAACCGCGGGCGAAGATTTCCCGGCCGCTACCGTCGGGTCGCATGCGCGTGATCGTCGCGTAGAGCGGGCCGGGCGGCTCGCAGATGTTGCACGGCGCTCCCACAGGCACGTAGAGCATCCCGTCAGGTCCGAAGGCGATGAACTTCCATCCATGATGCGTATCCGTCGGAAAATCGTCGCGAACGACGACCGGGGCGGGAGGGTCAGCGAGACGCTCGCCGATTCGATCGAACCGAATGACGCGGCTGATCTCGGCGACATAGAGCGAGCCGTCACGAACCGCAACGCCGTTCGGCATCCGCAGCCCCTTGGCGATCGTGTGCTTTTCATCGGCCCTCCCATCGCCGTCGCGATCGGCGACGGCATAGACCACGCCTTCGCGCCGGGTGCCGACGTAGAGGACGCCTCCCGGGCCGAGCGCCAAAGATCTCGCACCGGGAAGATCATCGGCGAAAATGTCGATCTCGAAACCGGCGGGCAGACGGATGCTCCCGAGGCGTGGATCGCGCGGCCGCCGCGTCTCCTGCGGCGCGTTCGGGGCCGGCTCGGCGACGGCGAGTCCCTGGGAAGCAGCCAGCGGCTCGGCGTCACCCCTCTGTTGGCTGCAGAAGGGCAAGGCGACCGCGGCGCAGAGCGCGATGACGAGCGGGCTCATTCGCAAAACGGACATCTATGGTGACCTCCTCACGCCGCGCTTGCATGCAAACACGCTTCCCGGTTGATTCCTCGGTCATCCGGAAGAGCCGTGACCGTCGTCCTGAGCTCGAAAACGGGGTCCTTCTCCCGTCATCCTGAGCGAGGTGGAAGGGTGGGTGTGAGCGAAGGATGACGGGAGTCGCCTTTTGTTAACATCCTCCGAAGGGCTCACCGTCGCATCCTAACGGCCAGCGTCGCCACGCGGGCGCCGAGCTCCTCACCTTTCCGCAGAAATTGCGGATCGACTCGCCCCGGCTTTTCGGAATCGCCGAACGGCGGCTCATCCACAACGGCGGAGGCGCCGAAGGCGGCGCTCCATCCCGGGCCCCCCACGACGATCATCCCGAAGACCAGCATCGAATGCAGGAGGCTGAGCTGGACGAGCTCCTCCCCGGCCGAGATGCCGCCCGCCGTCACGAAGGCTGCGCCGATCTTGTCCTTCAGCGGCTCTTTCTCGAAAGGCCATCCGTTGATGAACTGCTGTACCGCGGGCGCTGGTGCGGCGTTGTAGACCGGCGAGCCGACGATGATCGCGTCGGCGGCCAACAGCTCCGCATTCTTCACTTCTCCGACCGAGCGCAGCGTCACGACCGCCCCTTCGACCGACCGCGCTCCTCGCGCGACCGCCTCGGCCATTGTGCGCGTGTGGCCTGATGCGCTGTAATAGGCGATCAGAATCCTCGCCGGAACTTCTTCGGCGCGAACGCCGGGGCCGCTGACGGTCAGCAGAATCGCAACGACGAGAGCCGGAACGCGCATTGAGATTCCTCCTGGCGATCGAGCGACCCGATCACCGGAGCGAATTCTACCGAAAACCGCCCGGTGCCTTTCATCATCACCGAACGAAACCGGCTCGAGCCGTGTTATGGAAGGCATGAGGAGCTCCTGGATCGGAGGAGAAGCTTCCCGCATGGATCATGAGTCCGAAAATCCGGCTCTCGCCGTGCACCGTCACGAGCCGGGAGCCTTCGATCGTCTGGTCGAGACGTGGGAGCACGCCCTCTTCAATTACGTCCGCAGGATTCTGCTCAACGATCAGGATGCGCAGGAAGTGGTTCAGGATACGTTCATTCGAGCTCATCACGCGCTGACTCGCCAATACACGGCCGAGCGATGTGCCGCGCTGGCGCTCCGGCCCTGGCTGTTTCGCATCGGAAGGAACCTGGCGTACAACAAACGGCGCGACGCTCCGGGCAGGCGGGAGGAAGCGCTCTCGCAGGCCGAACACCCGCGGTTTCGACCGCTCGTTCCCGCCGTTCATCTGGTGAGCGAGCTCGAAAAACGAGAGGAGATCGCACGGCTCGATCGGGCCATCGCCGGCCTTCCGTCAGAAACCAGAGAGCTCATTGCGCTTCGATTCATCGAAGAGATGTCGTACGGCGAGATCGCAAAGACGACAGGATTCACCGAGGCGTCGCTGCGGGGAAAGATCTTCCGCTCCCTGCGGCTTCTGCGCGACGCGCTCGCGGAAAGGGGGAACGCTCATGCGATGTAACAGCGTATTGGTCCGGCTCGATCAGTTCCGGACGAAAGAGCTCGAGAGCGGAACGTGCGACGAGATTCGCGAGCATCTCGACGATTGCCGGAGCTGCGCCGATTCGCTCGAAGAGATCGACGAGCTCGCCGGCGCCGGGCCGGCGCTCAAGGAGCGCTGCCCCTCGTCGTGCCACGAGGAGATTCGCCGTTCGCTGTCCGATCGCTACGACATCGTCGAGTCGGACATCGGGCCCCTCTGGGTCGTCTTCTCATCGAGAGGGCTCGTCCGCGTCACGCTCGCGAATCGCCCGGAGAAGGTGCTCCTCGAAGAGTACTGCAACCGTTTCGGCCGCGAGGCCGAGCGTGGAGAGCTGCCGCCAGAAATGCGCGAGGCGCTCCGCCGTACGATCGGAGGAGGGAAGAGCGGCCGCCCTGAGATCGATCTTTCCGATCTTCCGCAGTTCGAGCGCGAAGTCCTCGAGGTGCTGGTGAAGATTCCCGCGGGCCAGGTGCGAAGCTACGCCTGGGTCGCTCGCGAGGCGGGAAGGCCGGCCGCCATTCGCGCCGTCGGCAATGCGTGCGCCCGCAATCCGATTCCCTTCGTCGTTCCATGTCACCGCGTCGTGCCCTCCTCAGGCGGGATCGGCAACTACGGATTCGGCCCGGCCCTCAAGCGTGCACTTCTCGCGCGGGAGGGAGTGATCGTCGACGAGCTCGACGATCTGGGCGAGCGAGGATTCCGCTACGTTGCTTCGGCGACGACGAAGATCTACTGCTTCCCCACCTGCCCCGATGCGAGGCGAATCAGGAAAGCACATCGCGTGTCTCTCCGGAGCGAGCAGGAAGCGGCGCGACTCGGATTCCGGCCGTGCCGGCGATGCCGGCCGCTGGCGGCGACCGCATGAGCGCACTTGCCTTGTCCGGCGTCGGTGCCGTTCCCCCGCCCGCGCGAGCAGACTTCGATATCAGCGCTCTATCCTGCCCTGCTTCGCTCTTCACTGGCGACTTCTACTTCTCGGCCCGCAGGTCGAGCGGGCTCTGGTTCGTGCTCGGCGACGTGGCGGGAAAAGGAATCGACTCGGCGGTTCTGATGGGACTCGTCATGGAGGAGATCGAGCGAATGGTCGACCTCGGCGTCCCTTCGGTCGCCTCGCTGATCGACGAGCTGCATCGCTCGCTCCGTCCCGAGCTTCCGCCGAATCGATTCGTTACGTTGACTGCAGGGAGAGTGGATGCCGAGGGCGGACTGGAGATCGTCAACGCCGGACATCCTCCGTCGCTGATCGTCCACCAGAGCGGCAAGGTCGAGCCGGTCGTGGCCACAGGACCGGTGGTCGGCATCCTCTGCTGCTCGCGCTGGGCGACGCGGCTCCTGCGTCTCGACGAGAAGGCAACGCTCTTTCTCTACAGCGACGGCCTGCTCGAAGCGCTCTCGCCCGACGAGGAGGAGTTCGGATTCGACAGGATCCGGGCAACACTCGCCCGCGGCAGGCATCTCGACGCGAACGGCCTCACCTCGCTGGTCTACGAAGCGGTCGCGTCGCATCGCGCCGGCCGCGCGCCAAACGACGATCTGACCCTCATGGCGCTGCGCCGATGACGCATGCGTCCCGCCACCAGGGGGCGGGCGCGGGACGCCCGCTCTCCCTTCAGGCGGCCGCGCGCCCCTTCTCGCGCCGGATCCAGTCGTCGATCCGTTCCTCGAGCACGTTCATCGGAAGCGATCCATTCCCGAGAACTTCATCGTGGAACTTCCGGATGTCGAACGCCGGTCCCAGAGCCGCACGCGCACGCTCCCGCAGCTCGACGATCTTCAGCTGGCCGATCTTGTAGCCGAGGGCCTGGCCGGGCCAGACGATGTAGCGATCGGTCTCCGATTGAACGTCGACCTCGTCGGCGGCCGAATGGTCGCGGAAGAACTGAACGACCTGCTCCCGGTTCCACTTCTTGTAGTGCAGTCCTGTGTCGACCACCAGCCGGATCGCTCGAAGCATCTCGTCCTCGAGACGGCCGTAGTCCATGTACGGATCCTGATAGAACCCCACCTCTTTTCCGAGGCGCTCGGAGTAGAGAGCCCACCCCTCGACGTACGCCGTGTGTCCACCCTGCTGGCGAAACGTCGGAAGGCCTGTCAGCTCCTGAGCGATGGCGATCTGCATGTGATGGCCCGGGACCCCTTCGTGATAGCCGGTCGATTCCGCGGTGATGATCTTCCGCGAGGTCGCATCTCCGGTGTTCACCTTGACTTTCCCCGGACGCGACCCGTCGGGCGTACCGCGGTTGTACTCTGCGCCTGCAGCGGTGGCCTGACGGTATTCTTCGACCGCCTCCACGACGAGCTGCGCCTTCGGCAGTCTGCCGAAGAGCTTCGGCAGCTCGACCCACATCTGATCGATGTACTTGCGATAGAGCTCGAGCAGATGCTCGCCCGATTTCGCCTTCAGCTCGGGATTGTTTTCGATCGATTCACGGAAGCTTTTCAGATCGATGAACCCGACCTTCTTCGCGATCTCGAGCATCTCACCCTCGATCCGCGCGACCTCGCGCACCCCGATCTGGTGAATCTCCTCGGGCGTCAGGTCCGTCGTCGTCGAGCGCTTCGCCAGCAACGCGTACCGCGCCGCTCCGTCGGGCAGCGACCAGACTCCGACTTCAGTGCGCCCCTTCGGTGCATACTCCTCCCGGACGAACCGGGCGAAGCGCTGGTAGGCGGGTAGCACCTCGTCACCGATGACTTTCAGGTACACCGCTCGAAGACGGTCCCGTTCTGCCGGCGCGATCCCCTCGGGGAACTTCGAGAGAGGAAGGGCGAACGGACTCTCTTCCGGCTTCCCTCCGCCAATCTGCGCCGCCTGATCGGCGACCTTTTCGAGAAGAAACTTCGGCGGCATCAGACGCTGTGCCATTCCCTTGCGCATCCGTTCGACCGTCTGATCGAGCTGGCGCGGCTGCTGGCGCATCCGCACCAGATAGTCCTCGTAGTCCTTCACCGACTCGAAGGAGAAGTACTGCGGATAGGAGGGGAGTCGAAGATGGATTCCGCTCATCTGATTCACCGGCATCAGCCAGTTGCGGAATCGTGAGTCCTCGATCTGGTTTCGAAGACCTTCGACCATCAGTCTCTTGTTGAGCTTCTCCTGATCGGAGAATCCGAAGGTGTCGATCGCCTCGAAACGGCGGAGAAACGTCTTCGTCATCGCCAGATCACGAAGAATGGCCGCTTCGGACAGGTCGCTGACCTTGTCGTTGTAGCGCTTGTCCCCCAGGATCGAAGCGTACTCGGGAGAGGTGGCGAGGACGTACTCCCACTGCTCGGTCAGCAGGCCGTCGAGAGCCTTTCGGCGTGTGTCCAGATCCTCGGCGGAGCGCTCGGCACTCACAGCGACTCCGGTCATGAGAATGACTGCGATGACGATCAGAACGATCATTTTCTTCATATCCAACCTTCTCCTGCTCGTCGTTTTCGCGCGCAGGCAGCCAGCGTAACGCCGTCGCCGATGAAAAACATCCAGTGCGACCCTGGAGACATGTCACGTTCTTGCGAGAATGCGTGCAAAGCTGTTTCGCACCGCAAGCCCCCGTCATGCTGAGCGAGGTGGAGCGGGTGGGTGTGAGTGAAGGATCTGCGATCGGCAAGTGTCTAAGAACGCAGATCCTTCACTCACACCCTCCCACCCACCTTCGCTCAGGATGACGAGTCAGCACGCGGCCTGCGATCGCCGCCATCGACGCGCGCGAGTCGTGCTACAGTTTCGCCCGTCGTCCTGAATCCGAGATCGAGGAGTCCGGCTTTGAAGCGTCTTGCATTCTTCGTTCTGATCCTTCTGAGCTCGCTGACGCTGACGGCAGACGTGACTCTCTCCGTGACTTCGAGTGGAGCATCGCTGCGTCATGGCCGCCTCCATCTCGAGATCGAGGCCGGAGAGCTGGCCGCACCGCAGCCGGCACAAATTCTCATCGACGGAAGGGAGGTCCACGAATTCGAGCTCGTCGAAGGCAAACAAACGGTCACGATCGAAGCCGCCGCCGCAGGAAGCGTCTCGGAGGTGACAGTCCGTACGACAGGCGCCGAAGCGACGACACGACTCGAGCAGATTCCGGGATGGCTCTCGATCCTGCCGCCGCTGATCGCGATCGCTCTCGCCCTCCTGTTTAAGGACGTTCTGATCGCTCTCTTCGCCGGCGTCTTCTCGGGAGCGATGATTCTCTACCACTGGAATCCGATCCGAGCCTTCGCACGAACCATCGACAGCTTCGTCGCACCGGCGCTCGCGGATGGCGATCACGCCAAGATCATCATCTTCTCGGTCCTTCTTGGCGGCATGGTCGGCCTGATCACGCGAAGCGGCGGCACCCAGGGAATCGTCGAGCGAATCAAGGGCTTCGCGACGAACGCGAGGCGGGGGCAGGTGACCACCTGGGTGATGGGCATCTTCATCTTCTTCGACGACTACGCAAATTCGCTGATCGTCGGCTCGACGATGCGTCCGATCACCGACCGGTTGCGTATCAGCCG
The DNA here is from genome assembly GCA_035546335.1 of Thermoanaerobaculia bacterium. Classification (GTDB taxonomy): domain Bacteria; phylum Acidobacteriota; class Thermoanaerobaculia; order Gp7-AA8; family Gp7-AA8; genus DATKDP01. Next base: position 67,196 of record DATKDP010000002.1, on the reverse strand, counting down.
GGAAAAGCTCGCCTATATCGTCGACTCGACTGCGGCTCCCGTGGCCAGCATCTTCCCCATCTCGACATGGATCGGGTTCGAAATCGGTCTGATCGCCGCGGCGTTCACCCAGCTGGATCTTCCTTTCAACGCCTATACCACGCTCATCGCCTCGATTCCCTACCGCTTCTATCCCATCTTTGCTCTCGTGCTCGGATTCGCCATCGCCTTCACCTGTCGCGATTTCGGTCCCATGCTCCGCGCCGAGCGACGGGCGAGCGAGACAGGAAAAGTGATCGCCGACGGCGACACGCCTCTGGCCGACTACAACGCCACTTCGATGGCGCCTCCGGACGGAATCCCGAAGCGCGCACGCAACGCGCTCATCCCCATCTTCACGGTCATCGCCATGACCATCATCGGCCTCTTCGTCTCCGGTTCGGCAGCCGTCAACCGCGCCGACTATCCCTCCGCATACAAATGGCTCCAGGACGTCTTCTCCAATGCGAGCAGTCTCGATGCCCTTCTCTGGGCCAGCCTCACGGCCGTCGTCGTCGCGCTTCTCCTTCCGCTGGCGCAACGACTCCTGACGATCCGCCAGGCGATGGATGCGATGGTGGAGGGATTCAAGGCGATGCTGCTCGCCCTCATCGTCCTGGTCCTCGCCTGGTCGATCGGCAGCATCTGCGCGCAACTTCACACGGCCGATTTCGTCGTCGGGCTCACGCAGGGAGTCCTGTCGCCGCACTGGCTTCCAGTGCTCGTTTTCATCGCCTCCGCGGCGATCTCTTTCGCCACCGGAACCTCGTGGGGAACGATGGGCATCCTCATGCCGCTGGTGATCCCGATCGCACACGGACTCTCTCTGGGTGCCGGGCACCCGGTGGGAAGCGAGGCCTATCACGTCTTCATGCTGGGAACGATCTCCTCGGTCCTCGCCGGAAGCGTCTGGGGCGATCACTGCTCTCCGATCTCCGATACGACGATTCTCTCGAGCATGGGGTCGGGATCGGATCACATCGCGCACGTCCGGACGCAGCTCCCCTACGCGTTCGCGATCGGAATTCTCGGTATGCTGATCGGCGACATCGCCACCGCATTCGGGCTGAATGTCTGGCTCGCCCTCGCCCTCGGATCGGCGATGATCGTCGGTGCCGTGCTGCTGTTGGGAAAGCGCAGCGACTGGCAGGCGGAACAGGTTCCGTCACCCTGATCCCATGTCGGACGACCTCACCGTGTCTCGTGCGACCGTCACATTTCTCGTAGGGGCGAAGCATTTGCGCGCAGGCCGCGGCGACAGGCTCGCGTGACTGGAGCGAAGTACACTCCACTAACGCGTCATTCGAAGCACGATTTCAGATACGCAGTCAGCTCGTGGATGTCGAACGGCTTCTGGATCACGTTGCGGATCAGATTGCGCTTGATGCGCTCGTCGCTGACACGGGGTTGCGCGGTGAGGACAATGATCTTCCGGAGGTTGTCGGGATGATGCGTGCTCAGATGCTCGATCACATCGAAACCGCTGATGTTCGGCATCATCAGATCGAGAATGATCAGATCGAACCCCCCATCCCCCGCCGCTCCGATCCGCTGGATTCCATCCCCGCCATCCACGGCGCATTCGACCAGGAACCCCGCTCTCTCGATGATCTTCTCGAGAAGCCGGCGGACGGACTGATCATCGTCGATGACCAGGATCTTTTTCTTTCTGTTCTCGTCGTGGAGCATCGGCTGCGCGGACGCCATGGAGTGCTGCATGTCAGTCATCGGCTGCGATCCCGGATGCTTGGCGATCGTGAGTCCGCGCGGACGTCGGGCGTCGCTCGGCCTCGGCTTGGAAACCGTCACGGGTCGCGGGCGACCTGGCTTTCCACTTCTCCTCCCCACATCGCCATTCCGCTTGTTTCCCCTGTCGTCGGGCATATGGACACGCCGACCCGTCTCGCGATCCGCTGAGTCTTTGGACCTCTTTCCAACCGTTGGGTGTCGGCGCCGGACCTTTCGTGCTCAACAATAGACTGTTTCAACAAAAATGGAAAGTGCGATCCGAGCAAGCGCTCTCGCCCGGACCGCCGCGATCACCGTGATTCAATCGGGTCTCCTTGCGCTACATCGTTCAGCGACCCCAGATCTGATTCAACCGGCGATCGCGCCCGCAGTTCGTCCGATAGAACTTGTAGCGGACCGGATTCTTCCGATAGTAGTCCTGGTGGTACTCCTCGGCGGCCGTAAACGCCGTCGCCGGAGCGATTTCCGTGACGATGCGGGCCAGCTTGCCCGATTCTTCCAGCGAGCGTTTCGACGCTTCCGCCAGACGTTTCTGTTCGTCGTCGTGGTAGAAGATCGCAGTCCTGTACTGATCGCCACGATCGCAGAACTGGCCTCCCGCGTCCGTCGGGTCGACGTTCTTCCAGAAGACGTCGAGAAGCGTCTGGTAGGTGACTTTCTTCGGATCGTAGAGAATCTGAACGACCTCGGCATGCCCCGACCCTCCTCGCGAAACATCCTCATACGTCGGATTGGTCGTCGAGCCGCCCATGTAGCCGGAAGTCGTCGCGCTGACCCCCTCAAGATCGTCGAACGGAGGCTCCATGCACCAGAAGCACCCTCCGGCAAAGGTCGCCTTGGCGAGCCCCGTGGCGGACGGCGGACTCGGCACTTCCGTGCCCGCGCCCGCCCGTTCGCAGGCGAAGAGTATCGACGACGAAACGAGAATGACGAAGAGGCTTGCAGATCTCATCGAGAAGGCTCCGATCCGGACGTTTCAGCGTCCGCCCATCACGACAGGAAGGGCAGCGCGACTATTCCGCATTCCGCCGCGGCGAGTGATACCATGCGACATCGATCGGGACGCCATGCGATCAGCTCTCATCTCCATCGCTGCTCTTCTCGCCACCGCAGTCATTGGATGCCAGACAACCGACATCCGTTCCGCGGAATCGGCGGCGAACATCCTCGAAGTCCTGATCAGCGGGATCGAAATCCATCCCTACCAGACCATGACCGAGCCCTCGGGCACGATCACCGTGGCCGTCACGAATCTCACCCACGAAGAGATCACCGTGAGCCACGTCTCCGTCACCCCGACCGAAGACCCATACTATCGATTCGAGGCGGGATTCCATCGCGATCCGAAGACGATTCAACCCGGCGATGATGGTCTGTTCGAGATCACCCTTCGCGGAATGACGCGGGCCGGAGTCCCGCGTCAGGAGCGAAGCAGCATCGTCCGGCTGCGGATCATCGTCGGACTCTCGACCGGCGAGAACTACGCTTACCACTTCGAAACGTTCGTCGTGGAGAGAAGGGGGTAGGAGGGCAGAGGGCAGGGCAGAAGGCAGAGGGAAATCTCCGAGGTGCTATCTTCCTCTGCATCTGGCATCGCCCACGTGCTTCTGCCTTCTGGCATCTGCTTTCTACTTTCTAGAGTCTACTACCTTCTGCCTTCCGATTGACCGTGCGACGATCTGAGCAACCCTGCGGTGCCCCGCATCGGTCAGATGGAGCCCATCCGCGACGAGCCCAGGATCGAGAAGCACGTCGACCAGGAGTCGTTTGGGAATCAACGGAGCTCCATGCCGGCGGGCGACGCGCCTCTGCGCGGCGCCGAATGCCCAGCGGCCGGGCGGGATCGGCAGTTCGAACATCAGAACGGGCCGATCGCTCCCCTCCGGACGCAACGCCCCGAGCAGCTCATCGAGCTGTTGCTCGAATGCTCCCGCCGGAAGTCCATCGAGCAGATCGTTTCCTCCGATCTCGAGCACGACGGCTCGATCCGAAGTCAGCTTCGGCACCTGATACTGCATCGCGGATCTCGTCGTCTCCGACGGTTGCGCGAGGTTGACGACCGCCAGGCCGGTCATCCGGGCGAGCAGGTCCGGCCATGGAAGCGTCTCGCCGAACCCTCCCGAGCTGATCGAGTCGCCGATCACGTAGATCGGGCCCGAGCCGGCATCGATCGTGGGGCGGGCATGGTACGGGAGCTCGCGCACCACAGCGATGAGCACCAGCGTCGCCAGACCGGCTCCCACACCCCGCCGGAGCCATTGCGACTCGTTTTGAAAGCCGGCGAATGCGTAAGAAAGCCAGAGAATGGCCAGCGCGATCACCAGGTAGAGCGGCACAGGCGTCCCGGTCAGAGCGGACAAAGGTACGAGGAGGACGAGGAGGAAGCGCCCCGCACGAACGGCTCCGCTGCGCCCGTCGAGCAGTCGAAGAACATCGACGGCGATGATGATGAGCAGGACCGCAGCACAACCGAACCAGATCTGGCCACCCAGCAGTTGACGAACCACGAGCTCCCGCATGCCCGCCAGTCTAGCTCTTCGGATCGACTCATCGATACAATGACCGCCCCCTGTGATCAGACCGATGCAGGGAACGTGAGATACCGATGCGAGTCGAGGTCGTCAAAGCTGCAGTCATCGTCTTCATCGCCAGCTTCTGCACGCTGGTCATCGAGCTCGTCGCCGGACGCATCATGGCCCCCTATGTCGGAGTCTCCCTCTACACCTGGACCAGCATCATCGGCGTCGTGCTCGCCGGCATCAGCGTCGGCGCCTGGCTCGGCGGACTCATCGCCGACCGCTTTCCCCATGGATCGACACTCGGCTGGCTCCTGCTCTTCTCGGGCGTGGCCTCGATCGCAATTCCTCCTCTGACCGATCTGCTCGCTGCCGACCAGGGGATCGTCGCCCGCCTCGGAGCCGGCGACACGCTGCTCCAGCGCGTTGTGATCCTCTCGACGCTGTTGTTCTTCCTTCCCGCGCTTCTTCTCGGGATGATCTCGCCCGTTGCCGTCAAGCTTGCCGTGCGCGATCTCGACCGCACCGGCCGCGTCGTCGGCAAGCTCTACGCCTTCTCCACGCTCGGCGCGATCGCCGGGACTTTCATGACCGGCTTCTATCTCGTACCCCGATTCGGCACACGAACGATTCTCGTGGCCATCGGCCTGCTGCTCATTCTCACCGGCCTCGTTCTCGGCGAGCTCTTCGGCCGCTGGGGGCGAGCGATGGGAGTGCTTCTCGCAATCTCCATCGTCGCGGCGATCTTCGCCGATCCGTTTCTCATGGCGCGCGTTCACGATCGGCTCCTCCCGAAATCGCTCATGGCCGAGGCGTATCACTTCGCAGAGAGCGAGTACTACACGATCCGCGTGGAGAAGAGTGCGAGAACGGACGGCGGGGGAGCGCTGCAGGTTCTCTATCTCGATCAGCTCGCGCACTCGTACAACGATCTGTACGAGCCGGCGCATCTCACCTACGGGTACCTGAAGCTCTTCGACGAGGCTCTCGCCTGGCGTCATCGGCAATTCGACTCGATGCGTCTTCTCTTCATCGGCGGAGGCGGTTACACGCTGCCCAGACGCGCCGAGATCGTCTATCCTCGGGCTGAGATCGAGGTGGTCGAGATCGACCCGGAGGTCACGCGCACGGCCCACCAGTTCCTCGGATTGCCGCCGACCACGGCGATCAGGACGATCAATCACGACGCCAGGTGGTTCGCCATTCGCGCGCGATCGACTCACGATGTGATCCTGCTCGACGCGTTCAACGACCTCTCAGTCCCGTTTCACCTCACCACACGCGAATTTGCTTCCGAGCTGAAGCGCCTCCTCGCCGACGACGGCATCCTTCTCGTCAACGTGATCGACAACTTCGAAAAGGGAAGATTTCTCGCCTCCTACATCCGCACACTCCAGTCGGTGTTCGGCGAGGAGAACGTCGCGCTCCTCGTCGAAGGCGATGACGATCTGACCGACACCCAGTCGACCTTCGTGGTCATCGCTTCCGAGGAGCTGCAACGGGTGATCGAGGGAATGTTCGGCATGGGGACCATCGGTGATCCGACGACCGCGTTCGGGCTCGCTCTCCCTTCCGAACAGCTCCGCACCTGGATCGCGTCACGAAACGCGATCGTCATGACGGATGATTACACTCCGGCCGAGAGTCTTCTCGCCCCTCTCTTCGCGCAGAGATATGCGTGGGATCGGGAGGAGGAGAGCGCGGATAGCAGATAGCAGAGGGCAGAGGGAAAGCGCAGCCAACACCCCGAGGGGTGCCCGGAGCACAGCCGGTGGTGAGCGCGAAGCGCCACCACCGGTTCGGCGTGAACACGAAACAATCGACGCAGCCCGGCAGGGCTGCGAGGAACGGAACGATCACCCTCTGCCCTCTGCGCTTTGCGCTTTGCTTTTTGATAGCATGAGCGAGAAAGATGAAGGCCTGCGACCAGCATCGTCACGAGCACAGGCAGCTCCCCTGCCCATGGCCCGATTGCCCGAACGGCGAAGGGGCAGCCGGCATTACGAAGGTTCCGCGGCACACCGGCGCTGGAAAAATGACGCGCGCCGAAGGGCACTTCGATGAGTCACCGCCGCCGCGCGTGTTTCAGCGTACGCCCTGGCGCTGCGAAAAATGTGGCGTCTCCGGCTGGGCCTGGGTGGAAGCGGGGGCGGAAATGCGCCTCGACCGCTGCCCGCATCGGCGCCCGGGCACAGTCAAGCCGCTCGGGAGCGCCGTGAAACATTGAACGTCACGGTTCAGAACTTGACTTCCTGACTGGCTGCATTCGCATCGCACGGCTCGCAACGCCATCCGTGTGCGGTGAGCTTGAACGGACCGTCGTTCTCGTCGCGAAAGAGCATTCGAGTCTCGCGGCACCAATCGCATCGGACCACATGCGGGTTGCCGAGATCGGGGCTCGCTCGCAGAATTTCCGCGGCCACCTCCTTCTCGTCGCCGATCAGATCGTCGCTGCGAAGGACTTTCCCCGCCGTCGTTCGAACGAGCTGTCTGGTCATGAAGGCCCCGATTCGGGCTGCGCCGTAGCTCGCCTGCCGGCTAGGCGGGACTTGCCCGACCGGGGGCCGGCTCCGGAAGGACTCACGCTTTCGGTCGCCGTGGAGGAGAGCGGCAGCGTGACGACGAACGTCGATCCGCGACCGAGACCGGCACTCTCGACGCGCACCGTTCCGCCGTGGAGCTTCACGATCTGCTTGACGATCGCCAGGCCGATTCCCAGCCCCGGCTGGTGACCTGTCGCCTCATCCGCCTGCTGGTACAACTCGAAGACATGCGGCGCGAAGTCGGCGCTGATGCCGGCGCCCGTATCGCGCACCGACAACCGGGCATCGTTTCCGGTCCGGTCCAGCAGGACGTCAATCTCTCCTTCGGGCGGCGTGAATTTGATCGCATTCCCCAGAAGGTTCCACACGACCTGCAGCAACCGCACGCTGTCGCCACACATCGGCGCAGGATCGAGGGCGAGATCCGAATGGACTCGAATCGCGCTACCGAGCGCGGCAGGAGCAGTGATGTCCAGGGCCGACCTGACGACCGATGCAAAATCGACCTCCGCCATCTCCATGCTCAACTTCTGCTCACGGATTCGCGTCACGTCCAGCAGATCCTCGGTGAACACCTGGAGCAGGCTCGCACTTTGTTCGATCCGGACGAAGGCTTCGCCGAAGAGATTCGGAGCCTCCTTCGACAACTGCACCCAGCCGATGATCGAGGTCAGCGGCGTTCGCAGCTCGTGAGCCACGGTCCCGAGGAATGCGTCCTTGTACCGGTTCGCGCTCTCGGCCTCGCCGAAGAGCATGGCCGTATCGATCGCCACGGCGGCGCGTTGGGACAATTCCTCGGCCAGACGCAGGTCGGCTTCGTCGTACCGGCGGCGTGATGAGGAGAATGTCGTCGTCCCCAGCACCTTGTCGCGGACGATCAGCGGCACGCTGATGAGCGAGCGTACGCCGAGCGCGCCGATGAGCTGCATGATCTTCGCCTCAGGCTGCACGCCGGACAAATGTGAGTCGGCGATGTCGGTGAGCAGCACCGACTTGCGCTGCAGGAGCGCCTGCGGCGCGCCCGGCGCGCGCTCCGGCTCGCTGAAGGCGACTTCCTGGAACTGCAGCGCGAGGTCGCGCAGCACGGGGTTGGCGTGCGAGACGGTGAGGTGGCGAATCGAGCCATCTTCGTTGACCAGATCCACGGCGCACCAGTCGGCGAACGCCGCCGTGGAGAGGCGTGTGAGCGACTCGAGCGTCGTTTCGTAGTCGAGCGATGACGCAAGCAGAACGCTCGCCTGGGAGAGCATGTCGGCGGCACACGCCGCTTCTTCAGCGACCAGGACGCTTCGCTTCAGAACATTGATGTCGAGGACGGCCACGATGGCACCGTCAATCCTTCCGTCGGCTGTGCGGTACGCGCGAATGCGCAGCAGCCGCCAGTCGCCGATCGCATCCTGCACCTCGACGTCCGCGGCCATGGCTGTCTCGATGACCGCTCCGACGAGCTTCCCCAGATTGGAAACGTCGAGCACCGACTTCGCCTCGTGGAGAGGCCGGCCGATCGCGCCGGCGCGCAGGTTCAACAGCAGCCCTGCGGTGGTGTTGAACCGGCGCACGGTCAGATCGGTTCCGACGAAGAGAATCGGGATCTCCACGGCGCCCAGGAGATTCTCGATGTCGTCGTTCAGCTTCACCAGCGCCGTGTTGCGCGCCCGGAGCTCGTCGTTGAGCGTGCTCAGTTCTTCGTTCGCCGACTGGAGCTCCTCTTTCGCCGTCTCCAGCTCTTCGTTTGTGCTGCGCAGCTCTTCATCGCTCGACTGTGCTTCCTCGGCCGTGGCGGAAGCCTCCTCGGCGAGAAGCTCGCGATCATCGATGGCCGAGGCCAGTGCCTGCCGAAGCCCGTCGATCTCCGCCTGAACGCCCGGCCGCCCGGCCTTGCGATTCGCCGAAACCAGGCTGCTGCGGAACACGATCCAGCAACGCTCGTGTCCCGGGGGAGGAGTCCCGTACGGAATCACATCGAACCCGACGGTGCGGCGAGCGTCGCCGTCCATCACCAGAATGTTCTCCCTGGTCACGGTGATCTGCTCGCGGAACGCACGGCGGACTGCGCCTCGCAGCACCGCGAGCATCTCGTGATGCCGCACCAGGCTGAACAGATCGAGTGACGCGTCTCCCGGTTCGAGCGCGATGAAAGGAGACACGTCACCACGGATACGCGTGATCTCCATCTGTCCGTCCACGAGCACCCCGCACGGAGCGAGATGGAAGGCGAGGAAGGCGTCGTCCTCGTTGTTTCGATCGACGTGAGCTCCGCCCGCGATGCGGTGCTGGAGAGGAGCGGCTGCGGTAACGCTCGACCGAGGTGGGCGCTCAACGTCGAAGGGGGCCAGCGCCGCCGGCACCTGGAGCTTGCGATAGATCAGCGGCTTGGCCGAAACGGGGGTCAGCTGATTCGTCGTGCCGCGGAGACCCTCCGAGCTTCCGAGCATCAGGAATCCCCCCTGGGCAATCGCGTACTGCAGCATCGCGACCGCTCTCTTCTGCAGCTCCGGATCGAAGTAGATCAGGACGTTGCAACAGGTCACCAGATCGATCCGCGAGTAGGGAGGATCTCGTGTCAGATCGTGCGCGGCGAAGACGCACAGCTCGCGAAGAGCCGTCGCGATCTTGTACCCCCCCGGAACGGGCGTGAAGAACTCCGCCAGGCGTCGTTGCGACACGCCGCTCACCGCACGCTCCGAGTACACCGCGGTCCGCGCCTTCTTCAGCGATTTCTCGTTGATGTCGGTCCCGTAGATGACGATTCGCGGCGCATCGGCACGGCCGTCGAGAAACTCCAGCAGCGTGATGCCCAGCGAGTACACCTCCTCGCCCGTCGAGCAGCCCGCGACCCAGATCCGGATGCTGTCGTCGGGTCCGCGGTTCTCGAGGATCGCGGGAAAGGCGACCCTCTTCAGTGCCTCGAAGCGCCCCGGCTCGCGGAAGAACGAAGTCACGCCGATCAGAAGATCGTGGTAGAGCGTCTCGACTGCGTCGTCGTCTTTCTCGAGAGCGTCGGCGTACCCGCTGACGTTTTCGTGGCCCCCCAGAAGAACACGCCTCAGGATGCGCCGCTCGACGCTTGCTCGTTTGAAATGGCTGAAGTCGGTCGGATGCCGCGCGTGCAGCAGTTCGAGAATGCGGTCGAGCTCGTCCGCATTCTGATGCCGCGACTGTTTGCTTTCTTCCGAGCCGCCGCGCCGGGCGATGCTCACCAGCCGCTCGGCGATTCCGGCGGGCGGCAGCACGAAGTCCGCGGCGACGGCTGCTGCCCGCGGCATCACGTCGAACTTCGCACTTTCCGGATTCTGAGCGAAGGTAATTCCTCCGGCGTCGCGAATCGCCTGCAGGCCGAGAGCTCCGTCCGCGTCGTTGCCGGAGAGTACTACGCCGATCGCGAAGCGTTTCCGGTCCTTCGCCAACGAGGAGAAGAACGTGTCCAGCGGACGATGCGGCGCCTTCGGCGTTCGCGGGATCAGCCGCAGGACATCGCCATCCATGGTCATCTGCGTATCGGGCGGAATCACGTAGACCCGATCGCGCTCGATGCGCATCCCGTCCGCCACTTCCTGCACGGGAATCGACGCGGCCCCGGCGAGGATCTCGCCGAGCATGCTGTCGTGGCGCGGATCGAGGTGCTGGATCAGCACGAAGGCCAGTCCCGTGTCGGCCGGAATGGCGCCGACGAGATCGAGGAATGCGTCGAGACCTCCCGCCGATGCACCGATTCCCACGACACGGACAGCGGCTGCGCTGCGTTGTGACATGATTCGCTCGCCGGCGTTGTCAGCGTCGTCGCGCGCATGGGCGGATGTGGTCTTAGACACCTCCGCTTGGATGGCGGAGTGCCGCGAGGTGGTACGGGTTGCCATCGACGCACATCCTTCCTGGAATACCCGTCTGAGGATGGAGGAAGTGGCGGGACGCGCACAGCATTTGCCGGATTGGCAGCCGTCTCATGCGCGCTTGAGTCGCGACCTGCTTGATCAGGCGTGTACTGAGATCACGAGTCCAGTATATCCTCTAATTTCGTTTTTGGCAACGAATCAGACAAAAGTTACCTTATCGGCAATAACGGCCCGCTGTGTTGACAAGCATCGGCGCGCCACCATCGGTCAGTTCCTGATTTTTCCGACGGATCCCCTTCCCTCTCCGCGGCGGCAGCCGCACTCGACTATCCGTTTGGGAAATCGTCATGGCAAATGTTGCCTGTCTGGCAAGCCGCGTGCATCGCCCGCTAGCATGTACGGGCGAATCCTCCGGCAGCTCCGCAAATCAAAGTCTCGGAGCCAGGCCGACGTCGCCAGAACCGTCGGCATGTCCCCCGCGCAGCTCGCCAGGCTGGAGGCCAGTCAGCGCGGGCTGTACCTCGAGGACTTCGTCAGCATCAGCGAGGCCCTCGGCGAGAAGCCGGGCAATCTTCTTCCGAACGACATAGGGAACATCGGCCACCTGAAACCGCTCATCGACCGTCTCGCAACGATCAGGCCCGAGTTTCTGGCTCGTGTGGCGACGATCATCGACAACCTCGTGCAGCTCACGGAACATGCTGCAGAGACGACGACATCCCCCCAGAAAGGGGAGGAACTTCGACGCAGACCGGCTGAGCCGCGAAAAGGCCGCCGATGATTCTCGTTCATCAGATACTGCGATGAAGGTGAAAGAAGAACGGACTGCATGGAACTGCTCTGCTTCGTAGTGATCGATGCGATCAGCCGGCGATCCAGCCGGAGGTTGGTGTCATGAGCGCGCTCAAAATCGTGGCCATCATCCTGATCATCGCCGGCATCGCCGGCATCCTCTACGGGAAGTTCACCTACACGAAGGCGACGCACGAGGTCAACCTCGGTCCCTTCGACTTCTCGGTCAAAGAAAAGCGGACGGTCAACATCCCCCTCTGGGCGGGCATTGCCGCGATTGCCGCCGGCGCACTCCTGCTCGTCGTGCCGAAGCGTCGTTAGTATCGGGCAGTTGGCCGCGAAGGCGGCCGGCACAGTTCCACGGGTCCGCCATCCCGAAGGGATGATGGGAGTCCAGCCGGTGGTGAGCGCGCAGCGCCACCACCGGCAGAGGTCAACCGCACCCGTCGATTCACCACCGCATGATTGATATCATGTTGCCCGGTTGCGGATTCTGCTATGAAGTTCGCTACGATGCTGAGTTTCGGTCGCGTTGGGCGAGAACGATGGACAGCGTTGTCGTGGGGTCTTCTCTTCACGGCGATCCTCGGGGTCTTGATCGTATTCGGGTCGAGGAACCTCGCGCACTTCGATGCGGCGCTCGTCGGGTATACCTTCGCAACCCTGTTCGCCACGTTTGCCATCACCTACCGCTACGCGATGTGGCTTCAGCGGCCTCCCACCCGCAAGTACTGGATCCGAGGCTGGCAGGTGTTCTTCGCGCCGCGGTACCTGACGCGCAACATCGGAAACTTGTTCCGTCGGGTGATCAGCGATTTCGCCCTGAACCGATTCATCTTCACGCGGAATCGCACGCGGGGAGTGGCGCACGCGCTCATCATGTGGGGCTGCATTCTCGCTTTCGCGATCACCTTTCCCCTCGTCTTCGGATGGATTCACTTCGAAACGGTTCCGGGCGATCTGGAGAGCTACCGGACGTACGTCTTCGGCTTTGCCACGAATTCGTTCCGAATTCACTCCCTCACCGCGTTCCTGATTTTTCACGGACTGGTCTGGTCCTCGTTCCTGGTGATCGCAGGCGTGATGCTCGCCATGCGCCGCAGAATGCGCGAGCACGGCGCGGCGGCGACGCAGCGATTCGGCGAAGACTTCATGCCGCTGATTCTCCTGTTCGCCATCAGCGTGAGCGGCCTGCTTCTGACGGCGAGCTATACCTGGATGAAAGGCTACGGATACGACTTCCTCGCCCTGCTGCATGCCGTCACCGTCATCTTCACACTGTTGTGGCTCCCGTTCGGAAAGTTCTTTCACATCTTCCAGCGGCCCGCACAACTCGGCGTCAGCTTCTACAAGGACGTTGGAGCTCGCGAGGGAATGGCGGCATGCCGGCGTTGCGGCCGCGACTTCGCTCCCCTGCTCCAGATCAACGACCTCATCGACGTCGAGCGCGAGCTCGGGTATCGGTACGAGATCGAGTCCGCCGGAGCCGATCACTACCAACATATCTGCCCTTCATGCCGGCGAAGAATACTCGCGCTGGCGCAGGGCGAGCTGTGGCGTGGAAGGACGAGGACATCCTGACGATGGCGACACTTCCCAAAGAAGAGGCTCTTCTCATCGACGTCTACGGCCCCCACCTGAATCGGATGGAGGGGGCGAGTCTCGATACGGCCGTCGAGCCGGACAGGCTCGTCGACACGCATTGCTGCTTCTGCGGTCAGCAGTGCGGAATCCGGCTCGAGGTCAAGGACAACATCGTCATCGGATTCGAGCCTCGTTACGACTTTCCGTTCAACAAAGGCATGCTCTGCCCGAAGGGGGTGAAGCGCTATCTGCAGGGAGCCCATCCCGACCGGCTGCTGACCGCTCTGCAGCGCAATCCCGATTCCGCGAGCGGCTTCGAGGCGCTCCCCTACGACGCGGCGATCACCCGGGTCGCCGCAGAGATTGATCGCATTCAGTCGACCTGGGGGAAGGACGCTTTCGGCGTGCTGAGCGGCGCCAGTCTCACAACCGAGAAGACGTACCTGATGGGGAAGTTTGCGCGTGTCTGCCTCGGCACGAAGTACATCGACTACAACGGCCGCCTCTGCATGGTCAGCGCCGGCGCGGCGAACAAAAAAGCGTTCGGCATCGATCGAAGCGCGAATCCGTGGGACGACATTCTCGAGGCCGAAGTGGTGCTCATCGCCGGCTCGAACACCGCCGAGTGTTCGCCGATCACCACGAATTACGTCTGGCAGGCGAGAGAGAACGGCGGCAAGCTCATCGTCGTCGATCCGCGGATCACGCCGATCGCACGAACAGCCGATGTCTTTCTTCCCGTCAAGCCCGGCCGCGACGTCGCGCTCTTCAACGGCATTCTGCACCTGATGATCGAGAACGACTGGCTCGATCACGACTTCATCGAGAAGCACACGGCCGGGTTCGACGCGGTCGCCAGCGAGGTGAAGCAGTGGACGCCGAAGCGGACGGCGGAGGTCACGGGGGTCGCCGAGAAATCGATCCGCCAGGCCGCCGAGCTGTGGGGAAAGGCGCGCACCAGCTTTCTCATGCATGCGCGTGGGATCGAGCATCACACGCACGGGGTCGAGAACTGTCTCGGCACGATCAACATCGTCCTCGCGTCGGGCCGCATCGGCCGCCCCTTTTGCGGATACGGAACGGTCGTCGGCCAGGGCAACGGGCAGGGGGGACGCGAGCACGGACAGAAAGCGGATCAGCTCCCGGGCTGGAGAGACATCGGCAATCCCGAGCACCGCGCATACATCGCCAGCGTGTGGGGCATCGAGCCGGAACACATTCCACAGGCAGGCGTCGACTGCTACGAGATGATGCGCAAGATCGACGCCGGCGAGATCAAAGGGCTGCTCTCCATCTGCTTCAACCCGAAAGTCTCGCTTCCGGACAACGCCTTCGTCACCCGGGCGCTGGAGAAGCTCGAGTTCTTCACGGTCATCGATTTCTTTCTCAGCGAATCCGCGCAGCACGCCGACGTCGTGCTCCCCGGATCGCTCCACGAAGAGGACGAAGGCGTCGTCGCACAGGTGGAGGGGCGCGTGATCAAGATCAACAAGGCGGTCGATCCTCCGGGAGACGCACGGCAGGACTGGCGGATCATCCAGGACATCGCTCGAGCACTCGGCCGGTCCCACGGATTCACCTTCGACAGCCCGAGGGAGATCTTCGACGAGCTGCGCGTGGCCTCGAAGGGGGGTGTCGCCGACTATTACGGCATCACCTACGAGAAGATCGAAGCGCGCAACGGCGTCTTCTGGCCTTGTCCCTCGGAGGATCATCCGGGAACACCGCGGCTGTTCGAGAGTGATTCCTGGAATCCGGTCGCCCGAGGAGCCGGACCGTTCTACTTCCCCGACGGCAAGGCGAGGTTCAATGTCGCCGCATACCGGCCGCCTGCAGAAGACGTCGATGACGAATACCCGATCATTCTCACGACGGGCAGAGTCATCAGCCAGTTCCTCTCCGGCACGCAGACGCGCCGCATCGGACCGCTCGTGGATCAGTACCCGGAGCCTCGCATCGAGATGCACCCGAGGCTGGCCGCGAAGTACGGGATCGCGGACGGCGACTGGACGACCGTGGAGTCTCGACGCGGCGACCTCACCCTCCGCGCGCAGGTGGTCACGACGATCCGGCCCGACACGATCTTCATTCCGTATCACTGGCCGGGTCGCAAATCAGCCAACCAGCTGACCATCGCCGCGCAGGATCCGATCTCCAAAATTCCCGAGTACAAGGTATGCGCGGTTCGCATGAAGAAGGCGCAACAGCCTCCCGGCGAGGAGGCGATCACCGAAAAAACCGATGACACCTTCATCGAGCGCGCTGGCTCGACCGACGCGGCCCACCGCGCCGCACCGCGCAGAACGTGACCATGCCCCCGTCGACCAACATGGAGTTTTTCGTCGATCCGAATCGCTGCATCGGCTGCCAGTCGTGCGTTGCGGCATGCAGCGAATGCGACACGCACAAGGGGGTGTCGATGATCCATCTCGAGTTCGTCGAGCGGCCGGTCTCCGTTCAGACGGTCCCCGTCGTCTGCATGCACTGCGATTCGCCGACCTGCGCGGAGGTCTGCCCGGCCGACGCGATCAAGCGGACCGGCGACGGCGTGGTGCAGACGGCGCGCAAGCCTCGCTGCATCGCCTGCAACAACTGCGTGCTGGCCTGCCCGTTCGGCGTACCGAAGATGCAGACCGAATTCTCGCTGATGATGAAATGTGACATGTGCTACGACCGCACTTCAGTGGGTCTGAAACCGATGTGCGCGTCGGTCTGCCCCAGCGGTGCGCTCCATTTCGGAACGCGTGAAGAGATCGAGCGCATGCGACCGCAATCGAAGCCGACGAACACCTTCCGGTTCGGAAACCAGGTCATCACCACCAAAGTGAACATGATGGTTCCCCGCGACCCGGCGATCCAGCACATCGACGTCACCGCGGCGATGAACGAGGACCCCGAGAGCCCTGCAGACATGCTCGACAACGTTTTCGACGAGATGTGAGATGACAGACACGCCTCCGGATCAGCTCTCGGTTCCCCCGAATGGCCGCCCGTACCACGAGCAACCGCAGTGGCGGAACGACTTCCCGATCGACTGGCCTCAGGACGAGCTCGTGGCGCGACGGGACTTCACCAAGTTCCTCGTGCTCACCAGCTTCGCCTTCGTGGTCGGTCAGGCCTGGATCGTGCTCGAGAATCTGCGTCGGCGACGCCGCGGCTTGCCGCCCGTTCGAAAAATCGCGGATCTGAGCACGATTCCAATCGGTAGTGCGCTGACGTTCGCTTATCCCGCGGCTCACGACGACTGCATCCTCGTACGAACGGGCGAGGAGCGGTTCGTCGCCTACGGACAGAAGTGCACGCATCTGAGCTGCGCCGTGACACCCCGCCCGAAGGACAACTGCCTCTATTGTCCATGCCACAACGGCGTGTTCGATCTCGAGACGGGCGTACCAACGGCCGGGCCTCCACGCCGCCCTCTTCCCCGAATTCAGCTGGAGATCCGCGACGGTGCCATTTACGCGACGGGCGTGGAGGTGCGCGGGTGAAACGCTCCTTTTCCCGCCGGCAGAAGCTGACGATCGTCAACGGCATTCTCTCGATCGTCGCCATGATCGTCGTGCTGCAGCTGTGGTTGCTGACGGCGACGATGAACTCGTTTCTGGGCGGCGAAGAGACAGTCCTTCTGCCTGCCGGAATCGCGAGCGCAGTCTGTCTTTTCCTCAACGCCGGACTGCTCTGGTACATCTACCAGATGGAACGCCGATGACCACAGCGCCGATGGACGGCATTCGCACGCTCCATCCCGCCTACTTCGCGATGGTCATGGCGACCGGCATCGTCTCGATCGCCGCGGAGCTGATGGGCATGGATTCGATTGCCCTGGCGCTGCTCGTCGTGAACCTCCCCGCGTACGTGATCCTCTGGATCCTCACGATCGTACGCCTGACCTCGTTCCCTCGCGAGGTTCTGAGCGATCTCATCGATCACCAGCGCGGCGTCGGCTTCTTCACCATGGTCGCGGCGACGAGCGTCCTCGGCTCGCAGCTCTTCATCCTCTTCGACGCCCATCGAAGTGCCACGGCACTCTGGTTCGCGACCCTCGGGCTCTGGCTGCTGCTCGTCTATGCGGTGTTCGCGGGCCTGACGGTGAAGGAGTCGAAACCGACTCTCGATCAGGGGATCAACGGCGGATGGCTCGTGGCCGTGGTGGCAACCGAATCAGTCTCGACCCTCGCAACGCTGATCGCACCGTCGTCCGGATCGCAAACCCAGCTGCTGCTGTTCCTCAGTCTGACCTTCTGGCTCGCCGGAGGAATGTTGTACATCTGGCTGATTTCCCTCATTTTTTATCGATACACGTTCTATCGGTTCTCGCCCTCGGATCTGATGCCGCCTTATTGGATCAACATGGGAGCGATGGCGATCTCGACTCTCGCCGGAACGCTGCTGTTCGCCGCGCAGGAGTCATCGCCGCTTCTGACGACACTCGCGCCCTTCATCCTCGGCTTCACGATCCTCTTCTGGGCGACCGCCACCTGGTGGATCCCGATGCTCCTGATCCTCGGCTACTGGCGCCATGTTTACAAACGCTTTCCACTGACGTATCACCCGCTGTATTGGGGGGCCGTCTTTCCCCTCGGGATGTACACGGTCTGCACGTACCGGCTGGCTCAGGCGACGCACCTCGAGTTCCTGATGGTGATTCCGCGCGTCGTCGTGTTCGTGGCCATCGCGGCGTGGGCGCTCGCCTTCGGCGGACTCCTGTGGACCGCAGTCCGGTCGTTTGCAGGGGCGCGCAGGCGGCCGGCACAGACCCACCCGTACTCCATCCCGAAGGGATGATCGGATTCAGCCGGTGTTGAGGCGCGCAGCGCACCACCGCTCACCGACGACCGCCACGTAGCCTTCATTGAGTTTGGCGAACGAAAGCACCGCCGTTTCTCCGGCCCCAAGGCCCCACGCAGCGACGAGGTGGTGGATCTCTGTCCTCTCGATTCGAATCCATGACGCGGACAATGCGAGGCTTGCCTCATCTTCGGCCCGCCGGAGCTCGACGGCCACAGCCTTCGGCACCACGACGTCACTGGCCAGGGATGAGAAAAGGTCGAGCCGGCCGATCCTGCCGAGAGCAATCAGGGGTGATGAGTCGACGACCCAGAGCTCACGCACGCCCCAGCTCGTCCTTCAAGGACTCCGGCGTATCCTGAAACGGTGAAACCTCGAACTGTGCCAGTGCGTCGAGAAACTGAACACGGTTCAAGCCGGCGATCTCCGCGGCGACTTCCTGGGATACGCGCCCCAGCTCGTAGAGCTTCGCCGCAGCCGCCAGCCGCAACTCCGCGGCATACTCCTCTGGATCCTGCCGCAGCGCGGCCAGCGTCTGCTCGGTCACCTCGATCTGAACCGTGAGCACCATGGTCCGATCATCATAACTCGGGCCGCGCTTCGGAAACCACCGCGCTCCGGCATGCGCGATTCCATCCGCGACCTAATAGGAGGCTGACACAACCTCAGCCCCGCCCGTCAGGGCGGAGTCGCGAAAAAGGCGCGCAGTCCTCGGAACGCCGCGCAACCGGGGGTCGGCGTCCTCGCACGATCGCAATGGCGGCCCCGCCATCGCTGTAGAACCTGGTTAGATCTGCCGAAATCGCGACTGCGGCCGGCAGCAGTCCCACGGGCCCGTCATCCCGAAGGGATGATCGGAGGCATGACGCCCGTCATACCCGATCGCACCGAAGTTCCCGATAATCGAGAACAACAGGAGGAGCCAATGAACAACACGACAAGTTCACTTCACGAGCAGACGATCGGAGAGATCGCCGCCGAGCTGCCCATCGCGATCCGCGTCTTCGAGGCGTGGAAGATCGACTACTGCTGCGGCGGCAAGCAGACGCTTTCCGAGGCGTGCACGGCGGTCGGGAAATCCGTCGAGGAATTTGCGGCTGCAGTCGATAGCGCTGTAGCAATGCCCGATTCCCTCGCAACGGACTGGTCATCCGAGTCGTTGCGAACGCTTTCCGGTCACATCGTCGATGCGTATCACCGTTACACGCGCGAGGAGCTGGCGACGTTCGCACCTCTGGCAGCAAAAGTCCTCGGCGTTCACGGCGAGCGGCGGCCGGAGCTGCCCGAGGTCGTCGAACTGGTCCGCGACCTGACGACGGACATGCTGCCGCACATGCTGAAGGAGGAACAGGTCCTCTTTCCGTACGTCGCGCAGCTCGAGGAGGCGGCGGAGAGTGGCGGACCGCCTCCCACTCCCTTCTTCGGCACGGTGAAGAACCCCATCCGCATGATGATGCTCGAGCATGATCGCGTCGGCGAGCTGCTCGGCCGCCTGCGGGTCGTGACCGATGACTACACGCCTCCGGAGAGCGCCTGCTTCAGCTACCGCGAGCTGTATCGCAGGCTGACGGAGTTCGAGCTGCGCACCCACGAGCACATCCACATCGAGAACAATGTCTACTTCACCCGCGCCGTATCGCTGGAGGAGCGCAGCGGCTCGCCGGAGGAATTCGCCTTCTCACACGCCTGCGGAAGCTCGTCCGGATCGTGAAGACGCTCCACGAACTGCTCGGGTACGACCATGCCCGGCTCGACGCCCTGCGGGTGAGACTCGAGGCTCGAGGCTCGGGACTCGAGGCTCGAGACTCGAACTCGGGGACTCGAGGCTCGGAACTCGGGACTCGAGACTCACCGGGCGAGGCCCTGTCTCGCGGCATCGCATTCGTATAAGCTCCACGGTGTCCGTGCAGACGCTGCTTCCTTTTGGCTCGATCCCCTTGCTCGCCTCTCTCCGAAACGAGGACCGCGATGCGCTCACTCCACTCTGTCGCCTCGGCACGTATGAGAAGAACGACGTCGTCTTCCGTGAAGGCGATCCGGCGGAGCGCATCCATCTGCTGGTCACGGGCCGTGTCAAGATCGTGAAGGCCGCCGGAGCGCGCGACGTGATCATCGAAATCCTCGGCGACGGCGAGCCGGTTGGAGCCGTCGCGGTATTCGAGCGCCGGCCGTTCCCGGCGACTGCGATCGCTCTGGAGCCTTCGACGATTCTTTCGATCCCGGAGCGGGAGTTCTTCGCACTGCTGGAGAAGCGGCCGGACATGACGCGTCATCTGCTCTCCGGGCTGACCATGCGTCTGATGGCGGTCAACAAGCGCATCGCGGACATGACCGGCTCCGTCGAACGTCGCGCCATCCGTCTTTTCCTCACGCTCGCCGAACGGATCGGCGTCGCGAAGGACGATGGCATCTTCATCCCCTTGCCGCTCGCGCGCCAGGAGATCGCAGACCTGATCGGAACGACGATGGAGACCGCGATCAGGCTGATGAGCCGGTGGCAGAGGGACGAGATCGTCCGCACGGACAAGGACGGTTTCGTGATCACCGATCTCGACGCTCTCCGCGACATGGAGCCCGAGTGACGCAGGGCGCTGAAGAAACGGGTCACCGTACCGATGCGTCCGGAGCCACGTGAGCAACTCTTCGGAATTCATGTCCGCGATCTCGTAACTGAGTTTGTCTCGCGTCTCACGCATGCTCTGAACACAGTCGAATTCCTTTACCTTGAGCTTACCCATCACCTGAGACCTCCCGGGGAGTCCGAATCTCGAGAAGAGGATAACCTTTCTTGAGGTTGACGGCATTGTAGGCGTGAATCCGCTTCAGGTTCACGATGTGCTTGAGGAGGGATCTCCCGCCGCGAACCGCTTCGCACGATTGCCACGGACCGCTCGGCATGATGCGAGATGCTGAGGATCTTTGCATCTCTGCCGGGATGTGAATCTCACCATCGAGCGATCGCGCGGCCTGCCGGCCACTGGGTCGCATCGTCTCGTGTGGAACAGGGGCGGGCGCGGGACGCCCGCTCTCCCTTTCGGATGAGGACTTGGCTCATGCCGTGCTTGCCACCGTCGCATCGAGCCGCGTGTCGAGAGAGCGGCGCGGAGGCAGAATTGCGTACCAGCGTGAAACGACGTCGTTCGGCAGCACGAGCTCGAGCGTCTGGCTGCGCGAGCGCAGCCGCAGGACTCTGCCCTCGTCGATCGCCCGACCGGTGGCGAGCTCGGTGTCGTATTCGATCTCGTGCACCCATTCGAGATCGATGGAAGCCTGCATGTCGGAGTTCTCGTAGAAGAGCGTCGTTCCGGTCACCGCGAGCGCGACATCGAGATGCCGGTTTCCGTCGATGAGCTCTCCACGACCCACGAGAAGCGATGTCGCGCGCCGTCGCTCGTTGAATCCGTCGATGCTGTCGGTGCCGAAGCGGCGATAGAGATTCCATCCCAGCAATGCAACGACGACAAAAGCCAGAATCGTCAACCACGCGACCATGAGCGTCTCCTTCCAGCGAGTACGAGAGCGGCCGCATCGATCGTCCTCTCGTGTGCGCTCCTGACCGGTCATGCCGGCCGTTCTCCCGGTGCTGCCGCAAATGGCACAACGAAGGCCCGGAGAGACCAGGAGGCTAAGAGGAGTGAGTCCAGAGGATCTGACTTAGTTCAGATGACTGAAGAGGCGAAGAAGATTCCTCGACCTGGCTCCACCATACGCGCTTCGGCCCGGAATGTCCATGTACGGCGACCCTACTGATGAGCGGTTCGGAGCTTTGATGCGCCGACGGACAGCGCGCCCACGGCGCCCTCCTCCAGATCGAGCAGGCGCCGCTTTCTCCACAGCCCTCCGCCGTAGCCGCCCAGTGTTCCATCTTTGCGGACGAGCCGGTGACACGGAATCAGAATCGCGATCCGGTTCAGCCCGTTGGCATGGCCGGCCGCTCGTACGGCGGACGGCTCTCCGATCTCCTGCGCGATGTCTTCATAGGTCCGCGTCTCGCCGAAGGGGACGGCGCGAACCGCCGTCCAGACGCGCTGCTGAAACGAGGTCCCGGGCGTGACCAGAGCAACATCGAACCGGCGGCGCATGCCGGCGAAGTACTCTCCCAGCTCGCGGTTCATCTGCTCGATCCAGCGGTTGCTCCCCGGAACGATCGCACATAAACAGAGGCGACGAATGGTGCGCAGCTGAAACTCCAGCATTCTCCGGTCACTGAACTCGAGAAGGCAGACGCCGGCGGTGGTCGCGCCGGCGAGCATCGGGCCGAGAGGCGTGTCGAGGAGCGAGGTGACGACACAGTCGGTGGAGCGGCTGCGACCGGGCGGCTTGCCGAACGTTCTCGAGAATGCGTCGCGGAATCCGCTGTGCGATTCGTACCCGCTGGCGAAGACGACCTCCTCGAGCGGTTCGCCGCTGCGGATCCGAGCGAGCGCGGAGCCCAGCCGGCGAGCTCGAACGTATGCCTGAAACGTCAGGCCGTAGTGCTTCTGAAAGAACCGGCGCGCCCGGGCGGGATCGATTCCCATCCGGCGCAGCTCCGAATCGCGGATCCGCTTGTCCTCCCTCGCTTCGATCTCGCGAAAAAGTCGTTCGACCCATTCGGGAGCAGCGGCGACGCTCAGCGGTCGGCACCGCTTGCAGGGACGGTAGCCGGCGAACGACGCCTGCGCCGGCGAGGGAAAAAAACGGACGTTGCGCTCCAGCGGCTTGCGTGCCGGACACGACGGCTTGCAGAAGATGCCGGTGGTCGTGACCGCCGCGACGAAGAGTCCATCGAACGAGGCATCGCGCTCGAGCAATGCCTTCATCATCACGCGCTCGGGAAGGAGGTTCGGCGTCATGAGTCTCATCGTAGGGGGTCGGATCGAGACTTTCCACCGAAAATGCGACATGGATGTTTCAGGACTGCGCAAAAGAGGGAGGCGAACCTGAAACCTGAAACCTGAAACCTGAAACCTGAAACCTGAAACCTGAAACCTGAAAAATCTCGTACGTCGAAGCTGAAAACGCAAGCGCGCATCTGCACGGCCGACAACTTTCCGCGAGGGGCGATCTGAGCTATCCTCGCTCTCCGCCGCCACCTGGTTCTGGCTTCTCGCTCCGTGCTCGCGGTCCTTCTGGAGGCGAATGACGCGAAGCGGCGCCCTGGCGGGCATGATCATCGGAGCAGTCACGGTAATCATCTGGAAGCAGCTGAGCGGTGGGGTGTTCGAGGTCTACGAGATTCTTCCCGGCTTCGTCTTCAATGCGGTCACGGTGATCGCGGTCAGCCTTCTGGGCTCCCCTCCTCACGCTCCCGACACGAACGCCATGCCTTCACCGCCGGCTTCTTCAGCGGCCGAGCCATCGCTCCTGCATCCACGAACGAACGCGCCGGATGCTGCCCCGCACGAGGGCTTCTCGAGAATCGGCGTACCGCCCTTTCGCGGCGTGACGGATCCTGTACACACCTCCGATGTCGAGCCCGACGCCCTCGGTGCGCAGCAGCCATCGGAACGCGCGGTCCTCGTAGGCCTTCCGCCAGTGGCGGGCGGGCTTCTGGTAGATATCGAGACATTCGCAGTAGCCGCAGGCTCGTGCTACGTCGCCATGCGTGATCTGCAACGGCCCCTTCGCCTCCGAGCAGACACGAGGAGTGAATCGCGAAACGTCGATGTCGACGACGCGCGGAGCATCCGCGGCCGCGGTGAGCATCGGATCGTCCCCTGTCAGCAGGGCCGTGCAATGCTCCTTCTGAGGAAAGACGAGGGGATCGCGGCGGCCCTGAAGGCGCTCGGCCAATGTATCGAGACAATCTTCGTGGAAGATCACGTCGCAGTCGGTGAACCAGATCCAGTCGGCCGTCGTCGCGCGCGCCGCGAGGTTGCGTCCGATGGCCCTGCGCAGCAGGTACGGAGTCTCCAGCGGCTGAAAGTTCCAGGTGACACCATCGAGCTGAATCGCCGAGAAAAAATCGAGCAGCTCCACGGTCGGCGCGTCCTCGCGTGAATGAAAGACGGTCATTCGCACCGAGACGCTCTTCGGCGGATGGTTCACGAGCGAGCTGAGTTGATAGGCGAGCAGGCCGTGATATTTCCAGCAATGGCTCACGATCTCGATGTCGAGATGTCCCGAACGAGCCGCGAGCGAACCGGCATCGGGCATCGACGGGAGATAGTGACGTGGCGAAACGAGGCCGGAAGCAGCGAGACGGAAGTACAGCTCCCGCGCGCTGTCCCACTTCGAGCCTTCGCCATCTTCTCTGGTCACGCGAGGTTCCTGAGCTGATCCGCCGGCGACATTTCGTCTATGCCCGATAGTGTATGCCAAAAGGGGTAACTCCGGGCATGCCAGCGAGATTTCACGACCACCAGACTCCTCGTGGATTAGAATGCCAGTCCAACAACCGAAATCACGCGTGTGAAGCCATCTGGTTTTTGTCCCCCCGAGCTCCGACTGAGCAGTCGGAAGAAGTGAGCGCGCCAGCAATGCCCAAAGAGAGTCGAGTCGAGCCGGAATCGGTCGCCGCCCATTCTGAGCTCCAGCTCGGCGTTTCGTCCGAGGAAGGCGACCGGCGGAAGCGCGCATACCTTCGCCATGTCAACGTCTCGGTCATCCCGCGGCTTCGGCTGATCGGCTGCGCCTTCGTCGCGGTCGCCGCGCTGATTCACAACCTGTTCGTGCTCGGCTCCTTCTCTCCCACCGGCTGGTTGCGACTCGTCGCCGTGATCGCAATCTATGTGGTCGCTTCGACGCTGATCCTTCGATGGCTGTTCGAGCCGGCGTCGCGATTCGATCTCGGCTTTTTCTTCCTCAACGCGGACCTCATTCTCTGGGCCTACATTCTGCGTGAAACCGGTGGAGACCAGAGCTGGCTCTTCCCGATGATGCTCATTCGCGTCGCCGATCAGATTCCGACGACGTTCCGTCGGGCGATCATCCTGACGCACATGTCGGTGCTGGCGTACGGCGGCATGATTCTCTGGGTGACTCTGATCGACGGCAGGACAGTCGATGTCCCATCAGCGATTGCGAAATGTGCGCTGATCTATTCCGCTTGTGTCTATCTTTCCCTCGTGGCACGTCAGGTCGAGCGGCGCCGTGATCGGTTCCAGGAGGCGGTTCTGCTCGCAAGGACGCTGATCCACCGGCTCGAGAATCAATCCGCCCGGCTCGAGATCGAGAAGACCCGGGCGGAAGACGCAGTGCGGAAATCCGCCGAGCTGGAGCGCTCCCTGGCGCAGGCCCAGAAGCTCGACTCGCTCGGCAGGATGGCGACCGGAATCGCTCACGACTTCAACAACACGATGATGCTCGCTCTCCCGTGGGCCGAAGTTCTCCGCAGACATCTTCCCGATGACGCGGTCGTGGCGCGAGCCTCGGCACAGATCCGCGCCTCGGTCATGCGTGCAAGAGAGGGGACGCGCCGACTGCTCGAGTTCGCGCAGCCGCGTGAGCCGAACGTCACCACACTCGACCTCGCTGCGTTTCTCGACGATCAGATCCGAACGATCCGTCCATCGATTCCCGAATCCATCATCGTCAAGATCGAGCGTGGCGCCGAGGATTGCTTCGTCACCGGCGATGCCGGCCTGCTCTCTCCTGCCGTCATCAATCTCGTGCTCAACGCCCGCGACGCGATGCCCGAAGGCGGCGTGTTGAGCTTCGAGACCCGCCTGCTCACACAGGCAGAAGCGATCCGCTGGCAGAAGGAGCGAGACCAATGGGTCGTCCTCGCGATTCGCGACAGCGGCTGCGGCATGACTCGTGACGTGCTCGCCCGTATCTACGATCCCTTTTTCTCGACCAAACCGATCAATCAGGGAAGCGGGCTCGGACTCTCGGTCGTCTACCAGACCGTGGCGCGGCACGGCGGATCGATCCATGTCGACTCCACTCCAGGATCGGGAACCAGCTTCCAACTCCTCCTTCCACGTAGCATGCAACGCCCCGCGGCCATGCAACAGCAGGGATCGCGGCTGCAGGCCGAAGGACTCTCCATTCTCATCATCGACGACGAAGTGTCCGTCGCCGAGGGCCTGGCCATGTTCTTCGAGTCAGCGGGAGCGAGCGTGAAGGTCGCGTCGAGTGGAAGGGAAGCGCTGGCGATGCTCGATGAGGGCCTGCGCCCCGACGCCATCATTCTCGACCTGGGGATGCCGGAGATGAGCGGAGATGAGGTTCATGGAGAGATTCGCAGGCGTCTCGAGGACGTCCTGATCGTTCTGTCGACCGGCTATGGCGGGCATGAGCGAATCCGGGCGCTCATCGAAGACGGACGTACGATTTTCCGTCAGAAACCGTATGAAGCCGGCGAGCTGCTGCGCGACCTCCGCACTCGCCTGCACGATGGCAGGCGTTCCACAGGCTGACCCTCAGAGCTTCGCCTCAGAGCTTCGCCTCTCACTTGGGCACGTCATGCCAGTGCCCGTGCTCGGCGGACCATACTTTGCCCGGAGGTGCAGGGCCAGGCGGCGCTGACGTCGCGACAGGACGAGGCGGCGACGACATCGGTGCCGCAGCCACGCCTGGGGAGGCGTCATGCCAGTGGCCGTGCTGGGCAGACCAGACTTTGCCCGGAGGCGCCGGACCCGGCGGCGGCGTGGAGGATCCTTGCGCAGCGGACGGTGGAGCGAGCTGGACCGAAGCTCGAGGAGTCGATGCTGCATCGTGCCAGTGACCGTGCTCCGGTGACCAGACCTTCCCGGCAGGTGCGGGCCCGGGAGGGGGAGACGAAGCGGCGGGGGCCCTGCCGGCCGGAGCTGCAACGGACGAGGCGGCAACACCCGGCTCGGCCTGCGACTCCCGCAGCATCGCGAGCCCTCCGGCGAGCACAACGAGCCCGATTACCACGAGGATCGCCTTGGTTCGCAGATCGCGCCGCTCCGCTTCCTTGTTCATACAGCAGTGTTTGTATTTCTTGCCGCTACCGCACGAACAGGGATCATTGCGCTGGATCTTCATCGGACTCCTCTAGGGAGGATATACCACGATACGGGCCGCATCATTCCAGCCCCGACTCAGGCGAACAGCTTCGCCCTTCAGACCTTCCCGGCGGCTCGTCGGATATCATCGACGGGAATGCGTCAACCTGAGGGAGGCCCTGGCGAATGACGATGAACGAATCGGATGTCGTATTCCTGCTCGACGTCGACAACACGCTGCTGGATAACGACCGCGTCACCGCCGACCTGCGCCGGTTTCTCCTGCGCACCGTCGGAGCGAAGTGCGAAGAGCGTTACTGGGCGATTTTCGAGGAGCTGCGCGCCGAGCTCGGTTACGCCGATTATCTTGGCGCCCTCCAGCGCTATCGCCTCGAGAACCATCGCGATCCCGCCGTACTTCGCCTCTCTTCCTACCTCGTCGACTACCCCTTCGCGAATCGCCTTTTCCCCGGCTCGCTCGATGTCCTCGACCACCTCGCCGCGTGGGGACCGACGGTCATTCTCTCCGACGGCGACGTCGTCTTCCAGCCGCGCAAGGTCGAGCGATCAGGGCTCTTCGATGCCGTCGAACGTCGCGTCCTCATCTACATCCACAAAGAGCAGGAGCTGGACGACGTCGAGGCGCGCTTTCCAGCACGGCACTACGTATTGATCGATGACAAAGTCCGAATCCTGACGGAGGTCAAGAACGTTTGGGGCGATCGGGTGACCACCGTGTTCCCGCGGCAGGGACACTACGCACACGACCCGAAGGTGGCGAGCTACCCGGCGCCCGACCTCACGGTCGATCGGATCGGTGCTCTGGTCGACTGCGAGCTCGCGACACTGATCCACCACCACGGCGGATGAAGTTCGGAGGAGAGCATGCTGCCCGACGCCACACCGATCACAGTGCTCGCCCAACGCCTGATCTCGACAGCGGTGGTCGGCGGGACATTTCTCATCGCACTGATCTCCGAGACGATTCGGCCGCTGCGGGGAAGCGTCGAACCGAAGTTCCAGCGCATCGTACGCAATCTGACCACGGGCGGGATCTCGCTCGCTGTTCTCACGTTTCTGCAGGCGCCGCTTCTGATCCCGGCGGCGCAGTGGGCAGCGGAGCGGCGTATCGGACTGCTGAACCTGATCGAGCTGCCACACTCCGTCGAGATCGCGATCGCGATCGTGCTGTTCGACTACACCCTCTGGATCTGGCACTGGGCGAGCCACGTCGTCCCGTTCCTCTGGCGCTTTCACCTCGTGCATCACGTCGATCGCGATCTCGATGCGTCGACGGCACTCCGTTTTCACTTCGGCGAGCTGGTGCTGTCGGTGGGCTACCGCACGATCCAGATCATCGTGATCGGAGCCGATCCGTTCTCGGTCTGGGTCTGGCAGACGATCCTCTTCGTATCGATTCTCTTCCATCACTCCAACCTGCGGCTGCCGGTGAGCCTCGAGCGATGGCTGGTCCGCTTCATCGTCACGCCGCGCATGCACGGAATCCATCACTCCGCGGTGAGAAACGAGACGAACAGCAACTGGTCGAGCATTCTCTCGTGGTGGGACTATCTGCATCGTACGATGCGTCTCGACGTTCCGCACGACTCGATCACCATCGGCGTTCCGGCGTATCTCGATCCGCGCGATGTGACCATCGGAAGGATTCTCGCGCTTCCGTTCGTCCGCCAGCGCGACGATTGGAGAAGGGAAGATGGCGTCGGCGATCGGCCTCCCGCAGGACCACCGCTGACGCTCGCGGAATGATTCTTTGGGGTCCCATCACTTTGCGGGACCGAAGAGACGCCCTTCGCGAAAAACCGCGGCCACGGGGATGATCTCGACACGCCGGATGTCGAGCGGATAGTTCGCCCAGACGGCATCGAGCCGGATCGTCTCCAGGCGATCCTCGGAAACCTGCCAGACGATGCGGCCGTCGGGAAGGGTCACCCGGTCGATCTGATAGTCGGCGAGCTCCTTTCCCCACGAGGGCTGGTTCTCGCGAATCTGCTGCGCGAGACCTGGCGCGTGCGCGGAGTCGGTGACGACGAGGTATCTGATGTTCGTGGTCTGAAGAGCCTTCCGAACCGCCTCGCGCACCTGGTCGGCGGTTACGGCATCGATCCGTTCCAGGTAGCCTTCGAGATAGCCCGGGGTCATGCCGTAGAACGCGTCGTCGATCTTCGCAGCGAGCAACCGGTCGAGCGTCTCGGCGAGATTGACATAGAGAACCCTTGCCTTGTTCTTTGCCGCGATCACCTGCTCATCCGTCAGTCCTTCGCGAACGAGACGGTCGAGCTCCCACGTCGCGGCCTTCAGGAGGGGATAGGCGAATTCGTGAGCAACGGGACGGATCCAGATCGAAAAGTGCTGAGTGTCACGTGGCGTGTTGAACGGTGGGAAGAGAAACCGCGGCCTCCCGACCAGATGTTCGATGTACGAATAGTTGCCGTAGTTGTACCCTCGCTCCTCGCGAATCGCCTGGTAGAGCCGGCCGAAGGAATCGCGATGCGTGCCGAGCCAGACGTTGGCGACGTAAAGCGGCCAGAAGTCGGGACTCGTCCGGTTGATCGGCAGCGGAAACCCGAGGTGAAGCGAAGCTGCAGGAGCATTTGGCTCCTCGATGATCACCGCTTCCCGTCCTCGAATCTCAACCACCCGTCCGGCGTCGATCGAGGGAATCGGTGTGGTCACATCGGAGTTGATCCGCCGGACGACGCGGGCGATCGGCTCGACGACTGCCGGATCCTCGGAAGAGATTCCGAGAATGATGTTGCCGGCGCGGTAGAAATCGCGATGGAAGCGGACGACGTCGTCGCGGGTGATGCCCGGCACCGAGAGCTCCGTTCCGAACGGCTGGTGCTCGAACCGCGTGCCCGCGAGGATGTACTGGTCGATCACGGCAAGGCCGAGACTCTCGAGATCGACGAAACGCGCTGCGTTGATCTGAGTCGCCGCTTCGTTCTTCAGCCGGTCGATCTCCGACTCGCTGAACAGCGGTCGATTCAGCATCGGATCCATGACTCGCGCCAGATAGTCGGGGAGAACGTCTCGCGGAATCGTGAAGTTGAATGTCGTCGTCTGTGACGAAGTCAGCACCGACGGAAGCGCCCCCTGGCCCCACGCCTGCGTGATCTCGGCCAGTTCCTCCTTGGTGACCGGATTCCCCGGATCGCCGAATCCACCCTGCAGAATCGCACCGGCCACCAGGGCCGCGAGCCCTTCCTTCCCTTCGGGATCGGCGATCGAGCCGGCCTTCACCATCATCTTGACCTCGATCAGCGGCGATGGACTCGCCAGCGTCACGATCGACGGCTGCGCAGCGGAAGAAGGAGCGGTCGACGCCGGTCGGGAGGTGACCACGGGACCGGTGGCGCAGGCCGCACCGAAGAGAAGCGCTGTCAGCGCCGGAATGAATCTCGTACCTGCCATGACATCGTCTCCAGATCTCTCAGTTCGCCGATTTCGGCTCCATCGTCACGACGACTCGATTCGCCGGGACGAAGTGTTTCCGCGCGAAAGAATCGATGTCCTGCGGAGTGAGCTTGTCGACGCCTTCGACGAGCTGATCGAGAACGTCGGGATTGCGATTGAAGCGGTAATACCAGGAGAAGGTCTCGGCGATGTGAGCCGGGGAGTCGAGCGCGGCGAGCAGATCGTAACGGAACCGCGACTTGATCGCTGCCAGCGTCCGGGCTGCGCCGGAACGGGAGGAGAAGTTCTTCAGCTCGTCGAGGCCGCGCTCGGTCTCTCCGACCACGCGTTCGATCATCGGTTTTCCTTCCTTGTCGTAGCGTCCCTTGTCGAGCGTGATGTAGGTCTCCAGAAGGCGGGGATCGAATCCCGTCGCGCTCCGACGAATCACCGTGCCGGTATCGGTGGCCATGCTCGTCGCCAGCTTCTCCTCGTATCGCAATTTCTGATAGAGCGGGGCGGTCTCCCCGGAGATCAGTTCCGGGAGAATCATGATCACCGAGCTCTCGGTCGTTCCCGGCTCGAACGCCGGAACGCGGTAGGCGAAGTCGACCTGCGGAGGCACGTCGGATTCCCAATCGACATGTCCTTTTTTCGGCCCGCCGACCCGTCGCGGATCCGGAACTTCGGGAATCGGGCGCGGCTGCCACGACCCGTATACCTGCTCCACGAGAGCAAACACGCGCTGCGGGTCGACATCGCCGGTGACCAGAACGACCGCATTGTTCGGCCGGTAGAACGTCTCGTAGAACGCTCTTCCCGCCCGGTAGGAATTCGGCATGTCCTCCACATCCTGGAGATAGCCGAGCGTCGTATGTCCATAGCCGTGTGATGCACCGTAGGCCAGATCGCTGATCACCTCGTCCATCCGCAAACCGGGATCCGAAGCGATTCTTCGGTACTCGCCCAGCACCGCCCCCGCCTCGGTCCGATAGATCCGTTCGGTGAACTGCATGTCGACGAACCGCTCTGCCTCGAGACGCACGAGCGCCTCGAGATTGGAGGTGAAGGTAACAGGGTGGTAATACGTCACATCGAACCAGGTCCAGGCGTTGTTGAATGCACCGAGCCTGTCGATCTGCGACGAGTACGACTTTTCGCCCTCGTCGAATCGGTGGCGAAAGGCGATGTGCTCGAAGAGATGTGCGAGGCCCGAGCGTCCCTTCTCGAGCTCGTTCCGCGAGCCGGCGAGAATCAGTGTGTTGAAATTGACGACCTGCCGGAATTCCGGCGTCGGGATCACCAGCACGTCGAGTCCGTTCGGCAGAGTCCGTTTGTGGACCTCCCAGGGCATGACGCCGGCGCCGGCTGGCGCAACGAGCAGGAGCGGAATGACGAGTCCGATGATGATCTTCGACTGCATGGCGTTCTTCACCTCTTCATTGAGGGGCTGCCTGTCGAGCTCGATCGCCGGCCGCGACGCATGCTCCGACAACCCTGAATCGCGAAAGCGGCGTTGCACTTCTCACGCCGGAGCTGCGATCACATCGTATTTGCTCGCAACTGTAGAGATCGCTTCGAGAGCCCGGTCGAGATGCTCTCTCGTGTGCGCAGCGCTGATCTGGCATCGCAGTCGCGCCTGCCCCTGTGGAACGACCGGGTAGCCGAAGCCCGAAACGTAGACGCCGCGATCGAGAAGCTCGCGCGACATTGAAATCGCCTTCGCCGCATCACCGATGAGGATCGGCACGATCGGGTGGATCCCTTCGCGGACGTTCAGTCCCGCCCGTTTCAACCCCTCTCGAAAGTACGCAGTATTCTCGCGAAGCCGCGCCAGCAGGGATGGGTCCGAGGCGAGCAGATCGAGTGCCGCAATCGATCCGAGGACGACGGCGGGCGGAAGCGTGTTGGAGAAAAGGTAGGGACGCGACCTCTGGCGCAGGTACTCGGTCAGCACCGAGGGGCCGGTGGTGAAGCCGCCATGGGAGCCACCGAGCGCTTTGCCGAGGGTGGAGGTGTAGGCTCCGATCTTCCCGAAGACGCCGAGCTCCTCGCCGGTTCCGCGTCCTGTCCGGCCCAGAACTCCGGTTCCATGCGAGTCGTCGACCACCAGGAGGGCATCGACCTCTCGCGCGATGCCGACGAGCTCGGGAAGTGGAGCGAGTGACCCCTCCATGGAGAACACGCCGTCGGTCATGATCAGCCGGTTGCGCGCGTCGCGGTTCTCCTCGAGGACGCGGCGCAGATCATCGATGTCTCGATTTCTGTAGCGGAGCCGGCGGCATCTCGCCAGCCGCACTCCATCGATGATCGAAGCGTGATTCAACTCGTCGGAAAGAACCGCATCCTCTTCGGAAAGAACCGTCTGGAACAGCCCCTCGTTCGCGTTCCAGCAGGAGCCGTAGAGAATCGTGTCCTCGGTGCCGAGAAACTCGGAGATCTTCGCCTCGAGCGTCTTGTGAATGTCCTGCGTTCCGCAGATGAAGCGGACGGAGGCGAGTCCGTAGCCGTAATCGCGCTCCGCTTTCTCGGCGGCCTCGACGATGGCGGGGTGATTCGCGAGCCCGAGGTAGTTGTTCGAGGTGAGCATGATGACCTCGCCACGACCTTCGACCTCGACGACGGCCCCCTGAGGTCCGAGAAGCGACAGCTCGGACTTGAGCGTTCCGGCGTCGCGCATCTCGTTCAGCTCTCCGGCGAGTGTCTGCATCAGCGACATGACGGGCTCCTTTGCATCGGTGATGGTCCGACGGGAAAGGATATCAGAGTGGCGAATGGGGGCGGTCGAGCGGGTCGCGGTAGATGTCGTCGACAGGCAGATCACAATCGATCGCCGCGAGATGAGCGACCCCGGAAGGGCCGATTTCGGCTCGCTCCCACTCTCCTTCGTCCCCGCGCCTCCAGACGTCGACACGCCGCTCGGAATGAGAGACGATGACGATCTCGCGCAACGAGGGGATCTGCTGATAGTGTCGCAGCTTTTCACCTCGATCGTATGCGTCGCTGCTCGGGCTCGTCACCTCGAAGATGACGACCGGGTTCGCGATTGCTTGCGCGTCGAGCGAGTCTCTCTCGAGGTGTCCGCACACCACGCTGATGTCGGGATAGGTGTCGAGACCGGACGCCGCCACCCGGACACGAACGTCCGAAGTGAAGACCGCGCATCGGGTCCGGCTTTCGTGCGACCCCAGCAGGGCGATGATATTAGCGGCGATCCGCCCATGCTCCGGCGTGCCGCCCGCCATCGCATAGATCTCACCGTCGAGATACTCGTGCCGTACGTTGCTGATCTCTTCCAGCTTGAGATATTCATCGAGAGTGTAGCGAGGTCGGTGGGCTGATTTCGCCATCGATGGCAGTGTACGCCTTCACGGATTCGATCGTCCACGCACGCCAGGATCCGCACTGCGGGGAGCTCGTCGATCATCCCGCCGCCGTCAGAACCATGAGAAACTCTTCAACCTCTTCCCCATCGGGTCCGGGGGCGCCGATCTGCTCGCCACTAACCTCGAATCCGCAGTTTTCCAGCACGCGGGCGGACGCTCGGTTGTGTTTCGCGACATACGCATGGAGAGGACGCGCTGCATCGACATGGAGAAAGTGCGACAGAGCACTGGTGGCGATTCCCTTCCCCCAATGTTTCCTTCCGATCCAGTAGCCGACGAGCCGCCGCCCCGCCTGCTCGAAGCTGACGATGTTGCCGGCGACCTCATCCTCGACGACGATCGTTTTCGCCATCACTGTCCGATCAGCGAGAATCTTCTCCCAGTGCGCCATGAACAATTCCCGTTCCCTCGGGAGAAACGCCGCCATCCGGTTCGCTTCCGGATCGCGCTGGTGCTCGAAGAAGATGGGAAGGTCGTTCCCCGTCACATCCCGCAGTCGAGTTTTCCCCTCTGCTTGAAGATGTAGCATGAGTACTTTGGAGATACTGCTGTCCACCATTGGACGTTTCTTCCGATCGCTCTATGCCCGGCGGGCGCCCGGCGCTTCGTAGTCGTAGGTGAGGTCGCGGCGGAAGCAGCGCTGCGCTTCGAGGTCGAAGACGACGCAGGAGTCGATCGGGAGGGAGTAGACGTGAAGGCTGACGGCGGGCTCGTTCCACTCTTTCAGGTTCGTGATGCGATGGATGGTGTGGTGCTTGTCGACCGTGTTGAGCGGGCCGCCCGGGCGGCAGATCTCGATGTCGAGCGGCTCCATGTCGATCTCGGTGGCGCCGGCGAGACAGTCGATCCCGACCACTTCCTGATTCTCCGGCTTGTTGCACGCGCGAAGGCGGAAGTTCTCGACCTGCAGTTTCCCTTCGCCCATCACCATCCAGCCGAGCTGTCCATTGTGCGTATGAAGCGGCGTGGTGTTCCCGACGTTCCAGCAGATCAGCATCAGCTCGAGCTTCGGATTGCGCAGGATCAGGTTTCGGGTGTGACGATCGGGCTCCCAATGCTCGAGCCGTTTCAGGTCGTCGGGCTCGATCTCGTAGGTCGTCAGATAGTCGTATAGGCCCTGCTTGGTGATCAGCCCCGTCGAGATCGTCTCGAGCCCGGCGGCGAATTCCGAGATCGGAACGCGAAGGGGCGTCTGAACCGTCCCGCTTCCATGGCTTTGATGGTGCAGATCCATGCCCGGCCTCCTCGTCTCGAAGGGTCGCTCTCACTATACCTCGCCCTTCGTACGGCGAGCAATTTTCACGCCCCGCGCGCCGATGAAGAGGGAATGACACGCAAACCTCGCCGTCATCCTGAGCGAGGCGGATGGGTGGGCGTGAGCGAAGGATCTGCGTTCTTAGACAGTTGCCGATCGCAGATCCCTCACTCACGCCCGCACGCCGCCCTCATTCAGGATGACGCCGCGGCCTGCGCGCAAATGCTTCGCGCCTACGAGAAATATCATTCGGCCGGCAGGCGCGACTCACTCTCCGCGTGCAGCACAGGCAGGAGCTCACGGACCGCCACCAGATCGGGATGGAGGTAGCGGTCGTCGATCCACGGAGCCACACGACTCCGGATCGCAGCCACCATCGCCTCCAGCGGCTCCGAAGAACGGAGAGGGCGGCGGAGGTCGAGAGCCTGAGCCGCACAAACCGCTTCGATGGCCAGAACTCCCGCCAGGTTCTCGACGATGCGCGAGAGCTTCCACGCTGCGATCGGGCCCATCGAGACGTGATCCTCCTTGTTCGCCGAAGTCGGGATGCTGTCGACGGAGGCAGGATGGGAGAGCGCCTTCGACTCCGAAAGGAGCGCTGCCGCCGTGACCTGCGCGATCATGAAACCGCTGTTGAGTCCTCCCCGTTCCACGAGAAAGGCAGGCAGCTCGGAGAGCGCAGGATTGACGAGACGCTCGATGCGGCGCTCGCTGATCGAGGCGAGATCGCAGAGCGCGATCGCTGCGAGGTCGCATGCCAGGGCGACCGGCGCTCCATGAAAATTGCCACCTGAGAGGACCTCGCCGGAATCAGCGAAGATCAGCGGATTGTCGGTCGCGGAGTTGATCTCGACCGCCATCGTGGCCGAGGCGAATCCGATCGCATCGCGCACCGTGCCGTGCACCTGCGGAATGCAGCGGAGGGTGTATGCGTCCTGCACCTTGCCGCAGTCGCGGTGCGAGTCGCGAATCTCGCTGCCCCGCAGAAAACGCCTCAGGCGGCCGGCGACGACTCGCTGGCCGGCGTGCGGACGCGCGTCGTGAATGCGAGCGTCGAACGCCGCATCGGTGCCGCGTAGCGCGTCGAGCGTGAGAGCGCCGATAGCGTCGGCGAGATCGAGAAGCATCGCCGCGCGTCGCAATGCGAGCCCCCCGACGGCCGTGATCGCCTGCGTGCCGTTGATCATCGCGAGGCCTTCCTTCGCCTCGAAGATCACTGGCTCTTCGCCGATGGCCTCGAGAGCAGCTCGCGCCGCCAGCCTCGATCCCTCCAGAACGACCTCTCCTTCCCCCATCAGCGTCGCTGCGAGGTGGGCGAGCGGAGCCAGATCCCCCGAGGCGCCGACCGATCCCTGCGACGGCACGACGGGGACGGCATCGCGCTCGTGCATCCGCAACAGCAGATCGACGACGGCAGGGCGTATTCCGGAGAATCCCTTAGCCAGCGCATTCGCACGGAGGATCATCATCGCCCTGACGACCGGCAGCGGATAGGGCTCGCCGAGCCCGGCCGCGTGCGAGGCGATGAGATTCCACTGGAGGCGGAGCACATCCGCCGCCGAGATCGGCACCTCCGAGAAAACACCGAATCCGGTGGTGATGCCGTAGACGGTCCTCCTCTCTTCCACGGCGCGCTCGACGATCGCTCGCGAGCTCTGCATGGCAACGCGTGCCGCAGGCGCCAGCTCGAAACGAGCCCGCCGCTCGGCGGCCGCCTCGAGGTCGTCGAGCGTGAGGGAGCCGCCGTCGAGAGCGATAGTCTGCATGTGCGAGCGAAGGATCTCAGGAGTGAGGCGAGACGTCAATCAGCGCACGATCGTCTCTTCGCGACGCGGGCCGGTTGAGATGATCGACACCGGGACCTCGAGCTCGTCCTCCAGGAACCGAACATAACTCTTCGCTTCCTCCGGGAGATCGTCGAAGCTCGCGGCTCCCACCGTGGACCGATTCCATCCCTTGAAGACGCGATACTCCGGCCTGTAATCGCCACCCGCCGGAACGCTCGCCGGAAACGCCTTCGTGAGACTTCCGTCGATGCGGTAGGCGACACAAACCGGTATCTGGCCGAAGTCATCGAAGACGTCGAGCTTGGTGAGCGCGATCGAGTCGAGCCCGTTGAGCATCTTCGAGATCCGCAGAACGACCAGGTCGAGCCACCCCGTCCGGCGGGGACGGCCCGTGGTCGTGCCGAACTCGTTCCCGCGCCGGCGAAGATGCTCTCCTTCATCGCCTTCGAGCTCGGTTGGAAAAGGGCCGCTGCCGACGCGCGTCGTGTACGCTTTCACCACGGCGAGCACTTCATCGATG
Organism: Thermoanaerobaculia bacterium; assembly: GCA_035546335.1. Lineage (GTDB taxonomy): Bacteria > Acidobacteriota > Thermoanaerobaculia > Gp7-AA8 > Gp7-AA8 > DATKDP01. The sequence continues at coordinate 30,114 of DATKDP010000002.1, read as the reverse complement.
TTGCGCGGTGCGATTCCGAGTCCCGTACAGATCGCGCCGGTCACGCAGTTGGACGAGGTGACGAATGGATACGTCCCATGATCGATGTCGAGAAGCGTCCCCTGCGCTCCTTCGAAGATGACTCGCTGTCCTTTCCCGATCGCCTCGTTGAGGATTCGCGTGGTATTTGCGATCCGGGGGCGCAGTATCTCCCCGTACCCCGCGTACGTCTCGACGAGCTCCTCTGGGTCGAATCCGCTCTTTCCGTAGACACTCTCCAGAATCGAATTCTTCTCGGCGCAAGCGACGCGGATCTTGTCGCGAAGTACCGCGCGATCGAGAAGATCGCCCATGCGGATTCCCGACCGGGCCATCTTCGTCTCGTAAGCCGGACCGATTCCGCGCCCCGTCGTCCCGATCTTCGCCTCTCCCGCCGCCGTCTCCCGCGCGAGATCGAGGGCGGCGTGGTAGGGAAGAATGCAGTGAGCCGATTCGCTGATCCTGAGGTTGTCGTCGATGACCACATCCGCCGCCCGAAGCTGGGCCATCTCCTCGAGGAGCGCTTTCGGATCGATCACCATCCCGTTGCCCAGAATACAGAGCTTGTCCCGATGCAGAATTCCGGAGGGAATCAGGTGGAGCGAGTAATGACGGTCGGCGTACTTGACCGTGTGGCCGGCATTGTGCCCTCCGTGGTAGCGGGCGACGAGATCGAACCGATCGCAGAGAAGGTCGACGATCTTCCCTTTCCCCTCGTCGCCCCACTGCGATCCGATGACGGCGAGGTTGCCGCGAGCCTTCACATCAACCTCCCGACACCGACTGTGCGATCGCCGCATCTTCGGCCAGCAGGACGATCAGATACCACCCCAGAACGACCAGCAGCGGGAGGTGGATCGTCTGGAGATGATCCTCTGGAATCTCGACCGAGCCCGAACGCTCGCCGAGTCCGAATTCGCGATGGAATCGAACGAGCGATCGGCCCGAGGGAGTCATCCATCCCCACTCCGACCGCCAGAGGTTGCTCGTCCAGTCGTAGCGCTCACCATCCCTGAACTGAACCGAGCCGCCACCGCCGATTCCCAGCACCACCCGGCCGATGTCTGCCTCAGTGCCCACCCTGCGCACCGTAACATGAGGGTGGAAGTATCCGACGCGCTTGAACGACCACTGCTCGGCATCGAGCCGGCCGGTCGCGAGCGAGCCGGTGGCCTTCTCCCACCGGAGCTCACCGATCTGGTCGTGCCCCTTCTCCAGCGAGAATTCCCGTGCGCCGGGGCTCACCCATGTGTACTTTCCGCTGTCGATCTTCTTCATCTTTTCAAGCTCCAACGACCTCTCCGGGCGATCGCATGATGCCCGAGAGTCAGTTCACACCGCTGCTATCGAGGTTCTCACGGAAGTAGGCGATCGCTCGCTCGAGTCCCTCTTCGAGAGGTACACGCGGCTCCCAGTCGAGCAGTCGTCTGGCCTTTCCGATGTCCGGCCTTCGGATCTTCGGGTCGTCGAGAGGAAGCGGGCGATACTCGATTGGCGAGCTCGTTTGGGTCAGTTTTCTGATGACCTCGGCGAACTCCAGCACGGTCATCTCTGCAGGATTCCCGATGTTCACCGGCTCGATCTCGTCCGACATGAGCAGCCGGTAAATGCCGTCGATCAAATCGGAGACGTAACAGAAGGATCGAGTCTGCGAGCCATCACCGAAGATCGTCATCGGCTCGCCGCTCAGGGCCTGTGTGATGAATGCGGGAACGACGCGGCCATCGTTGAAACGCATCCGTTCTCCATAGGTATTGAAGATGCGCACGATCCGGGTATCGACGCGATGGTAGCGGTGGTAGGCCATGGTCATCGCCTCGGCGAACCGTTTCGCTTCATCGTACACGCCGCGCGGACCGACCGGATTCACATTGCCCCAGTAGTCCTCCGTCTGCGGATGCACGAGTGGGTCGCCGTAGACCTCGGAGGTCGAAGCCAGCAGGTAGCGGGAGCCCTTGTCCTTCGCCAGCCCGAGGGTCTTGTGCGTGCCGAGGGAACCGACCTTCAGTGTCTGAATCGGCTTCTCGAGGTAGTCGATCGGGCTCGCCGGCGAAGCGAAGTGAAGCACGTAGTCGAGATCTCCTTCGACGTGAATGTGCTCGGTGACGTCGTGCTCGACGAAGGTGAATCCCGGGCGTCGCACCAGATGCGAAACGTTGGCGGGCGAGCCGGTGATGAAGTTGTCCATGCAGATGACCTCATGGCCTCGTGCGAGGAACAGATCGCAGAGATGAGATCCGAGGAATCCGGCCCCGCCGGTGATCAGCGCGCGAGCCATCAGCGATCCTCCCCGACACCGTCGGTTCGCCGGGCAGGGCTCGGAGCGCGGCCGACGGAATGGTACTCGAATCCCTCCTCGCGCATCCGCTTGACGTCGTAGAGATTGCGGAGGTCGATGATGACCGGTCGCTTCATTCCCTGGCGAACTCGCGAGAAATTGAGTGCACGGAACTCGTTCCACTCGGTGGCGATCACCAGTGCATCGCATCCCTTCGCCGTCTCGTAGGCATCACGGCAGAACTCGATGTCATGGAAGATCGACTCGGCATTCTGCATCGCCTCCGGATCGTAGGTCCGGATCCTCGCTCCCCGCTTCTGCAGACCCTGAATGAGCGGAATCGTCGGAGATTCGCGCATGTCATCGGTCTCCGGCTTGAAGGCCAGCCCGAGAACGCCGACGAGTTTGCCCTCCACGCCTCCCAGCGCATCGGCCACTTTGTCGACCATCCGTTCCTTGATGAGGCGATTGACCTCGATCACCGCATTGATGATGCGGAATTCGTAGTTGTAACGACGTGCGATGTCGGCAACGGCCGATGTGTCCTTCGGAAAGCAGGAGCCGCCGAATCCGGGACCCGCCTGAAGGAACTTCTGACCGATTCGCGTGTCGAGTCCCATGCCGCGAGCAACGTCCTGAACATCACCACCGATCCGCTCGCAGAGAATCGCAATCTCGTTGATGAACGAGATCTTGGTGGCGAGGAATCCGTTGGCCGCATATTTGATCAGTTCGGCCGATTCGACGTTCGTGACCACGAACGGAATCTCGAGAGAATGGAGCGGCGCATAGATTTCCCGCATCAGTTTGACCGCCTCGTCATCGGAGGCCCCGATCACGACGCGATCGGGCTTCATGAAATCCTCGATCGCCGAACCTTCACGCAGAAACTCCGGATTCGACACGACGTGCGCTCTGTGCTGCGAACCGCTGGCGGCCAGAATCGACTCGATCATCCGCCCCGTCCCGATCGGAACCGTCGACTTGGTGATCACCACCTTCGGGCTGTCGATGTGCTCGGCGATCGATCTGGCGACTTCCGCCACATAGCGGAGATCGGCCGATCCGTCGGGCAGCGGGGGCGTGCCTACGGCGATGAAAATCGCCCGCGACTGCTGAATCGCCGAAGCGAGATCGGTGGAGAAGCCGAGTCGCCCTTCGGAGACGTTCTTGCTGACGATCGCCTCGAGACCCGGTTCGTAGATCGGGATCTTCCCTTCGCGCAGCGCGCCGATCTTGTTCTCGTCGATGTCGACGCAGATGACTTCGTTTCCGAAATCGGCGAGGCCGGCGCCAGTGACGAGCCCCACGTATCCCGTTCCGATGACAGCGATGTTCACTGAGGTCTCCCTTTGAATTCGATCACGAGGCGCGAAGGGTCATCCAGCCCCGCCGGCTCGGCCGATCACTGAAGCGATCGACCCCGAGTCGCAGCGGCGCAATACTACCTTCGCCGAAGCGATTAGTACACCTGCGGAGGAGGGTCGGCCTGCGGTTCGTCCTCGGCACTCTCCTGCTCGCCCCTCCCTTCGGGATTCGCTTCCTCTTCCTCTACCGCCGGCGCGCTACCGGCCTCGGGAAGCGGTGTCTCGACCGGCATTTCAGCCGCCGGCGGAATCACGGCGACCTCGGGGGGAGGAGGGTCGATCGCGGCGCTGGACGACGCTTGCGTCCGCGCGGGAGTCGCAGCCGGTTTGCGCGGGCCGCTCGCTGGTGGCGCGGTATCACGACTGCGTTCCGTCTCGTATCGCCGTTCGATCCCCCGCTGCTGCCGCGAGCGGACGAGCCATCGGAGCAGCCGCGATTCGTTGATCCCGATCAGGACGTCGTTGATCGATTCGTAGATCGCCGGGTCGGAGATCAGCTTCCCGGCCGTCCCCTCTCCCTCGTTGAGCTTCGTCGCCATCTCATTGAGCTGCTGCACCAGGTGTCGGAACTCGCGAAGAGTCTCATCGCCGAACTCCTTGTCGTTGAGCAGGCGGGGAACGAGACCCTCTCCCGTCTCGAGTGAGGCGGTGAACAGGGCGAGTCGTTCCGACGTGACGCGCAGATTCTCGAGAAGAGCGATCACCTTTCCCTTGCCTTCCGGATCGTGCAGAAGCGCCGGAAGCGCTCCCTCGCCGCTCTCGAATCCCCTCTGAACGTTCGCCATGATCGCCTGGAGCGACTGCGCACTCGACTCCAGCGATCCGGTCAGCGATGCCGCATACTCCTTGTCGTAGATGATCTTTCCGAGCACTCCGTCCCCGTGCTGAATCTCGGTGAGCACTTCGTTGGTCTTGCTGAGAGTCGTCACGAGGGTGTCGGTGATTCTTTCTTTCTTGTCGGGAGACTTCGTCAGCTCTCCGAGCAGGCCTTCGCCGCGGTCGACACGCTCCAGAACGTTCTTCAGCGAATAGGAGATCTGGACGAAATTGTCGACCAGATCTTCACCGGAAGAGATGAGCTGGTCGACGTTCGTCGCCTTCTGAGCGGGAATGATGTTTCCCGGCTCGATGGCCGGGAATCGAGGAGATCCCGGTGTGACGTCGATGTAGCTGTCACCTGCGAGGAGACCGAGCTTTTTGAGACGCGCTCGGGAATCGAGCCGAATCCTCTCGGAAAACTTCCGATCGACCATCAACGCGATGACGACGCTCCGCTCTTCCGGATCCCGCGGCAGGCGAATGTCGCGCACCACGCCGACCGTCACTCCGGAAAGCCTGACGGGATTCCCCTCAGCGAGCCCCGAGGCGCTCTCGAAATGAACGTAATACTCGTGCTTCTTGGAAAAAATCTTCTGCTCTGATCCGATGAAAAACAGCGTCACCATCAAAATGAGCAACGAGACGGCGACGAGAAGCCCGATTCTGATGTAGCGCGCAAACTGTCGTTCTGTCTTGTTCATGGCTGTGCAGAGGCAACCGCGGAAGTGACCAGAAACTCGCGCAGTATCGCGTGGTCGCTTCTCCTCGCCTCATCCATCGTTCCGATCCATTCGAAAATACCGTTGTTCAGGAAGGCGATCCGGTCTCCCACCGTGAACGCCGAGTGAATGTCGTGAGTCACCACCACCGAGGTGATGCTCAGTTTCGTCTGCAATCCGATCATCATCTGGTTGATCGTGTCGGCGGTGATCGGGTCGAGCCCCGTGGTCGGCTCGTCGTAGAGCACCACCTCGGGATTCAGCACGATCGCCCGAGCCAGGCCGACGCGCTTTCGCATTCCGCCGGACAAATCGACGGGCATCAGCCGCTCCGTCCCCGGAAGGTTGACCATCTCCAATTTCTCGCGAACCATACTCGCGATCTCCTCTTCTTCCATCGTCGTGTGCTCGCGCAGCGGAAATGCGATGTTCTCGTAGACGCTCATGGAGTCGAAGAGGCCCCCACTCTGAAACAGCATGCCGAATTTCTTGCGCACACGAAAGAGCTCCGACTCCTCCAGGTCCGTGATGTCCTCACCGGCGACGATCACGCGTCCCTCATCGGGCGCTTCGAGCCCGAGCATGTGACGCAGTGTCACCGACTTTCCCGTTCCCGAGCCGCCGAGAATCACGAGGACCTCGCCGCGAAAAAGAGAGAAGCTCGCTCCACGAAGCACCTTCTTCCGCCCATACGCCTTCTGAACGTCCCGAAACTCCACGATCACATCGCGCGGCTCGAGGCGCCGGTCGGGCGTCTCTCGAGCCGTCGCGCGGCGATCGATGTTGGGAGCAGTGGTCATAGAACCATCAGAAACAGCTTGGTCAGAAAGAAATCCATGATGAGAACCGAGATGGAGGCCGTAACCACCGTGGCAGTCGTCGCACGTCCCACGCCATCGGCCCCTCCCGATGTTCTCAGCCCGTTGAAGCAGGCGATCATCGCGATCGCAAACCCGAAAAAGAAGGTCTTCCCCACGCCGGAAGCAATGTCGTTGTACTTGAGCGTGGTGATGACGCTTCTCATGTAGAAGTTCATCGAAAGATTGAGATTGAATACGGCGATCAGCAGGCCTCCGATGATTCCGAGAAACGAGGCGAGAATCGTCAGCAGCGGAAGCATCAGCGTCGTCGCAACCACTTTCGGAACGACGAGCTTGCGGATGGGGCTCGTTGCCAGCGCCCGGAGCGCGTCGATCTGCTCGGTCACTTTCATCGTACCGATCTCGGCGGTCATGCCCGCCCCCACCCGCCCACCGACCATCAACGACATGAGCACCGGCGCGAGCTCGCGCACCAGAGAGAGAGAAACGACTTTCCCGATGAACAGTTTCCCTCCGAAGTCGGCGAGCGAGTAGGCCGTCTGAAGTGCCAGCACCATACCGATGAAAAGCGCCGTGATTCCGACGATCGACAGAGACTGCACGCCGATTACATCGAACTGTACCAGCAGCAACCGCATCTCGAACGGGCGGCGAAACGCCTGCCGGATGGTCTGCCTCGTGAGGTCGGTCAGCCCTCCCACGTAGAGCAGAACCTCCTCGATTCCACCCGTGATGTTCCCGATCACTCTCGCTGCTCTCACGGTCGATCAAGCTCCTTCGAATCAGAGCCCATGGAGACGCAAAGGGGAGTGCCGAGGAGGGCCCTCATCACCACCGTTTCACCAGAACGGGCACGCCTCCGGGACTCGCGATGTCCGATTGTAAAGCACCGGGCGCTCAGGGGTTCTCCTCGAACATCCAGCGGAGAATGCGTTTGATCCGCTTTTCCTTGCGCCGCGCCGCCGCCTCACCCTGTTCGGTCTGTGGCAGCCCTGGCCGCTCACCAGCCTCGGCGATCAGGGGCGGCTCGCCCGATCGCCGCGCCGGACGGCTGCCCAGGAAGGGCCGGCGATCGTCGAACAGCGGCGAATGGAGAGTGCAGAATTCGGACGGTTGCGTACCGGAGACGTAGAGCTCGTTCACGACTCGCGGACAGAAAGGCGTCGCCAGCATCCCACTCTCGGAGTCGATCTGGCGGTCGACGACATCGTCGGGACGTTTGAAGTCGATGTCCGGCACCATGCCGGCTACGCGGATCATGTAGGAGCCCCAGATCGGGACGGCCGCGTCCGATCCGGAGAGCCTGACGTTCTTCGCATCGTCGAATCCGACCCATACCAGCGAGAGCACGCGGGGAGAGTAGCCGATGAACCAGGCATCGCGATAATTGTTGGTCGTCCCCGTCTTCCCGGCGAATCTCCGGGTGAATCCCATCGAGCGGAGACGCGCGGCCGTTCCGCGGGTCAGTACATCCTTCAGCATGTCGTTCATCACGTAGCACAGACCCGGGGGCGCGACGCGCTGCATCGTCACTTCGCGGCTCTCGAGAATCCTGCCGTCGGCGGTCACGACAGCCAGAATCGAGATCGGCTCCGCCTTGACGCCGTCGTTGGCGAATACGGAATAGGCGTAGGCAATTTCCAGAGGAGTGACTTCGAACGAGCCGAGCGAGATCGACGGATACGGCTCGAGCCGGCTTTGCACGCCGATCTTGGAGGCGAGCTTGATCACGTTCGGAACGCCGGCGTCCAGTGCCGCACGAACCGCAGGAATGTTGTACGAGCGAAAAATCGCTTCGCGCACCGGAGTGGGGCCACGGAACTGCCCATCGTAATTCTGCGGGCGCCAGGCGGACTTGCCCGTCTCGACACTGATCGGGCTGTCGTCGAGAATCGAAGAAGCCGTCAGAGCCTCGGACGATCGTGAGGGATCCATGGCGGCGACGTAGACGAACGGCTTGAACAGCGAGCCGGGCTGCCTCTTCGCCTGAAGTGCCCGATTGAACTGGCTCTGCACGTAGTTCCGGCCGCCGACGAGCGCCTTGACGTAGCCGGTGCCCGGCTGGATGGTGACGACGACGCCCTCGAGCGGCCCATCGGAGTTGCGGATGTGAGCGTACCGCTTGGCAAGCGATTCGACGCCTCGTTCGAGCGCCTCTTCGGCCGCTCTCTGCATGATCGTATCGAGCGTCGTGAAGATGCGCAGACCTTCGGTCTTCAGCTGCGTTTCGGGATAGGTCTCACGCAACTGCTTCATCACCAGATCGACGAAGTACGGCGCACTTCGATACCGTTTGGGGAATCGATTGACGGTCATCGGCGCTTCGGCCGCCACTCGATACTGCTCGTCGGTGATCTTTCCCTCTTCGCGCATCGCCTGGAGGACCACGTTCCGCCGGCTCCGTGCTCGCTCGGGATGGTTCAGAGGAGAGTAGCCGTTGGGGAATCGGATCATTCCGGCGAGCGTCGCCGATTCGGCCAACGTCAGGTAGTTCACATGTTTCGAGAAGTAGACCCGTGAGGCCTCTTCGACGCCGTTGATCTGCACCGCGCCGTTCTGCCCCAGATAGATCTCGTTCAGGTACGCCTCGAGGATCTCCTCTTTCGAGTAGCGTGCTTCGAGCATCACCGCCATCGCCGCCTCGCGCACCTTTCTCGCATAGCTGCGCGACGGATCGAGATAGAGATTCTTCACCAGCTGCTGGGTGAGCGTCGAGCCTCCAGCCCTCACTTCGCCATGTCGCAGATTGGTGATCGCCGCCCTGAGGATTCCACGCAGAGAGATTCCTTCGTGACTAAAAAAGGAGCGATCCTCGATGACCAGGATGGCGTCGATGAGATGCTGAGGAACCGAGGCCAGCGGCACCGGACTCCGATCCTCCATCACGTCGTCGAAGATGGATGTGATCAGCTCCGGCTCGAGACGCACCGCCCGGAGTGCCGTCCCCTCGGGCAGGCGCGAGATCTTCTCCACGCGGCCCTTGTTGAAATCGACCCGCACCGGCATCGCGTGAAACTCCATGTCCGGATAGGTGAAGTTCTGCAGGTAGACCTCCAGCGCGTCGTCGAGGAAACGGTACTCTCCAGGATTCCGCAGCGGCCGGTCGACCTCGTGGTACCCGACATGATTGAGCTTCGGCTCCAGCAGATCCCGCGGGTAGTTAAGCCCGGGAACCAGCGGCATGGCATCGGAGTAGATCCGGCTCGGCAGGTCCCACCTTCGGCTCGAATCGAACTTGCGGTTGATCAGGACATAGTTGTAGCCGGCGTACCCGATGACGATGACGAACACGAGCATCACCACGAAGGCGATGCCGAACGCATGACGCCAGAGAAAATGGCGGACGCGGCCTCGCTTACCCATGGAACGTGTAACGTGATCCGGGCGGGATTGCTTTCACTTACATCGAGCTCATCGAATTGAGGAAGTCCTGGTTCGATTTCGTCTTCTCGAGCTTCTCGACGAGAAGCTCCATCGATTCGACGGTCGAAAGGGGACTGAAGACCTTGCGCAGCACCCAGATGCGATTCAGCTCGTTCTTGTCGAGCAGCAGTTCTTCCTTGCGCGTGCCCGACTTGTTGATGTCGATCGCCGGGAAAATCCTCTTCTCCACCAGTTTCCGGTCGAGGTGCACTTCCATGTTGCCCGTTCCCTTGAACTCCTCGAAAATCACGTCGTCCATTCGCGATCCGGTGTCGATCAGAGCCGTGGCCATGATGGTGAGCGAGCCACCCTCTTCGATGTTCCGCGCCGCGCCGAAGAAACGCTTCGGACGCTGCAGTGCGTTCGAATCGACTCCCCCCGACAGCACCTTCCCCGAGGGAGGAACCACTGTGTTGTAGGCACGCGCCAGACGGGTGATCGAATCGAGAAGAATGACCACGTCCCGCTTGTGCTCGACGAGTCGTTTCGCCTTCTCGATCACCATCTCGGCGACCTGCACGTGACGCGACGCCGGCTCGTCGAACGTGGACGAGATGACCTCACCCTTGACCGACCGCTGCATGTCGGTGACTTCCTCCGGTCGCTCATCGATGAGAAGAACGATCAGCGTGACCTCCGGATGATTCGTCGTGATCGAGTTGGCGATGGCCTGCAGCAGCATCGTCTTCCCGGTCCTGGGCGGCGCGACGATCAGCCCGCGCTGCCCCTTGCCGATCGGCGCCACCAGGTCGAGCACGCGCGACGACATGTTCCACGGAACTTCGAGCTTGATCCGCTCTTCGGGGTACAGAGGCGTCAGATTGTCGAACAGCGTCTTTTCCCGAGCCACGTCGGGATGCTCGAAGTTGACCGCTTCCACCTTGATCAGTGCGAAGTAGCGCTCTCCTTCCTTCGGCGGGCGCACCTGACCCGAGACCGTGTCGCCCGTCCGGAGATCGAACCGCCGGATCTGCGAGGGAGAAACGTAGATGTCGTCAGGCCCCGGAAGGTAGTTGTACTCGGGGGCCCTCAGGAAGCCGAAGCCGTCGGGCAGACACTCCAGGACTCCTTCCGAGAATATCAACCCGCTTTTCTCGGTCTGCGCCTGCAGAATCGAGAAGATCAGATCCTGTTTCCGCATCCCGGCGGCATTCTCGATGCCGAACTCCTTGGCGATCCGCGTGATCTCCTGGAGCTTCATCTCTTTGAGCGATCGGATATCGAGTGTCTCGCCCGAAGGCTCGGCCGGCGACTCGGCCCGCCGGGCGGCGCGCGGCGCTTTCTCGGCACGCTCTCCCTTGTCGCCGTTTCGATCTTCCGGCGCGGCTCCGTTCGTCTCCTCGATCGTCTCGTCGCTTCCCTCGGCAGCTACCGGGGCAGGAGCCGCTTCGGCGGCCTTTTCGGCCGCACGGGCACTCTTCTCCCCCTTCTCCTTCGCCGCTCGTTCGGGGCGTTTTCGCTCCGGCTTTTCCTTCTCGGGGCGCTCCGGTGCGGCCGCGCTCACGTCGACGGCGGTTTCATTCTCCATCGGGGTCACATCATCCTCGAGCTGTTCCATGGTTTCCTCGTACATCGTCGGCCGGCCCTCCGGCCGGCTCTCGTCTGCATTCCTACGATCTGAGTCTCTCATCGATCTCGCGCCAGATCCTCTCGGTCCCCTGTCTGGTGACACTCGAGAAGTCGATCAGATCCGCTGCTGCAACATCCAGTTTGCCGGCGATCGCCCTGCGGCTTCGCGCCAGCTCGTTTCCCGAGAGCTTGTCCACTTTGGTCAGTACCACCTTCCACCGAATTCCCGCCTCGATCATCCAGTCGCGCATCGACAGGTCGTGCTCCGAAGGGATCCGTCGCCCATCGACGAGGAGAAAAAGCAGCCGGATCGCTCCGCTGCTGCTCTCGAGATACGAGCGAACCAGCGTTCCCCACGAAGCTGTGATCGCCCGCGGAACCTTCGCGTAGCCGTAACCGGGCAGATCGACGAGATAGACCTTGTCATTGAGCAGATAAAACTGAACGGCCTGCGTTTTCCCCGGCGTCTGGCTGACTCTCGCCAGCCCACGCCTTCGAAGAATCGAATTGATGAAGCTCGACTTTCCTACGTTCGAGCGACCGACGATGGCGAACTGCGGTCGCTGATCACGGGGAAAGTGTTCGGGCTCGTACGCCGCCCTGTAGAAATGAACTGACTGGATTTCCAACTCAGGCTGAACTTTCCCCGGTTCGGGGAAGCTGGGTCACAAAAGTCTCTGGAGGAGAATTGGAGCTGTCGAAAGATGCTCCGGATATTCTCCCACGGCTGTCAAATCGCGGTACCGAGCCCCGAGTCGGCGGCTCGCTGGTCTCGTCGTTTCGTCAGTGCGTGAGGCCGTCCTCGCCACCGATCGTCTTCGACGGTTGCGGCAGCTCGTCCTTTGCAGCCAATGGAACAATCGTGCCATCGAGCGCCAGCAGCACCACCTCGTCCATCGACTCGACCAGGTGAAATTCCATCTTCTCGCGAACGTCCGCCGGGATGTCCTGCAGATCGCGCTCGTTGTCGGCCGGCAGAATGATCCTGGTGATCCCGACGCGCGAGGCCGCCAGCACCTTGTCCTTCAATCCACCGATCGGCAGTACCTTCCCCCGCAGGGTGATCTCGCCGGTCATGGCCATGTCGCGATGCACCGGAATTCTCGTGATCGACGAGAGCAGCGCCGTCGCCATCGTGATCCCGGCTGAGGGGCCGTCCTTGGGAATCGCTCCCTCGGGAACGTGGATGTGAATGTCGATCTTATCGAAATGATCGGTCTCGACTCCGAAGAGTTGAGCACGCGATCTGACGTACGACAGGGCCGCACGCGCCGACTCCTGCATCACGTCGCCCAGCTTCCCGGTCAGCGTCAGGTTCCCCTTGCCCGGTGAAAGAGCGACTTCGGTGCTGAGGATCTCGCCTCCCACCTCGGTCCAGGCCAGCCCCGTGGCCACACCGATCTCGCTTTTTTCCTGCATTCCCTGCGAGCGGAACCGCGGCTTGCCGAGGAGCTCGCGCACCTTCTGCTGATCGATGGTGATGGCGAACGCACTTCCTTCCCTCAGGACGCTGCGCGCCACCTTGCGGCAGAGCGATCCGATCTCGCGCTCGAGATTGCGGACTCCCGCTTCCCTCGTATACGAATCGATCAGCTCTTCGAGCGCCGAGTCTTCGAAGGCGAGGCTCGCCTCGTCGAGACCGTGCTCGCGCTTCTGCTTCGGGACGAGGAACTGGCGAGCGATCGCCAGCTTCTCCAGATGTGTATAGCCGGACAGGTGGATGATCTCCATCCTGTCCTTGAGCGGAGCGGGAATGGTGTGGATCACGTTGGCCGTGGCGATGAACATCACCTTCGACAGATCGTACTCGACGTCGAGATAGTGATCGACGAAGGCGTTGTTCTGTTCCGGATCGAGGACCTCGAGAAGCGCCGCAGAAGGGTCGCCGCGGAAGTCCATCGACATCTTGTCGACTTCGTCGAGGAGGAAGACCGGATTGACCGTTCCCCCTTTTTTCATTCTCTGGATGATCTGGCCGGGGAATGCCCCGATGTAGGTGCGGCGATGACCGCGGATCTCCGCCTCGTCGCGAACGCCGCCGAGGGACAGCCGGACGAACTTGCGACCGGTGGCCCTGGCGATCGACTTGGCGAGCGAGGTCTTTCCGACGCCCGGAGGCCCCACGAAGCAGAGGATCGTCCCCTTGGGTCCCTTGATCAGCTGCCGGACGGCGAGAAACTCGAGGATTCTCTCCTTGATCTTCTCGAGACCGAAATGATCCTCATTGAGAATCCGCTCGGCGAGATCGATGTCCTTGATCTCCTTGGTCGCCTTCTTCCAGGGAACCGAGACGAGCCACTCGATGTAGTTTCGTGAGACGGTCGCCTCCGCCGAGACGCCGGGCATCGCTTCGAGCCGCTTGAGCTCCTGCAACGCCTTTTCTTTCGTCTCCTTCGGCATCCCCGCCTCTTCGATCTTCTGGCGGAGCTCTTCGATCTCGTCCGAGCGATCGTCCTTCCGGCCGAGCTCCTGATGGATGGCCTTGATCTTCTCGTTGAGGTAGTACTCCTTCTGGGCCCGCTCCATCTGCTTTTTGACTTTGGAGTTGATTCTCTTGTCGATGTTGATCTTTTCGATCTCGATCTCGAGGAAGTCCTGGAGCTTCTGCAGCCGCTCATAGGGACTCGGGGTCTCGAGAAGCTGCTGCTTTTCGGCCGTGGTGATCAAAAGGTGCGAAGCGAGCGTGTCGGCGAACTTGTCGGGGTCGTCGAGCTTGAGAGTCGACATGACGCCTTCGAAGGCGAGATGGTGGGACATCTTCGCGTATTGCTCGAAGATCTCCACCAGCTTCTGGATGTACTCCGAGACCTCGGGGGTGAGCGGATAGTGGGTGTCCACCGCCTGCACGTCGACGGTGATGTAGCCGTCGACCTCGCGCGAGGAGACGATCTCGGCACGGCCGATCCCTTCGACCATGACCTTGACGTTCTGGTTGGGCAGCTTGAGGTTCTGCACGACCGTGGCGACGACACCCACGCGATAGATCTCTTTCATGCCGGGATCGTCGACCTTCGGGTCCTTCTGGGTTGCGAGGAAGATCCTCTTCTCGCTCGTGGCCAGAGTCGCCTCGAGAGCGAGAATCGAGGCCTTCCGCCCCACCACGAAGGGCGCCATCATCGCCGGAAAGACGACCATGTCGCGAAGCGGCACGAGCGGAAGTCGAGCGGAAGTCATCAGTTCATTGCCCATATGCAGTTGTCCCCTGAACCATCTCCTGCGATTCTGCAGAAACGCCAGCCCTCGGAGGTTGTGCTGGTTCTAGCCGGCCTTGCGGAACAGCGTGATCGGCTGGCTTCGATTCAACACGACCTCGCGCGTGATCACGCACTCGGAGATCGCATCCTGCGACGGCACCGTGTACATGATCTCGAGCATCAGCTCCTCGATGATGATCTTGAGCCCGCGCGCACCCACATTCCTCTTCAGAGCTTCGTCCGCGATCGCTTCGAGCGCATCGTCGGTGAACTTCAGAGAGACATTCTCGAAGCCCATCATCGTCTCGTACTGACGCACCAGCGAGTTCTTCGGCTCCTTCAGAATCTCGATCAGAGCCGAACGATCCAGCTCGCCCAGAGTCGCCACCACCGGCAACCGCCCCACGAACTCGGGGATCAGACCGTACTTGATCAGATCTTCCGGATGCACCTGAGCCAGCAGCTCGCTGACTCGCCTGTCCTTCTTCGAGCTGATCTTCGCACCGAAGCCCATCGTTCTCTCCGACATGCGGCGCTCGATGAGGCCTTCGAGTCCGACGAACGCTCCTCCGCAGATGAAGAGAATGTTGGTCGTGTCGATCTGAATGAATTCCTGGTGAGGATGCTTCCGCCCTCCCTGCGGCGGAACATTGGCCACGGTTCCCTCGAGAATCTTCAGCAGCGCCTGCTGAACCCCTTCGCCTGACACATCGCGGGTGATCGACGGGTTGTCCCCCTTGCGGCAGATCTTGTCGACCTCGTCGATGTAGACGATGCCTCTCTGGGACTTCTCCTTGTCGTTCCCCGCTGCCTGGTAGAGCTTGAGGATGATGTTCTCGACGTCTTCGCCGACATAGCCCGCTTCGGTCAGCGTCGTCGCATCGACGATCGTGAAGGGGACTGACAGCATGCGGGCGAGCGTCTGTGCCAGCAGCGTCTTGCCGGTCCCGGTCGGGCCGATCAGAAGGATGTTCGACTTCTGGAGCTCGACGTCCTGGCGCGCGTTCTTCTGCTGGTAGTCGATCCGCTTGTAGTGATTGTAGACGGCCACGGCGAGCTTCTTCTTCGCCCGCTCCTGGCCGATCACATAGAGGTCGAGGAACTCCTTGATCTCCTTCGGCTTCGGAAGGCTTCCACTCGCCTCGAGCGCACCCGGCTCGTCTTTTCGATCCTCGGCAATGATGTCGAGACAGATGTCGACGCACTCGTCACAGATGTAGACGGTGGGTCCGGCGATCAGCTTTTTCACATCGCGCTGCGATTTGTTGCAGAAGCTGCACCGCAGGACGTCGCCGCTGTTCCCCTTTTTCGACATTCGAGCTCAGATCCCTTCCGCCGATTTCATTGTTCTACGCGTCTCGATCGCTGTCAAGAAGCGGGGCGCGTTCGCTTGTCTGAACATGGGGGGGATCGAACTTCATTCCGCGGCGTCACTCGCGCTTGGCGATCACCTGATCGACCAGGCCGTACTCGACCGAATCGTCCGCCTGGAGGATGTAGTCACGGTCGGTGTCGCGGTCGATCTTCTCGATCGGCTGCCCCGTGTGGTTGGCCAGAATCGCATTGATCCGCTGCTTCATCTTCATGATGTCGCGCGCGTGAATGTCGATCTCGCTCGCCTGTCCTCCAAGCCCGTACATGAGCGGCTGGTGAATCAGAACACGCGAGTTCGGAAGCGCATACCGCTTCCCCTTTTTTCCCGCCGCGAGCAGGACCGCGGCCATCGAGGCCGCCTGACCGATGCAGATCGTGGTGATGTCGGGCTTCACGTACTGCATCGTGTCGTAGATCGCCAGACCCGAGGTGATGGAGCCGCCCGGGGAGTTGATGTAGATCGAGATGTCCTTCTCCGGGTTCTCCGCCTCGAGAAACAGCATCTGGGCGATGACGAGATTCGAGACCGTGTCGTCGATCGGCTGTCCCAGGAAAATGACGTTGTCTTTCAGCAGCCGGGAGTAGATGTCGTAGGCGCGCTCGCCCCGGCTCGTCTGCTCCACCACCATCGGAATGAGCACCATAGTCTCCTCACTCTTCCTTTGCCTGCTGCGAATGCCTGGCGGCGGAACACTACCACAGGCGATACCGGCGGACTCAGGGGGCGACTCCGGCCGCAGGGACCAGCCGCGCTTCGCTGACGACGGAATCGAGGGCCTTCTCCTGCATCATCGTCATCCGCAACTGCTCGTATCCGCCGCCCTTCCGTAAGCGCTGCTTGACCTCGGCGAATTCCTTGGCACTCCCTTCCGCTGCTCTCCGGATCTCCGCATCCACTTCCGCATCGGTGATCGTGATCTTCTCTTCGCGTCCGATCGCGTCCAGAATCAATCCCCGCCTCGTCCTCTTCTCCGCGTCGGGAAGGAACTCGCGCTGAAGCCTCTGCCAGTCGATCTCGGCATTCTCCACATCGACTCCCTGCGAAGCGAGATAGCGGGCATAGTTTCGAAGCGAGCTTCCAAGCTCTTCGTCGACGAGCGACTGCGGCAGTTCGAAATAGTGCATCTCGACGAGCTTGTTCGCCGCCTCTTCCCGCCGTGCACGGAGCGACTCGTGCTCCTTGTGGCCCCGCAGATCTTCGGAGATCCTCTCTCGCATCTCGGCGATCGATTCCCAGCCGAAGCTCCTGGCCATCTCGTCGGTCACATCCGGCCGCTCGCGCGTGCGCAGCTCCCGGATCACGATGTCGTAGCGAACCGTCTTGCCGCGAATCTCCTCGTTCGCCGCATCCTCACCATGGCGCTTCTCGACCACGGCCTGATCTCCGGGCCGCTTTCCCTGCAGTGCCTCGTGCAGCTCGGGCAGAGGACTCTCTTCCCCGAGCTGAATCTGAGCCGACTCGCTGTGTCGTGGCTCGACCCCTTCGCCGGAAGTGTCGATGTTCATCACTACGTAGTCGCCATCTTCCGCGCCGCGTCCCTCGACGGGCCGGAACGTGCTGGCCTGGTCCCGCAGCCGTTCGATCATCGCCGTCACCTCGTCTTCGGTGACCGTCGCATCGGCGAGCTCGAGCTCGAGCCCCCGCCAGTTCTTCACCTCGAATTGCGGTTTGATCTCGAACTCCACCTCGAACTTCAGCGGCGCCCCCTCGAGGAGCGGATCGACACGCCGCACATCCGGGCTGCCGACAGCCACCATTCCCTTTTCGGCGAGCGCGTCGTGGAAGAATCGCGGCAGCAGCCGCTGAACCACCTCTTCCCGGATGTCGGTCAGGAAGCGCTTGCGGATCACCGTGCTGGGAACCTTTCCGGGACGAAAGCCCGGCACCTTCGCCTTCCGGCCGAACTCCCCCGTGACCGTCTCGATCTCGCGAGCCACGGCGTCGGCGGGAACTTCGACTTCGATGGCTTTCTTCACCGAGGAAAGATCTTTCATGTCAGTCAGCATCGTGAGCATCTCGAAGTGCGGTTGGAGCGTGGTGCGAAAGGGGGGACTCGAACCCCCACGGCGCGAGCCACTGGATCCTAAGTCCAGCGCGTCTACCAGTTCCGCCACTTTCGCGCGGGAAGACTTGCACGGCGATCATAGATGACAGCAAGGTTTTGTCCAAACTCGCGGCGAGCATCTGCCTTCGCCTCTGCGGCCGGCCATTCGGAGTCGCGCGCCCGGCCCCAGACCCGTTGCGTCACGCCGATCCGGATCCGCTCGCGGCCGGATCTGGTGCCCCCACCAGGACTCGAACCTGGAACCAATAGATTAAGAGTCTACTGCTCTACCAATTGAGCTATGGAGGCACGATTCGAGCGAAGCATGCGCGGCGGATTGTAGGCGGTGAGCCCTCGACGGTCAATCACACCGCCTCGCGAGGCGCCGGCGCAGGAAAGTAACCCCCTCCCCCCGTACAGCATTCCCCCTCCTAGTCGCAGTGAAGAGCGGGCGTCCCGCGCCCGCCTCCTGCTCGCTGCACGCCACACGGGAGAGCGGGCGTCTCGCGCCCGACCCCGAAGTTGCGGGCGGCAAAGCTCGTCCTTCAGGGTGTCACGCTCCGAGCGCCATCCGCGCCCGGCGGAGGTAGTCGAACCCCGAATAGAGCGTGGCGAGGAGCGCGAGGCGGCAGACGGGGCCGACCAGTGGCCGCACGGCCGGCTCGATCGGCGTGCCGTTGACGGCGATCGTGGCCGAGAGGGCAACGATCTGCAACAGTGTCGAGACCTTTCCCGCCACCGACGGTGGGAACCGCGTCACGCGAACACGTGTGTAGAGGAGGTAGGCGACGAACACGATCAGGACATCCCGGGCGAAGACGGTGAAGGTAAGCCAGACGGGAAGCCGGAATCGGACCGCCTCGTGAAAGGTGAAGAGAATGTAGCCGGCGATCATCATCGTCTTGTCCGCCGCCGGGTCGAGCACCGCGCCGAGCTTCGATCTCTGATCGAACCTCCGCGCAATGTAGCCATCGATCACATCGGTGACTCCGGCGAAAAGGAAGAGGATCAAGGCGAGCGTGAAGGCCGATCGCATCGAGGCGATCAGAAAGAACGGGATGACGAGGATCCGCACCAGGGTCAGAGCGTTTGGAACCGTGAGCACCCGGCTTCTCCTGCCGGAGATGGCTCGGTTGTTCATCCGCGGGGGAGCTCGGCCCTGAACTGATCGAGAGCTGCCTTCCTGAGGTAGATGGTTTTTCCTTCCGAAAGGAGAAGGTTCTGTTTCATCAGCTCGTGAATCAACCTCGAAACCGTCTCTCTGGAGGTTCCGATCATGTTCGCGATCGCCTGATGCGTCGGCCGCGTGATGGCGACGAATCCATTGTCGAGAGACTTGCCGCTGGTCTGCGCCAGACCCAGTAGAAATCGCGCCAGACGACCGTTCACGTCCATCGTTGCCAGCGACTCGATCCGGTTCGACGCTTCGCGAAGCCGGTGCGAGAGCTCCGCGAGGATTTTTCGGGTCAGCGTGAAGTTCTCACTGAGGAGCTGAAGAAAGTCGCTTCTCCAGATCGTCATCACCTCCAGCGGCTCGATGGCGATCACATTCGCTGAGCGCGGCTCGTTGTCGAGCAGCGCCATCTCACCGAAAAAATCGCCGGGCCCCAGGATCGAGAGAATGATCTCCTTCCCCTCCGGCGAGATGATGGTCACCTTCACGCGACCACCGCGGATCAGGCAGAAAACGTCACCACTCTCGTCCGCGTGAAAGATCACCTCGTCCTTCGCATAGCGACGGGGCTTCGCCACCGAGGCGATCGCGCGCAGCTCCTGATCGTCGAGCTCGGCGAACAGAGCGAACTTTCTGAAAAAATTGACGTCGAGCACTTCCCTTCGATTCTAGCATCTGCTCGCCGAAACAGACGGACTCCGCGGCCCGCGCACCTGCTTTTGACATTCTTCTGACACCAACGGGGCTCGCTTCCGGAGTGCTACACTCAGGGCCAACCGTACGAACAGGACTGACCGAGTTGCCAATCAAGCGGATCATCCCGGTCTCTTCGGGCAAAGGGGGCGTCGGCAAGACGACCTTTGCCGTGAACTTCTCCCTTGCGCTCTCCCAGTACGGCCGAACGGTTCTGATCGATCTCGACACCGGGACCTCGTCGATCCGCAACGCCATCGACGTACCGATCGACAAGGACCTCTACCACTTCTTCAAGCGGAACGAGCCGCTCTCCTCCTGCATCACGCCGCTCGACGACAAGCTCGATCGCGAGCGGCGATACCGCAACTTCGGATTCATCGCCGGGCCGCTCCATCTGATCGAGGAGATCACCAACTTCGGGCCGGAGCGGAAGGAGCGCCTGATCGATTCGATCAACAGCCTCGACGCCGACTACATCGTTCTCGATCTGAAGGCCGGCCTCGACTCGAACGTCCTCGATTTTCTTCCCTTCTCCAATTCCGGAATTCTCGTTTTCACACCGCAGCTTCCAGCGGCGACCCTCGCCGCATCCGACATCGTCAAGGCCATTCTCTTCCGCAAGCTGCGTCTGATCTTCGGAAAGGAATCGCCCTTCTTCGAGACGGTGGGCTCCCGCATCGACCTCTGGAAACTGATCAACGATCTGATCGACAGCGTCGAGGACGTCTACGATTCTTCGATCCTCAACCTCGACGCCTTCGCCGACGACCTGTTCGCCTCGCTCGGCGAACATCCGGTCACCACGACCGTGCAAAACACCATCGACGAGTTCCGCACCTATTACGTCCTCAATCTATTCAACGGGATCGAGGAAACGTTCAACACGGCGGTCAAGCCTTTCATCGAGAATCTGACGACCAACGTCTCCAGCCGCTGCGGCATCACCAACCTCGGATGGATCTCGAAGAGCGACGGCATCCACCGCGCCAACTGCTCGAAGACTCCTGCCCTCCTGGCGCCGGAGGAGACCAAGCGGACTCGATACGACCGCGTCGCCCAGGAGCTCGAGGATCTGCGAGTCACCGCGATCGGCCTCGATCCTGTGAAACCTCCGAAGCGACAACCTCACGTCCGCTACCAGGTATCCGATCCGAGCGATCACCTGGCGAGCCAGTTGACGATGCTCAAGTCGATGTTCCACCAGAAGCGAGAAGACGACTTCCGCGCGAACTTCGATTACGTCACCCAGCGCGCCCTCTTCACGATGAAGACGCGCCGGCCGAGCGAGCTTGGCGACGTGCGGCTCTACAAGCCGAAACAGATGCTCGATTTCATCTTCGCGAAGTCGACGCTCGGCGGCGCGAGAGGCTCGGCCACGACGTAGCGGTGCCGTCCCGAGCGGGGGCGCACAGCGTTATTGTGCTCCGCGTAGGGACGAAGCATTTGCGCTTCGCTCCAGTCACGCGAGCCTGTCGCCGCGGCCTGCGCGCAAATGCTTCGCCCCTACGAGAAACGTGACGGTGGTCGCGGGAGACACGTGCGACGCAAACGCTCACGATCTCAACACCGTGCGCACCACCCGGAACGCGATCCGAATTGTATCCGCCAGCGGACGGTAGTGGCTCGTTGCAACCCCGTCGACGAATCCGAGCTCGATTGGAATCGAGACGATCCGGAATCCCATTCGCCCCGCCCGAACGATCACTTCGCTCTCGGCATCGAACCCGTTCGCATCGATCCGCAATCGGCGCAGCAGCTCGGCGGTGTACAGCCGGAAGCCGCTCTGCGAATCGGGAATCGAAACGCGCGACGCGGCCGAGATCGTCCACGCCGAGAAGCTGTTGGCGAGACGTCTCCGCTTCACCATGCCCGGGAAGAGATGCCGCCGACTGCCGATGACCAGCGCCGCATCGTGCTTCTCCGCTTCCGCCGCGAAGCGCGGAATCTCCGCGGGAAGATGCTGGCCGTCGGCATCGAGTGTGATCACAGCGTCGAATCCGTCGGCCAGGATGCGCGCGAAGCCCGTCTTCAGCGCCGCCCCTTTCCCCCGATTGACCTCGTGACGCAGCAGCACGGCCCCCGCCGCTGCCGCCACCTCCCCCGTTCCATCAACCGACCCATCGTCGACCACGAAGACATCCGCCAGGTGGCGGCGCGACTCGGAGACGATCCCGCCTATCCAACGGACCGCGTTGTACGCCGGGATGAGCACTGCAACTCTATTCCGCATCGGATGACAGAACCGCGGAGATCATTCCTCCACCGGCCGAAAGGGAATTGATCAGCATGTGGTGTACCGGCTGCTCGGCTCGCGACCGGACGACCGGCAGCTTCATCTCTTCGTCAGCATCCTCGTAGCCGGCCGAGGCGGGAAGGAACTGCTCATGCAGGGCGACCAGAGCGGCGGCGATCTGCAGCGCGCCCGCCCCGGCATACTCGCCGAAGTAGCCCTTCACCGCCACGACCGGCGGAATCCGGCTGCCGAACAGCTGCTGGATGGCGCGCGCCTCGAGCCGGTCGCCACGGACGCTCGAGCTCGCCGACGCCCACACCGCATCGATCTCTTCCGGGACGAGTCCCGCATCATCGATCGCACGCGCCATCGTCGCCGCGACTGCGCCGGCGTCCGCACCCCAGTCCGAAAGGGGAGCTGAGCCGTCCCTGCCGATGCCGAAACCTCGAATCCAGCCCCAGGGGCGTCCGCGCTTGGCCGCCTCTTCTCCGACGAGAACGAAGACGCCGGCTCCCTCTCCGATCACGATTCCGTTACGACGCCGGTCGAACGGTCTCGACGCTTCGGTCGTCGTTCCCTCCGCGTGCGCCAGCGCGCCCATCCGGTCGAAAACGGCGAAGACGATCTCGTTGATCTCTTCGACTCCGCCCGCGATCACGCTTCGCACTCCCCCCTTGACGATCTGCGTCGCTCCGTGAAAGAGCGCAGTCATGGCGGACGATTCCCGCTGCGTGAACGTCGTGTTGAATCCCTCGTATCCGAGCTCGATCGCGATGTGGCTTCCGGGCGCATTGGCGACCGACTCGGCGAACAGCTGGGGGGGAGCGAACGAAGCTCCTCTGGCAACATATTCGCGAAAGTACTCGGCCGATGTCTCCACCGGTCCGAAAGTCGTGCCGAGCGAGACGCCGACCTCAACGGAAGGCGAGGGGATCCTCTCCAGGCGTTGATCCTCCAGGGCGAGCTTCGTCGCGCCGAGCGCGTAGCGTGAAAGTGCGTTCATCCGCCGCAGCTTCATCGGCGAAATGTACTGCTTCGCCGGAAAGCTCTCCACGAGCGCTGCGCAGTGCGCCGAAAGCCCCGACGTATCGAACCGCTCGACCTCTCGAATCGCCGATCGTCCCTCGCGCAGCATCTCGCAGAATGCCTCGACGCCCACGGCCCCCGGTGCGACCACACCGATCCCGCTCACCGCGACGCGCGCCGTTCGACTCTGGTCCGTCATTCGTCGTGGAGTCTATAACGAACGTCTCGAGGCTCGGGACTCGGGCTCTCCCCGTCATCCTGAGCGAGGGTGGAGGGTGGGTGTGAGCGAAGGATGACGAGAGGCGTCGAGACCTGCGTCGTTCTATTTGCCACGCTCCGCAGGAGCCGCACGAAACAGCAGCGAGACGTTGCTGCCACCGAATCCGAAGGTGTTCGAGATCGCCGATCGCATTTGCATCGGCCGCGGCACACCTGCGATGTAGTCGAGAACACACTCCTCCGCAGCCTTTCGCAGCCGCAGCGTCGGCGGAGCGATCTGCGCACGCAATGCCAAAACCGTGATCACCGCCTCGAGCGCGCCGGAAGCACCGAGCGTATGTCCGAAGTACGACTTGGTCGACGAGGTCGGAATCGACGTTCCGAGCGCGCTGATGATTCCGCGCGTCTCCGAGGTGTCGTTGAGCAGCGTGCCGGTGCCGTGAGCGTTGATGTAGTCGATCGCCACATCTCCGTTCGGCGATTGTTCGACCGCTCCCCGAATCGCCGCTGCGGCACCATGCCCGTCTTCCGCGGGTGCTGTGGGATGGTGCGCATCGCAGGTCGATCCATAACCGCACAACTCCGCGAGAATCGTCACCCCCCTCGCCTCGGCATCCTCCCATCGCTCGAGCACGAGGTACGCAGCGCCTTCTCCCAGGGTGATCCCCTGGCGCGACTCGTCGAAGGGAGAACAGGGATTCGGATCGACCGCCTGCAGCACATTGAATCCGCTGTACGTCAACCGGCAAAGCGCGTCACTTCCTCCCGCCACCGCCGCGCCGGCGTAACCCGCTCGCAACAGGTCGGCGGCGAGCCCGATCGCCGCGCCGGCCGAAGCACACGCCGTCGCATTCGAAAACACACCGCCTGCAGCCTCCAGGTGTCGCGCGACGGCATCCGACGGACCTGAGGTCGGCTGCTGGAGAACGCGGGAGACCGGCGTCCGGCGCCGGCCTCGCACCATGCGGGCGAAGTAATAATCTTCGCCTTCGAGCAGACCTCCCGTCGATGAGCCGGAGGAGACGATCGTCCTGGCGAGGGGGAGAGGAGTGCGGACATCCCGATTCGCCTGCTTCACGGCTTCATCTGCTGCATGATTCGCGAGCCTGTCGGTCCGCGAATAACGGCGGCTTCGGCGCGTCCGGACTCCGTTCGGCTCGGCCACCTCCGCGGCGATCGATGTGGGGAACGACTCGCCGGGAAAGCGCGTGAGCGAGCCCATGCCCGCCCTGGCATCGAGGATCGACTGCCACACCTCCTGCTGATCCCGCCCGATCGAGCAAACGATTCCCAGCCCGGTGATTGCAATCCGCTGCTTTCTGTCGACGCTCTTCATTCCGATGGTTTCTGTTCGGCGAGATAAAACCTGGCTCGCGCAATGGCTAATCCCTCACGCGTCGCCGTGGCACGGAACCGATAGATGCCTCCGAACTCCGCTTCGAGGTCGACTCGGATCTCGATCAGGTCGCCGGCCGTGACCGGCGCGTCGAGCGACGCCTCCTCGATGCCGCTGAGCAGAGCTTCCCGCCCGGGCGAGTCGAACACCAGACTTCCCGCCACCTGGGCCATCGCTTCGAACAGGAGAACATCGACGACCACGCCTTCGGCGAGCGCATCGTTCGCCGTACAGAGGAACGCTCCCACGATCTCCCGCTCTCCCGTGCGAACGGCACGCGACGCCGCCCGGAAAGGGATCTGATGGGGTAGTGAATCGAGCCAGGAGGTCACGCCTGACCCTGGACCTCCGCCTCGGCGGTTCGCTCGTGAACGAGCCGCGCCAGGCTCGAGATCGATCGGAACGACTCGCGGGCGGAAGCCTCGTTCTTGATCTTGAGCCCGAACTCGCTCTCGAGCATCACCACGATTTCGAGCGCATCGATCGAATCGAGTCCCAGTCCCCCTTCGAACAGAGGATCGTCGTCGCCGATCTCCTCGGGGGTCATGTCCTCGAACTTCAGCCGCTCGATCAGCAGCTCCTTCAGCTTTCTTTTCAGCTCCTCGATCTCCAATCGATTCCTCCGTTGGGGGCGCGAACGGTCAACGATCAGCGACCGCAGGTAGTGTATCCCATGAGATGCGAGGTGCGATACCGGCGCGGCTCTTCTGGAGCCTCGTCAGCGCGAAGAAAACCACGAGTCTCCAACGATCTCGCTTCGATTCGAATACGTCGCCGGCGAGAACTCCGATCACGACCTGAAGCAGACCGAATCGTTCGCCCGGACTGAGAAAAACCTCGAGAAACTCGTGGCGGTAGAAATTCGAGATGAACCGGAAGTAGCGCCGCAGCGCGAGATGAAGCCGCTTCTGATAGCTCCGCAACAGCCGCGTCCTGCCGCTTCGGACCGCTTCGTCGACGGCGTCGGCGACCAGATCCGCCGTCTTCATCGCCATGAACACGCCCGTCGAGAAGATCGGATCGAAGAATCCGGCGGCATCGCCCGCGAGCGCGTAGTTCGAACCGTAAACGCGCTCCATCCAGAACGAGAAGTCCTTCCTCGCGTGAACCTCGGTCGTACGCTCGGCGCCGGCCATCCGCCTCGCCACGTAGGGAGTCGCTTCGATCATCTCCGAGAGGAGGGCCTCCGGCTTCTTTCCCGATCGGAGATAGGCGTCGCGATCGAGCACCATCCCGACGCTGGTCGACTCGCTCGTCAGCGGAATCAGCCAGAACCAGGCGTCGCGAAGAATCGCGATGACGGTATTGCCCGCATTGTCATCGGTTGCGCTCGGAACGACATTCCGGTAGTGCGCGAACAGAGCGATCTTGCGCAGCGCCGGCTCCTCCCGCTTCCCGCCGTACCGGCTGCCGATGATCGAGTTGTGCCCGCTGGCATCGATCACGAACTGCGCCTCGAAGCGCCTCGTCGTTCCGCCCGGGGTCATGGCATCGATCACTGCTCTTCGTGGATCGCTCAAGTCCACTCCGCAAACCGCTGTTCCTTCGTGGACTTCGACGCCCGCATCAGCCGCGTTCTGCAGAAGCAGGTGGTCGAACTCGGCTCTCCGCACCTGAAAGGTGCGAGCGTGGTGCGCCGGAAGGTGGCGGCCGAATCGGAAAGTGTAGCTGACGGCGCCATCGCCGGTGACAAATTCGGCGCCGAACTTCGGAAACGCGCCGCTGAGATCGAGTTTCCCGAGAATTCCGAGCCGCTCGAACAGATCGTTGTTGTACGGCAGCAGCGACTCGCCGATCTGAAAGCGCGGAAAATGCTCTCGCTCGAGAAGAACGACCGAATGTCCCTTCCGGGCGAGCAGAGCCGCCGCGGTGGAGCCGGCCGGTCCGCCACCGATCACGATGATGTCGCTCATTGGAATCAGACCTCGGTTCGGGGACTCCGCCGTTTCTCCGGGCGAGAAACAGGAGCCCCGCTCCATGAGACTTCGGAGCGAATGGTACCATGCTGAGAATTGGATTATTTGGCCCTTCTTGACGTACGAAAAAAGGGCGCTATTCTTTCTTTCGATCGTCCAGATGCAGAACCAGACCGGCCCGGGCCATGACTCCATCCTCGAGGTGTTCGCTCGTCTTGCGGACCTCGACCCTGATCGCCCTGCGCTCATCGACGGCGCCACGGGGCGGATCACGACGCGACGGGAGCTGCAGGAACGGGCACTGCGCCTCGTCACCCGCCTCCGCGCTGAAGGCCTCGTCGCAGGCGATTTCACCGCGGTTCAGCTCCCGAACTCGGTCGATTTCGTGGCGATGTTCCTTGCCGGACTCACCCTTCGGTTGACCATGATTCCCATCGACCGCGACGCCCGAGAATCGGAGAACGCCTCCGTTCTCAATCATTTTTCGGTGCGCGCGCTCGTCTATCGCGGCGACGACGAGGCGCACATCTCCGTACGGGACGTCGATCCCATCGTCTTCGATGGTGGGCATGTCCCGCTGATCAAGCTCTCCTCCGGCTCGACCGGCCGGCCGCGCGGAATCGTCACGACCGAAGCGAACCTGATCGCCGATTGCCGGAACATCTGCAGCACGATGGCGATCGGACCGGACGACACGAACCTCGGGGCGATTCCCTTCTCGCACTCCTACGGCTTCTCGAACCTCGTCACCCCGCTTCTGCTTCAGGGGACCGCGGTCGTCATCTCCAACGACTACCTCCCCCTCTCGACGCTCGACCTGGCGAACCGTTTCGGCTGCTCGATCATCCCGGGCATCCCGATGATGTACGAGCATCTGGCGCAATTGCCCAGAGGCGATGGCGGCTTCACCTCGGCGCGGACGTTCATCTCCGCCGGGGCACCGCTGACTCCTACGGCATCAATCCGCTTCCGCGAGCGATTCGGCGCATCGATTCAGACCTTCTACGGCTGCAGTGAATCGGGGGGAATCGCCTTCGATCGAGCTGGAGCGGCTGTCGAGCGGGGCAGCGTCGGTCATCCGCTGGAAGGCGTACAGGTGACAACCGATCCGCGCGAGTGCCGGCTCATCGTCCGGAGTGGCGCCGTGGCGGCGGGGTACCTCAACGCTCCACCAGGAGAGTTGGAGCGATTTCGGGATGGCATGTTCGTGACAGATGATCTCGCGCAGTTCAACGGCTCAGGCGAGCTGGAGCTCCTCGGGCGCCTCGGCGAGCTGATCAACACCGCCGGGAAGAAAGTGAACCCGCGCGAGGTCGAAGCGATCATTCATCAGCTTCGTGGCGTCCGCCAGGTGAGAGTGTATGGAGAGCCGGCCGGCGCCCGAGGCGAGGTCGTCGCCGCCGCTGTCGTCGCCGATCCCGACATCACCCGCGAGCAGATCCGCGAGCACTGCCGGCTTCACCTGTCGAGCCACAAAGTTCCGCGCATCGTGAAACTGATCGAGCGGATCCCCGTCGATGAGCGCGGCAAGGTCAAGCGCTCGGCCCTCGCGGCGTTGTAGGGTCGCCGCCGCGCCGCGAACCAAGCATGGGGTCACACCTTCCCTTTTCCGCAGTGGGGTCACACCTTCGCTTTTCGCATCGTGCAATTGTCTGCCGCCTGCACGAGCAAAAAGAAGGTGTGACCCTCTATCCGGCGGAGTTGGAGACCATCGCCTGCGGGCGGACTCGGGCTCTCTCCCGCTATCGACTGTCGCCTGTTTTGGAGGTCATCGTCGTAGGCGCTGATTCGCTGGAGGTCGAAATCGCGGGGCGGCGGCTGAAACGCAGCCTCAGAAGGTCGAGCTCGGCGAAGAGCCAGAGCTTCAGCCCGCGAGCGAGCATGCGGAACGGGGCGAGGTCGAGATTGAAGAATGCATTGATCCGCCGTCCGTTGTTCCGCAGTCCCTCGACGCCAATCCGCCGGCGCTCGAGTGCGATCCGGCGGAATCTCCGGTTGTAGAACTGCATGAGGTGATAGCTGGCGAATGCCTCTGAGGGGCCGAACACGGGCATCCAGTGGAACCGTCCGAACAAGCGATACGCTGGAATCACGACGAAAATGTAGTAGTGCGCCGTGTCGAGAAGAAAGGCCGCCGACAGGAGATCGTGCTCTCCCATGTAGGTGTACTTGTCGCGGTAGGCGGCGCGGAAGAAGCGATGATAGGAGCGCACGAACGTCCGGTTATGCTCTTCGATCAGCGGCGTGATCACTTCACCGGCCGCTTCTTTGCCGATGAGCGTCACCGTCGCTTCGACGCTGAACGCCGCGTGATCCAGACCGGGTGAATAGTAGGGATCGAGAAACGCGGCCGCGTCGCCGAGAAGGGCCCAGCCCGGGCCCATGTACTGCCGCGTGACGTAGGGAAGGCTGCCGTAGAAGCGGAGGTCGCCCTCCTGCATCGAGGCGCGGTCGAGGAGCTCCGCCGCTGGCGGAATAGCCTGGAGGAATCCGACGTAGTCGCGTGCCCGATCCCGGCTGAGATGGAGATCGACGTAGCGCTTGTCGAACACGACGCCGATGCTGGTCTCGCCGTTACCGAGGGGAATGAACCAGATCCAGTAGCCGAATCCCATGTAGTGATTCGTGCCGAGCCGGCGCGAGCCGACATTGCCGCGCGCGAATGGCAGCGGCCCGCGCGCTGCGACATCATCGATGTGCCGAACGTTCGTCCAGCGGCACCAGATTGCCGCCGTCGGATGTTCTTCGTTCCGATCGATCAACCCGAGGCGTTTGCCGAGATAGCAGGCGCGTCCCGTCGCGTCGAGAACCCAGCGACATTCGATCGTCTGGTTCCCGTCCGCCGCCTCGACCGTTACCCTCTGATCGAACGAGCCGAGTGAGACGTCTTTCACTCTTCCCGGACGGACAAGGTCGGCTCCCTCAGCGACGGCCGTCGCCAGGAGATGCTCGTCGAGAACGTCGCGACGGAGCTGGAATGAAGGAACGAGGCTGCGTACGACTCCTCCCGACTCGCTCGCGTCGGCATGACAGCTCACCTTTTCATTCGTGAACCAGTAGCGCAGCCCCTCCTTGGGAAGGTGCTCGCGCTCGAGATGCTCCCACATTGCGAGCCGGCGCGTCAGAAACATTGCCGACATTTCTGTGGTCGCCTCGCCGACTTTCGCATCGAATGCCTCCGCCTTCTCGACGACGAGGACCCGCAGTTGAGGGTGTTCGCGGCGAAGCAGGATCGCGGCTGAGGCGCCACTGAAGGCGCCGCCGAGGATGACGACATCGTACCGAGTCGTGGTCATCGCGTGATCATCGTACCGGGCAGCGGGGGTTGTGGCCAGTGGTTTGTGCCTGCGCTGAGGGTCACACCTTCGCTTTTCCGCGAGGGGGGCATTGGGGTCACGGGGGGCATCGGGGTCACACCTTCGCTTTTCCGCGTCAATCAGGAGGGCTGAGGTCACACCTTTGCTTTTCCGAGGAAAGAGAAGGTGTGACCCTCATCCCCCTTCAGCCTGGGACCCGACCTCAGCGCTGGGATGCTTCACCGACGCGCGAATGGTCTCGGATTCTACATCCCGTGGAGTTAGATCCCGCAGATTCCATTCCGAGGAGGTTTTCGTTTCCATTCCGAGGAGATTCTGACCCCCTTTGAGATTTTGATTGACGGAGTCTGAGAACCGAGGGAGCCTCGGGATGCGATGGCTCGACCTCTGCGACTCGAATATCCTGGTGCACTGTGGCACGTGACCTCCCGTGGCAACGAAGGGCGCGCGATTTTTCTCGATGAGGCGGACCGGCTGCGATTCGTCTCCCAACTCGCCCGGGCGGTCGAA
>DATKDP010000001.1:0-24990 GCA_035546335.1 Thermoanaerobaculia bacterium | reverse complement strand
TCGACTGGTTCCTCCACACTACCAGAACCAGCGATGGACAATATAAATTGCTCTATTTCTGAGACACTACACTAGCGGCTGGAGGCTGAGGGCTAGAGACGAGAGGCGAGAGACGAGAGACGAGAGGCTGTTGCTACTGTGCAACCACTGTGACCTGTGTCGTCCGCGGTTCTGCCATCAGCTCATCGTTCATCATGTGGCCATCTGCCATTTGCCATCTGCAATCTGCTGTTCGTCCCTCACCAGCCTCCAGCCTCTTCTCGTCCCTCGCCCTTCGTCTCCCGCCTCTCGTCTCTCGCCTCTCGTCCCTCACCAGCCTCCAGCCTCCAGCCTCTTCTCTGATATAAAGCCCCAGCGTCCTGAAGGGGGATTGAATGATCCGCAGCATGACGGGGTTCGCACGGGAGTCGGGTGCGATCTCCGATCGGTACTTCCTCTCACTTTCCGCGAGAAGCGTGAATCATCGCTATCTCGAGATCTCGGTCCGCCTTCCGGAGTTTCTCTGGGAAATGGAGCAGATCGTGCGATCGATCGCCTCCGGCCTTCTCGTCAGGGGAAAGGTCGACGTGATGGTCCGCGCCACCAGAACGACGGAGGCCGATTACGACATTCAGGTGAACACGAAAATTGCCGATCGGGTGATCCCGCGCGTCCATGCGTTGATGTCCGAGCATGGATTCGGCGGTGGGTTCACGGCGAGTGACATTCTGAGAATCCCTGATCTTCTCGAAGTGAGACCGGTCGAGACGGAGCTCACCGAGGAGGAGCAGAGTGCCTTCCGCGACCTGCTGCGCAGTCTGTTCGAGAGGCTCGGAGCAATGAGGTCATCAGAAGGGGAAGGGTTGTATGCAGATCTCGAGCGACGAATCGACGCCGTCGACCGCCTGCGGAAGGACCTCGAGAGAGATCGCGAATCGATCATGCAGGAGCTGGTCGGTCAGTTCAGGCTACGAGTCGAAGAGATTGCACGCTCGGTCGACGTGGACGTATGTGAGGATCGCATCGCACAGGAGCTCGTGATTCAGGCAGAACGGGCCGACGTAGCCGAGGAGTTGACGCGACTGAAGATTCATCTCGAGCAGATGCGTATCCTGCTGACTTCGGAGGAGGCGGCGGGGAAGAAGCTCGATTTTCTGTCGCAGGAAGTGCTTCGCGAAACCAATACCCTGGGCCAGAAGTCGCGATCCTCGACGATTCGCAGCGTCGTTGTAGAATTGAAGAGCGAGGTCGAGCGAATCCGGGAACAGGTGCAGAATGTCGAGTAGTCCGACGCGCAACTTCCGCCCGGATGGTACGCTCGTGATCGTCTCGGGACCGTCCGGTGCCGGAAAGACGACCCTGATCAACCGCGTCCGGCAGGAGCTGAGGCAGCTCGATATTCATCTCCATTTCTCCGTCTCCCACACCACCCGTGAGCGGCGTCAGACCGAAAGCGAAGGAGTCGATTACTACTTCGTGCGAGATGACGGCTTCCGGTCGATGATCGAGCGGGAGGAATTTATCGAGTGGGCCCGGGTTCACGAACAGATGTACGGCACCTCGAAGGGAGAGGTGCAGGCGAGACTGGAACGGGGCGAGAACGTCATCCTCGATATCGACGTCCAGGGAGCGCATCAGATCGCCGAAGGGCCTCTCCGGTCGCGCTCACTGCTTATCTTCCTGTTTCCCCCCTCCTTCGAGGAGCTCGAGCGGCGGCTGCGCAACAGGGGCCTCAACAGCGAGGCGGAGATCGAGCTGAGGCTCGAGAAGGCACTCGGGGAGATCGAGCGAGGCTTCGATTTTTACGACTACGTGATCATCAACGACGATCTGACGATCGCCGGCAGTTGTCTGAAGTCGGCGATCATCGCCAAAAAGCTCTGGTCGAAGACCGCCCTAGGGGCGCTTCGCGAGATGGCTCAACGGTTCAAGGAGGAACGGAGTGGAAAGACTACCGGAAGGGATTGACAGTCGTTTTCGTTACGTGCTGCTCGTCGCCAAGCGTGCCGAGCAGTTGATTCAGGGAGCGCCCGCCAAAATCAGAAGCCGCCATGCCAAGCCGACCCGCGTCGCCATGGAAGAAGTGGGCAGAGGTCAGATCAAATGGCAGCTCGCGCCACCCGAGCTCGAGGCGGAGGGCGGCCCGGACTTCGAGTGAACATCGTACTCGGCGTCTCCGGCGGCATCGCAGCCTACAAGGCGCCGGATCTGGTCCGGCGGCTGCAGGACATCGGCGCGGCCGTTCGCGTGATCCTCACGCCGAACGCCGCGCGTTTTGTTTCCCCTCTCTCCCTCGCCGCCGTCTCCAATCATGGGGTTATCATCGATCAATGGGGCGATCCGTCGAGCGGTGGGGTCGATCACATCGAGCTCGCACGGTGGGCCGATCTCCTTCTGATCGCGCCGGCGACGGCGAACATCATCGCCAAGCTCGCCACCGGAATCGCCGATGACGCACTCACCACCTACGCGGTGGCGCATCGCGGACGCCTCCTGATCGTCCCGGCGATGAACACTTCGATGCTGCTTCACCCAACCGTCGTCGCGAATCTCGAACTGCTGAGAAGCCGGGGAGTCGCGCTCATCGAGCCTGACAGCGGTCTTCTCGCCTGCGGTGACGAAGGGGCGGGACGGATGCCCGATCCGCAGGTGATCGCGCGGCATGTGCAGATGCTCTTCGCCGATCGGAATCTCCAGGGAACGCGCTTTCTCGTGACGGCAGGGCCCACGCGCGAGGCGATCGATCCCGTGCGCTACATCAGCAATCGCTCCTCGGGCCGCATGGGATACGCAATCGCCGCCGCTGCACGGGATCGCGGCGCGTCGGTGACGCTGGTGACGGGGCCGACGGCGCTCGTCCGGCCACCCGGAATCGAAGTCATCGAGGTTACCAGCGCTCAGGAGATGTTCGACGCGGTCATGCAGAACGTCGATGGTCACGATGTGATCGTCAAAGCCGCCGCCGTGGCTGACTATCGGCCGGTGAGCGCGGCCCCGCAGAAGATCAAGAAAGAACACGATTCGGCGCCCGTCATCGCTCTCGAGCGAACGGGCGACATCCTGGAGGCAATCGGCGCGCGGTCGCGGCGCCCATTCATCGTTGCATTCGCCGCCGAGACCGAGCAGATCGTTCAGCATGCCGGAGAGAAGCTCCAGCGGAAAAACGCCGATCTCATCGTTGCCAACGATGTATCCGATGCCGCCATCGGATTCGATTCGCCCGACAATGCGGTCACGATCCTCGACCGCTCCGGCGAGGTCCTTCACATTCCGAAGACCTCCAAGGAGATCCTTGCCCGGCAGATCCTCGATGTGGTTGCCGCCCGGCTCGCCTCGGCGCAGTCACCGCAGGAGTGACCCCGTCGCAGGAATGCGTCCAACAATGCCTCAGTCACGCCTTCGTGGCGAGCTTGCCAGCTCTGCCCGACTCGCGCAGCAGGGGGTCGTGCGTCCTCGCCATCGCTGGCAGGCTTGCTCACATCGTCCCGATTTGCGAGGGGCGGCGAGGACGCAGCCTCGATCGGGCGGGGACCCCCGACCCCCTCGGAGCCGACTGGCGCTGCAATCAGCATGATTCGATTGGTACAATCATCCCATGAGCGATCTCGCTGACGAGCTACGATTTCTCGCCGAGATGGGGTTCACCCACCTCGATGTTCCCCAACCCGCCGCAGCGTCGAACGCCGGCAGCGATCCCGCCGAATGGTCCGATCTCGAACAGCGCGCCCTCTCCTGTACCCGATGCAAGCTCGCTCCGACGCGAACCACCGTCGTCTTCGGCAGCGGCAATCGCAACGCCGATCTGCTGTTCATCGGTGAAGCGCCGGGGCGCGACGAGGATCTGAAGGGAGCCCCGTTCGTCGGCCGTGCCGGCCAGCTGCTCACCGACATCATCAAGGCGATGAAGCTGACGCGCGAAGAAGTCTACATCGCCAATGTGATCAAGTGCCGGCCCCCCGAGAACCGCAATCCGGAGCCCGACGAGCTCGACGCATGCCGCCCCTTCATCGAGCGGCAGATCGCCTTGATCCGCCCCAAAGTGATCGTCACTCTCGGGCGATTCGCGCTCCAGAGTCTTCTCCAGAACACGCGCTCAGTCACCGCGGCCCGTGGCGTCTGGACGCGATACGGCGAGATCAAAGTCATGCCGACATACCATCCCGCGTATCTCCTTCGAAACCCGGCGGCGAAAAAGGATGTCTGGCAGGACATGAAAAAGGTGATGGCCGAGCTGGGGATCGCCTGACCGCGAAGGCGATCCTATGATCCGACTCTACGGAATCGTCACCGCGCTCATCGGTGCGAGCAACGCGATCTACGCTGCTCTGTTCATTCCGAGGGCGACCGGTCCGTTTCCCGTTCCGGCTCCGGTCATCGTCTTCGAGCTCGCCTGGGCGCTCGTCTCGTTTCACCTCGTGGTCCGCAGCCGCCGGCAGGCTGCCATTCCACTCCTGCCGATCGCCTATATCCTCTACACCTGCTTCAACGCCGGATATGCCTATTGGCTCGGCATACGATATGGCACCGTGACCGACGAGATGACGCCGCTGTGGTGGAAAATCGTCGCGCTCGTCATCGGCGTGGGGTTCGTGGTCGGAGGCATCCGAATGGCGCGAAGCGCCGAGGGCTCCGAACCTCAGCGGTAAGAGCTACGCTGCGCGCCGATGAAGAGTGGCATGACGTGCGCGTTCCCCCGTCATCCTGAGCGAGGCGGATGGGTGGGTGTGAGCGAAGGATCTGCGTTCTTAGACAGTTGCCGATCACAGGTCCTTCGCTCACACCTTCCCGCCGCCACTCGCTCAGCATGACCAGCCCGCCACGCTCTCACCGTCTTTCGCGATGCCGCCGGTCACCCACTCTCACCAGATCCGGCACTGCCTCTCGACAGGCCGCACCATCGGACTCCCGGCGCTGCATCCGAAGGCAGCGGCGAACTCCGGCATGTTCGAAAGCGGACCTTTGACGCGGAACGGAGCGAGCGGATGGGGATCGGTCATCACGCGGAGACGCTCGGCTTCCGGTGTCGTGTTCCGAGCCCAGATCCTGGCGTAGCCGAGGAAGAATCGCTGCTCCGGAGTGAAGCCGCCGGCCATGGTGCGCGGGTGTCGCTCGAGGTGACGCTGGTACGCCCTCAGCGCAATGCGCAGACCGCCGAGATCCGCGATGCTCTCACCGAGAACGAGATGTCCGCGCATTCTGAGATCCTCGAGGCCGAGATCATAGCTCTCGAATTGCTCGACGACGCACGCCGCGCGCTCCTTGAAACGCCGTTCGTCCTCGGGAGACCACCAGTCGGTGAGGTTGCCGGAGGGGCCATATTGCCTCCCTCGATCGTCGAATCCGTGAATCAGTTCATGCCCGATGACCGCTCCGATGCCGCCGTAGTTGTAGGCCGCATCGGCATTCGGATCGAAGAACGGATGCTGAAGAATGCCGGCTGGAAAGACGATTTCGACTCCCAGTGAATTGTGGTAGGCGTTCACCGTCGAGGGTGTCATGAACCATTCGGTGCGATCGACCGGCTTGCCGATTCTCGAGAGGTTGAAGCGGTGGTTGAATGCACGCGCGGCGACGAGATTGTTCACGTATGCGACGCGGCCAACGTCGAGGCTGGAGTAGTCGCGCCACTTTTCCGTGTGCCCGATCTTTGTCGAAAAGGCGGCGAGCTTCTCGAGCGCACGCCCCTTCGTTTCGGTGCTCATCCAGTCGAGATCTCCGATCTCCTCTCGAAGCGCCTCAACGATGTCGTTGACCAGCTCGAGCGCTTCGGACCGCGCACCGGGAGGAAACGCATGCTCGACGTAGAGTTGTCCGAGGGCCTCGCCGATCGACTGGTCCATCGATGCGATGCAGCGCCGCCACCTGGGAAGCAGCTCTTTTCTTCCTTCGAGGAACGCGTTGTAGAACTCGAAATGTGCCGTCTCGAAATCAGAGGAAAGATGGGGGGCTCGCTGGCGAATGACGTTCCAGCGAAGATAATCCCGCCACAGCTCGAGCGAGACGGCCCGCATCATCTCGTCGACTTCTGCAAAAAACTCCGGCTGGCCGATGACGACGTGCTCGACCTCCGGCACACCGAGGGAAGTGAAATATCGATCCCACGAAAAGGTCTTCGCCATCGAGCGCAGCTCGTCGCGGGTCTTTCTATTGTAGGTGGCATGAGGATCGCGAAGCTGCTCGCGCGTCATCGAAGCTCGGGCCAGGCGCAGCTCCATCTCCAGCACCGAGGCTGCCGCCCGCTCTGCACCATCCGGCGGTTCGCCGATGAGCTCGAACATTCTGCCGAGATGCTCTCGATATCTCTCCCTGATCTCGATCGATCGCGCGTCGTCTTTCAGGTAATAGTCGCGATCGGGGAGGCCCAGGCCGGACTGCGACGCGGATGCGACGACCAGGCTGCTGTTCTTCGCATCGGGGGTCGAGCCGAACCGGAAGAGCGCGACCGATGTCGTGCGTGCCGGTCCGCCGCCCGTGGCGTGGAGCCTCGCAATCGCATCCTGCAGTGAGGCGCGTGAATCGATGCGCGCGATGCGCTCGAGCTCCGGCTCGATCGGAGCAGCTCCGAGGCGCTCGATTTCCTCTTCGTTCATGCAGGCGGCATAGAAATCTCCAACCAATCGATGGACGGCTCCCGCGTCGGGACGAGCCACAGCCTGCTCGGCGATCTCTCGAAGAATCTCACGGTTGCGGTCGGCCAGAATCGTGAACTGGCCCCACGTCGAGAATGCCGGAGGGACTGGATTGCGATCGAGAAAGCCGCCGACCGCGTGGCGGTAGAAGTCTTCACATGCCGGCACTGCCGGGTCGAGATCATCCGGGTCATAACCGGCGAGCGCGGCCTCGCCGGCTGGCGAGGAAGGCACCGTCGGGATCGAAGATGGTGCCGTCGCCTGCCGCACGCATCCGGCGATGGTGACACTGAAAAGAGCGATGAGAATCCACCGTGTCGTCATCCTTCACCTCATTACCAGAAACCGGCGTCATTCGAGAACGTCTGTGGGGCCAGTTTACCGGAACAACCGATTCTGATGGGGCGTAGGCGTAAAGTGAACGCAGAGGCGCGGTGTTCGTGACGAAAACGTCCACGTCGTCGGCGATAATGGGAAAGTGCAGGATCCCGCCCCAGCAACCGCGGTCACACGGCTGACGCGATTCCTGACCGAGTTGATCAGCGAGACCAACGGGCTCTCGCTGGAAGACACGCTCGATCTCGCCGAAAAATCATTCATTCTGGAGAACGATCCGGAGATCGGCCGCCTGATCGTCGACTTCCACTCGCTGCTTCGACGCTTTCGTATCGACGAGAAAACGGTCCAGCCGTTGCTGGAGCACCCCTTCTCGACGGCGCTTCGCGGCATCTTCCGCCGGTTCCCGATTCCCTTTCGCGACGAGCACACGCATCTCACCGGCTCGCTCGATGCCGGCTTCATCTTTCCGCACCTTCAGCGACTTCTCGACGGTCCCGATCGAGCGCTCTACGAGAGAAAGATCGCGGAAGTGTACGGAGAGCAGAGCCTCCCGATTCGAAGCGTTTCGGACGTCGATCGCCTGATCCGCCTCGGCGACGACGATCGATTCGACCGCTATCTGAAGATTCTCTATCTTCCGAAACTGATTCTGATCAACCGAGACATTCACCGCGAGGCCGCCCTGCACATGGCAAGCCGGCTCTACCACGACTTCAACGTCGGTGCCCTGCGCCTCAAGTTCACGCTCTTCCGCTCGACCACCGAGTCGAGCGAGCAGATTCCCGGAATCGAGAACCTGACGGCCGAGGATGTCGTGCTGGGGCTCTATGAAGGGTTCAAGAGTTTTCAGCAGGAAGTTCCTTCCTTTCGATTCATCCTCTCACCGAGCTTCCGCAAGGAGCCCGGCTTCTACGATGCCGCGCACTATCCGTCGAAGCGGGCGCACTTCGACGATCAGGTTCGGCGGATCATTGCACTGCTCGCGCGACATCCGGAGCTTCGCAACGTGATCACCGAAGTGGACACCGTCGGCGACGAGCGGGGCTTCTACAGAAAGGTGCATTTCCAGGAGATGCGGATCGGAATCCGGAAGCTGCAGGCTTACGGCTTCAAGACGCGAAGCCACCATGGTGAGACGTGGAGGACGCTGCGGCAGGGCATCCAGGCCGTCGACAACGCGATCAACATCTGGCACGTCGACGCCATCGAGCACGGCCTCAGCCTCGGGATCAACCCGAACTACTACTTCCATCGCCTGCTACAGCGCGTGCTGGAGCGGAATCGCCGCGGCGTTGCCTTGTCGCAGGGATCAACCGAGCACAACGAGCTGATGGAAATGGACTGGAACGGGCGGGAGGACATTCGCGACAAACTGATCGAGGGAGCGGCGATCTCGGCGCCGGACATGACGCTGTTCACCAAAGCGAAGTTTCATCTCGCGACGGAGCTCGAGCACTATCAGCACGACGTGATCAACCGGATGATCGACAAACGCCTGTCGCTGATCTCGCTCCCTTCATCGAATCGAAAGCTCACCGGCGCGCTCGAGGACGACAAGGATCATCCCTTCTCCTGGTGGGAGAAGAAGGGATTGCATCTCGGGGTCGGCACCGACAACTACGTCACGCTCGATACCGATTACCTCCGGGAGATGCTGATTCTCCTCTACACCGACCCCCAGGAGCTGAAGATCACCAAGCTGCTCATGGTGGCGACCGGGGAGTCGCGACGACCCTACATCAGCCACCTGCTGTGGGAGATGAGAAAGCAGTTTCAGCGGGAGGGGTGACGGAGCGGTGGACGACTGGACGATATGGACGAGGTGGACGAGGTGAGGAGCGTTCTGCCGCCGTCGTCCACCCCGTCTATTCTATCCACCGCCCTGCCGCTTCTCGGCGCACTCCTGGCGATTGTCTTATGGGGAATCTCCTTCGTAGCGACCAAGGCGGCGCTCGCGGAGATGTCGCCGCTGACGCTGATCTTCACGCGATTCGCCATCGGCTCGTTCGTTCTCCTGCTGATGGTGAGCGCTCGTGGGATGAATCCATGGCCTGCACGCGATTCGCTCGGGCCTCTGCTCGCGATGGGATTCATCGGAGTCTTCGTCCACCAGATGTTGCAGGCCTGGGGACTGACCATGACCAGCGCGATCAACACAGGATGGCTGGTCGGTCTGACACCCATCTGGTCTGCAGTGCTCGCCGCACTCTTCCTCCATGAACGCTTCACTCCGATGAAGCTCACCGGACTCATGATCGCGTTCATCGGCGCGACCATCGTCATGACGCGCGGAGAGATCAAGGCCACAACACTCTCTCTTCCCTCGACGCGCGGCGACCTGCTCATCCTCGCGAGCACTTTCAACTGGGCGATCTATACGATCCTGGGACACCGGACGATCCGCCGGCTCGGACCGAGCCGCGCCACTACAGGGTCCGTACTTCTCGGTACGCTCATGCTCACCCCCGGATTCGTTGCACAACGCGGCTGGGAAGAGGTCGCGTCGGCGAGCTCGCAGACACTCGGCGCCGTTCTCTTTCTCGGCGTGGCCTGCTCGGCTCTCGGGTACCTGCTCTGGTATGCAGCTCTGGAAAGAGTCGAGGCCACGCGTGTCGCATCGCTCCTCTACCTCGAGCCGCTCGTGACGCTCGGAGCGGCGATGTGGCTGCTGGGAGAGCCGTTCCGGCCTGCGACCGCGGTCGGAGGTCTGCTGGTCCTGGCCGGCGTGGTCCTCGTGCAGAGGGTTGCGCCCAGGAGAGCTGAGGTCCCGCCCGCGCCCCTCGCGGTGGAGTAGCTTCTATTCGCGTGCTCCGGTGACGTTCCTCTCTCGATCACGCTCGTCACGTGCAGTGTTTCGTGGCGGGCCTCGTATCACCACGAGCAGACGGTCGTGTATCGCGCATCCTTCCACATGCTGACTTGCGTGATCTGCCAGTTCCGTCCGTGCTTTGCGAAGTTGGCCGAGCCGCGCTGCTCCGATTCCGGCGGCTGGAAGGTGTCGGCGACGTCGTCGCCATAACTCCACTTGAACGCGACACCGGCAGTGTGGACTGAGGACTGGCTGGAGTCGACCGAGACGACCTGCCTGGGTCCCAGAACGATCTCGATCTCGTCACCCAGGTCGTTGGTGCGCATCTTGAGCTGCCCCATGGACGTGAGCGAGACATTGATCGTCTCCGAATGGGCCGCGAAATTCGGCGGGGAACTTCGCCCCGACGTGTAGATCGAGGGAAGTGGAGGCTGAAACTCGACGAGCAGGTCGCGCGCCGCAGGAAAGAGAGCGGGATAGCGATCGAGAGTGAAACGGTAGAGATGGGCCGAGAACGTCTTCGGGAGCGTCAGCGTCGTCTGCTCCTGAAACGCACTGCAGCTCTCGATCATGCTTCTGGCCTGCGCAGAAGAGAGTCCTTCGGGAAACGTCACCACCGAAGCGGCCAACGACGACGCCTCCTTCTGGTACGCAGCTCGCCGGGCTCTTGCACTCTCCTCTTCGAGCCGCTGTCGATCCTTCAGTCCGGCGTTGTTGATCTCATTGAGTTGTGCATCGAGAGCAGCGCCCGGGCTCGTGGTTGCGCGCGCAGAGCGGCGCTTCATGGTCCAGCCGAGTCCGACTAGAACGACCAGCACCACTGCGATGATCGGGACGATCGGGATCGTCGTAGTGGCCCCTGCTGCGGAATCGTGGAACGCGGCCGGCGGCAAGGGTCGCTCCACGGAGGCTCGCCAGCGGGCGAAGATGATACCGCACGACGAACATTCCTCGGCGTCGTCAGGCTGGTGCGCGTCGCACTTCGGACAATTCATTGTCTGCTCCGAATGGTGTGGATTTGTACGATTATAGCGTCAGCGGATCGCTGTACAATTCCGCCGCGCTCGGATCAACGGCGCCGCGAGAAGACGTTGGCAGCGACGAAGGCAAAAATCATCAGTGCGAGCATGAGAGCGAACAGGCAGTTCACGCACGTGAATCATATGGCTCTAGGGCCGATTCGTCTTCTGACCCACCTCTTCTGTCTCGTCATTCTGCTGAGTGGTTGCGCTGAGCCCGACCCGTTCGATCCGGAGCAGATCGAGCGTGACCTCGAGAAGAGAACCGTCCGAAACCTCTACGACGAGCTCGAGGGAGTCACGTACGCGCCGCCCGACGATGGTGCTCTGACCGAGTCGCAGATCGAAGTCTTTCTCCGCTTCTGCGCTCTCACGCAGAAGATTCGCGAAGTGGCGGGTCACCGGCTCGAGGACCAGATGGACAAAGCCGCCGTCGATCATGACCGCTACTCGCGAATGGCCACTGCGTTCGCTGCGATGGGGTCGGCGCGCGCTTTTGCCACGGCGGAGCTTCGCGCCGCAGTCAATCTCGGAGTCAATCCGTTCGAGCAGGAATGGGTGAGGCTGCAGGCCATCGACGCTGTGCGCGCTTTCGAGCAGCAGGACGTGCTCGATGAACGAGTGACGATGACCAGGCGTGCACTCGATCGCGAGATCGATTTCGAATTGGCCGACCGAAAGCGTGTGATCTACGAAGAAGCCCTCGCCAGAAAGCGGGAGTGGATCGGCCAGCAGGAGGAATCGCGCATCGCGAACATGCAGCTCGTCGAGGCTCAGCTTGCCGATCTTGCTCCCTGCGTCCCTGAGGTCGCGCGGTTCAAGCAGCGGAGGAGCGCACGATGACTACGGAGCGAATGCCGACGTTTTTCATCGGGCATGGGAACCCGATGAATGCGCTGCTCGACAACGACTACACGCGTGCCTGGAGCGCGATCGGACGATCGATCCCGCGCCCGCGCGCGATTCTGGCTGTCTCCGCCCACTGGTATCTGCCGGCGACGCTGCTCACAGCCATGGAAACGCCGCGGACGATTCACGACTTCGGCGGCTTTCCCCGCGAGCTCTTCGGAGTCGCCTATCCCGCGCCGGGGGATCCTGATCTCGCAAGCAGGGTTCAGTCGATGCTGGCTCCGCTCGCCGTCGGTCTCGATCTGAGCTGGGGACTCGATCATGGAACCTGGTCGGTCCTCTGCCATCTTTTTCCGGACGCCGGCATTCCGGTCGTGCAGCTGTCGATCGACGAGACGCAGCCGCCCGAATTCCATTACCAGATCGGCCGGCGGCTCGCGCCACTTCGTGACGAGGGTGTGCTCGTGATCGGAAGCGGGAATCTCGTCCACAACCTGCACACCTATGCCTGGGGACGTCACTCCGTCGAGCCGTTCGACTGGGCCATCCGCTTCGAGGAGCGTGCGCGCGCGCTGATGGTGAGCCGCGATCACCGTCCACTCATCGACTACGAATCGCTCGGCCGCGATGCCCTGCTGTCGATTCCAACGCCCGATCACTATCTGCCGCTTCTGTACACGATCGCACTGCAGAGAGACGACGAGACGGTGACGTTTCCGGTCGAAGGAGTCGACGGCGGATCGGTCTCGATGTTGACCGTGCGCATCGGGTGAGATGTGGCCGAACGATGTGGGCGAACTTTGTCGCGGATGCGCCGCCGGGACCGTGCGAGCTTGTGAAGCTCTCACCGCGCATCCGCGACAAGTTCGGCCGGGCCCTCGGCACACTTTGTCGTCACTCACTCGTACCAGGGCCGAAGTTGTCCGCTTCGGCAGACCAGAGGTGAGGGAGTCCTTCAGCGTCTGGCCGAAGCGGACAAACTTCGCCCACGGAGATCATGGCCCCTTCCGGTACGCCGGTGGCAGATCGGACGAGACATCACTGTAGCGGTCGCGCAGATCGGTCTGGCGGCTGCGCATCGGGAC
This sequence comes from Thermoanaerobaculia bacterium, assembly GCA_035546335.1. Lineage (GTDB taxonomy): Bacteria > Acidobacteriota > Thermoanaerobaculia > Gp7-AA8 > Gp7-AA8 > DATKDP01. Next base: position 12,281 of record DATKDP010000001.1, on the reverse strand, counting down.
CGCGACGCCGCGGATGAAGACCGCCTCGGCATGCGTCGTCAGCTCGAAAGGATCGCCGCTCCATACGACCACATCGGCATCCATTCCAGGCTGCAGAGCTCCATATCTCTCTGCGAGATTCCACAGCTTCGCGGGAACGGACGTCACTGCGGCCAGGGCCGCATCCCACGGGAGACCGTACGCGACGGCGTTGCCGGCTCCCTGCCTGATGTTCCGCGCATTGTGAGCGTCCCCGGTCATCAGGGCGATGGTCACGCCGGCGGCATGAAGCCGCGCAGCGTTTTCGAGTGAGGCTCCGAGCCTCTCGAAGCTCTCGGGAAGGTTGTCCATCGGGTTGATGATGACAGCAACGCCGGCCTCCGCAATCGAACGCGCAACTTTCCATCCCTCGGCGGCGCCTGCGAGGATCAGACGCAATCGGAGCTCGCGCGCAAGACGAAGCGAGGCGAGAATGTCGCTCGCTCTGTGCGCGGTCACGACGAGCGATTGTTCTCCGTTCACGACCGGGACCAGTGCCTCCAGGTCGAGCCGCGAGAAAGCGTACTCTCTCCGGTTTCCACTCTCGAATGCCCGGCGGTTGGCAGCGAAGTCGCGTGCGTCCTCCAGCGCTTCACGCAGCCGCAGAATCGCGGCGCCGCGGGAACCGCCGCTCAGCTCCGCACCGCGCTCTCCCAGGAAAGCGAACATCGCCACCTTTCCGCGCAGCACGAGGGCGTCGCCGCCGCCGAGGTGAATCACCGCGCCCTGGCCGGCGATGAGGCTTCCTCCGGCATTGGGTGCGACGACGACGCGGGTCACGCCGTCCAGGCGTGTCACGGGAATCACTGTCGAATCGGGATTGATCGCGTCCGCGACGTCGAATGCTGCGGTGATTCGATCGCTGGAGACCGCGAGGTCCTGGGTTCCGGAGACAGCCGAGACTTCCGTGATGCCGATTCGGGTGATCGAATTGAAGAGTCCCGGGGTGACGATCTTCCCGCGGCCGTCGATGCGACGGGCTCCTGCGGGAACCGCAATGTTCTGTCCGACGGCTACGATCCGACCATCCGTCATCAGGAGCGTAGCGTCCCTGATCGTGCCCGCAGCGGCGAGGGTGTGAATCGTGGCTCCCGTGATTGCAACCGTCTCGCCGCGGAGGAGGGAGGCGAGCAGGACGAGGAGGAGCGAGAGCGCAGATGCCCGCTTCATCGGATCACCTCGCCCGCAGTGAGGCCGAGGGTGAAGTCACTCTCCGGCTGTCGAGACGCGTCGCCGCGATCAAAAGCGAGCGCACCATCGATGTAGACCTTCTCGGCGCGCGAGTAGACGCTGAAGGGATTGCCGCTCCAGACGACCAGGTCCGCCATCTTGCCAGCCTCGAGCGATCCGGTCCACTCGCTCACGCCGAGCGATCTCGCGGGGTTGATCGTGATCCAGCGAATCGCGTCCTCTTCGCGGAGATTCATTCCCATCCTGTTCCCCGCGGCCATCGCCTTCGCCGCTTCCTGATTGAGCCGCTGGATTCCTTGTGCCGAGTCGGAGTGCACGACGGCACAGCCGCCCGCTTTGTGCACGAGGGCCACGTTTTCGCGAATCCCGTCGAATGCTTCCATCTTGAACCCCCACCAGTCGGCCCAGACGTCGGCGCAGATTTCATTCGCGGCGAGAGCATCGGCGACCTTGTAGGCCTCGACCGCGTGATGAAACGCCGTGATCCTGTAGCCGAACTCTCTCGCCAGCTCCATCATGGTCAGCATCTCGTCGGCGCGATAGCAGTGGTTCTGCACGAGAATCCTTCCCTCGAGAACGCCGAGGAGCGTCTCGGACTCGAGATCGCGCTCGGGAATCGTGGGGTCATCGCCTTTCCGCTTCTTGCGATCGTACTCCTCCCAGTCGCTACGATACTTCTGAGCCTTCATCCAGGCGGACCGATAGCCGGCGACATTGCCCATCCGGGTCGACGGAGCGCGGTTCCTGCCGCCGTAGACGCGCTTCGGATTCTCTCCGCAGGCCATCTTCAGTCCGTACGGAGCCCCGGGAAACTTCATCGCATAGACGTCGCGTGCGGCGACGTTCTTGAGGGTCACGCCGCGTCCACCGAACAGGTTCGCCGATCCCGGAAGGATCTGCATCGAGGTCACGCCGCCGGCGAGTGCGAGTGCGAACTGCGGATCCTGCGGCCACACCGAATGCTCGGCCCAGACCTCGGCGGTATTCGGATCCGTCGCTTCGTTTCCGTCGGCCTGCCCGGTCACTGCGGGAGATGCGTAGACGCCGAGATGTGAGTGCGCATCGATGATGCCGGGCGTGATCCACTTCCCGTTCGCATCGACGACCGTGGAGTCAGCAGGTGCTTCGATCGAAACACCGATGGCCGCAATCTTTCCATCGCGAAGGAGAACCGAGCCCTGCTCGATGCGATCGCCTGCCGCCGTGAGAATCGTCGCGTTCCTGATCAGGAGGGGAACCGACGCCAGCGGGCGATAGGTCGACGCATAGGGCTGGGACTCGGCGCGCCAGGGAAGAGTCGTCGGAGCGGGCGGAGCCGGACGATTCGAGGTGGAAGAGGGAGTGTTGGATGTCGATGCGCAGGCGGTGACGACGCATACGAGCAGAGGCATCACGAGCGTTTGCTTCCGTTTCATATGAGCTCCTCGATTACGGACCTTGCGGCAGGATCGTATCAGAGGTGGCCTCGTGTGCTAACGTTTGCAGTAGCGCAATGCCGGACGCACAAGAACGAGGTGGATGATGAAGCTGACGATTCTCCTGATGGCGACCTTCTCCGTAGTTCTCCCGTCTTCGATGTCGATCGCCGCCACGCTGATCGTGGCGAACAAGAGCGATGACACGATCGATCTGGTCGATCCGACGAACGGGGCATCGCGCGCGACGCTGCCAACGGGTCATGCACCCCATGAAGTCGTGGTCTCACCCGGAGGGAAGCTCGCCGTCGTGAGCAATTACGGCGACCGGAGCAAGGCGGGCTCGAGCCTCACGGTCGTCGATCTGGCGGCGGCGAAGGTGTTGCGTACGATCGACCTGGGGGAGCACACTCGCCCCCACGGTCTCGCATGGCTCAGCGGTGACAGGATCGCCGTGACGGCGGAGGGGAGTGGGCATCTGCTCGTCGTCGACACGGCAAAGGGGAAGATCGCAGCCGCCATCCCGACCGGCCAGCGCGTCTCGCACATGGTCGCCGTCGCGGCGGATCGCAACAGGGCTTTCGTGGCGAACATCGGCTCCGGATCGGTCACCGTGATCGACCTCGCCTCGCAGAAAAAAGTGAAAGACCTCGAGACGGGAGCCGGCGCCGAAGGCATTGCGATGTCGCCGGCCGGGGGAGAGCTCTGGGTCACCAACCGTGAAGCGGACACGATCAGCGTGATCGACGCGGCGACGCTCGAGATCCGAGCCACCGTGGCGTGTGCCGGATTTCCGATCCGCATCGCCTTCACTCCCGACGGCAGGCATGCGCTCGTCTCTGCGGCCCGCTCGGGCGAGGTCGTTCGCTTCGATGCGGCGTCGCGCAAGGAGATCACCCGGAAAAAGCTCGATCTGAAGAACGCTCCCGATGCGGCGCAACGCCTTTTCGGCGATCGGTTCGGCGAGAGCCCCGTCCCCGTCGGCCTGGTGGTCGCCGCAGACGGGAAGACGGCTTTCGTGGCCGCGACGCAGTCCGATGCCGTCGTCGTCATCGACACGGAGAGTCTCGCGGTGCGCGACATCATCAAGGCAGGCCACGAGCCCGACGGCATGGCCCTCGCGAAGTAAGCGAGAAGGTTCGGCCACTCTCACTCCGCCGGCTTCCAGCACCATTCCTGGCCCGACTGCTCGCCTCGCAGCACCCCCTCGATACGAGCGCACAGAGATGCTCCACTCTTCCAGTAGATGATTCTCTGCGGGAAATCATGTGCCGGATTCTCGAAGACTGCTCGCTCGCCCTTCAGTTCCTTCAGCCTGAATGGCGTCGGCCCCTTCCCGCCGGGCATCGCCTGATAGACCAGGCCAGCCTCGCTCTCTTCGATGCGAAGGTACTCGAAGCCGGTCAATCGTCCATCCTTCGTCGTCTGCGACATGCCGACCATCATCCGGTCGCTGGCCGGCATCCACCATTCACGCACAACGACCGGGCCCGAGCTCAACTCCCATCGCCCGGAGATCCACGACAGATCGGCGAGCTCCGGCGCCTTCTCCCCAGCCAGCGATGTGCACGCCAGCAGAGCTGCAGTACCGAGCATGATCACGATTCTCGCCATCATCCGATTCCTCCTCGACTTCCAGATGCCCCGCGTTCCAATCCGTCATCCCGAGCGAGGCGGCAGGGAGGGCGTGAGCGAGACACTACAACAGGCCCCGCCTTGCCCAGGATGACAGCACGGCCAGGTCATCGGAAGAATAGGGGATGGGCCTCTCCGATGATTGGAAAAATCCGACATGGGGAGTAGGCTCTCTGGAATGCCGGAATACGCGGTCATCAACCCCGACCGAGACCTCTCTCCCTGGATTCGCTGCTTCTGGTCGCTCCGCGACGAGGGGAATGTCTCCTCCGTACCGGAGCGAATTCTCCCGGACGGTTGCTCCGAGTTGATCTTCCACTTCGCTGAGCCGTATCGGGAGGTTTGCCACGGCGAGCCCGTGCGGCAGCCGGCGTCGCTCCTCGTCGCAGCCGTGGACCGGCCGATCTGGATCATTCCCGCCGCGCGAAGCGAGGTCTTTGCGGTGCGTTTCCAGCCTGGAGCGGTATCGCAGTTTTTCGCCCCGGCTTCGATCGCCGAGGTCACCGGCGGAGTGCATCCGGCGCGGGATGTCCTGCCGTTCCTCGCTGCGCTGCAGGAGCGATTCGCACCAATCGGCGACGCCGAACGTGCAGCGCTGATGTCTGCGCGCCTCCGAGCCGAGCTCGCCAGGCGCCTTGTGTCGCGCGCCGATCCTCTGCTCGTCGCACTGCGTTCGAGCCATGGAACGGTTTCCATCGAGTCCCTCGCAGCGGATGCCGGCATCTCTCTTCGCCAGGCGGAGCGACGAATCCGTTCGCTTGCCGGCGTCGGTCCGAAACGCCTCGCCCGCGTTCTTCGGTTTCATGCAGCGGTCGAGAGCCTTCTTCACGCCCCCGAGACCGCCCTTCTCGAGGGCTATTTCGACCAGTCGCATTGGATCCGCGACTTTCGCGAATTCGCAGAGACGACACCGGCCGCATTTCTCCGAGAGCAGATTGCTCTGAACAGCCTCTTTCACTCACCGGCCGGACCCGGCCCGGCAACAGCGTAGGAACGCCCACGCGCGTTGTCACCCCGAGCTCGGCGCTCCGCGCCGGTGAAGAGGGAATGACACCGCAGACCTTGCCGTCATCCTGATGAGTGAGGCGGATGGGCGAGTGTGAGGCAAGGATCTGCGTTCTCAGACTGTTGCCGATCCGGTCCAATGGAACCGAACGCTCTGCCCTGCGGTATTCTTCGCCCGATGTCCAAAGGGCTTTCCGATTTCGCCGAGGTTGCGGTTCCGCTCGCGATCTTCGACACCTATACCTACATCATCCCGGAGGACTTGAAAGACGACATCCGGCTCGGCTCGCGGGTCGAGGTTCCCATCGGAACGAAGCTCACCACCGCATTCGTCACCGCCCTGGTCGATCAGGCGCCGCAGGGGGTGAAGCGAATGAGAAAGATTCGATCGATCCTCGACGATGAAGAGCCTGCGCTCATCCCGGAGATCATCGAGCTCTGTTCCTGGGCGGCAAAGCACTACATCGCTCCACTCGGCGAAATGCTGCGCCTCGCGATTCCGGCGAACATGGCGGCGCGCGGAAAGCGGCATGCGCGATTCACGGGAAGCGACGAGACGATTGCCGCCGCGCTCGCCGCCAGGCAGATCGTCGAAAGCGACCTGGTGATACTCGAGGAGATTCGAAAGCGCGACCTTCCTCTGTCGACTCTCGTCGAGCATCGCAAGGGAGGACGCCAGATCGTCGCCCGTCTGCGCGATGCAGGCCTCATCGCGGTCGCCGACGAAATGCGCGACGCGGCCGGAGTCCGCTACGATCGGTTCGTCATACTCGAAGTGATCGCCGACGACCTCCCGGCAAAGCAGCAGGCGGTCGTCGATCTTCTGCGAAAGCACGGAGGGGAGGTGAGTCATCGCGCGCTCAGGTCTGCAGGCATGAGCGACTCGTCCATCGGCACGCTGGTGCGGAAAGGCATCGTCCGCATCGACAAGCGCCATCGAATGCACACGCTCGACGCCTTCTTTGCCGATCTGGAGAGCGTCCGGCTGGGCGAGATCAACCACTCCGGCGAGCAGGCCGCCGTCATTGACGAGGTGAAGAAGTCTCTCGGTACGTTCACGCCCTTCCTCCTTGAAGGGGTTACCGGGAGCGGAAAAACCGAGGTATATATCGAGCTGATGCGGGAGGCGGTGCGACGAGGTGATCAGGCGATTCTGCTGGTGCCGGAGATCTCGCTGACCCCCGTTTTCGCTGCGCGTCTGAAGGAGCGCTTCGGTGACCGGATCGCGATTTTGCACAGCAGCCTTTCGGCGAGCGAGCGATACGACCAGTGGTGGCGCGCTCGCCGCGGACTCGTCGATGTCGCGATCGGCCCGCGCTCGGCGCTCTTCACGCCATTCCAGCGCCTCGGGCTGCTCGTCGTCGACGAAGAAGGCGACGGTGCCTACAAGCAGGACGAAACGCCGCGCTACAACGCCCGCGATCTCGCCGTGGTCCGAGCGCAGATCCGAAACATCCCCGTCGTTCTCGGCTCGGCGACTCCCTCGCTCGAGAGTCGCAACAACGCAGAGCTGGGAAAGTATCGCCTTCTGATGCTGACCAGGCGCGTCGAAGCGCGGGAGCTTCCGGAGGTCGAGCTGATCGACATTCGAAAGGAGAGGGGGGAGAAGGAGGACCGCGGCCTCGTGATTTTCAGCAGCAAACTGCGCGAGGAGCTCGCGCGTGTGTTCACTGCGGGAGAGCAGGCGATCATTCTCATGAACCGTCGTGGCTATGCACCGTTTCTTCTCTGCAGGGAATGCGAGAACGACTTTCGCTGCCGTGATTGCAGCGTGACGCTCACTGTCCATCGCCGCGACGGAATCCTCCTCTGTCATTACTGCGGCTACAGGGTTCCCATCCCTTCGACGTGTCCGCTGTGCCGCGGAGAAGTTCTGCAGCCGATCGGATTCGGAACCGAAAAGGTCGAAGACCGTTTCCGCCGGTACTTTCCCGACGTGTCCGTCGAAGTCCTCGATCGCGATTCCACTCGGAAGAAGGGTGAGCTCGTTCGCATTCTCGATCGGTTTCGCAGGCGTGAGACCCGCGCGCTGATCGGGACTCAGATGATCAGCAAGGGGCATCACTTCCCCAGCGTCACGCTCACCGGAGTCATCAACGCCGACGCGATCCTCGGGTATCCCGACTTCCGCTCCGCCGAGAAGACGTTCTATCTGCTGACCCAGGTGGCGGGACGGTCGGGAAGGGGAGAGCTGGCGGGACGCGTGCTGGTGCAGACGGCGTTTCCGAATCACTATGCGATCCGGCACGCCACGACGCATGACTACGAGGCGTTCTACACCTCGGAAATCCACTTCCGCCGGACGTTTCACTACCCGCCGGTCACGGCGATGATCGCTCTTCTCTTTCGTGGTGAGAACCTCGACCAGGTCGAGCGCGCGGCAAGCGAGACTGCCAACTTGCTGGAGGTGGAGCTGGCAGGGAGCGCGGGGACCAGAATGCAGGGTCCGGCGCCAGCTCCTCTCGCCAGAATCAAGGGCGTCTACCGCTACCAGATCCTGATCCGCGGCCCGAAACGACAGGTACTGCGGCGTGCCGTGGAAACCGTCGTCGTCGGCAGGAAATGGCGCGGCGTCGACGTAGCGATCGACGTCGATCCGATCAACATCCTGTAGGCATCCTGAGTTGCGGTAGAGCGAAGCATCCGCGCGAGAGACGCTCGAAGGCGTTGCTTCGCAGGAATGCAGGCGAAGCTGCTGCGTTACGCGATAGCCTGGCGAGCTTGACGACGCGGTCAGCGCGCAACTGCTTCGCGTGCGTTACCGCTGCATCAACTCTTCGACTGCTGCGCGAGCCTGCAGCGCGAATGCGATCACTTCGTTTCTCCAGGTGATGCCGGAAGCCGCCAGCGTGGCGACGAACAGCAGCGAGATCAGGAACGTGCGGCGCCGCCTGCGGCGAATCGCCCGGCGGGCAGCATCGCGCGCCGCGGCGGCCGTCTTGCGCTCTCGCACCGCACGATTCGGATCGCGGACCCACCGCTCCGCATCGGCAATCGCCGGATGTTTCGGGGAGTCGACACCGAACTTCGCTTCGTGCAGCGCGAGAATCCGTTTCGCCTTGACCGCATCGTCCTCGGCGCGCGCCTGCTCGATCGATCGGCGGAGCCGCTCGGTGGTGTCGTCGGCGGCCCGCTCGAAGCCGTGAAGGAGTGTGAGCAGCTCCTGGTCGTCGTGAGCACCCTCACCGAGATGTTCGTTGAGATCGGCGAGCAGCTCACGCGCTCCTGCAAACGCTTCCGCCTGAATCGCCTCACGCGTCTGCTCGATGAGCTCCTGGCGGCGGCGGAGCCACTGCCCGACCTCGATGCGGTAGCCGGAGTCTCCGAATCGCTTACCGAGCTTTTCCTCCATCTCGGAGAGGTGGAGAACGATCTGCTCCGGTCTTCCCTCACGTCGGGCTCGCTCGATCTCGTCCCGAATGAACTGGACGTGCGCCCGTGCACTCTCCTCGAGGTGGTGGGCTGCACGCTTGAGCTCCGGATCGCCTTCGGCACGCACGCCGAGGTGCATGCGCAACGTCTGGAGAAGGGCTTCGGCCTGCTGGTAGTTCTCCGCGGCGAGCGATGTTGCCACCTGCTCGAGAAGCTCGCGGCGGCGTGACAGCATGGCGTCGGCTTCGCCCTTTCGCGGAATCCGGCTGGTGGAACTGCTTCCCGACGAACCGGTTCGTCGCGCAGCCACGCCTCCGAAATCCGTCGTCGTCGTTCGCTGCAGGGGAGCTCGCCCAGGCGCAGCCGGACTCCGATCGCCTGCCGTCGCGAAGCGTACCCGCTGGGACAGCGATTCCCGAAGTGCAGCGGAGAATTCGATCGCGCTGCGAAAGCGACGCTCGCGATCTTTCTCGAGCGCGCGGAAGATGACGGCTTCGAGCTCCGGAGAGACGCTGATGGCCCGATTCGCCTGCCACAGCGGCTTCGGCGTTTGCGAGATGTGCATGACGACGTAGTGGTGCGGTGTCTCCGCCTGAAAGGCGGCGACGCCGGTGAGCATCTCGTAGAGAACGAGAGCGAACGAGTAGAGGTCGGCGCGCCCGTCGATCTGCCCGTCGTCAGGAAGCATTCCGAGCTGCTCGGGCGAGCAGTACTTCAGTTTGCCGACGAACATCCCGGTCTTCGTTTTCTCATCGGCACCACCCGCCCACTGCTTGGCGACTCCCAGGTCGATGATCTTCGCCCGCTCAACCGCATCTCCACTTATCTGGGTGATCATGACGTTCTCGGGGCTCATGTCGCGGTGAACGATGCCCGCCTTGTGAATCGCATCGAGACCGGCGAGCACCTGGGTTGCAATCGCGACGGCATGCTCGGGCTCGAGGTGTCCTCGCGTGCGGACGAAATGAAGCAGGTTCGTCCCTTCGATGAATTCCCAGACCATGTAATGAGAGCCGTCGGGAAGCATCGAGAAATCGAAGAGCGCGGCGACGTTGGGATGCTGGATTTTCGTCGCCAGGCGCGCCTCCCGAAGGAAGCGCTCGTGCGCTTCGAGGTCCGACTCGATCGCAGGGTGCATCAGCTTGATCACGCGCGGTGCATCGAGATGGACATGCTCCGCCTTGTAGACCTCTCCCATGCCACCGACTCCAAGAAGCGAGACGATGCGGTACTTGCCGTCGAGCGGATCTTTCGAATGGCGGCGCAGAAAGTCCGTAACCGCCTCGCCGCAGCGAGGACACGACCGGAGCTGCGGCTCGATCGGTGAGCGGCACCGCGGGCAGTCGAATGACATGGGCGTACGGACTCATTGTACGCCGCCGGGCAGACTGGCGCGCGCTCGAGGGTCACACCTTCGCTTTTCCGTAAGGATCATCGGCAAGGCTCACACCTTCGCTTTTCCGCGACAAAAAAAGAAGGTCTGACCCTCACCCGGCGTCCTGGGCAAGGCAGTGCCTGACTCGGCAGCTCCCGGCGGGAGGCCGCTATGGATCGGCCCAGAGGCGCGACCCCTCGGGCGGACTACGCGCTGGGACGATTACGCGATCGGGCGCAGGGTCTCTTCGTTGACAGGGTGCTGCAGAGTCACGAGATTGGCGAGCAGCAGTTCGTACACATCGGGATTGATCCTGGCGACGAGCGGTGTGAGGCGGCGGATGGAGTCGCCGACGACGAGGAGGGCGGCGAAAACGAGTTCGCCCTGTGACCGCTGAAACTCGGTGTAATGACTTCGAAGAACTAGCCGCGAGGGATCGAGTGCCTGAACCGACCCGAGAGCCCTCGAGAAGAAATGCTCGAGCCGGGCGCGCAGTCCCTCCGGAGACCTGATCTCTTTCGGATGTCTGGAGGCGGCTTCGATCAGTCGCCCGACCGATCCTGCCAGATGTTTGAGCTCCTGCTCGGCCGCGGCGAGCAGCTCCGCATCCGCCTGGCGTCCCGATTCGAACGCCGCCCAATGGAGCGTTTCGGCCCTTTGCTGGTATTCGCCAAGCTTTCGGACCACCCATTCCAGCGGCGGGACATGCCGCATTACATCGGCATGAGTGGCCGGCTCGCCCGGAAATTGCTGAATTGCCTGTGCCATGGTCGTTCTTTCATTTGACCGCGGGAGCGGGCATTTGCTAGCGTCGCGGCATGAATGGCGATGTGAGCCAGTTTGAAGAGCCGATCCTGGCGATCCGTCGCAGAATTGACGAACTGTCGACCCTCGACGATGATTCCAGTCAGGCTGCCGAGCTCGTCGAGCTTCGAGACAAGCTTATCAAAGTCTCAGCCGAGATTTACAGCAACCTCACTCCCTGGCAGAAGACCCTCGTCGCCCGACACGCCCTGCGGCCCTACACGCTCGATTTCATCCCCCGTCTGTTTTCCGATTTCATCGAAGTGCACGGCGACCGAAAGTTTGCCGATGACAAGGCCATCGTCGGTGGGTTTGCCGAATTCGGCCAACGGGCCTGCGTCGTGATCGGTCATCAGAAGGGGAGGGACACGAAGGAGAAGATCGCCCGCAATTTTGGGATGCCCCGGCCTGAGGGATATCGGAAGGCATTGAGGATCATGAAGTTGGCGGAGAAGTTCGACCTTCCGATCCTCACCTTCATCGATACGCCGGGGGCCTATCCCGGCCTTGGCGCCGAGGAGCGGGGCCAGGCTGAGGCGATCGCAGTCAACCTGCGCGAGATGGCGGGCTTGACCGTCCCGATCATTGTCACCGTGACAGGGGAGGGAGGGAGTGGGGGGGCGCTCGCTCTCGGTGTCGGTGACCGCGTGTTCATGCTCGAGCATGCCGTCTATTCGGTGATCTCGCCGGAAGGTTGCGCCGCGATTCTCTGGAAAGATCCCGGCGCAGCACAGGAAGCTGCGCGGGCGATGAAGATGACAGCGGATTCTCTTCTGGAGCTCGGCGTGATCGATGAGATCGTGCCGGAGCCTTTTGGCGGTGCACACAGCGATCACGATCAGGCGGCCGACTTGCTCAGGCCCTACCTTGCGAAATCGCTCGAAGAGCTGTCGAAGCTCGATCGTCGGCAACTGACCGAGGGGCGCTACAGAAAGTTCCGGAAGATGGGTGTCTTCGAGAAGGGCTGAACAGCCTCAGTCGAATAGGGTCACACCTTCGCTTTTCCGCGCGGGGGGCATTGGGGTCACACCTTCGCTTTTCCGTCAATCAGGAGGGCTGAGGGTCACACCTTTGCTTTTCCGAGGAAAGAGAAGGTGTGACCCTCCATCCCTTCAGCCCGTGACCCTCCATCCCCCTTCAGCCCGAGGTCCGAGCCACGAGCCCTCGGAGCCTCGAGCGACGCTGGCGATGGTCTCGGATTCTACATCCCGTGGAGTTAGATCCCGCAGATTCCATTCCGAGGAGGTTTTCGTTTCCATTCCGAGGAGATTCTGACCCCCTTTGAGATTTTGATTGACGGAGTCTGAGAACCGAGGGAGCCTCGAGATGCGATGGCTCGACCTCTGCGACTCGAATATCCTGGTGCACTGTGGCACGTGACCTCCCGTGGCAACGAAGGGCGCGCGATTTTTCTCGATGAGGCGGACCGGCTGCGATTCGTCTCCCAACTCGCCCGGGCGGTCGAA